>NZ_JBSGIJ010000007.1:0-311119 GCF_053605015.1 Nocardia sp. NPDC003979
AGTCTGCGCTGGATGTTGAGCAACTGGATCTCGTAGGCGTCGACCACGTCGATGCCGGGGTACCGGTCGACCAGCGGCGGCACGGCCACCCGATCCTGTTCGGCGCGGGCCAATTCTTCCGCGAGCTCACTGCGCACGGTAGGGCTCAGCATGCTGCCTCCGTCCTTGTCGTCGTGATCATGCATCCCATGCTCCTCGGCAGGCGAGCAGTCGAACGGTCCGCTTCCCGCTGGCCGGAAAGAAATTCGGTGGTCTTCCCGATCCTGGGAAAGCTGTGCTCACAGCTGGGTGGTGTCGGCCCGGCGCGGCATGAATGCGCAGGCCACGACCATGACCACCGTCATCGCGGCGATGGCGACGAACACGAGATGTATTGCCCCGGCGAGCTTTTCCGGAGCGGGGGACCCCGCGATCCGAGCGTTGACGATGGCGCCGAACACGGCCACACCCACAGCGCTCCCGAGCGAGCGGGCGAACAGTGCGGCCGAGGTGACCACACCCCGCTCCGACCAGGCTGCGCCGGTCTGTGCCGCGATGAGCGTTGGGGTGGCCACCAGCCCCATCCCCGCACCGACGACGAAACAGGATGCCGCCACCTGCCACAGCGCCGAGTGTTCATCGATGAGCAGGGTCGATGCGGCCCCGATCGTCGCGACACCAGCACCCGACACCGCACAGGCTCGGAAACCGAAGCGCAGGTACACCTTTCCCGCCTGCGCGGCCGACAGCGGCCAGCCCAGCGTGAGCGCACCGGTGACGAGCCCGGCAACCAGCGCGCCGGTCCCCAGTACCCCTTGGTTGAACATCGGCACATAGGTGGTGAACCCGAACAGCAGTGCACCACCGAGCATCGCCGCCACCGTGCTCGCCAGCACCACCGGCCGGGTGAAGATCCACAACGGCAGAATCGGCTGTGCCGCAAGGGTTTCGACCACGACGAAGACCGCCAGCAGCAGTGCGGCTCCGGTGAACACGCCGATCCCCGTCGGCGAATCCCACGCCCAGGCACGACCACCTTCGAGCAGACCGAGGATCAGGGCACTCGCACCGGCGGTGAGCAGGAACGCCCCGGCATAGTCGATGCGGGACTGCCGCCGAGGCACCGTTTCGTGGAAGCCGCGCACCAGCATCCACGCGGCGAGCACGGCCAGCGGCAGGTTGATCAGGAAGATCCAGCGCCAGCCGAGATAGTCGGCGAAGACGCCGCCGAGCAGCGGACCGGTCACCGACGCCACCGCCCACACCCCGGCGAGATAGCCCTGGATGGTGGCACGTTCGGCCAGGGTGTAGAGATCGCTCGCGATCACCATGGTCGTCGGCTGGATCGCGCCCGCACCGAGCCCCTGCACCGCGCGGAACACGATCAGCGCGAGCATGCTGCTCGCCAGCCCGCACAGCAGCGAACCGAGCGCGAAGACCGCGATCCCGAACAGCATCACCGGTTTCCGGCCGAACGTATCGGCCAGCGCGCCGTAGACAGGAACCGTGACGGCCTGGGCGAGTAGGTAACTGGAGAACAACCACGGGAACAGCACGAAATCGCCGAGGCTGTCGGTGATGGCGAGCACCGCGGTGGCCAGGATCGTCGAATCGAGGGCGACGAGCCCCGTCGCGAGCATCAGCGACACGAGCACCGGCCCACGCTCGGACCCGAACCCGACCGATTCCCGCGCGGTAT
Source organism: Nocardia sp. NPDC003979 (assembly GCF_053605015.1). Taxonomy (NCBI): domain Bacteria; kingdom Bacillati; phylum Actinomycetota; class Actinomycetes; order Mycobacteriales; family Nocardiaceae; genus Nocardia; species Nocardia sp. NPDC003979. The sequence goes on from NZ_JBSGIJ010000007.1 coordinate 1,679, forward strand.
CAACAGCCACAGCGCACCTCCCGGATCAGAAGCGGATGCGGACAGTGCCGGTGCGTGGGCGCGCCTGACAAGCGAGGATGTAGCCGGCGGCGATGTCGTCGTCGTCCAGCACGCCGGTCCTGCCCATCTCGACCTCGCCGTCGAGCACCGTGCAGGCGCACGAACCGCATTCACCTTCCCGGCACGAGTACGGGACATCGAGCCCGCGCGCCAGCATCACGTCGACGAGCGTCCGTTCGCGGGGCCAACGCAGCGCGTGGACGGTGCCGTCGAGCTCCACGTCCACGTCGGCGGCTGTGTCGTCGGAGGCGACGGGTACCGGCTCGGCAAACGGATCACCCGACAGGGAGACGAATACCTCGCTGGTCACCCGCTCTCGTGGACGATCGGCCAGCGCCTCGGTCACCGCGGCCATGAACGGGGCCGGGCCGCACAGGTACGAGTGGTAATCGGCATACGGCGCGGCGAAATCGGCCAGCGAACCGGCATCCGGCAGACCGCGTTCGGACTGCAGCCAATGGGTCACCGTGAGCCGCTCCGGGTATCGCCGCACGAGTTCGGCAAGCGCCCGATCGAAGATCACCGACTCCCGATCACGGTTGGCGTAGAACAACACCACCTTGCCCCGCCCGCCGACCAGCGCCGAGACCAGGATCGACAACACCGGCGTGATCCCACTGCCCCCTGCCCACAGCAGCAGATCCTCGTCGAGAGACGCGGGCGTGAAGGTGCCGGTCGGCGGCAACACGTCGATGCTGTCGCCTACGGATACGTTGTCGCACAACCAGTTCGAGCCATACCCACCCTCGGTGCGCTTGACCGTCACCTTGAGCGGTTCCCCCGTGAACGGCGAACTCGCCAGCGAATAACACCGCGCCACCGGCCGCTCCCCGGGTATCCGCAGCGTGAGGAACTGACCGGGCCGATACCCGAACCGCTCCTTCACATCCTCAGGAACCTCGAACACGAACGAACGCGCCTCAGCAGTCTCCTCGACCACCGCCGCAACCCGCAGCGTCACCACCCGCGCACCAAGCGCCACGCCGACACTCGCCCTCGTCACCGATGTCCTCCTACGCTCGCGAACACGTCGCCACGACCGTCCCAGTCCCGTGGCGTCCTGGCAGCCCCGGTTCCCGGTGGTCGGGAGGCCACGCCGCCCCGCCCGCTCACCGGGAGACGCGGGATTCTCCGGCGGAGTCGACCGTCATGAGGTCACGGACGCAACGGAACGACCCTGACTCGGTGGGCCGTCGGCGCCCGGACGGCAAACCCCGCAGCCACGGCGGCTCGCACGCAATCGCCGGTGCGATGGTGGTACGACCGCACCCGCCCGGCCGCTCCGTCCGGAAGACGAACTGTGGGAACCCGGCTACCCGCGACCTGTTCGGGATGGACATCCGCGATCACCAGGTGGCCACCGGGTCGCAGCACACGAGCGAATTCCTCGAAGACTGGTGCCAGCTCCGGCACATGAGAGAGGGCCAGGGAGCATACCGCCATGTCGACTTCCCCGGTCGCGAACTCTTCCCGTACCGCACCGCGTCGACGAACTCCCGGCCGTGCGCCCCGCGAATGCACGCAGGAGCGCGACCCCTTTCAAACCCAGCACCTATGCCAACGGATGTTCATATGCCATGGCCGTGGTTGAAATCGTAGGACCATGACCGACCGAACTGCATTTCGAAATCGCGTTCGGACGCATCCGTGACTGTCGTGTTAGCGTCGGGCAGGTGGGGACAACAACGCAGCGAACAGATTCCGGCGGCGCGGCCGCGTACGACCCGATCGCGAAGGCCTATGCCGAAGAGAACGCGACGAGCCTCCTCAACGAGTACTACAACCGGCCTGCGATCCGGAAACTGCTCGGCGAAGTGACGGGTAAGCATGTGCTGGACGCCGGGTGCGGCTCGGGTCCCACCCTCGTCGACCTCATCGAAGGCGGAGCGACTGCGGTCGGAATCGACGGCAGCCAGGCCATGATCGACATCGCCGCAGACCGAGTTGGGGGCGCCGCCGAGCTGCACGTCGGGGACCTGGCTGCCCCTCTTCCCTTCGGCGACAACACATTCGACGACGTTGTCTGCTCTCTCGCGCTGCACTACCTCCAAGATTGGCGCTCCCCGCTGGCGGAGATGCACCGCGTGCTCAAGCCAGGAGGCCGCCTGATCCTCTCGGTGGAGCACCCACTGGTCATATGGTTCACGCAACGACAGGCCGGGGAGACCACAAACTACTTCGCCACGCGCCGACGCAAGGTGACCGATATGGCCGGGCAGGCCGCAGACCTCACGTTTTGGGATCGGTCCTTGTCGACGATGTTCCAGACATTCTTCGACAGCGGATTCCGTGTCACTCGCGTCGAGGAACCGGCACCTGCCCCGGAAGCGGCGGAGCGGTTCCCGGAGTTCTTCCAGGACCGCGAGGACCCGAGATTCCTGGCCTTTTTGTTCCTGGTGCTGGAGGCCTGACTTCTGACCAGGCCGGTCGCCTCATCGCGGCCAGATGACCATGCAACGACTTCACGTCGCGTGAGCACCGCAAGAGAACGCGCGAGAATGCCTGCCCAGTTCCGTGTTTCGACCGAACATCGTGGCGGTAGGGTTCGGTGATCAATCCGGGGAGGACAACCGCGTGGCACGGCTTCAGCATCGGATCGACGAGATGACCGATGACTCGGGATTCCTCGGCCTTGTCGACCCCCACGCGTACACGTCGTTCGTGGGTGAAAACTGGACCTTGGAGATGTTGTTCGGGCGCTTCGAATCCGAGATACGGAAGCGGACGATGCTGTTCTGGGGAACCGGCGGCGAGGAGCAGTGGCGGATCGACCTTTCGGATTCTCCGGTGGATCCGCGGCTGCCGGTCATCAGGCAGATCACCGGCCCCATCACCGTGACGCGTGGTGAGCTGATCGTGGTCAATCTGGAGACGGTCACCATGGCTGCCCAGTACGCGGACTCCGCCGTAGACGACGACAAGGACATATACGGGTCCGGCATCGAACTCCCCAACGGCGACTACATCTGCACCGTCAGCCAACTCACCGATCCCGAGGAGGGTCGGACACACGAAGGTCCCGACTTCCATCTCCAGTTGATTGCCGGACGAGCATCACCATGGTCCGGGGTCGCTTGGTCCGAACTGTGACGAGGGTACTTTTGCCGAGGTCTGGTGGTCTGGTTCCTCGTGCGTACCTCACCGGCTATTTGTCATCCTGTGTCGCTGTCTCATGTTGCGCAGTTCCCTGGTGGAAGTAGAGGCTCCAGCTGCCGTCGCGAAGCAGCCAGATCGAGCTGCGAACAGCCGTGCGTTCCTGGCTACGTGTCCGGTAGGTCACGTGAATCACGGTCGGCGCCAGGCGTGCGGCTGTGACGTGGTCGATCGTGGGCGCTGAGGAAATGTCGTCACTCATCATGTCGAGAATCGACTCTCGGTCCCACACCCTGCCGGATGCGCCGAACTCGCGAAAGTCCGCGTCCAGTAGCGCAGCGGAATCGGCTCTGGAGTTTCGAATCCTGCGGTCGGCCAACCGCAGCTCAGCTGAAACCACGTACTCGATCTCGGAATCGTCGTTCATGAAGGCCACGCGGACAGTTTGGGCACCCGAGCACTGAGCGGCAACAGATTTCGTGTGCGGTCTCGACATCAACACGGGACACTCTCTTGGTCGGTCGAGTGCGTTCAAGCGTGTCGGCTTTCATACGGATTCTTCGAGCTGATCGGTGGCGTTGCGGGACCGGATCGGCGAGACGGAATTGAGCGGGACACATTGGGTGCAGCTGGCGGCTCGGATGAGTTTCCTGTCGCCCAGCTCGTTTGAGTGACATCAGGGTTGAAAGGGCACGCCGGTGAGTCGTTCACTGTCAGCCCACAATCGTGCGCCCAAGTCTCTGTCAGCTGCGCCTTTCGGGAGTTTCGCGGGTCTCGGCGTGCCGGAGGTCTGGTCGCGTCCGGTCGGGCCGATGAATTGGCCGCTGGTGATGTCAGGGCTGGTGGCGGCGTACAGCGAAGGCCATGCGGCGCCGGCGGGCGAACCCATCAGCATGCGGGCTGCGAGGGGAGTGAGAAGGCGCGTCAGCGCTCCTGTGCCGTGTCGTTGGAGGCTGGTCATCGCCGAGCCGGGGTGGACGACGATGGCTTCGATCGGTGCGTGGGCGGTGCGGCGGGCGAGTTCGAGGGTGTAGACGATGTTGGCGCGCTTGGACTTCGCGTAGGCGACCATGCCGCTGTAGTTGTTGTCGCTCATCAGGTCCTCGAGCTTGCCGAGTGGCCAGCGGGCGGCAATCGCACTGACGGTGACGACGCGAGCCGCCGTCGAGCGGCGGACAGCGGGCCAGAGTAGGGCATCGAGGGCGAAGTGGCCGAGATGGTTTGTCCCCATTGTCATCTCGAAGCCATCGCGGGTGGTCAGGCGAGTGGGCAGATTCATCACCCCGGCGTTGTTGAACAGTATGTCGACGGTTTCGGTCGCCGCGATCCGCTGGGCTGCGCGGCGCACCGAGGTGAGATCGGCCAGATCCAAGACCAGGGTGGTGGCCTCGGCCCGGGGTGCCGCGGCGTGCACAGCCTCGACCGCTTCGTCGAGCTTGCTCTGATCGCGTCCGGCCAGGATGACTCGTGCGCCGCGCGCGGCCAGTTCACGGGCAGTCTCCAATCCGATTCCGCTGTTGGCGCCGGTGATCAGGGCGGTACGACCGGTCTGGTCGGGGATGTCTGCTGGAGTCCAGTGCGTCATGCGGATTACGCCTTCGTTGTTGAATGAATGTTCATTAGCAACTGTGCGGTGAGGTGGTCTCGTTGTCAAATGAACGTTCAATAACTATGTTGGGGAGGTGCGCACCAGGGACCCCGAAGCGAAACGGCAGTTGCTGTTCGATGCCGCGCTGGCCGAGTTCGCCGAGTTCGGCTTGGGCGGAGCGCGGATCGATCGACTCGCCAAGCGCGCGGGAGTCAGTGCGGGCCTGGTGTATTCGTTCTACAAGGGCAAAGACGAACTGTTCGACGCGGTCTTCGACATGATCGTGGACACCACCGTGGCGACGGTGCCGTTCGACGCCGACCGGCTGCCGGAATACGCGGCGCAGCTCTACGATGCCGGCCTGGCGAACCCCGAGGTGATGCGGTTCCTGATGTGGTACCACCTGCTGCGAGGCGAGTCCGCCCAGCGTGCCTCGGTGGCCGAGTCGATGCGCGCGAAGGTTGAGGCGATCGAACAGGCCCAGCGACGCGGGACGGTGACCACTACGCAGCCGGCCACGCACATTCTGGCCTTGGTACTGACTGTCGCGAACATGTGGCATCAACCGGCCGAAGACATCGTGCGCCTGGTGCCACGAACCGAACGCCGTCGTCTCGTGCTGGACGCGGTCGCAACCCTGATCTCACCCGCCGATGCCTGAAGTGTCCGCTGCAGGCGCTCGCCCGGTATCGAGCTCTGCGGGGCGGAGTTCCAGGGTCAATGCTGGATCAGGCCGCCGACCGGAGTAGGCGTGACGTGGCCGGTCGGCGGAAGGGTCTGTGCCAGGGCCAGACCCGAATCCACGAGCGATGATCGTCGCAGCTGTGTCACTTCGGAAATCGGACTCCAGGTCGGCTCGACGGTCGCCCTGTTCGGTTCAGCTCTGAGACCGCCACCGGTGACGCGGACGAGATAGTAGATCCCGATGTTCTGGTGCACTACGCCCGCGTATGCGACATGTGCCGGAATGAGCCTCGAATCCACCCCGAGCAGCCGTTCGACGACGCCTTCGAGTCCGGTCTCCTCCGCGAGTTCGCGGGTCACCGTATCGAAGGGGTCCTCGCCGTGCTCGACCCCGCCGCCGGGCAGCGTCCAGTTGGTTTCGCCGCTGTGCGCTACATGTCGAACAAGCAGTATCCGATCGTGTTCGAGGCAGACCCCGTATGCCGCGATTCTCGAAGTCGATCCGGCATATGCGGGCGTCAGGACCGCACGCACTGCGGCACGCGGATTTTCATGCGATGGTCTCACGTTCGGTGAGGAATTGATCGAGCAGGTCGAACAACCTCTCGAGGATGCGGGTTTCCTGCCCGGGAGTGAGATCTGTGCCAAGGTCCCGCTCGGGCAGTGCAATCTGTGCGACCACACTCGGCCAGGCGAGACTGCTCTCGCGACGAAGGTGGTTGGTGATGAGCCACTCGCGGAAACCATCTAGCCCTCGACCTCCGGATCGGCGTGCGGCGTAGTCGTAACCGTCCAGGAAGCAAGTCACACCACGAACGCTGATGAAGCCGATGAACATGCCTGGGCGAGTAGCAAACTGCAGTAGGTACTCGCGTTCGGTGAGGTGGTTCGGGTCCGTCGGCTTCCACCCTTTGGAACGCCCCCACCCGGCGAAGTGGGCATCGAGGTTCGTCGGTTTCTCCACTTCGCTATCTCACCATGTCGCCGGCAGCCGTGCGTAGACGAAGGTAACTGCGATCACCGAATCACGCAGCACTCTCTCGCGCTGTCAGAGAAGCGGAATGGTGGCGGTGGCCCATGCGGGTAGCGGTTCGCAGCGCGCGAGCCAGTCGGGTGGTACGACGTCGATACCGAAGCCTGCACCGACGATCCCGCCGATGATCGCGCAGGTGGTGTCACTGTCACCTCCTGCCGAGGCGGCTGTCCAACACGAGTCTGCGAAATCGCGGCCGTGGCTGGCCACGACCCAGAGGCAGAACGGGACGGTGTCGAGGGCGGAGGTTTCGTGTCCGACGCCAATTCCGCAGCGGCCGTGCTGGAATCGCGGATGAACCGGGCCTCGTTGATCTTGCTTCGGACCGAACCCCGGGGTGTCCGGGCCGCGACCGCGTCGAGAAGCTCGACTCCGCGTACGTGTGGTTGCGCCGAGGACAAAGCGGCAGCGACAGCCACCGCGACCGCGCCGGCTACGGCGTCAGAGTGGGTGTGAGTGACTTGCGCCGATGCTGTCGCCTCTTCGACGACTCGGTCCAGATCGTCAGCGAACCATGCACCCAGGGGTGCCACGCGCATAGCGGCGCCGTTGCCCCAGGATCCGCGCCCACCACGTGCCTGTCGAGCGAGTTCGCCCCAGTGATAACCCTTTTGGCGCATGAGTCGCAGGATCCGGCTCGTCCCGGGCCCGTATCGGCGATAGATGTCGTAGTGCTCGGCGAAAGAACGCGCCAGCACCTCCTGATCAATTCGACCGTGGGCGTTGAGCACAGCGAAAATCGAGCACGCCATCTGTGTGTCGTCGGTCCATAGCCACGGTCCCGGTAGCAGGGTTCGCGACCGCAAGGCGCCGTGATTGATCGCGTCGTCGAAACATGCCCCGAACGCGTCTCCGACCGCTGATCCACGCAACGACGACAGTGCCCGCGCCCGTCTGTCAGGGTTCATTCGGCCAGTTTGACAGTCGCCGACCACCGGCTCGACTTCGATGTCGCGCGAAGCAGACCACGATCAGGATGCACTGAGCCGTAGCGGGTCTACCCGCCAACCGCGGTCTCGCCGATACTGACGACTGGGTGGGTTCGCTGCCGTCGCCACCCTGGCCGGTGGTGCGCCGCTGCTCGTGGGTCGATGCGGAACAGCGGCCTACCGAGCTGCACGCGAGTAACCGTCGGCGGCCCATCTCCTGCCCTCGGCAGACGGCGGACGAGTTCCTCGAGGACACGGTCACGGACGGCAAGAACGGCAGCCGGTATCGGATAGGGAGGGATTTGCGCCGCTTCTCGCTCGACGTCGGTAATCGGGGCGGTGAGACCTTTGACGAGCTCGTCTCGCAGGCTCGGGAGATTCCCTGACAAGCCGATCTCGTGCCCTGCGGCACCGACAAATCGTCTCCCCTCATGGTCTTGCTGCCGCTGACGCACTCGCATCGGTGTAGTGCAAACCACCCGGTCGACGCGAAACCGGCGAATACACGAAACCGGCGGAAGCGTGTGTTCGAGATCGGCGAGGGTTCGGCGTCTGTGTCGAGTGACGAGATGGATTGTGCTCGAGCCGGGCGGATTATCGGTGCTTGACCCAGTACATTCCGCGTCCCGATTCCGCCGGTGCGCGCTTCGCTCGGGGCTCTACACGATCGAGGTGATAGCCGAGTCGTCGGGCGACGGCGGCACTGCGGAGATTGGCTTCATCACAGTGGATTTCCACACTGTCGATGCCTGGCAGTTCCAGGGCGATTCGAGTCAGTTCGGCAACGCTGCGAGTCACGACTCCGCGACCGGTGTGTGCGACGTGGCACCAATAGCCGACTTCCAAGCTCGCGGGGCCGAGACTGTCGTGCAGGCTGATCGCGCCGAGCAGCGTGCCGTCCGCGTCGAAAATTCCGTAATCGAAGCTGTGGTCGGCGGTGGGCCAACTCGCGGCGCACATTCGACTGCGTGCGCGTTGCTTCTCCAATGTCGGTGGTTCGGCGAGCCAATCCATCCAAGGACGGAGGTGGTCGTAGGACGCTGTGATCGCCTGGAAGCGGGCCATCAGATCGTCCGGCTGCCACCGGCGTATCAGGAGGTTTTCGAGGGTGATTCGTTGCGGAGGGCCGACACCCGGTGCTAGAGCGCGGGAAGCTGCAACTGCCACAGGGGAGATATTGCCGGTCCACTCCGCTGCACCGCAAACCGATATCCGCCGTCGCGTGTGGTCCGCGGCGCCGGATCGCTCACCCGATACTCGACTTGAGTGGCCCGTTTGGACGCGCGATGGGACGCCGGCGCCTACGTTGCTCCGACAGGGCTCACCCGTTGTCAGCGCCGTCACCCGGCTGGTCAGGCGGTGCGAAGCAGGACCCGGTGGGACTCATCGAGATGTCGGTCGACAATGAATCGGGCACTGGTTCCAACTATGGGAGGCATGCCTGTCCACGGCAGTGCGGACCACACACCGTCGAATACGACTATGCATTCCCGGTTCGATGAAATGACATCAGTGATGTCGGCGGTTACTTCCGAATCCAGAGGATGGCGGCGCTTCACCGCAAGCCATTCTTGCTCACTCATGGTCCAGGTCGCTGTGCTCGACCGGAAAGTGGCGTCGAGCGGCCAGCCTGACTTGTCGGTGCCTGTGCTGGAGGACCTCGAATTCGGTGGCAGTCCCGACGGTCGGCCAGCGATCGACGGCTTCCGGAAGGTTGAGGACGTCGACGAATCCTGTTGGCGGCCTGTCCAAATCGACAAACAACCCGATGGCACCGGGGCGCGGGATCAGCGTGACAACCCCGGCCACATGATCGCCGACGGGATACAGTCTGCGGGCCTCGTCGAGGTCGGATTCGTTCGGGTCGGGTCGGGTCATCGCGTGACCACCCGTCGACGAGCTTCCCGAACCAGCGGGCTCACGCGGAACATCTCATCGGGATCAGAGGTCTCCAGGGCCGCCCAGTACTCGAGCCTTTCGGCGATTGCTGGTGCTTGGGTGGCCTCGTACACCGCAGCCAGAGTGTCGATCAACTGCTCGGTTCGTTCCGGCGACGCTGTGGTGGCCAGATGACTCTCGGCCGAATCGAGGACCAGATCCAGCAGCCAGTAACTCAGTTCCCAGTCTGATTTGTGCGCGAGTAGCAGACGGGTGAAGTCGTCGAGTCGCTCCGGATCGGACACCTCGACAGGCCAGTCCTGCATCCAGTTTTCGTGCGGGATGTTCGCCAGTCGCGCTACTCGGGTCGCCGAGTTCCCGCTTGGATAGATCACCCAGGGAAGGTATCCAACTCAGCGGAATCGCGCGATTCCGCGAGAGCCCGGCAATTTCTACTGGCATCGGCAGAAGCACGTGACCGGCGGGTCGGTGCGGGATTGGGCTCGACCAGGGACGCTCCCGGTGGGTGGGAAGTCTCGTCATGTCGCCCGCTCACCGGGAGGGTGCGGGGATGTGGAGGAGTGACGAACCTAGCGTCGGCCCGGTGGACACTCGATTTGGTAGGGGCGCCCGATGAATCGCATGCAGGACAGGGTCGCGCTGGTCACCGGTGCGGCGAGGGGTATGGGTCGCGCGCACTGCGTGCGGCTCGCCGAGGAGGGCGCCGATATCATTGCCCTCGATATAGACGCCGCCGCAACGGAATTGGCGACGACCAAGCAGGCTGTCGAGGCGCTGGGACGGCGGTGTGTCACCGCTACTGCCGATGTGCGTGAGGCGGACGTGCTCGATGCGGCCGTTGCGGGTGGGGTGCGTGAGCTCGGCAGGCTCGACGTGATCGTCGCCAACGCGGGCATCTACACCGACCTCGCGCCGTCGTGGGAGCTCACCGATCAGGCCTGGCAGCGGACCATCGATATCAACCTGACCGGCGCTTGGCACACGGTGCGTGCGGGTGCACAGGCCCTGGCCGACGGTGGGTCGATCGTGATCGTCAGCTCTGTCAACGGGATCGTCGGCGGGGCTATGGCGGCGCACTATTCGGCCAGCAAGCATGCCGTGGTCGGGTTGGCGCGCACGCTCGCCAACGAGCTCGGCCCGCGTGGCATCCGGGTGAACACCGTGCATCCGGGGTCGGTGGCGACGCCGATGATTCTCAACGACGAGGTCTACGCGAAACTGCGCCCGGACCTGCCGAATCCGACGCGGCAGGACGCGGCCGAGGCGCTGGCCCGCCGCACCCTGCTGCCGGTTCCGTGGGTGGAACCGGTCGACGTCAGCAATGCCGTGCTCTTCCTCGCATCCGACGAGTCCCGTTATGTGACGGGAACCCAGCTCGTGGTGGATGCCGGACTGACTCAGAAGGTGTGACATGGGACGGGTTTCGGGCAAAGTAGCGGTCGTGACCGGCGCCGCGCGCGGTATCGGGCGCGCGCAGGCGATCCGGCTGGCCGAGGAGGGTGCCGACATCATCGCGGTCGACCTCTGCGGACCGGTCGACACCGTGGTGACGCCACCGGCGAGCCGTGACGATCTCGACGAGACCGTTCGTGCCGTCGAGGCGACGGGTGCGCGGATCGTCGCCACGGTCGTGGACGTGCGCGACGGGTCGGCGTTGCGGGCCGCTGTCGACGCCGGGGTCGGTGAGCTGGGCGGGCTCGACATCGTCTGCGCCACAGCCGGAATCAGTTCGAGCGCGTTCGCCCTCGAGCTGACCGAGCAGCAGTGGCAGACCATGATCGACGTCAACCTCACCGGTGTGTGGCAGACCTGCAAGGCCGCCACACCCCACCTCATCGCCCGTGACGGGGGAGCGATGATCCTGACCAGTTCCATCGCCGGCTTGCGCGGGCTGGTCGGCGTCTCCCACTATGTCGCGGCCAAACACGGTGTCGTCGGTTTGATGCGTTCGCTGGCGAAGGAACTCGCGCCCCACCATGTCCGGGTGAACACCGTGCACCCGACCAACGTGGACACGCCGATGATCCAGAACGACATGGTGCGCAAGGTCTTTCGGCCGGACCGGGAGAATCCGACCCGCGAGGAGTTCGCCGAGGCCGCCACGTCGATGAACATGCTGCCCATCCCGTGGGTCGACCCCGTCGACATCGCCAACGCCACCCTGTTCCTGGCCTCCGACGAAGCCCGCTACATCACCGCCGTCACCCTGCCGGTGGACGCGGGCAGCACCCAGCGCTAGGTCGGTGGCCTCCGGAACATCACCGGACCAGGAGAGGTTCCGGAGCCTCGGCAAGGCCGGTGAGTGCGTTCGGGAGGGGATCGTGGTGGACGACGCCGAGGCGCTGGGTCGCGCGGGTGAGTGCGACGTACAGCTCCGCCGCGCCATGCGGACCCTCCGCGAGGATCCTTCCCGGTTCGACGACGAGCACGGAGTCGAACTCCAGGCCCTTGGTCTCCGACGCGGGCACCGTGCCCGGCATGCCGACCGGGCCGATCACCACACTCGTGCCCTCCCGGTCCGCCTCGGTGCGCACGAATGCCTCGATAGCCGAAGGGAATTCGGAGGCGTCGACCTGCTGCGACCACGGCTGAACACCGCACGCGCGCACCGAGTCGGGTGGCCGAACCTCCGGCGCGAACTCGGCGAGCACGGCGGCGGCGACCGTCATGATCTCGGCGGGCGTGCGGTAGTTCACCGTGAGTGAGCGGTACACCCAGCGGCCAGGAACATACGGGTCGAGCACCGTCGCCCACGCGGTGGCCCCTGCCGGTGACCGGCGCTGGGCCAGGTCGCCGACGATGGTGAACGACCGGCTCGGGCAGCGGCGCATCAGCACCCGCCAGTCCATCTCCGAGAGCTCTTGGGCCTCGTCGACCACCACGTGCCCGTAGGTCCAATCACGGTCGGCGGCAGCGCGTTCGGCGAGTTCACGGGTGTCGCGTTCGAGGAAGCGCTCGGCCAGGTCCTCGCCGTAGAGCAGGTCCGTGGCGAAGAGGTGGTCCTCGTCGTCCATATGGTCCTCGCGGGCGACCAGGGTGTCTTCCAATACGCGTGCGGCATAGGCTGTTTCGGCGCGGCGCTCGCGTTCGGCGGTGTCGTCGGCGGGCTTGTCGCGACCGAGCAGGTCGACCAGTTCGTCGAGCAGCGGCACATCCGAGACCGTCCACGCGGTAGCGTCGGCCCGCCACAGCGACTCGTCCGCGTTCGCGGCGCGAAGACGCTCGGGGGACGAATACAGTTCGCCGAGAATACCTTCCGGGGTGAGAACAGGCCAGCATTCGTCGAGCACAGCGACGAAGTCGGCGTTATCGGCGAGTTCGGCGGTCAGGTCCGCGCGCAGTTGCTCCCACGCTTCGCTGTCCTCGCGCGTCAACCAGCCCTTCCCGATGCGGGCGATCGCCCGTTCGGTGAGCACGTAGGTGACGATCTCGGCGAACACCGCCCGTGCCTCGTTGTGCGGTCGTCCGCTCGCCCGCGCTTCCTCGCGCGCCCACTCCGCGACGGCCGCGTCGACGCGCACCGTCGCATCGGCCAGCTCGATGTCCCGCGGCGCCGCGGGCAGTCGTTGCCGGTCCGCGATCGCGGCACCGAGCACTTCGAGAATGCGAAGCGAGCCTTTCACGCGCGCCGCTTCCGGTGTGTCCTCGGCGGTGGCGTGCAGACCGGGCATCAGATCGGCGGTGGTGGCGAAGACGACATTCGTCTCACCGAGGGCGGGCAGCACGTGCGCGATGTGATTCAGGAACGCCGGATTCGGGCCGACCACAAGCACACCTTGGCGTTCCATCCGCTTGCGCTGGGTGTAGAGCAGATAGGCCACCCGATGCAACGCCACGACGGTCTTGCCGGTACCCGGGCCGCCTTCGATCACGGTGACGCCCGGGTGTTCGAGGCGGATGATCTCGTCCTGCTCGGCCTGGATGGTCGCCACGATGTCGCGCATTCCGTCCCCGCGCGGTGCGTTCACCGCCGCCAGCAACGCCGCGTCGCCGCCCTCGCCCGCGTCGGGTCTGCCGAGGATCTCGTCGGTGAAGTCGAGCACCCGGCGATCACGGGTGTGGAACTGCCGCCGCCTGCGCATGCCCTCCGGGTTGGCGGCGGTGGCCACATAGAACGCGCGGGCGGCGGGCGCGCGCCAGTCGAGCAGCAGTGGTTCGAAATCGTCGCCGGCATCGAACAGGCCGATGCGGCCGATGTAGGACCGTTCGCCCGACACCGCGTCCAGCCTGCCGAAACACAGACCGTTGTCGGCGACGTTCAGACGCTGGATCTCCTTCCCGAGCGCGCGCACCTCGTTGTCGCGTTCCATCGGAGAGTTGCCGGTGCCGCGCAGTGCGGCGCTGTAGCGGCCCTTCACCTGTGCGCGCTCGGCGTCGAGCCGCGCGTACAGACGCGCCACGTACTCGCGCTCCGACCGCAATTCCTCGTCGTGACCGTGTTCCGGCACAAGCCCTCACTTTCGGTGTTTCCGCAGGTGAAATGCTGCGGCCGACGATTATGCGCCACAAAGGGGGCCTTGTGGCAAGGCCCCCTTTACGGTATACAGTGAAGGTGGAAAGAGACGCTGTCAGCGCGTGAGGAACGCCAGCACCGTCGATTCGAATTCTTCCTTCCGCTCGATCATCGCCCAGTGCCCGCAGTTCGGGAACACGTGCAATTCGGCGCGCGGAATCGTGCGCATGGGGATCAGAGCCATGTCGAGCGGGCTCACCCGGTCGTCGCGGCCCCAGGTGACCAGCGTCGGCGCCTGCACCTTGTGCAGCATGGCCCAGGGCGGAGGAGCGTCCGAGGCTTCCATCGCCCGCACCATCGCCGTGAACGCCGCCTTGCTGTACATGCGCCGGGCGCTGTCCAGGGTCGCGGGATCGGTGGCCTGGGTCCAGCGCTCCTCGACGAGTTCCTCGGTCACCATCGCCGGATCGAACACCATCGAATGCAACCACTGCACGAGGCGTTCCCGCGTGGGTTCTTCGGTGAACTCCTGCAGCAGCTTGATGCCCTCGCCGGGGCCGGGGCTGAACAGGTTGCGCCCGATCCCGCCGATGGTCACCAGCTTGCCCACCCGATCCGGTTGCGCGATGGCGTAATTCAGCGCCACGCCACCGCCCATCGAGTTGCCGATGATGTCGACCCGCTCCAGGCCGAGCCCCTCGACGAAGCGCGCCACCGCGTCCAGGGCGGTCACCATCGGGTGCCCGCCGAAGTCGTCGCTCACGCCGAAACCGGGGAACTCGAGAACCAGGCAGCGGAACCGTTCGGCGAAGGTGGCCAGATTGCCACGGAAGTTGCGCCACCCGGTCACCCCGGGACCGGAGCCGTGCAGCAACAGCAGGGGCGGGCCGGCACCGGCCTCGTGGTAACGCAGAACCCCTGCGTCGGTGGGCAATTCGCGCAACGTGCCGTCATAGGTGATGCTCATCAGGCGTGGGTACCCCCGTCGATGCGGATCTCGGTGCCGGTGATGAACGCGCCGTCCTCGGACACCAGCATGGCGATCACGCCCGCCACCGCGTCCGGGTCGCCCATGCCCGCGCCCCCGGACTCCAGCGAGGTCGGCAACACGGGGGAGAGCTTGGCGAACAGGGACCAGTCGGCATCGGCGGGCACGTAACCACCGGTGGCATCGGTGATCCCGGATTTGATGCTGCCCGGCGCCACCGACACCGCACGCACACCCTTGCCGCCGTACTCGAGGGCGATGGCATGGGTGAACGACTGGATACCGCCCTTGCTCGCCGCGTACGCCGCCATGTACGGGTGCGCGAAGGCCGCCGAGGTGGAGCTGAAGTTCACGATGGTCGAGCGCGGATTGGCCAGCAGCGCGGGCAGTGCCTCACGGACCACCAGGAACGTGCCGGTGAGATTCACCCCGATGATCTGGTTCCACACCTCGAGAGAGGTCTGCTCGGTGTGCGAAGCGCGCAGGATGCCCGCCGCGTTCACCACCGAATCCAGGCCGCCCAGGGTGGCGGTGGCCGACCGGACACCCTCGACCACCGATTCCTCGCTGCCGATGTCGAGGGTGAGGACGCTGAAACGTTCACCTGTGCCGCGGTCCTTCGCCTGCGTGGCGGTGGCCGCGAGGCCGTCGCCCGACACGTCGGCGCCGACCACCGTGGCGCCCTCGTCGAGCAGGCGCAGCGCCGTCGCGCGGCCGATACCGGATCCGGCGCCGGTGACCAGCGTCCGATGACCGTCGAGTCTGTGCATGATGTTCTCCTGGTTCTCCTCGCCTCAGCCGAGGCGGCCGGGGACCGGTTCGTGGCGGAGCTGATCGGTCGCCAATTCACCTGCGGCGACAGCTCGTTCGATGGAATCGCGCAGCGCCGGGCAGGTGGGGATCCAGCTGCTCGGCTCGCCGAGGGCCGCCCGGCGGGCGAACTCCGGGCAGGCGGTCTCGGCGTCGTCGAGCCATTGCACGCTGGTGTGACTCGGGCTGAACTTCTCGGCGAGCACCCGGTTTCCGCAGGTGGCGCACTGGATGGGTTGCATGATCTTTCCCCGGGTCAGCGTGCGGCCGCGGCGTGGTCGGCGGCGACGTACCCGAACACCATGGCCGGACCGATGGTCGCGCCCGCGCCCGCGTAGTCGTTGCCCATCACCGCGGCCGAGGTGTTGCCCGCCGCGTAGAGCCCGTCGATGACGGAACCGTCGGCGCGCAGCACCTGGGCGTTCTCGTTGTAGACCAGCCCGCCTTTGGTGCCGAGATCACCGATGCGAATCCGCAGCGCGTAGTACGGCCCACGGTCGAGCGGGTCGAGGGTCGGCTGGGGCAGGGTCGGGTCGCCGTAGTAGTTGTCGTACGCGCTGTCACCGCGCCCGAAGTCGTCGTCGTGGCCGTCGCGGGCGAACCCGTTGAACCGCTCGACGGTCGCGCGCAAGCCGAGTGCGGGCACACCGATGGCCGTCGCCAGCTCGTCCACCGTCGCGCCGGTGCGCAGAAGACCGCTCTCGAGCCAGGACGCCGGGAACTTCTGGCCCGGCACGATGCCGCCGATCGGGTAGCGGCTCTTGGCTTTCGCGTCGAAGATCAGCCAGGCCGGGTCGTGCGATCCGGCCAGCTGGGCGTGCACGAAGGTGACATAGGGCGCGGCCTCGTTGGTGAAGCGGGCGCCCGAGCTGTCGACGATGATCGAGCACGGGATCGACCGCTCCGACACCAGCACCTGGTTGACACCCTCCGGGCGCTGGAACGACGGCATCCACCAGGCGTCGTCCATCAGATCCACTGCGGCGCCGACCTTCTCGCCGGCCACGATGCCGTCGCCGGTGTTGTCTGCCGAGGCCGCGCTGAAATTGTCGCGGCCACCATCGGGCAGGTACCGCTTGCGCATGGCCTGGTTGTGCTCGAACCCGCCGGTGGCCAGCAGGACGCCGTCGCGGGCGCGGATGCGGATCTCGCGCCCGCCGCGCTCGGCGACCACACCGATCACCGCGCCGGTGTCGTCGGTGATCAGCGACCGCAGCGGGGTGTTCAGCCACAGCGGCACCCCCGCGTCCCGCAGGGCAAGGCGCAGCCGGGCGATCAGTGCGCGGCCGAGTGTGTCCATGTGCCTGCGCAACACGATGGCCTTGATCGCGCGCAACCCGGTGAGCAGCGCGGTCCAGCGCGCCTTCCAGGTGCGGGTCACCATATTGAGCTGGACGAAGTCCTTGGAGGTGATGAACAGACCCGGCGGGGTGGCGAGGGCGGCCGGGCGCAGCAGATCCTCGTCGGGACCGAGCTGCTTGAGATCGACGGGCAGCGGTTCGATCGACCGGCCCGCCGGGCGGCCACCCGGCGCCTCGGGGTGGTAGTCGGAATAGCCTGTGCACCACTGGAATCGCAGGTGCGGGCTGGTCTCGAGGAACTCCAGCATGCGCGGGCCCTCGTCGATGAAACGGTCGAGATTTGCGGTCGGCACGCGGTCGCCGACCACCGCGTCGAGGTAGGCGCGCACGTCGGCGCGATCGTCACGCAGACCCTCCCGCAGCAGGGTCGGATTGTTCGGCACCCAGATACCGCCACCCGAGAGAGCCGTGCTGCCGCCGTAGTAGGCGGCCTTCTCGATGACGAGGGTGTCGAGGCCGCGGTCGGCGGCGGCGAGTGCGCCGGTGAGCCCGCCCGCGCCGCTGCCGACCACGAGGAACCCGACCTCGTGATCCCACTGGTTCCGGTTCGCAGTCATCAGCTCACCACCATGTCGTCCTGCGACCAGAACGCCCGCATGCTGGTGATGCGCCCGTCCTCGTCGAAGGTCATCACATCGATCGGTTCGAGCGTGAAGGTCTGCTCGCCGAAGCGGGTGACCACCCGGAAGTTGAACGCGGCGCTGTTGCCCGCGACCCGGATGCTCAGCAGTTCCGTCGACGTGTCGAGGGACTCGATGGCGGCGTAGAACTCGGTGATCGCCGCGTGACCGACTCGCACCTCGCTGCCGACCGGGTCCTCCACGGTGGCGTCCTCGCGGTAGAGCGCGACGACGTCGGCGGCCGTCCCGGTGCCGACGGTCTCCACATACCGCCGCACCGTGTCTCGAATGTGGTCCGCTGATGTCATCGTGTCGCTCCTGGAGATGGGTGATGGAGTGGTCGATGAACGCAATCACGGCAGGTGGGCGGGTGGGCGGCGGATTCCCAGCCAGCGGGAGATCTAGGTCGCGACGCCCGTCGCGATGCTGCCGACGATCAGACCGGTGAGGGCTCCGATCGCGGCATCGAGGGAGCAGCGCCGCGCGTTCAGCTCCTCGGCGATCGTTTCGGCCGCACCGAGAATGCCGACGCACCGCAGTCGAAGAGCGTCGGCCGCGAGGTCGCTGTGCGGGATCAGCGCGTCCGTCATCACCGTGAGATAGGCATCGAGCAGGTCCCGCTGGATGGTCTCCATGTCCCGATTCCCCTTGAGCGCGGCGGAGACCGCGCTGAATTCGGGCATGTCGGTGGCGCACGCGAAGTACGCGCCGCTCAGTACGCGCGCGATCCCGGCCGGGGTGGGGGTGGCGCTCGCCAGCGCGGTGGCGAGCGCGGTCCGATGGCGTTCGTCGAGCCGTCGGTACAGCTCGAGCAGCAGTCCGGGACGGGTGCCGAAGTGGTCGTACACGATCGGCCGACTCACCCCTGCGGCCTCGGCGAGGCTGAGCAGAGTCAGTGCGTCGGCGCCCTCGGCGCGCACGATCGCCAGCGCGGTCTCGATCAATTGTTCGTGCCTGGCGGGTCTGGACAGGCGCGTCGACGTGGTCGGCATCTTCCTCCCTTGCGTTGTCGCCCCAGTTTAGCTACAAAGTGTAAGTTACAAAATGTAGCTTGATGGATCGAAGGAGAAGACGTGACGCGACAGGCGACATCGGTACTGATCATGGGCGGCTCGGGGCAGGCGGGCGCGGGGACGGCGACGCTGCTGCGCCGGTGGTATCCGGAACTCGAACTCACGATCGCGGGCCGCGACATCGAACGCGCGCGGCGGGTCGCCGAGAGCCTCGGTGGCGCGAACGCGGTCACCATCGACATCACTCGCGCCGACCTCGGTCTACCCGCCGACCCCGCGTATTCCGCGGTCGTCGCGGCCCTGTGGGACGACCATCTGCACGGGCTAGGCTTCGCCGCGCGCCACGGCGTGCCGTATCTGAGTCTGTCCAGCGGTCTGCTCGACATCGCTCCCGAGGTCGTGGCGGGCAGTGGGCGGGCGAGTGCGGCGCCGATCCTGCTGGCCAGTCACTATCTCGCCGGGATGGTCGTGCTCGCCACCCTCGCTGTCGCGGCGGAGTTCGATCGGGTCGAACGCATCGGAATCGCTGCGGCACTGGATGATTCCGATATCGGGGGACCGGCGGGCATCGCGGATCTGGAGCGCTGGTCGGCAGTCACCACCGCGGGACTGATCCGCCGCGACGGCGTGTTCACCTGGGTGAGCGGCGACGACGCCCGCGCCGACGTACGGGTCGGTGACGGGGTGGTGCTCGCCGGGCAGAGCATTCCGATTCTGGACGTGCCGAGTCTCGCACTGGCCACGGGCGCGCCGAACGTCCGGTTCGACCTGGCGGTCGGCGAGTCCGCGGGCCGCCGGCGCGGCGCGGGAGCGTCCCTCGAGGTCGTCATCGACGTCGAGGGAACCGACTCCTCGGGCACCGCTGCGCGAGTGCGTCGCACACTCGCGCATCCGGACGGGCAGCGTCCGCTGACCGCGCTCGGGATCGCACTCGGGGTCGAACGGTTGCTCGGGCTCCGCGGTGCGGCCGTGCCACCGGGTGTCCACATGCCCGAGGCACTGATCGACCCCGCCTACGCCCTCGAGCGGATGGCGCACAGTGGCGCCACCTTCGAGGAGACCGGGGCCTAACTGCCCAGCATGTCCAGGACGGCGAGGTGGCTGAACAGCATCGACGCACCGATCGGGTTGCCGCCGCCGGGGTACACCTCGCCGCTCACCGCGGCCATGGTGTTGCCCGCGGCGTACAAGCCGGGGATCGGTTGCCCGTCGCGGTCGAGGACGTGCGCGGCACTGTCGGTGCGCAGGCCGCCCTTGGTGCCGAGATCGGAGATGCCGAAGGCGGCCGCGTGGAACGGACCCTTGTCGATGCGAACCAGCGGTGGTTCGCCGTTGGAGAAGGCACGGTCGTAGGCCTCGTCGCCGCGGCCGAAGTCCGGGTCGACGCCGGTGGCGACCATGCTGTTGAACTGTTCGACGGTGGCCTCGAGCTTGTCGGCGGGCACGCCGATCTTCGCGGCCAGTTCGGCCAGTGTGTCGGCGGTGTGCCACAGGCCAGCGGCGACGTATTTCTCGGTCTCGACCATGGACACGTTGGTGGCCTTGATCGGCGGCACCTCGCCTTCGGTGTCGTCGTAGATCATCCAGAACGGCAACGTCATCTCGCCTGCCTCGAGCCGCCGGATCACCTCGCGGCCGAGCCGGTCGTAGGGGGCGGACTCGTTGACGAACCGTTCGCCGTTCCGATCGACGAAGATGCCGCCGGTGAACCACAGCGCGAACGCCGAACGCCCGTCGGGATGGGTCAGACCGGGCGACCACCAGGCCTGATCCATCAGATCGGTGTCGGCGCCCGCGGCGATCCCCGCCTGATGCGCCAGTCCCTGATTTCCCCAGGGCCCCATGGTGTCCCGGGCCTGGCCGGGCACACCGTACTGCTCGCGCAACTGCTGGTTCTGCTCGAAACCGCCCGCGGCGAGCACCACGCCCCGGCGGGCGCGGATCGCGTGGCGCTGCCCGTCGCGTTCGACGATCGCACCGGTTACAACCCCGTCCTCGATCACGAGCTCGACCAGCGGCGAGGACAGGTGCAGCGTGACGTTCGGATAACCCGACAGCGCCCGCAGGAACCGCCCGATCAGCGCCTGCCCGCCGATCAGCAGCTCGGGCAGCGGCGTCCCGAGCCGATCGGTGTCGAGCGGACCGCGCAGGGATTCCCGCAGATCGCCCAGCTCGGCGGCGGGCAACGGGGTGGGCATGATGTGGCGCTGACCGTCGAGCCGCGCCTTGGGCGCCTTGCCGAAATAGTCGGGCCAGGGCAGCATCTGGAACGCGAAATGCTTGTCGGCTTCCAGGTATTCGATGAGGTCGCGACCGCGCCGCACATAGGTGCGCTGCAGGTCCTCGGGGGTGCGGTCACCGACGACAGCACGGTAGTAGGTGAGGGCGTCGTCGAGCGTGTCGTCGGTGCCCGCCCGCTCGAGGACGGGGTTGCAGGGATACCAGACGCCGCCACCACCGGAATACGCTGTCGTGCCGCCGAATTTGTCGGTCGCCTCGACCACCGCGACGGTGAGCCCCTCGCGGGCCGCGGTGTACGCACCCGCGAGGCCGCCGCCGGAGCCCGCGACCAGCACGTCCACCTCGTCGTTCCAGTCCACCACTGTTCCTCCTGATACCGCCTGAACTTGTCCCGACGGTAAGCCGGTGTCCGCCGGTGTGATGCGGGTCATCCCGATCACCGGGAGGCGACAACGATCCGGCGAACGTGCCGGTCAGCGGGAAGGCCACCTGCTCGGATGCCGACCGGATCCCTAGCGTCGCGGCGGAGAACCGGTCTCCATCGAAAGGCAGGCACAGTGAAGACCCCATCGTCACCAGGGAAGGGTCCGGCCGAGGTCGACGTGGTCGTCGTCGGCGCGGGCATCGCCGGGCTCTACGCCCTGCACAAGTTCCGCGAGCAAGGACTCACCGTGCGGGTGTTCGAGGTCGCCGACGGCGTGGGCGGCGTCTGGTACTGGAACCGCTATCCGGGTGCCCGCTGCGATGTCGAGAGCGTCGACTACTCGTACTCCTTCGACGAGGACCTGCAGCTGGAATGGAACTGGAGCGAGAAGTACGCCACCCAGCCGGAGATCCTGGCCTACCTCGAACACGTCGCCGACCGCTTCGACCTGCGCCGCGACATCGAATTCGGTACCCGCGTCACCGATATCGTGCTCGACGAGCCGACGCTGCGCTGGCAGGTCGGCACCGACACCGGGCGCGCGGTGTCGGCCCGGTTCGTGGTACTGGCCACCGGCCCGCTGTCGAACGCCAACACCCCGGCCATCCCGGGCCTCGACACCTTCGCGGGTCGAGTACTGCACACCTCGCACTGGCCGCACGACGGTGTCGATCTGACCGGGCAGCGGGTGGGTGTGATCGGCACGGGTTCGTCCGGGATCCAGACGATTCCGTGCCTGGCCGAGGAGGTCGCGCGTCTGCACGTCTTCCAGCGCACACCCAATTACAGTGTCCCCGCGGGCAATACGCCGCTCACCGAGGAAGAGCGGCAGGCGCAGAAGGCGAACTACGCCGAGCGCAGGCGGCTGTCGATGGCCAGTGGCGGCGGCTCGCCGCACCAGCCACACCCGAAGCTCGCGGTCGAGGCGACCGACGAGGAGCGTCGCGAGGCGTATCAGCGCCGGTGGGAGCTGGGTGGGGTGTTGTTCTCCAAGACCTTCCCCGATCAGCTCCTCACTCGCGAGGCCAACGACACCGCGCGGCTGTTCTGGGAGGAGAAGGTGCGCGCGGTGATCGACGACCCGCGCGTGGCCGATATCCTGATCCCGCGCGATCATCCGATCGGCACCAAGCGGATCTGCACCGACACGAACTACTACCAGACCTTCAACCGCGACAATGTCGAGCTCGTCGACCTGCGTGCCACCCCGATCACCGCCATCGATGCCGACGGTGTGCACACCACCGAGACGCACTACCGTCTCGACACCCTCGTGCTCGCCACCGGATTCGACGCGATGACCGGGTCGGTCTCGCGGATGAACATCGTCGGCCGGGGCGGCGTCACCCTCAACGAGACCTGGGCGGAAGGCCCGAAAACTTATCTCGGACTGGGCATCTCGGGGTTTCCGAACCTGTTCAACCTCACCGGACCGGGCAGTCCCTCGGTGCTGGCGAACATGGTGCTGCACTCGGAACTGCACGTCGACTGGGTGGCCGAGGCGATCGGGTTCCTCGACGACCGCGGCGCGGTGGCGCTGGAAGCCCAGCCCGACGCGGTCGCGGCCTGGGTGCGGGAATGCGCCGACCGGGCGGCGGGAACCCTGATGCTCGAAGCGAATTCGTGGTACCTGGGCGCCAATATCGAGGGCAAGCCGAGGGTGTTCATGCCGTTCGTCGGCGGGTTCGGCGTCTACGGGCAGATCATCGCCGAGGTGGCGGCCGCGGGCTACAAGGGTTTCGACGTTCTCGAGGCGTGAAGCGCCGGTAACGGGGTGGTTCGTCGTCGGACGACCACCCCGTTTGCCGTGTCAGCCGGCGAACCCGCCGAAACCGCCCCGGTAGTACAGCAACGGTCGCGCGCCCTCGGTGGCCCGCAGACCGCTGATCCGGGCCAGCACGACGGTGTGGTCGCCCGCGTCGTGCTCGAGTTCCACCAATGCCTCGATATGGGCGACCGCCCCGTGCAGGGCAGGTGCGCCGTTGCCCGCGGGACTCCACTCGACACCGGCGAACTTGTCGCCGCCGCTCACCGCGAACCGGGCGCACACCGCCCGCTGATCCTCGGCCAGGATGTTGATGCACAGCGTCCCCGTGCGGCGCAGCAGCGGCCAGCTCGTCGAGCTCTTGGCCGGGCAGAAGGACACATACGGCGGGTCGAGCGACACCGACACCACCGACTGGCAGGTGAAACCGATCGGCCGGGTGCCGTCGTGCGCGGCGATCACCGCCACCCCGGTCGCGAAATGCCCGAGCACCGCGCGCAGCTCGGCCGGGCTGGGAACACCTGCGTCGACGACGACATTGTCTGCATTCATACCCCCAGAATCGGTGGCAGGCGGTGCGGCTCTCAAGGTGTCCTCCCGGTGAGCGGTTGCCGACACAGCCGAGGTGACCGGGCCGGTTGCTACCATGCACCGGTGCCGAACACCGACCCCGACCCCGGCGTGCCCAACTTGCCGCCGACCAGTTGGGCGGTCCTGGCGATGCTCTCGTTCGAAGAGGAGATCTCCGGCTACGACCTGAAGAAGTGGGCCGACTGGAGCCTGCGCTACTTCTACTGGACCCCGTCCTACAGCCAGATCTACGCGGAACTGAAGAAGCTCGAACAGCACGGTTTCGCCTCCTCCCGGCTCGACAGCGACAACGCCATGCGCGGGCGCAGGCTGTACCAGATCACCGACGCGGGTCGTGCCGCCGTCACCACCTGGTGGAACGAGGCGCCCGTCGACCCCTCGGTGCTCAAACACCATGTGCTGCTGCGCGTCATGTTCGGCCACCTCGGCTCACCCGAGCGGCTCAAGCAGATCCTGCGCGACCACATCGCCGACGTCGACCAGCTCGAGCAGCGCGCCGCCGTCGACGCCGAAGCCGCCAAATCCGAACCGGGCTGGGCCTATTCGCAGATCGTTCTGCAGTGGGCACAGCGCCACTACGCCGCCGAACGCGAACTCGCCCAGCAGCTGATCGACGAGATCGACCAGGCCGCGACGATCCTGGCAGGCGCCGAACACGACGACCGCGCCGAGTACCCGCACCCCACGCCCGGACGCTGGCGTGAGATCGAGCAGCGCGTGCAGGCGGCAGGCGGGCACCCGGACGCGCCCGAGTAGGCATCGCCGGGTGGCCCGGGTTCGGGTCTAGTCCAGGCCGAGCGTTGCGCGGACCATCGCCCAGATCTCGGTGCGGGCCGACTGGGTCGCGGCCAGGGACGGGATGGTCAGGAAGCCGTGGAACAGGCCGTCGTAGCGGCGGTGGCGCACCGGCACGCCGTCGGCTTCCAGGCGTGCGGCGTAGGCATCGCCCGCCGAGCACGGCGGGTCGAGTTCGGCGGTCACCACGACGGCCGGCGCCACGTCCGCGAGGGTTTCCGCGCGGGTGGGGACCAGGCGCACGTCGTCGGTGCCGTGGGGGGCGTATTGCTGCCAGTACCAGCGCATCGCCCTGGTGGTGTTGTAGTGGCCGGTGCCGAAGCGGCGGTAGGACTCGGTGTCGAAATCGTCGTCGATCACCGGGTAGAGCAGGATCTGCGCGGCCACCGGCGGGCCGTTCCCGTCACGCACCGCGAGCGCGACCGTGGCGGCGAGGTTGCCGCCCGCGCTGTCACCCGCCAGCGCGATGCGCGCCGGGTCGCCGCCGTAGGTGGCGATGTGTTCGGCTGCCCACCGGACCGCTGCGAGCATGTCGTCGTGGGCGGCGGGCCCGGGATGTTCCGGGGCGAGGCGGTAGTCGACCGCGACGACCACCGCCCCGACACCCACCGCCATGGAGCGGCAGAACTCGTCGTGACTGTCGAGATCGCAGAAGACGAATCCGCCGCCGTGTGCGAACACGATCACCGGCCGGGGCGGCCCGTCGGCGTGAGGCCGGTACACACGCACCGTCAACGCACCGCCCGGTCCGTCGATGATCACGTCGCCGACCGACGGAAGATCGGGAAGTCGCTGTGGCGCACCACGTCTCGCGAAGATCGCGGCCCGCGCGTCGGCGGCCGACATCGCCGCCACATCGGGAAATCCCGCGTCGAGGACGGCCAGCATCGCCGCCACCTCGGGATCCGGCACGGCACCGGGCCCCGTGGTCGGGTAGTCACGGATTGTCACTGATCCTCCTGTGATGTGCCGACGCGGTCGGTCGGCCGTCGTGCGCCTCACCGTAGGGCGGGAGGCCGGTGCGCCGGACCTGGTTCTCCCGCTGGGCGGAAACAACCCGCCGACCTGCCGCGACGGCTGCCTATCGTCGGCGGATGGACACCACGAACGTCTATGTCATCGACACCGTCGTCACGAGACCTGGCCGGGCCGAGGAGTTCGTCGACACCTATCTGAGCGGGTACGCGCCGGGCGCCCGGGCCCGCGGCATGACACTGGAACGGCTGGTCGTGAGCCCGCCCGTCTGGTTCCCGGACGAGTCCAACACGGTGACCGCCACCTGGGTCCTCGACGGTGCCGCCGGCTGGTGGGCGATGACCTGGCAGGGCCGCCTCGACGAATCGGTGCGGCGCTGGTGGGACGACGTCGACGATCTCGTCCTCGAACGCACCAGGACCACCGGCGCCGCACCCGCCGACATCGAAAGGCTCGGCAATGTTTGACGTCGTCCGGCTCGTTCACCTGGCCCCTACGGCCGACGCCGACCGGGTACTCGCGGATCTGCGGGCCCGCGCGCTCGCGTCACCGGCCCGCCGGGTCCTCGTCCAGCCGACCCTGCACGGCGTGCGCAACGGCGGGGACATCCTGGTGCACCTGCGCTTCGACGATCCGTCCGCCTGGGAAAGCGTTGCACCACAGTGGGATTCGGTGGTCGACGGAATCGCCCACGTGGACGGCGCCGAGTACCGGGCAGGCATCGGTGGCGCAGCCGAACCGGCCACCGGATCGGTGTATCGCGTTCTGCTGCTGCGTGTCTCACCCACCACCGCGCCGGAGACGGTCGACCGGTTCGAGGCCGATCTGCTGCGCATGCCCCGCTACATCTCCACCATCCGGTCCTGGCAGCTGAGCCGGACCACGCGCGCGATCGGATCCGCGTCGTGGACGCATGTCTGGGAACAGGAGTTCAGCGACCTCGACGGGCTGGACGGCGCGTATCTCATGCACCCCGTCCACTGGGCTCACGTGGACCGGTGGTTCGACCCGGAGCATCCGGAAGTCATTGTGCGCGATCGTATCTGCCACAGTTTCTGCGTCAATGAGCCGATGCGTGGGTGAGCACATCCACGCATCGGCAAGATTCGCACGCCGCCCGACGCGGACACACGACCGTCGTCTCCGCGAACAGGGCGGCGCTGCGGCTCCTCAGGCGTAGTCGCGTGCTCGCCGGTCCACCGGCACAAGGGGTCGGGGACCGACATTGAGCGGGCGCGCGTGCTGCTGCAGAGTCGGGCGAACGCGCACCTGCCCGTCGTCGACATGACGCCAGATATTGAGTGCCGTCGTGCGCACCGGGGCACTGAGGCGATGATCGAACTGCATCCGGTCCACCGGCCCGCACACCGAGACCGCCGCGACGGCGGCCTGCCCGAGGTCGCCGATCGGCGCGGCCATACAGCCGAATCCGGGCAGTGATTCCTCGCGTTCCACCGCGACGCCGTGCGCGCGCACCTTGGCCAGATCCGCGTCGAGCTGGGCCTTCGTGCTGATCGAGTAGCGGGTGCGCGTGCCCGCCTGGGCGGTGAGCACCTCGGCGAGGCGGCGCTCGTCGGCGGAGGCGAGGATCGCCTTGCCGACCGCGGTACAGTGCGCGGGCCGTCGTCCGCCGACGCGGGTGGGCACCGCCGCGGCCAGGTCGCCGCCGATCTTGTCCAGGTACACCACATCCGCGCCGTCGAGTACCGCGAGATGCACGACGAGCCCGGTGGCGCGGTGCAATTCGTGCAAGAAGGGCATGGCGGCGCGATGCAGCCGATCCTGGTGCACCGCGAGCGATCCCAGTTCCATCAGCCGGATGCCGAGCTCGTAGTCACGGCCTTCGCGGCGTAGCCACCGCAACTGCACCAACCGCTCCAGCATGCGGTGCGCCGAGGACCGGGGTAGGCCGGTCCGGCGCACGATCTGGGCGAGGGTGAGCCTGCCCGGCCCGTCGAAGGCGTCGAGCAGCAGGGACGCGCGATCGAGAATCGCGCTCGGGGTGGTGGCCTCGGCCTGGATGACCATGAGCTCTCCATTCGGATCTACGAGCTGATGCTTAGCGCATATTTCGATTAGGCATATGCCTATTTATACCACCTCCTGTGGTAGCTGTCACAGAAAAGCGGCCCTTCGTATGGCGAAAACACGAAGCCCCCGTTCCGAGCGAGGGCTCGGACCGGGGGCTGGTTGGCGCGTGTGCCGGTTACATCGCCGCGAGCGGCTCGCTGCCGGACCAGTCGTGGCCCCAGTAGCTGTCGGCGGTGATCTCCTCGGCGGTGTAGTACTGCTCGTCGACCCGCATGCCTTCGGTGCCGAACTCGATGTCCCAGCCGCCGGGCGCCCGGACGTAGAACGACACCATCTTGTCGTTGGTGTGCCTGCCGAGCGTGGAGGACACCGAGAAGCCGTCCTTGCTCACCCGGTCGAGGGCCTGGCCGACCGCGTCGAGGCTGTCGACCTCGACCATGATGTGGATCAGGCCCGGTGCCCCGCCGTGCGGCGCGGGGCACAGTGCAAGGCTGTGATGGCGTTCGTTGACGCCGAGGAACCGGATCCGCACCGGCCCGTATTCCGGCGGCGCGGGAATGCGGAAGGCGCCGCGTGGCCGGAAGCCGAGCACTTCGGTGTAGAACTCGAACGCACCGCCGAGATCCATCGTCGGCAGCACCACGTGGCCCAGACCCTGTGCGCCCGTGACGAACTTCGCGCCGAACGGGGTGACCACGGGGCTGTGGTCGAGCAGCGCGCCGTGGAACACCTCGAGCGTGGCGCCGGTGGGGTCCTGGAAGGTGATGGCCTCCTCGACCCGTCGCGCGTCGGCCTCCTCGACCGACAGCGGCTTCACCGCGATACCGGCCGCCGTCACGGCCTCCTGTACCCGGACGAGTGCGGCGTGGTCGCGCACCTCCCAGCCGATGGTGACCACCGCGTCGGACTCGCCCGGCACCACCACGATCCGCGCCGCGCGCTCGTCCATCCGCAGATAGAGGGCGTCCTCGTCGGGGCCGCTGCCTTGCGCGAAGCCGAGGACCTCGAAGGCGAACTTGCGCCAGCGGTCCATGTCGGCGGTCTGGATCTTCACATAGCCGAGGCTCTTGATATCTGTCATGTGCGTTGTCCTTCTTCGGTATTCGCTCAGATCATCGAGCGCAGGTTCGGGGCGGGGTCGATGCCGAGCGAACTCAGCGCCGAGGCGTGGTAGACCGTGCTCGGCACGTGGATGGCGTGGTTGAGGCCGGCGTGCGCGTCGCGCCAGAAGCGCTGCAGGGGCTTGTCCATGCGCAGCGCGTTGCCGCCGGACCGGGCGAAGATCTGATCCACCGCCATCACCGCCCGCCACGCCGCACGCACCTGGGTGCGCCTGCCCGCCGCGCGATCGGCGAAGCCGACCTCCTTGCCTGCGTCGACCAGGTCCCACACGCGATCCACATTGGCCAGCAGCTCCTGGCGCGCGGCATTGATATCGGCCGCCGCCTCGCCGATCGCGAACAGCACATACGGGTCGTCCTTGACAGCGGTGCCCTGGGCGCCGACCCGTTCCCGCTGATAGTCCAGGTGCGCGGCGAGCGCGCCCTCGGCGATGCCGACCACGGCGGCGCTGATGCCGAGCGGGAACATCGTCGACCACGGCATCTTGTACAGCGTGTCGGTGACGCCGTACTCGCGCTGCGCGGTCCCGTCGATCACGTGATCGCCGTTCATCACCCGGTAGGACGGCACGAAGGCGTCCTTGACGATGATGTCCTTGGACCCGGTGCCCTTGAGCCCCACCACATTCCACGAGTCCTCGACGATGGTGTAGTCGGCGCGCGGCAGGATCATGTGCAGCATCGTCGGCGGCATCGCCATCTTGCCCTCGGCGTCACCGAGCATGGCGCCGAGGAAGATCCAGTCGCAGTGATCGGTGCCGGAGCTGAACTGCCAGCGGCCGTTGAAGATGTAACCGCCCTCCACCGGGCGCGCGATGCCGGTCGGTGCGTAGGGCGAGGCCATCCAGGTGTCACTGTCGGAGCCCCACACCTCCTCCTGCACCTTCGGATCGGCGAAGGCCAGCTGCCACGGGTGCACGCCGACGATGCCGCAGATCCAGCCGGTGGCCGGGTCGAGCGAGGCGGCGGCCATCACCGTCTCGGCGAACTCGCGCGGATGGGCCTCGAACCCGCCGTACTTCTTGGGCTGCAGCAACCGGATCGGGCCGGCCGCCTTCAGCATCTTCGCGGTCGCGTCGGGCAGCTGACCGAGGCGTTCGGCCTCGGGGCTCTGCTCGCGCAGGCGGTCGGCGATCGCCATGATGTTGTCGAGCACGTTGGTCATGGGTGGTGCTTTCTCTCGGGTGGGGGTGCGGATCAGGCGGTGGTATCGACGACTCGGCCGCGGGCGATGTTGTCGGCCACCTCGGCCTCCCAGCTGGTGACGGCCCGCTCGGTGTCGATCTCGAATTCGAAGCGCTTGGTCATGTCCTCGGTGACCTCGTCGACATCGACGTAGAACTGCTTGTACCAGCGGCGCAGCTGGTAGACCGGCCCGTCCTCCTCCGAGAGGAGCGGGTTGTCGATCGGCGCCTTGTTCTTCCAGATCTCGACGTCCTGCTCGAAACCGACCTCCACACCGCGCGCGAACTGCGCGGCCATCGCCTCGGCGTCGGCATCGGACATGCCCTGCGGCTTCTTCACCATCGCGCCGTACTGCAGCACGAAGGAGTTATCGCTGACGGGATAGTGGCAGTTGATGAGGACCGTCTCGATCGTCATGCCGTTGGCCTCGCTCCACAGCCAATCGATCATGTAGGAGGGGCCGAAATACGAAGCGTCCGAACGCAACGTCGAGTTCGGATCGTCGTAACTGGTGCCGACCTCGATGTCGTGGCGCGGCGTCGAGCGCATGTACTGGGTGGCGACGTGGCCCTCGAAGACATTCTTGAAATAGCGCGGGAACGCGTAGTGCACGTAGAAGAAGTGCGCCATGTCGACGACGTTGTCGACGATCTCACGACAGTGTGAGCCTTCGATGAGCATCGAGTTCCACGTCCAGTCGGTCCATTCCGGGCTGCCGTAGCCCTCGATCTCGGGAATGGTCACCGCCTCGGTGGGCTTGCTGCCCTGCGGGTCGTGCCAGATGTAGAGCTGGCCGTTGCGTTCCAGCGTCGGCCACGAGCGGGTCTTGGCCAGCGGGGGAACCCGGCGCGCGTACGGGATCGCCGTGCACTTGCCGTTGCCGCCCCAGCGCCAATCGTGGAAGGGGCAGGCGATCGAGTCGCCCTTGATGGTGCCGTGGGCGAGGTTGCCGCCCATGTGCCTGCAGAAGCCGTCGAGCACGTGCAGTGCGCCGTCGGTCTCGGACTGGAACACCACCAGGGTGGTGCCGAAAGCCTTGACCTCGTGGGGCACACCGTCGCGGAACGACGAGAGCAGGCCGAGGCAGTGCCAGCCGCGGGCGAAGCGGGTGGGTGCGGCAGCGGCCTCGATCTCCCGGAATTCGGGTGTGGCGGACTGGGTTCGGCCGTTCGGCGGGTTCTCCGGCATCGAAACCTCCATGTTCGGGCGGAGTGGGGATGAGCTGCGCCGATGGTGTGCCCGCGGCGGGTAGGTGGAGGTGGGGTCGTCCCGGTCAGTGGACATGTTTTCCCGCCCGCGTCGCGATGTCCCGATCAGCGGGAGAGGAACCGGTCACAACACCGCCGGCCGCCTAGCGTGGCCGGCGAGCAGGACGAGAGGAGTGATCGTGAGCGTGCACGCAGGTAGGGCGGTGGCCGTCGATCTGGACACCGAGGACATCCGGTTGTTCGCGGCCCGGGCGTTGTCACGGGATCCGGCCTACCGGCTCGCCGAACGGCCCGTGGTCCCGCCGACGTTCCTGTCCGCGGGTGGGCGCGTCACGGGTGGCCGGACCGAGACCGACCACCGGTTCTTCGGGCCGCCGCCGCGCGCCGGTGATCGGCTGACCGCCGTCCGTGCGATCGACGGGCACGATCCGGACGGCTCCGAATCTCTCGTCCAGTACTTCGACCGCACCGGCGGGCTCGTCGCCGAGTCGTGGGCGTCGGTCACCGAATCCGTTGTCGCCGAGGACAGCACACCGCACTCGGCCGAACTGCTCGCCACCTACGCCACCGACTGGCTCGGCGCCGAGAACATCCGCCGCTTCCGCACTCGCGTGCTGCGCGCCCTGCCGCCCGGCGACACCGTGACCTGCTCCGGCCACATCACCCAGCACTACATCCAGGACGGCGAGCCGCGCGTCGATGTCACTCTCACCGGTGTCGACGCCTCGGGGGAGATCGTCGTCCGGGCGTGGGCGAGCTTCGCCCATGATCCTGCCGCCGCGTAGGGCCCGAAGCCGCCGGAAATCCGGTTTCGTACCGCACGGCCCGTTCCGTGGTGGTGAAGTGTTCATGAAGGACGACGAGGTTCGGAGGTAGGAACATGGCACGACGGTTCGAGGACAAGGTGGTCTTCGTGACGGGCGCGGCGCGCGGACAGGGCAGGGCCGAGGCGGTGCGCTTCGCCGAGGAAGGCGCCGATGTGATCGCCGTCGACGCCTGCGCGGAATTCGGCAGCACGGGATACGCGGGGGCGACGGAAGACGACCTGGCCGAGACGGTCAAGCTCGTCGAGGCCGCCGGTGGCCGGATCGTCGCGAGCAAGGTCGACGTGCGCGATTTCGACGCGCTCTCGGCCGCGCTGGCCGCGGGTATCGAGCAACTCGGCAGGCTCGACGTGGTGGTCGCCAACGCGGGCATCTGCTCGGCGGCGCTGTCGTGGGAGATCACGCCCGAACAGTGGCGCGAGACCATCGATGTGAACCTGACCGGTGTGTGGCATACGGCGAAAGCCGCTGTGCCGCACCTGATCGCGCAGGGCAGTGGCGGCGCGATGGTGTTCACCAGTTCGGTGGCCGGGCTCAAGGGCATGCCCTTCGTCGGCCACTACGTCGCCAGCAAACACGCCATCACCGGCCTGGCCAAGACCATGGCCAACGAGCTCGGCGGGTACGGCATCCGGGTGAACACCGTGCATCCGGCGGGCGTGGCGACCGGGATGCAGATGGGCGAGATGGGCCCGCTGCTCGAGGAGCACGCGAGCACGCTCGGGCCCATGTTCATGAACGCGCTGCCCAGCTACATCTGTCAGCCGGAGGAGATCGCGGCGGCGGTGGCGTGGCTGTGTTCGGACGAGGCGGGTCAGGTGACGGGCGCGCAGATCCCGGTCGACATGGGCAACCTCAACCGCTGAGCTTGGTATTTTTATACCGGCACGGCTAGTGTCGGTATGAAAATACCGAGTGGAGGCGTGATGGTGGAGTTGAAGACTCCCGAGGAGATCGAACGGATGCGGGTGACCGGCCGGTTCGTCGCGGACGTACTGGCCGGCGTGCGCGAACGAGCGCTGGTGGGGGTGAACCTGCTGGAGCTGGAAGCCTATGTGCGTGAACGGATTCGCGAGCGTGGGGCGGTGTCGTGCTACTGGGACTACTCGCCCTCGTTCGGGCGTGGGCCGTTCCGCAACACGGTGTGCTTGGCCGTCAACGATGCTGTCCTGCACGGGCTTCCGTATGATTACGTGTTGCGCGACGGTGATCTGCTCACCGCCGACCTGGCTGTCACCATCGACGGCTGGAGCGCGGACTCGGCGATCTCGTTCACCGTCGGCACCGGCTCGGCCGACGATCTGCGGCTGGTCCGGGCCACCGAGGAGGCACTGGCCGCCGGAATCGCCGCCGCGCAGCCCGGCAACCGGCTGGGCGACATCTCGGCCGCGATCGCCGATGTCGCACGCGGATACGGGTATCCGATCAACACCGAATACGGCGGGCACGGCATCGGGCGGACCATGCACGAAGATCCGCACGTGGCCAACGACGGCCGGGCCGGGCGCGGTTTCCTGCTGCGGCCGGGGCTCACCATCGCCATCGAGCCCTGGTTCGCGGCGGGCACCGACAAGGTCTACACCGACGCCGACGGGTGGACCATCCGCTCGGCCGATGGATCGCGCTGCGCCCACAGTGAGCACACGATCGCCGTCACCGCCGACGGGCCGAGCGTGCTGACCTCGCGAAACTGATCGGTATCCTCTGTCGAATCGGACTTATAGCCCATAGCAATGGCGCATCATAGGTGGTGTCGAGCTGGTCCCGGGGTAGTCGGATCAGCGCATCGGAGGGACATCCCATGAAATTCACGCAGTTGCTGGCCGCCGGTCTGTTCACCGTCGCCGCGACCGGTATCACCGCCGCCACCGCCCACGGCGCTCCCGTGGCGGGTCCGTCGCTCGCCGGTGTCGACGGCGCCGTCGCCTACTCCGCCGCTCTCGCCGCGGACGGGTCGGAGGCGACGGTCGAATTGACCTCGGGCACTTTCGAACTCACCCCCGGCGCGGGTGTGGCCGTGCTCTCACCGGACGGCGCGCGGGTCGGGTTCATCCCCACCACGGTGGCCATGGTCGCTGGTCCCGCCGTGCAGGTTATTCCCGAAATCGACGCTACCGCAACGTCACTCACCCTCACGCCCGTCAACGCACCCGCCCCGAACCCGGCGGCACTGCAGCATATTGATCAGACCGGCAATATCGTCGCAGGCGTCGCCATCGGCTGCGTCGTCGGCGCACTCATCGGCCTGATCTTCCTGCTGGTCAGCGCCATTCCGGGGTGCATCATCGGTGCGGTGATCGGCGGGGTGATCGGCGCGAATCAGTAGAAACTGGGGCGGTGGGTCAGCGGCCGCGACTCACCGCCCACCGGCCGGCGGGGAGGGCGGCTCAGAGGCTGTGATCGGTGAACGCGCCGTCGGCGAGAACCGGAACGGCGGTGTCGGTATCGATCTGCGCCGCGATGTCGACATCGTCGCCGAACCCGCCCGACCGAAGTTCTCGGCCCGACGCACACTCGTCCAGCTCCGTACCGATGTTCGTCACCGACAGGAAAGCGTGTGCGGCGGAACGCGCTTCGGGCGAGGGGTGACGACAACCTCGGTCGATCAGCGCGGCCACGAGGGCTCCCGCGCCGAGCAAGTCCTCGACAGCGGGCCGAAGTGTTGCGTCGTCCGCCCAGCGCTCACCAGCGGGAACGATCGCGATCGGCTGCTCGGGCGTGCCCCACCGCCGCCCGGTGATCCACGTGGCGACCGCATCGGCATTGCGAAGACAGGCCGCGACGACGGGTGCACCCACGACAGCCGAGGCGATGGTGGAACCGTTGGGGGAGGGTAGGACGAGGCGATCGGTGAACGGTGCTCGGCGGAGCGCCGCCGGGGACAGCGACCACGGATGGGCGGCATCGACAGCACGTCGTCCGACGGCGAGCTCGGCACCGTGCCGCGCGGCGAACTCCTGGGCGGAATTGTCACGCCACCGATAGGGGTAGACCGCTGTGCCCGCCGCGACGGCAACAGACACCGCGGTACTGAACGACAACACGTCGACCACCACGACACACGCCGCACCCGCGCCGATCACTGCGGCTCCTGTCGGCCCCCAGTCGAGGCGAATCCCGAACCCTTCCTGCCTGGCCCACCTCGGGCTCATGGTTCCGCTCCGATCTCCGCATCGAAACGGATAGTCCGGTCAGTGCCTTCGTTTGTTCAGTGAGAGGAAACCAGCCGGAACGTGGGTCGGGCAGGCTTCTGTTCACCGAGAGCGGAAGGCCTGCAGTGGTGTCCGGCCAGAGGTCAAAGTTGGTGGGTCGGTGGGGTGAGGTCCAGGGTCGGGGGTGGGCGGAGGCGGCGGAGGGTGCCGTCGATGCTGGTGACGTAGAGGGACCAGGAGGAGCCGTCCGGGGCGAGACGAGCCGAGGTGGGGCCGATCGGCGGTGGGGACGGCAGCGGGGTGGGTGGGGTGGTCCAGCCGGTGGCTATGGTGCACCAGGCGCCGGTGGTGGTGTCGACGCGGTAGACGCTGCCCGAGTAGTCGCCGGTGACGTAGGCGGTGCCGTCGGCCGCCACGTCGAGGTCGTCGAGGACGGGCAGGAAGCCGTCGGTGACGGTGGCGACGACCTCGGGTTCGTCCGGTGCGTCCAGCGGGATGCGCAGGACCTGGGACAGGGCGATGTCGTCGGTGTAGATCGAGCGGCCGTCGGGGGAGACGGCCAGGCCGTTCGGGCGGTGCACGGACGACCAGGCGAGGGTGAACTCACCGGTCGACGGGCGGTAGCGGCTGATGCCGACCGGCGGCCACGGGACCGACAGCTGGGAGATCAGCAGGTCACCGTCGGGCAGCAGGAGCAGGCCGTTGGGTTGGACCAGGTCGGGGAGCAGGATGGTGACAGTGCCGGTCGGCAGGTCCAGCGCGCGCAGGGTGCCACCACCGTTCGGGGTGCTGCCGTCGCCGGTGACGAAATACAGTGTGTCGCCGGACAATCGGAGGCCCGCCGGATGGTCGAGGCCTGACAGGACGAGGGTGACGGTGCCTGCCGCGTCGACGTGCAGGATTTCACCGCGCAGGAGGCCGCTGACGTAGAAGCCGCCCGCTCCGTCGTACTCGAGGTTCTCCAGAGCGCCCAGATCGGTGGCGAGCACGTCGGCCTGCCAGCCGTCGGCACAGGAGTGGGATTGTCCCTGGGCGGCGGTCACCGGAATCGCACCGACTACAACGACGGCCGCGAATGTTGTTGCTACGCAACGCCTGATGAATTGCATACTGCTCCGCCCCTGCACGGTGGCAGCTTACTGTTCCGCAAGGTACGGCGCCGGTCGAAACCTACGATGCGCGCGGTGACGATCGATGCTGGGTGGTCGATGTCGACTACGAATTCCGGGTCGGTGCCGGTCAGATGCTGATGTGCCTCCAGATCTGTTGCCGACCGATGCGGCCGCTAGTCGAATCCTCCGGTTTCACGATCAACCCGATGGCGGCCCACCGTTCGGCGAGTGGCTGGGAGCGGGTCGATCAGTCGGTGGTCGCGAGCCAGGTGGCCAGCCGGTCCGATGCCGCGGCGTCGGCAGACAGGGCGGCGCGCTCCTCGGCGGTGAGGGAGAGGGCGTTCAACGCGGATTTCCAGTGCGCGAGGCGCTCGGAATCACCTGCGGCGACGGCGAGTTCGGCCAGGGCGGCGTAGGCGCGGGCAATGTCGGTCGCGGCAGCAGAGGCGCCGAAACGGCGTAGACCGGTTTCCAGGGCTCGCGTGGCGGCCCGGTCGTCGTTCTTGAAATCGCGGAAGATGCGGGCATTGTCGAGAACTTTCGGCAGGCCGTCGAGATCGCGGGAACCGCCGTATTCGAGGGACTCCGGTTCGTCGCGCTGGATCACCAGCACCGTATTGCCGACCGGATCGACCAGCGTGAATCGTGACTGCCCGGGCCGGAAACGGGTGATCCTCGGGCAACCCTTCACGGGGATTTTGCCGTATTCGGCGCGCAGCGCAGCGGTGAACTTCGCGTGTCGGTCGGCGACGTCGTCGACCAGCAGCAGCGCCGCGACATGTTCGAGGGGAAGCTCGACCCCGCTGGGGGCAGGCGAGAAATGCAACGCGGTCCCGTGACCCTCGACCACCCCGTACGCATACGGCCGTGTCTGCTCGTGGGTCACCGTCCACCCCAGCGTCCGATAGAACGCCAACGTGGCCCCGAGGTCACCACTCCACAACATCGGCACTGCGGCATCGCTCATGAATCCGAGCCTACGAACCTTTCCGCCGCCCCGCCCGCACCAGTTTTCGCACCGCTAGGCTCGAGGAATGACGAACCGCCTGGGCGAGGTTGCGACCGCGAACTATGTACTGCTCACCACTTTTCGTAAGGACGGCACGCCGGTCGGTACCCCGGTGTGGGCCGTGTCGCGCGAGGACAAGCTGTATGTCTGGACGGTGACCGACAGCTGGAAGGTCAAGCGCATCCGCCGCAACGCCGAGGTGACCGTGCAGCCGTGCGATGCGCGCGGTAAGACGCACGGTGCGGTGGTGTCGGGTACCGCGCGCGTACTCGACGGGGCCGAGACCGAGCAGGTCCGCTCGTTGCTGCGCCGCAAGTACCGGCTCACCGGCCCGCTGGTGATCTTCTTCAGCAACCTGCGCCGGGGCAAGGACGGCACCATCGGTCTCGAGATCACGCCCGCCTGACCGAAACGGTACCCAGTACCGCCGGTATCGGATACCGTGGGGGTTCAGACGAAAGGACTCCCATGGCCGAGAACCGCCGCCGCGCCGTCGTGATCGCGGGTGCCCGCACCCCGTTCGTCCGCGCGTTCACCGACCTGACCCGGCTCGACAGTATCGCCCTTGCCGGCGCGGCGGTGCGTGGTCTGCTCGCGCGCACCGGCATCGCGCCCGCCGAGATCCAGTCCATCGTGTGGGGCGGGGTGATCCTGCCCAGTCATGCGCCGAACATCGCGCGCGAGGTGGCCCTGGATCTGAACCTGGATTTCGGGTGCGAGGGATACACGGTCACCCGGGCGTGCGCGTCGGGCTTGCAGGCCGTCACCTCGGCGGCCGCGGCGATCGAACGCGGCGAATACGACATCATGATCGCGGGCGGCAGCGACTCCACCAGCAACGCCGAGATCAAACTGCCGCAGAAAGTGGTGCACGCGGTCGCACCCGTCGCGCTCGGGAAACCGTCGGCCAAGGACTATTTGGACGTCGTGCGTCAGCTCGCGCCGTTCACCGACATCCTGCCGCGTCAGCCCAAGATCTCCGAGCGGACCACCGGTGAGGTGATGGGCGAGTCCGCCGAGAAGATGGCAAGGATCAACGGTATCTCCCGCGCCGACCAGGACGCTTTCGCCGCCCGCTCCCACCAGCGCGCCGCCGCCGCTATCGCCTCGGGCCGATTCGATGACGAGGTCGTGCCGATCGAGACGCCGTCCGGCAAGCGGATCGAGACCGACGGTCTGGTCCGAGCGAATACGAGCGTCGAGAAGCTGGCCGCGCTGAAGCCGGTCTTCGCCGAGAACGGCACTGTCACCGCGGGCAACGCGAGTCCGCTCACCGATGGTGCGTCGGCGGTGTTGTTGATGAGCGAGGAGAAGGCTCGGGCATTGGGCCTCACGCCACTGGCCGCATTTCGGTCGTGGAGCTATGTGAGCGTCGACCCAGCGGACCAGGTACTCATCGGACCGGCGATCTCGATGCCGCGCGCGCTCGACAAGGCGGGGATGTCCCTGAGCGATATCGACCTCGTAGATATTCACGAAGCCTTCGCGGCACAGACTCTTTCGGTGCTTCGTATGTTGGAGAGCGCGGAGTGGGCCAAGAACCGGCTCGACCGCGATGAAGCGGTGGGGTCCGTCGATATCGACACCCTGAACGTGCACGGCGGCTCCATCTCGCTCGGGCATCCGTTCGGCGCCACCGGTGCCCGAATGGTGACGACCATGGCCAATGAGCTGGCTCGAAGCGGGAAACAGACCGCGCTGTTGGGAATTTGCGCGGCGGGTGGGATCGGGGCCTCGGCGGTCCTCGAAAGGGTGTGAGGCTGGGGGAGTAGTGAGGCGGCGGGCGGCTGGCCTAGGCGTGCCGCCTGCCGCACCCCCGACTGATCGCACTGCGGTTGCACCGCATCGCTCAAAGCCGCGATCTACCGCACTACCAGCCACGTGGCCCCACTCGAGTCCGCCATGACCGCATTCCCAACCGGCACCCTTCCCGACCTCGAGGAGGGAACGCCGCGAAGCGGCGTAGCGGCCCTCCAGGGGCCGCGCTCGAGCGCGCCAGCGCTCCAAAAATACAGCCCAATACCTTTGTGGTGCACAAAACACCGCAGTGGTCCGCACGCCCGGGAGTGCGGCAGCTGGTACCACCCGAGCCGTCCCGTAGGGCCAGTCCTGCACTACATGCAAGCTTCGCCTGATACCGACCGACCAGCGCTTGGCACACGCAATGCAGTTCCAGAAGAATCACTTACGCACCGAGCTCGGCTACATAACCACGAAGCACCGCCCCCGCATCCAGCATCGCAAGACCCTGCTCGGTCAGCTTGGCCTGCCAAGCGGTCAGAGCAGCAGTAAGGGCCTCGGTACTCCCCGCGGCACGGATCTGAGCGATAACGGTCGCGATGTGATCGAGACGGTAACCACCACGACGGAGGATCGTCGTCAGATGAGCGTCGCGGCGATCGGCGGAGGTGTAGAGCCGATAGCCGGTGGCGGAATCGCGGGCAGGGGAGAGGATGCCTGCCGTTTCCCAAGCTCGGAGAGTGGCGGGGGTGAGCCGCAGGTGGGCGGCTAGTTCACCGATGGTGTACGCGGTCTCGAGATTCGTTGTGGTAGAGGGTGATTGGTTCGTCAGGTGATCGACCGCTCGGCGGATAGCGGTCAGAGTCTCGCGGTCTTCCAGTAGACGGGCATGGGCACGGTCGATCTCGGTGAGAGCGGCGTCGAGATCGTCAGCGTGCAGCGCACGCATGACGCGACTCGCGACGGCGTGCCCGAAGGCCGGAATGAGGGTGAGGTAAGTGCGCAAGGCGACGACGTGGAGATCGGTGTAGACGCGGTATCCGGTGGGTGTGCGGTCGGCGGGCGGAAGACACCCGTCCTGCTCGTAGTTGCGCACCGCCTGGGTGGAAATGCCGTGCTCACGGGCCAGGTCCGTCGGTCGCAGGTTTCTCACGATTTGAGACTTTACCTGGCATATGACTTACAAAACCGGGTGAGGTTTACACCGTTTCTTCAAAGATACGATATACTCACATGAGTCAGAAGATTTGGGACTTCATCCCCTCCACCTGTGAGCTCCTCGCCTTCGGCGAACCCACGCACAAGGAGCCGGGCTTCGCCGCCCGGCGCAACGAACTGTTCGCCGACCTGGTCGAGCGCGGGTTCCGCTCGATTGCCTTGGAAACCTGCCGCACAGCCGCACTCACCATCGACGACTATGTCCGCCACGGTGTCGGCACCCTCGACGAGGTGATGCGCACCGGCTTCACCCACGGCTTCGGCGCCTTCGACACCAACCGGGAGCTGGTGGCCTGGCTGCGCGCCCACAATGCCGAACTGGCACCCGCGGACCGCGTGAGCATCCACGGTTTCGACGGCGCGATGGAAACCATGTACGCACCGAGCCCGCGCCCCTACCTCGAATATGCCTGCGACTACGTGCAACTCGACCTCGGCATCCGCGAGGTGGCAGGCGAGGACGACCGGTGGGACCGCACCGAGGCGATCATGGACCCGACGGTCTCGGTCGGCGCCGGCACCGATGCCGCGCGCCTGCGCGTCATCGCCGACGACCTGCTCGTCCGCCTCCGCACCCGGGCACCGGAGCGAATCGCTGCCACCTCGCTCGACGAATGGCGCAGGGCCGCAGTCCATCTCATCGCCGGACTCGGCCTGCTGCGCTACCACGCTCGAGCCGCCGACCCTCTCCCCGACGACGATCGCTGGTCGGCCCTGTCCGCCACCCGCGACGCCCTCATGGCCGAGAACCTGCTCGACATCCGCACCGTCGAGAGTTCACGCGGCCCGACCCTGGTGTGCGCCCACAACCTCCACCTGCGCCGCACCTCGAGCATCATGCGAATGGGCCCGATGAACCTCACCTGGTCGGGAGCCGGCGCGATCGTCGCCGCCCTGATGGGGGAGCGCTACCAGGTGGTCCTCGGCAGCCTGGGCCGCAGCACCGGCCTGGAACTCGGCGAACCGGACCCCGGTACTTACGAAGGCATCCTCCAGAAGTCCACGTCCACCTGGGGACTGGTGGCCGCCGGCACCCTCGGCACTGCCGGCATCCGTACCGATACGAAACCTGAGCAGGGCTACTTTCCCCTGGACCCCGACACGATCAAGGGAGCAGACGTGATCCTGCACCTGCCCGAGGGAAGCGCCACCAGTCTCGCCGATTGGGGCTAGCCCTGGTCGGTCGCGATGACCAGTCGCGGGGCGGCGGTGCGGTCGGGCACCGCCGCCCCTACGAATTCAGGTCGCCTGGCTCACCGACGACATGTGGAAGTCCGGAATCCGCAGTGGCGGCATAGCCGTTCGGCTGAACCAGTCCTTCCATTCGCGAGGAAGGGTGATCTCGGTCGCGCCTGCCTCCGCGACCCGCCGCAACAGGTCGAGAGGACTCTCGTTGAAGCGGAAGTTGTTCACCGCGCCGGTGACTTCTCCGTCTTCGACGAGGTACACGCCGTCGCGGGTGAGGCCGGTGAGCAGCAGGGTGGCCGGATCGACCTCGCGGATGTACCACAGACAGGTCAGCAGCAGGCCGCGCTCGGTGCGGGCGATCATGTCGTCCAGGGTGGCGTCGCTGCCGCCGGTGAGCAGCAGATTCTCGCCGGGAACCGTTGCGGTGGTGCCGAATTCGGCGGCGGTGGCGCGCGGGTAGATCAGCGATTCGATGGTGCCGTCGGAGATCCAGTCGACGCGCCGCGCGGACAGACCGTTGTCGAACACCGACAGCGACTCCGACGACGAGGGTGTCGCCACGAACGGCCGGTACTCCAGGCCGCTCGCCTTCGGGTCGGAGTACAGGGTGAGCGGGAGGTCGGTGAGTCGCTCGCCGACACGCGTGCCGCCTGCCCGGGCGAACGCGTTGTGCCCTTCCTGGGCACCGCGACCCTCCATGCTCCACGCCATGTAGATCATCAGATCCGCGACCGCCGAGGGCGGCAACAAGGTTTCGTAGCGGCCCGCGGGCAGGTCGACCCGGCGGGCGGCCCAGTCGAGCCGCCGCGAGAGCTCCGACAGCAGCCCGGGTGTGTCCACATCGACGAAATCGGGTGTCCCGACGCCGACCCAGGCGCTGGCGAGATCGCTGCCCTCCCCGCGCTTTCCATTGATTTCGACCGATCCGGTCGGCTGGGTGAACCGGCGCCGGATACCGGTGGAGGTGCCGAGCCAGGTGGTGTGCACCTGGTGGTGGGCGAAACCGTAGAGCCGGTCGGTGCCGTCGAATCCGGTCGACAGGTCGCGGGCCAGCCCGGCGAACACCTCGATCCCGGTGCTGCCCGGCGCCTGCTCCCAGGTGTCCGAATCGTCTTCTGTCGGCTCGAGCAGCGGCATGGCGTCCTTGGCCGGTTCGGCCGTGC
Source organism: Nocardia sp. NPDC003979 (assembly GCF_053605015.1). Classification (NCBI taxonomy): domain Bacteria; kingdom Bacillati; phylum Actinomycetota; class Actinomycetes; order Mycobacteriales; family Nocardiaceae; genus Nocardia; species Nocardia sp. NPDC003979. The sequence continues at coordinate 43,952 of NZ_JBSGIJ010000007.1, forward strand.
GCGCGGCCTCCTCACTGGCTCGCACCACGGCCGCGATGTCGGCCGGATCGACGCTGGTCGACGCGATCGAGCCCACCCGAGCCGAATTCGGTCCGTCGCGGAAGATCGAGATCACCGCCCACGACCGCGACACCGACGAACCGTTGGTGGTCATCGAATTGCCGGCCCACCGTAGCGACGCCTCGTGCGCGTCGGTGACGAGCACGATCGCCTCGTCGGCCGTCGACGCGGCAAGCGCCCGCTCGACCACCGCGCCCGCCGGGAACACACTCGCGCTCACTGGCCGCCCTCCGTCCGGGTGTTGAGAATATTGACCCCGCGCACCAGCACCGACGGGCAACCGTGACTCACCGCCGCCACCTGACCCGGTTGAGCCTTACCGCAATTGAACGCCCCACCCAGCTGCCACGTGCTCGGCCCGCCGACCGCCTCCATCGACCCCCAGAAATCGGTTGTCGTGGCCTGGTAGGCGACATCACGCACCTGACCGGCCAGCTCCCCGTTGCGGATCCGGAAGAACCGCTGTCCGGTGAACTGGAAGTTGTAGCGCTGCATATCGATCGACCAGGATTTGTCGCCCACGACGTAGAGACCGTCCTCGACCCGCGAGATCAGCTCGGCAGTGCTCGTGTCGTTGTCGGGATCCGGTTGCAGCGACACATTGGCCATCCGCTGGATCGGCACGTGGTGCGGCGAGTCGGCGTAGGAGCAGCCGTTGGAGCGGTCCAGGCCGAGGCGCGGGGCGAACACGCGGTCGAGTTGATAGCCGACGAGGACACCGTCGCGCACCAGATCCCACCGCTGGCCCGCCACACCCTCGTCGTCGTAGCCGACGGTGGCCAGCCCGTTCGCCTGTGTACGGTCACCGGTGACGTGCATGATCGGGGTGCCGTAGCGCAAGGTCCCGAGCTTGTCGGGAGTGGCGAACGATGTACCCGCATAGGCGGATTCGTAGCCGATCGCCCGGTCGTACTCGGTGGCGTGCCCGATGGATTCGTGGATGGTGAGCCACAGGTTGGTCGGGTCGATCACCAGATCGGTCGGCCCCGCAACGACCGAAGGCGCCTTCACCTTCTCGGCCAGCCAGCCGGGGATCCGCGCGAGTTCGTCTGCCCAGTCCCAGGTTCCGTCGGCGCCGGTGACGTACTCCCACCCGCGACCCGCCGGCGCGGCGAGGGTGCGCATTGTCTCGAACACCCCGGACGCGGCATCGACGGTCACCGCCTCGAGCTCTGGATGCAACCGCACCCGCTGCTGGGTGATCGACGATCCGGCGGTGTCGGCATAGAAAGTCTGTTCCTTGACCTGCAACACCGCGGCGGTGACGTGGTCGACACCGTCGGCCGAGGACAACCGCCCCGAATAGTCCTGCAGCAGCGCCACTTTGTCGGCCGTCGGCACCGCGAACGGATCGAGATCGTAGGCCGACACCCAGGACACGTCGTCGTAGACCGGTTCGTCGGCCAGCTCCACCCGCTCCCGGTTCAGCGAACGCAGCGCTCGCGCGACGGTCACCGCGCGACGCGCCATCTCGGTGGCGGTGTCGGGGGTGAGGGCGGCGTGAGACGCGAAACCCCAGGTGCCGTCGACGATCACACGCACCGCCAACCCGAGTTCGGTGGCATCGGTGACCGCCTCCACCCGGCCGTCGCGCAACCGGACCGACTGGGTCACCAACCGCTGCACCCGCAGATCGGCATGTTCGGCGCCCGCCGCGCGGGCCGCCGACAACGCGGCCTCGGCCAGCGCGGCGAGCCCGAGCGCACGGAACTCTTCGTCCACTTCGTGTGAAGTCGTGGTACTCACCGCGCCTACGCTAGCGGCTCCCACCGACACGTGCTCCACGCCTACGTGAAAACCGGGCCGTGGCAGCGACAACCGTGACGCGCGGGCCCCGATCCTCCCGCCGGGGAACCCGCCGATGCCGTAGGGTGCCCGCCGTGCCGCCATCTGCCCTCCGCGATCGAAAAAGGGAACGAACCCGTCGTGCGATTCTGCTGGCCGCCGTCGAATTGTTCGAGGCAGCAGGCTATGAGGAGACCACCGTCGCCGAGATCGCGGCCGCGGCCGAGGTCGGCACCCGGACCTTCTTCAACTACTTCGCCAGCAAGGAAGAACTGCTCTTCCCCGAACCCGACGACCGCGTGCGCGCGGCGGTCGCGGCCATCGCCACGCGCAGGCCGGGGGAACGACCCGTCGAGGTGTTGCTGCGTGCCCTGCGCGCCGCGGGCGACAACCCCGGCGAACACCTCGTCGACGACCTGGGCGCCCGCATCGCCGCCCTGCGCGCCCGCGTGTCGCGCACCGTCCCGTCGGTGAGCGGTCGCGCCGCACATGCCCAGCTCGTCGCCCAGCGCGAGATCGCCAGGCAGCTGCACCTGGCGTTTCCCCACGAACTCGACGAAGTCGGCGCCGCCGCCCTGGTCGGCGCCGTGGTCGGCGCGGTCTCGGGCGCGTTGACGGTGCTGTTCCAGCAACCGCAGCACAGCATCGACGACGGCGAACGCCTGCACCGCAAGATCCACGAAACCACTTCGCGGGTACTGCAACCGTGGCTGGCCGCCCAGCCCGACGCGGTGCGCTAGGCGAACTGCTGCCAGCCCAGCCGCACCACCATCACCACGACCACGACCAGCAGCACCACCCGGACGAAGCCCGCGCCCCTGGCCAGCGCCATCCGCGAACCCACAATCGCACCGGCGATATTCGCCACCGCCATGCCCGCGCCGAGCCCCCACAGCACGTGCCCGGTGGCACCGAGATACAGCAGCGCGCCCACGTTCGACCCGCAGTTGATGACCTTGGCCATCGCCGCGGCGCGCACGAACTCGGTGCCGAGCAGAGTGGCGAAGGTGATGATCAGGAAGGTTCCGGTGCCGGGGCCGAGCAAGCCGTCGTAGAGGCCTATGAGACCCGAGGCGAGCGCGACGACCAGGATCACCTTGCGTCGCGTCGGCGGGTGCGTCGCCATCGTCAACCCGACCTTCGGTCGCAACGTCACGAAGATCGCCACGCCGACGAGCACGACCATCACCATCGGGATGAACAGTTCCCGGTCGATGAGCGACACGGCCGCCGCACCGCACGCGGCGGTGATCGCGGCGATCACCCCACCGGGCACCAGCACCTTCCACTGCATGGGCACCTTGCGCGCGAAGGTCAGTACCGCCGTGGCCGTTCCCGCCAGCGCGGCCATCTTGTTCGTGCCGAGCGCGGTCTGCGGTGCGATGCCGGGGGCGACCAGCAACAGGGTGGGCAGGATGATCAGCCCGCCGCCGCCGACCACCGCGTCGACCCAGCCCGCCGCCGCCGCGGCCACCAGTAGCACCGTCCAGTCTCCGAGTTGCACGCGTCAAGGCAATCAAGATCACGGCCGGAAAGCCAGCGGGCGCCTAGGCTTGGCCGGTGCGCCGGTTCAGTCTGTGGCTTCGTGGACGACCCATCGTCGCCGACTCCCTCCTCGCGGCGATGCTGCTGTGCTTCGACGTCCTCGGCGTGGGCGAGGCCAGGAACAAGGTCGTCTACCTCGTGCTGTCGGTGCTGCTACCGATGCCGGTGGCCCTGCGGCGGCTGTACCCGCGCGCCATGGCCGCGACCCTGCTCGTGCTGTCACTGCTGTGCACGTTCACCGCCTACCTGCTGAACGAGAGCACCGCACCGCACGTGGCGCTGATCGGGCTCGGCGTGATGCTCTACACGCTGGTTGCCTATGTCGGACGCCGTGACGGGCTGATCTACGTGGGCTTCCTCGCCCTCGACCTGGGTCTGTCGGTGCTGCTGGTGCGCGAGCCGAAGGGCGGCGACCTGATCCTCGTCGGCGCCATCTACGCGCTGTGCTGGACGCTGGCGGAGTTCAACGGCGCCCGGCACGCCTACGACGCCGAGGTCGCCGCGCGGCTGGCGGTCGCCGACTACGACAAGGAACGCCGCGCCCACGAGGCCGTCGCCGCCGAACGCACCCGCATCGCCCGCGAACTCCACGACGTGGTCGCGCATGCGGTGAGCGTCATCATCGTGCAGGCCGACGGCGCGAAATACGCCCTGCGCACCGACCCGGACGCCGCCGAACGCGCGCTCTCGACGATCGCGGGCACCGGTCGCGACGCCCTGCGCGAACTGCGCCGCACCGTCGCCCTGTTGCGCACCGAACACGCACCCGAACTCCTGCCCCAGCACGGCAGCGCGGGCATCGCGCAACTGGCGCAGATGATGCGCGAGGCGGGCCTGGCCGTCGACCTCGAACTCACCGGCGAACTCGACGACATCGCACCCGAGGTGAGTCTCGGCGTGCACCGCATCGTGCAGGAGTCGCTGACCAACACCCTCCGGCACGCCGGTGCGAGCGCCAAGGCCGTGGTGCGGGTGCAGCGCGGCGCCGAGGAGATCCTGGTCGAGATCACCGACAGCGGCGGAGTTCCCGTGCGGGAGAGCGCGATTCACGGTGGCGGTATGGGCCTGGTCGGCATGCGCGAACGCGTCGCCGTGCTCGGCGGCACCCTGCACGCGGGCAAGCTGCCCGACGGGCGCTGGCAGGTGAGCGCCCGCCTCCCGCTGCGTGCCGAAACGGACTGAATCGGCCGCTAGGGTGAGGGAATGCCGATCAGTGTGCTCGTGGTGGACGATCAGGAACTCATGCGGATGGGCCTGAAAATGGTCCTCGGCGCCCACCCCGACATCGAGGTCGTCGGTGAGGCGGCCAACGGTGAGGAAGCTGTGCGGCGCACCGGGGAGTTGCGCCCCGACGTCGTGCTGATGGACGTGCGGATGCCGGTGGTCGACGGCGTCACCGCCACCGGCCGCATCGTCGCCACCGGTGACGGCGTGCGCGTGCTCGTGATGACCACCTTCGACCTCGACGAACACGCCCTCGGCGCGCTGCGCGCGGGGGCGAGCGGATTCCTGCTCAAGGACACCCCGCCGGAAGACCTCGTCTCGGCGATCCGCAGCGTCGCCGCCGGCGACGCCGTGGTGTCACCCAAGGTGACCAAACGCCTGCTCGACCGCCTCGTCGCCGACGACCCGGCCGGGCTGCGCGACCCCTCGGTGCTCGACGTGCTCACCGTCCGCGAACGCGAGGTGCTCGAGCAGATCGCCGCCGGGCAGAGCAACGCCGAGATCGCCGCCGCACTGTTCCTGTCCGAAGCCACCGTGAAGACACACGTGGGCCGGGTGCTCACCAAACTCGGGCTGCGCGACCGGGTGCAGGCGGTGGTGCTGGCGTACGAGACCGGGCTGGTGCGGCCCGGCGGATGAGTGATCCGCCACGGGCCGGGAGAAAAAACGCGTGCTCGTGCGTTGAACGGGTAGATCGTCCGAAAGGATCACCATGACCGCCCTGCTGTTCGTGCTCTACCTCGTCGTCGAGATCGCCGCCCTCGTCGGCCTCGCCCAGGTGATCGGCGTCGGCTGGGCGCTGCTGGTGCTCGTCGCGGTCTCCGGCGTGGGACTGGCCTTGCTCGCCAAGCAGGGGCGACGGGTGTTCGACCGGTTCCGGCGGGCCTCGCGCGGTGAGGTGAGCGCGGAGAGCGCCGTCGCCGACGGACTGCTCGTCGCGACGGGCTCGGTGCTGCTGTTCGTACCGGGCCTCGTCACCGGTGTGCTCGGATTGCTCGCCCTGTTCCCGCCCACCCGCGCGCTGCTGCGACCGGTGCTCGAGAAGCTCGGTACCAGGCGCTTCGGCCCGCTGCCCTCGTTCGCGCCCGCGCCCTACCGTGGCGTGGTCGTCGATGCCGGCGGCGACGTGGTCGACGGTGACGTCGTCGGCCAGTGGTATGACGACGGGCACACTCGTGGTCCGCGTGCGCTCGGTTCCGCCTGAACCGCCGACATTCCTACCGGCCGACGGTCTACAGTGACCCGCATGGCCACCGAGCAGATCACCGTCACGGTGAGCGAGGAACTGGCCGACGCGGTACGCCGAGCGAGTACCGCTGCCGGACAGTCGATGTCGGACTTCACCACCGCCGCGTGGCGGTTGGAACTGATCGCCGCCCGAGCGGGCGGACACACACCGGCGGGACTCGGCGACGCCGACGTGTGCGCCGTGCTGTCCCTGCCGACCTGACGATCCGCCGATACGGCAGACTGGGGCACCGTGAGTACCCAGTTGCTGATCGGCGGTCGTTTCTACAGTTCCAGCTCCCCGGACGCGACCGCGATGGCGGTCACCGACGGCACCGTGGTGTGGCTCGGCGCCGAAGCGCCCGGGCGTGCCATGCATCCCGACGCGGAGATCATCGACCTCGACGGCGCGTTCGTCGCGCCCGCGTTCGTCGACCCGCACGTCCACGTCACCGCCCTCGGACTGCGGCTCACCGGGCTGGATCTGCGCGGTGCTCGCTCGCTGGCCGACCTTCTCGACGCGGTCCGCGCCCACGCCGCGCGGCAGCCCGACGGGGTGATCATCGGCGACGGCTGGGACGACACCACCTGGCCCGAGCAGCGGCCGCCGACGGTCGCCGAACTCGACGAGGCCGCGGGGCCGGGCAGGCTGGTCTACCTCGCGCGCATCGACGCGCACTCGGCGGTCGCGTCGTCGGCGCTGCTCGATGCCGCCGGTGAGGCCGGCGACCGTGGCGAACCGCTGCGCGCCGACGCCCACCACCGGGTACGTGCCGTCGCCCTGGCCGGACTGTCTCGCGCCCAACGGGATTCGGCCCGCACCGCCGCCCTCGACAGCGCCGCCGCGCACGGCATCGTGGCCGTGCACGAATGCGCCGGCCCCGACATCTCCAGCCGCGACGACGTGCGCGAACTGCTCGCCTTCGATCACGGCGTGCAGGTGCGTGCCTACTGGGGCCAGGCCGTGCGCGGCGCGGACGAGGCGCGCTCGCTGCTCGCCGATCTCGGCGTGCACGGGCTCGGCGGCGACCTGTTCGTCGACGGGTCGCTCGGCTCACACACCGCGCTGCTGCGCGAACCGTACGCCGACGCCGCCGGCTGCGGAAAGAACTTCCTCGACGCCGATGCCGTCACCGACCACCTGCGCGCCTGCACCGAAGCCGGGATCCAGGCCGGGTTCCACGCCATCGGCGACGCGGCCGTGGACCTCGTGGTCGACGGCTTCACCCGGGTCGCAAGCGAACTCGGCGGTCCCGCCGTCGCCGCGCGCGGGCACCGGGTCGAGCACGCCGAGATGACCGACGCCGCCGCGATCGAACAGCTCGCCCGGCTCGGAGTGATCCTGTCGGTGCAACCGGGCTTCGACGCCGCCTGGGGCGGAACCGACGGCATGTACGCCACCCGCCTGGGCGCCGAGCGCGCCGCCGGCCTCAACCCGTTCGCCGCGATGGCGGCCGCAGGGATCTCACTGGCCATCGGCTCCGACGCTCCTGTGACGACCCAGAATCCCTGGGAACAGATCCGTGCCGCGGTGCACCACCGCACCTCCGGCCACGGACTGTCACCGCGCGCCGCCTTCGCCGCCGCCACCCGTGGCGCCTGGCGCGCGGGCGGTGTCCGCGACGGGATGGCGGGCACCCTCGTCCCCGGTGCCCCCGCGTCGTACGCGATCTGGGACGCGGGCGATCTCGTCGTCGCCGCGGCCGCCGACACCGTCCAGCGCTGGTCGACCGACCCGCGCTCGCGCGTCCCCGGCCTGCCCGCCCTCGACCCGGACGCGCCCCTGCCGACCTGCCTGCGCACCGTGCACAACGGCACGACCATCTACGCGGCCTGAGCCGACCCGCCACGAATCACGGAGCGCGACACCATGATCGACCCCGCCACCGGCGACCGGCGCCTACCCACCCAGCCATCGGGACAGGTCGAGGGACCTGCGTGTCCCGGCGACGAGGAGCGCGACAGTCCTTCCGCGCCGGATGCGGGCACTGTCGACGACCGCTCCGCTGAGCGGGGAGGGTCGCCGGACCGGCCCGCAGCCGAAACGAGCGATACTCACGGACCTGACGGCACGTCGCCGTCGGAGCGGAGCGCAGGGCGGGAAGGCGATGCCGGTTCCGATCACGCGGTGGCGACGGCTGGGGCCGTGTTCTGGCGGATGGCGGGGGCGGTGCTCGGCGGGGCGCTGCTGTTCGCCAGTTTTCCGCCGCGGCCGCTGTGGTTTCTCGCCCCCTTCGCCGTCGCGCTGCTGACGCTCGCGGTTTACGGGACGAGCAGGGCGCGGGCCGCGTTCGGGTACGGGATGCTCGGCGGGCTGGCGTTCTTCCTGCCGTTGCTGCCGTGGACCGGGATCTACGTGGGGCCCGTGCCGTGGCTGGCGTTGTCGACGGCGTGCGCGGTGTTCTTCGGGCTCTGGGGCGTGCTCGCGCGGTGGCTCGGCGGACTCCGCGGATGGCCCGTGTGGCTGGCGCTGGCGTGGACGGCGACGGAATGGGCGCGCTCGAATGTTCCCTTCGGTGGATTCCCGTGGGGGAGAATCGCTTTCGGTCAGGCCGACGGGTGGTACCTGCCCCTGGCGGCCTACGGTGGTGCCCCGCTGATCGGCTTCGCGGTGGCCCTCACCGGCACCGCGCTCGCCGCCCTCGTGCTGCGGGTGCGGGCCGGACAGCGCACTGTCGACAAGGGCATCGCGCTGACCGGTCTCGCCGTGATCGTCGCGCCGCTGGCCGGGCTCGCGCTGCGCCCCACCCTGCCCGCTCCCGACGACGGTCTGCGCACGGTGACGGTCGCCGCCATCCAGGGCAGCGTGCCGCGACTCGGCCTCGACTTCAACGCCCAGCGCCGCGCCGTGCTCGACAACCACGTCCGCCGCACCGAGGAACTGGCCGACAGCGTCGCACGCGGCCAAGAGCGCAAACCGGACATCGTGATCTGGCCCGAGAACTCCTCCGACATCGACCCGCTGCGCAATGCCGACGCCGCCGCCGTCATCACCCGCGCCTCGGAGCGCATCGGTGCCCCGATCCTCGTCGGCGCGGTGCTGGTGAACGGCGACCGGACCACCACGAACTCGGTGATCGTCTGGAACGGTGCCGCCGGGCCGGGGGAGCGCCACGACAAGAAAATCATCCAGCCGTTCGGTGAATACCTGCCGATGCGAAGTTTCTTCCGTTTGTTCTCTTCCTATGCCGATCGCGCGGGCTATTTCGTACCGGGCCACGGCGACGGCACCGTTACTGCCGCGAATGTCCGAATCGGCGTCGCCACCTGTTATGAGGTCGCCTTCGACCGGGCATTCCGGGAATCCCTTGCGGCGGGCGCGCAATTGCTGACCGTCCCGACCAACAACGCCACCTTCGGCGAGAGTGAGATGACGTATCAGCAATTGGCGATGTCGCGGGTGCGCGCGGTCGAGCACGGGCGGGCGCTCGTGGTCGCGGCAACCACCGGGGTCAGTGGGATCATCACCGCCGACGGCACTCTCACGCAGCACTCCGACCAAGTCGTCCCCGCGGCGCTGGTCGCCCAGTTACCATTGCGCGACACGGCGACGATCGCGACCAGGACCGGTGCGGCGCCCGAACTGGCGTCCGTTATCCTGACCGCGATCGGTGCGGGACTGCTCTTGGCCCGCCGCCACCGAGTGAACCAGACGCAGGTTATGCGCAGCTCGGGAAATTCTGAATAAGCGGTTTGTTTCAGCCCGGGGGAAGCGGCATCGAGTTGCTGCTACAGGGGTGTAATTCGTTGAGCGCGAAATAAATCCAGATCGGTAGCCATCCGGCCGCCGGAGTACTCCGAATCATGGGCGTGGATAGCCACGCCCTGGGCCGTCGTGTGCCCGGGCGCTGCTCGGGGAGTCGTGACACACCAGAACGGAGTGCTTGATGAGTTCATTGGCCACCGACCGCGTCAGCTCATGCGTCACCGACGAGGACTCGAGCCAGCCGTTCGCTTTGTCGCCCGGTCAGACGGCGCTGTGGTACGCGCAACGGATCAGGCCCGACATCCCGCTCACGATCGCGCACTATGTGGAACTGCACGGCGATCTCGACCCGGGCAGGCTGCTCTACGCCATCGAGCGATTCGGCGCCGAATCCCAGGTGGGACACGTGCGCCTACTCGAGATCGACGGCGTACCCCATCAGCGGGTCGATCCGAGCTGGCGACCCGGCTGGGCCCGTCTCGACCTGCGCGGCGAGCCCGACCCACGCGCGGCCGCGCTACGGTGGATGAACGAGCACGCCAGCACGCCCATCGACATGGAGAACGAGCCGCTCACCATCAATGTGGTGCTGCGCGTCGGCGAGCGTGACTGGTTCTGGTACGAGCGCGGTCACCACATCGTGATCGACGGATACGGGGCGATGAACGCACTCGCGCGCACCGCCGAGATCTACACCGCGGTCGGCGAGCAGCGCGAACCCTCCGTATCGCGCGCCGCCGCCCTGGTCGACCTCTACGCCGACGAGTCGCGCTACCGCGAGTCCAGCCGTTTCCACGCCGACCGCGAGTACTGGATGCAGCAGCTCGCCGGTGTCGGCGAGCCGATGACGCTGTCGTCGGTGACCGCGACCGGCGACACCCACGACCCCGGCCGGCACCGCGCGACCGCCGTGCTCGACACCGACCTCGACACCCTGCTCACGCAGGCGATCACCGCGCACAACTCGGCCAACTCCGCGCTCATCGTCGCCGCCCTCGCCGCCTACGTCCGCTCGGTCACCGGCAATCCCGACGTGGTGCTGAGCCTGCCCGTCTCGGCGCGCACCACCGTGGCGTTGCGCCGCTCGGCGGGTGTGGTGTCCAACGTCGTTCCGCTGCGCGTGCGTTTCGACGAGAACACCACCGTCGCCGATGTGGTCCGCCAGACCGAACTGCAGATCACCGGCGCCCTGCGGCACCAGCGCTACCGCTCCGACGACATCCGCCGCGACTGCGGCTACTCGCGCGACGCCCGTGGGTTCTTCGGGCCGATGGTCAACATCATGCTGTTCCACGACGAGCTGAAATTCGGTGACATCACCGGTCAGCTGCACGTGCTGGCGACCGGCCCCGTCGAAGACCTCTCCATCAATATCTACAACGGCGACGGCGGCCGCATCCAGCTCGACTTCGAGGCCAACCCCCGCCTCTACGGCGAGGCCGAGAACTCGGCGCATCACGCCCGCTACCTGGACTTCCTCGCCCGGTTCCTGGCCGCCGCCCCCGACAGCCCGGCCCACGCGCTCAACGCCATCACCGCGACCGAACGCGAACGCGTGCTGCGGGAATGGAACGCCACCGAGATCCCGGTGCCCACCGGCACGCTCGTCTCGCTGTTCACCGATCAGGTGCGACGCAGCCCGCACGCCGTCGCGTTGGAATACGGCGACCGCGCCATCGGCTACACCGAACTGTCCGAACGGGTGAACCAGCTGGCCCGCGAACTCATCGCGCGCGGTGCGGGCCCGGAGACCACCGTCGGATTGTGCCTGCACCGCAGCATCGAGATGGTGATCGGCATGTACGCCGTGCTCGCCACCGGCGCCGCCTACCTGCCGATCGATCCGGAACATCCGGTCGACCGCATCGATGCCGTTGTGGCACAGGCGAAACCGGTGTGCGTGCTGACCGCCGCCCGCGACGGCGTGCGGCTGCCGGCGGGTGCCGTGCGCGTCGATCTGGACACGCTCGACGTCACCGGGCACGACATCGCCCCCATCACCGACGCCGACCGCCGAGCGCCGCTGCGGCCCGAACATCCCGCCTACGTCATCTTCACCTCGGGCTCCACCGGCAAGCCGAAGGGGGTGGCGGTCACGCACGCCGCCATCGTCAACCGGCTGCGGTGGATGCAGGCCGAATACCCGCTCGACCACAGCGACGCCGTGCTGCAGAAGACCCCGGCCACCTTCGACGTGTCGGTCTGGGAGTTCTTCTGGCCGTTGCAGGTCGGGGCGCGGCTGGTCGTCGCCGCACCCGGCGGGCACCGCGATCCGGCGTACCTGGCGCGGATCATCACCGAGAAGTCCGTCACCACAGCACATTTCGTGCCTTCGATGTTGTCGTTGTTCGTCACCGATCCGCGCGTGCGCGGCGGCGCGAACCTGCGGCGGGTGTTCTGCAGCGGTGAGGCGCTGCCCGGCGCCACCGTCGCCCACTTCCATGCCGCTCTGCGCGGGCCGGAACTGCACAACCTGTACGGGCCGACCGAGGCCGCGGTCGACGTCACCTACTGGCCGTGCCCGGTCGGAGCGACCACCGTGCCGATCGGGTCGCCGGTGTGGAACACCAAGACCTACGTACTCGATCCGCAGCTGCGCCCGGTTCCACCCGGCGTGGTCGGCGAGCTGTACCTCGCGGGTACCCAGTTGGCGCGCGGCTACCTCGGCAGGCCCGATCTGACGGCCGACCGGTTCGTCGCCAACCCGTTCACCCCCGGGCAACGCATGTACCGCACGGGCGACCTGGCCCGCTGGCAGCTCGACGGCGGCGTCCTGGAATACCTGGGGCGCACCGACTTCCAGGTGAAGATCCGTGGGTTGCGCATCGAACTCGGCGAGGTCGAGTCGGCGCTACTCGCTCAGGACGGTATCGCCCGTGCCGTCTGCGTGGCACGCACCAGCCGCACCGGCGACGACGAACTCGTCGCCTACGTGGTCGCCGCGCCGGGTGCCGCCACACCCGAGGTGGCGGCCTTGATGGCGGCGCTGCGCCGGGCGCTGCCCTCCTACATGGTGCCCTCGGCCCTGGTCGTGCTCGACGAACTGCCGCTGAGCGCCAACGGCAAGGTCGACCGCAAGGCACTGCCCGCCCCCGAGGTCGGTGTGCGGGTGACCACCGGCGCGGACGCACCGCAGACCGAGCTGGAATGCGCGCTCGCCGAGATCTTCACCGAGGTGCTCGCGCTCGACGGCACCGGAATCGGCGTGCAGGACAGCTTCTTCGACCTCGGTGGCAACTCGCTCGTCGCCGCGCGCGCCGTCGCCAGGATCAACACCACCCTGGACGCGAGCATCAGCATCCGGCACCTGTTCGAGTACTCGACCATCGCGTCGCTGGCCGAGTACATCAGCACCCACCGGCCCGAGTCCTCCACACCCGAGCTGGTTCCCGCGACCCGGCCGGAAAGGGTGCCGCTGTCGCTGGCCCAGCAGCGGCTCTGGATCCTCAACCGGTTCGCCGAACACGCCGCCGCCTACAACATGCCGCTGGCGCTGCGGCTGACCGGCCGGCTGGACCTGTCCGCCCTGCGGGCCGGCCTGCGTGACGTGCTCGACCGCCACGAAAGCCTGCGCACCAGCTTCCCCGACGGCCCGGACGGGCCGTACCAGCTGATCCATCCGGCCGCCGTCGTGGCACCCGATCTCGTCGCGCACGACGTGGACGGCCGCATCGACGACCTCGTCGCCGAGGTCGCCGGTCGCGGCTTCGACCTGCGCGGCGAGACTCCGCTGCGGGTGGTGCTGTACCGCCTGGCCCCTGACGAGCATCTGCTGGTGGTGGTGCTGCACCACATCTGTGGTGACGGCTGGTCGGTCGCGCCGCTGGCCAGGGATCTGATGACCGCCGTCGCCGCCCGCGCCGAGGGCACTGCGCCGGGGTGGACGCCACTGCCCGTGCAGTACGCCGATTTCGCACTGTGGCAACGGGAACTGCTCGGTGACGAGACCGACCCGGAGGCACCGCTGGGGCGTCAGCTCGGGCACTGGCGCCGGGCCCTCGCCGGACTGCCCGATCAGCTCGACCTGCCGCTCGACCGCCCGCGCCCGCTGCGACGGACCACCGGCGGCGACACGGTCGCCTTCACCATCGATGCCGAAACACGCCGGGCAGCAGCCCAACTCGCCAGCGGCCGCGGGGTGAGCATGTTCATGGTGCTGCACGCCGCGTTGGCCACCGTGCTCGCGCGTGTGTGCGGCAGCACCGACATCACCATCGGCACCCCGATCGCGGGACGCTCCGACCCGGCGCTCGACGAACTCGTCGGCATGTTCGTCAACACCCTCGTACTGCGCACCGACGTCGACCTCGGCGCCGGTTTCGACCGGGTCCTCGACCAGGTCCGCGAAACCGACCTCGACGCCTTCGCCAACCCCGACGTGCCCTTCGAACGGCTCGTCGAACTGGTGAACCCGGACCGGTCGACCAACCGGCATCCGCTGTTCCAGGTGATGCTGTCCTATGACCGCACCCCCGAGCTGCGCGTCGAACTGCCCGGTGTGGCCGCCGAACTGGTACCCGTGCAGACCGGTGTCGCCAAGTTCGATCTGCAGCTCGAGGTGCGCGATAACCACGATGACGGCCCGCTGCACGCCGAATTCGGTTATGCCACCGATGTTTTCGACCGCTCGACCATCGAGGCCATCGCCCGCCGGTTCACCACCATGCTGCGGTGCGCGCTTGCCGCGCCGCAGGAACCGATCGGTGACCTGCCGCTGCTCGACCGTCGCGAGATCGCGCGGCTCGTGCCCGTGGCGGGCGCACCGGCCGAACCGGCCGACACCCTCGCCCGCCTGCTCGCCGATACCGCCCAGCGCCTGCCGGACTCGGTCGCGGTGCGTTATCTCGGGCTCGATACGACCTACCGAGAGCTCGACGAGCGTTCGAACAGGTTGGCGCGCAGCCTGATCGCCCACGGCGCGGGCCCGGAGTCGGTGGTGGCGGTGGCGTTGCCGCGTGGGCTGGAATCCATCATCGCCATCTGGGCGGTGGCCAAGACCGGTGCCGCGTACGTACCGGTCGACCCGGCGTACCCCACCGAGCGCATCGCGCACATGATCGGCGACTCCGGTGCGGTGCTCGGGCTCACCCTGCCCGAACACCTCGCCGCGCTGCCGACCACCGTCGGCAAGCACCGCCGGGCGCCGGAATGGCTGGTGTTCGGGACCGCCGCGTTCGAAGCCGACTGCGCACACCGCTCGGCCGCACCTGTGCGCGACATCGAGCGCACGCACCCGATGCGGCCGACCCAGCCCGCGTACCTGATCTACACCTCGGGCTCCACCGGCCTGCCCAAGGCGGTCGTCGTCACCCATGCGGGCGTCTCCTCGCTGGCCAGCGAGCAGACCCAGCTGTTTCGGGTGACCGATGCCGCTCGTACCCTGCACTTCTCCTCACCGAGTTTCGACGCCTCGGTGCTGGAGCTGCTGCTGGGCTTCGCCGCGGGCGCGACCGTCGTCGTCGCCCCGGCCGACCTGTACGGCGGCGCCGAACTGGCGGGATTCCTCCGCTCGGAGCGGATCACGCACGCCTTCATCACCCCGGCCGCCCTGGCGACCGTGCCCGCCGGTGAGTTCCCCGAACTCAATACCGTCATCGTCGGCGGCGAGGCATGCTCCGACGAACTGGTCGACATCTGGGCCGGTCGCTACCGGATGCACAACATGTACGGCCCGTCGGAGGCGACCGTCGCGGTCACCGCGAGCGCCGCCATGGTGCCCGGCGAACCGGTGCCCCTCGGTGCGCCCGTGCGCGGGATGCGCTTGTTCCTCCTCGATTCCCGGCTGCACCCGGTGCCGCCGGGGACTCCGGGGGAGCTGTATGTGTCCGGTCCCGGCGTGGCACGCGGGTACCTGGGCAAACTCGGGCTCACCGCACAGCGCTTCGTCGCGAACCCGCACGGTCGAGTGGGCGAAAGGATGTACCGCACGGGCGATCTCGTGGTCGCCGACGCCACCGGACGCCTGCGTTTCCTCGGCCGCGCCGACGACCAGATCAAGATCCGTGGCTTCCGTATCGAGCTGCGCGAGATCGACCATGTGCTGCGCGAACACCCGGGGGTGCGCTCGGCGACGACCGTGGTGCACGTGGACGAACACGGTCAGCAGCGGCTCGCGTCCTACGTCACCGCCGACGGGCCGATCGAACCGGCGGCCGTGCTCGACACCGCACGTGGCAGGCTGCCCGGTTACATGGTGCCCGCCGCGCTGGCGGTGCTCGACCGGATGCCGGTGACCCCGGCGGGCAAATTGGACCGAAAGGCCCTGCCCGCACCGGAATTCGCGGCGGCAGGCGGATCGCGCGCACCGCGTACCCACCTCGAGATGCGGGTGGCTGCGGTGTTCACCGAGATCCTCGGTCGGCCGGTGCCCGGCGCGGAGGACAGCTTCTTCGACATCGGCGGCAACTCGCTGCTCGCCACCCGGCTGGCCGCGGCGCTGCACGCCGACTTCGAGGTCGATCTGCCGGTACGTCAGATCTTCGAGGCGCCGACGGTGGCGGGCATCGCCGGTTTGATCGCGGAAGCGCCCCGGACGCAGCGGGTGGCGCTGGCGGTACACACCCCGCGCCCGGGACGCATACCACTGTCGCTGCCGCAGCAACGACTGTGGTTCCTCAACCGATTGTCACCCGAATCCAGCGCCTACAACATCGCTTTCGTCTTGCGAATCGGCGGCGATCTGGATATCGACGCCCTGCGCGGCGCGGTCACCGACCTGGTGCAGCGGCACGAGGTGCTGCGCACGGTCTTCCCCGAGGACCTCTCGGGCGCCCAGCAGGTGGTCTTGCCGACGGCCGGGTCGGTGCCTGCGATCGAGCCCGTCGACACCGATCCCGCACGGGCGGAGGAGGTGCTCGCCGAGTTCGCCAGGCAGGGCTTCGATCTGACCCACGAGACGCCGTTGCGAGTCTCGTTGCTGCGCACCGGCACCAACGAGTACCTGCTCGGCGTAGTCGTGCACCACATCGCCGCCGACGGGTGGTCGCTCGGCCCGTTGACCAAGGATCTCGCGGTGTCGTACGTAGCGCGCGCCGGCGGCAGTGTCCCGGTGCGCGAACCGCTGCCGGTGCAGTACGCCGACTTCAGCCTGTGGCAGCGGGCCGTGCTCGGCGCCGAGGACGACCCGGACAGCATCGCCGCCACCCAGCTCGCGTTCTGGCGCGAGACGCTGGCCGAGCTGCCCGACGAACTGCCGTTGCCGTTCGACCGGCCGCGTCCGGCCGAGCCGGTGGGCACGGCGGCCACCGTGGTGTGCCCGGTGTCGGCGCCGTTACGTGCGGCGATGGAGGAACTGGCGGCCGACACCGGCGTCAGCCTGTTCATGGTCGTCCGTTCGGCGCTCGCGGTGCTGCTGCGCGGGGTCACCGGCGGTCGCGACATCCCGATCGGCACCCCGGTCGCCGGACGCACCGACATCCAGCTCGACGAGCTGGTCGGCATGTTCGTCAACACCCTCGTGCTGCGCTCCGACGTCGACCCCGGCGCCAGCTTCACCGAACTGCTGCACGCCGACCGCGATTCGGAGCTGGCCGCGCTCGCGCACGCCGACCTGCCGTTCGAACGGGTCGTCGATGCGCTCGGCCGCGACAGCCGGGCCAACAACCGGCACCCGCTGTTCCAGGTGGCGCTGAGCATGCAGGACGACAGCGCGCCGGAACTGGAACTGCCCGGCCTGCGGTTGCGCGCCGAGGAGCTCGACATCGCCCGCGCCAAGTTCGACCTGGAACTGCGGGTGGCCCCCGACGGCGACGGCCAGCGTTTCGAATTCGTCTATTCCACCGAGCTTTTCGACCGGGCGACGATCGAGACGCTGGCCACCCGGTTCGCGGCGATCCTCACCCAGGTGACCGCCGACCCGCGCAGGCTGGTGTGCGATATCGACCAGCTCACCGTCGCCGAACATCGCGCGCTCGTCCCGGCGCAGGGCCCGGCGCCGGTCACCCCGGTGGTGCTGTCCGACATCATCGACCGGGCCGCCGACTGGTATCCGAGCAGGCCCGCGCTGCGGTGGTTCGCCGGCGGCAGTGTGGCGGGCGAGGTCGGTGAACTCGACTACGACGAGGTGGCCCGCCGTGCCCACCGGCTCGGTCGCGCACTCATCGCACGGGGGATCGGCACCGGCGATCGGGTCGCCGTCGGCCTCACCCGGTCGCTGGACTGCGCGCTCGCCATCTTCGGTGTCGCCGCGAGCGGTGCCGCGTTCGTGCCCGTCGACCCGCGCTACCCGGCCGACCGGGTGCGGCACATGCTCACCGACTCCGGTGCGCGCGCCGTGCTCACCACCAGCGCCGACGCCCCCGCCCTGCGCGAGGCCGCCGGACCGCTCGACACCCGGTGGCTGCTGGTCGACGACCCCGACCTGCACACCGAACTGGCCGGATACGACGACGCCCCGATCCGCGACGCCGAACGCATCCGCCCCATCCACACCGCCGACCTGGCGTACCAGATCTACACCTCCGGCTCCACCGGTCTGCCCAAGGGCGTCACCGTCACCCACGGTGGTCTGGTCAGCCTCGCGCTCGACCTGCGCGAACGGATGGGCCTCGACCGGTTCGCCAGGACGTTCTTCTTCTCCACCCCCAGCTTCGACGTGTCCGTGCTCGACATGCTGCTCGCGGTGTACTCCGGCGCGGAGATGGTGATCGGCCCGATCGACGTCTACGGCGGCGACGAACTCGGCGCCCTGCTGGAACGGGAGGAGATCACCCACACCTTCCTCACCCCCGCCGTACTCGCCTCGATCGACGCGAGCCGGTGGCCGCTGCCGCGACTGCGCGGGCTGATGGCCGGTGGCGAGGCCGTGCCGCCGGACCTGGTGGAGAACTGGGCGCCCGGGCGCCGATTCGTCAACGCCTACGGGCCGACGGAGTTCACCGTCATCGCGGCCATGTCGGAGCTGCGGGTCGGTGTGCCGGTGACCATCGGTACACCGGTGCGCGGATCGCGGGCCCTGGTACTCGACGAACGGTTGAAACCGGTCGTGGCCGGGGTTCCCGGCGAGCTCTACATCGGTGGTGCGGGTATCGCCCAGGGCTACCACCAGCGGTTCGGGCTCACCGCCTCGCGCTTCGTCGCCGACCCGTGCGGACCCGCGGGCAGCCGGATGTACCGCACCGGCGACGTGGTGCGCTGGACGGCCACCGGCGAACTGGACTACCTGGGCCGCAGCGACCACCAGGTGAAGGTGCGCGGTTTCCGTATCGAGCTCGGCGAGATCAGCGCCGTGCTCGGCAGCCACCCCGATGTCCGTTTCGCCCATACCGAGGTGCGCACCATCGCGGGTGACGACCGGATCGTCGCCTGGGTGCAGCTGGGCGAAGGCGCGGTCCCAGCCGATCTGGCCGACGTGCGCAATCACGCCGTCAAACACCTGGCCGGGCATATGGTTCCGGCCTCGCTGAACCTGATCGACGCCGTGCCGCTCACACCCGTCGGCAAGCTCGACCGGACGGCGCTGCCCGAACCGGAGTTCACCGTCGCTGCGGGCCGCGCCCCGCGCACCGAGTCCGAACGCCTGGTGGCCAGGGTGTTCGCCGAGCTGCTCGGCGTCGAGGACGTGTCGGCCACCGACAGCTTCTTCGACATCGGCGGCAACTCGCTGCTGGCCACCCAGCTGGTCGCCCGGCTGGCGGCCGCGAGCAATGTGCGACTCGAGGTGCGTACCGTGTTCGCCGCACCGACCGTCGCCGAGCTCGCGGCGCTGGTGGAGACCGGCCCGTCCGGCGACGAAGGTCGCCCGGACCTGGTGAAACAGGATCGCCCGGAACGGATCCCGCTCTCGGCGGCCCAACGCAGGCTGTGGTTCCTCAACCGGTTCAACGCCGGTGCGCAGGACCAGTCCGCCGGCGCGTACAACATCCCGGTGGTGCTGCGGTTGCACGGTCCGATCGACCTCGACGCACTCATCGCCGCCCTGCACACGGTGCAACGCAGGCACGAGACGCTGCGCACGGTGTTCCCGGAAACGGCGGGCGAGCCCGAGCAGCTGGTCCTCGACCCGCAGCTCGCGGCGGTCACCCTCTTCCATGCGAGTGCGACACCGCACGAGGTCGACGCCGCCGTCGCGCGTTTCGCCGCGCCGGGCTTCGACCTGTCGGTCTCGGTGCCGTTGCGGGCCGCGCTCATCACCGTCGACCGCACCGGGCTGCCGGTGCCCGCCCAGGCCAAACTGGCCGTCGCCGGGTCTCAGGAGCACGTGCTCGTGCTGGTGGTGCACCACATCGCCATGGACGGGTGGTCGCTCGAACCGCTCGCCGCCGAGGTGGCCGCCGCATACCGTGGCATCCGCACCGGTGAACCGTTCGGCGAACAGATTCCCGAGATCCAGTACGCCGACTACACGCTGTGGCAGCAGCAGCTCCTCGGCACCGAGGACGACGAGAACTCGCTGATCCGCAAGCAGCTCGAGCACTGGCGCGACACCCTCGACGGGCTGCCCGAACTGCTCACCGTGCCCGCCGATCGGCCGCGCCCGCCGGTGCCCTCCTACCGGGGCGGCACCGTCGACTGCACGGTCGACGCCGCCACCCACCGAGCGCTGCGCGGGATCGCCGCCGCCAACAACGTCAGCATGTTCATGGTGCTGCACGCCGCGCTCGCGGTACTGCTGCACCGGGTGACGGGCACCGACGACATCGTCGTCGGCACCGCCAGCGCGGGACGTGGTCATCCGGCACTCGACGCGCTGATCGGCATGTTCGTCAACACCCTTGTGCTGCGCACCGAGGTGTCCGACGACCGCGCCTTCGTCGACCTGCTGCGCACCGTGCGCGACCGCGACCTCGACGCCTTCGCCCATGCCGACCTGCCGTTCGAGCGACTGGTCGAGGTGCTCAATCCCGCACGCTCGCAGGCGCATCACCCGCTGTTCCAGGTGATGCTCTCGGTGCGCAACAACCCGGTGCGGATGCTGGAACTGCCCGGCCTGAGGATCGAGGCGGTCGACGCCGACGCAGGCATCGCCAAGTTCGATCTGCAGTTCACCTTCACCGAGACCCAGACCGGTGATCGCGTCGGTGACGGCATCACCCTGTCGGTGAACTACGCCGCCGACCTGTTCGAGGAGGTCACCGCGCGCCGCCTCGGCGACCGCCTGGTGCGGCTGCTCACCGCTGTCGCCGCCGACCCGAACACCGCCGTCGGCGACCTGGCCCTGCTCGACGCGGTCGAGTGGACCGCGCTGGCACCCGTCCACGGTGCCCGGCCCGACACCCCGGTCACCCTGGCCGAGGTGTTCGACGCCGCGGCGGCGCGGGCCCGCGACGGGGTGGCGCTCAGCGCGGGCGACACCGTGGTCACCTACGACGCCCTCGACCGCTGGACCAACCGGCTCGCCCGGCTGCTCATCGGCCAGGGAATCGGCCCGGAAAGCCTTGTCGCGCTCGGTATTCCGCGTTCGGTGGAGTCGGTGGCGACCATGCTGGCCGTCGCCAAGGCCGGCGCCGCGTTCGTCCCGGTGGACCCGAACTACCCGCCGCAGCGGATCAGTCACATGCTCACCGACTCCGGTGCCGCGATCGGTCTGACCCTGCTCGCGCACCGCGACCAGCTGCCCGGTGACTGCCGGTGGCTGGTGCTCGACGACCCGCACACCCGCGCCACCGTGCTCGGCACCGACGACGCGCCGATCACCGACGCCGACCGGGTCCGGCCGCTGCGCCTGGCCAACCCGGCCTACGTGGTGTACACCTCCGGGTCGACCGGCACCCCGAAGGGTGTGGTGGTCACCCACGGCGGCATCTCGAACTTCGCCGCCGAATGCGCCGACCGCTACGACGTGCGACCGGGCAGCCGGGTGCTGCACTTCGCCACCCCGAGCTTCGACGGGTCGATGCTCGACATCCTGTTCGCGCTCGGTGGGGCGGGCACCCTCGTCATCACGCCCGCGGGCATCGTCGGCGGCGAGGACCTGCGTCAGCTGTTCATCCGGGAGCGGATCACGCACGCCTTCATCACCACCGCCGCACTCGGCACCGTCGATCCGGCGGGTGTGCATTCGCTCGCGCACATCCTGACCGGTGGTGAGGCGCTGCCGCCGGACCTGCTCGCCCGCTGGGCGCCGGGACGCAACTTCTACAACGTCTACGGACCCACGGAGACGACTATCGTCACCCTGATGCCGCAACCGATGAGCCCGCAGGGCCCGATCACCATCGGCGGTCCCATCCGCGGTGTCTCGGCCACGGTGCTCGACCGGCGGTTGCATCCCACCCCGATCGGTGTCACGGGCGAACTGCAGCTGGCCGGTGCGGCACTGGCCCGCGGCTACCACAATCGGCCGGGGCTCACCGCGCAACGTTTCGTCGCCAATCCGTACGGTGCGCCCGGTGAACGCATGTACCGCACCGGCGACCTGGTGCGCTGGCGTGACGGCAGGAAGTCGGCGCTCGACGTGGAATACGTCGGCCGCACCGACCACCAGGTGAAGGTGCGCGGGTTCCGGATCGAACTCGGCGAGATCGACGTGGCCTTCGCCCGGCACCCCGACGTGGAGCTGGCGCTCACCGTCGGGCACACCACTCAGGCCGGGGCCACCGCGCTGGTGTCGTATGTGAAGGCCCGCGCGGGTGCGTCGCCGACGGTGCCCGAACTGCTCGAGCACATCGGTGCGCATGTGCCCAATTACATGGTGCCGCAGGCGATCATGCTGCTCGACGAGGTGCCGCTCAGCCCGGTCGGCAAGCTCGACCGTGCCCGGCTGCCCGAACCGGTGTTCACCGCCTCGGGAGGGTACCGCGCACCGGTGACTCCCGCCGAGGTGGCGCTGTGTGCCGCCTTCGCCGAGGTACTCGGGGTCGAACGGGTCGGCGCCGACGACGGGTTCTTCGAACTGGGTGGCAACTCGCTGCTGGCCACCAAAGTCGTTGCGGCGCTGCGGGAGCAGGGCTACGAGATGCCGGTGCAGATGATGTTCGGCGATGCCACGCCGGCCGCCATCGCCGCCCGGCTCGACGGCGCCGACCCGGCGGACGTGATGGCCGCCGCCCTGGAACCGGTGCTGCCGATCCGCCCGTCGACCGGACCGCACGACACCCCGCTGTTCTGTGTGCACCCGGCCATCGGCCTGGCCTGGTGCTACTCGGGGCTGCTCGCACACCTGGCTCCCGATCGTCCCGTGTACGGCCTGCAGGCTCCGCACGTGTCCGGTCAGGACAGCTTCACCTCCATCCCGGAGGCCGCGGGTCACTACGTGGCCAATATCCGGGCGATTCAGCCGCACGGGCCGTATCACCTGCTCGGCTGGTCGCTCGGCGGGCTCATCGCCCAGGAGATCGCGGTGCAGCTGCAGGAGCTGGGTGAGGACGTTGCGCTGCTGGCGATGATGGACAGCTACCAGCTCGGCGACCGCTGGCTCGACACCGCGATGCCGAGCGTCGCCGACATCCTCGGCGAGTTCGGTGCCGACCTCGTCGACGGTGCACCACTGCCGGCCGACCTCGACCTGCACGAAGCGGCGGATCTGCTGCGGGCACAGCCGGGGCCGTTCGCGGCGCTGTCGGTGGACAACCTGCAACGCCTCTACACCGGGTACGCCGACGGGACGGTGATGGCCAACGCGTTCCGGCCGCGCACCTTCGACGGCGACCTGCTGTTCTTCACCGCGGCGGCGGACGAGATCAACGCCGCCGATCCCGCCAGGCGGGCCGGTTCCTGGCAACAGTTCGTCACCGGCACCATCCACAACCACGACCTGCCCTGCAGGCACGCGGCGATGACCACACCGGAGGCGCTGGCGGCGATCGGCCCCGTGCTGCACCGCCATCTCGACGGGGTGCCCGGGATCACCGTGTGCGGCGGCGCCGAGAAGGAGATGCGTCCGTGAGTCTGGCCGTAGAAGTGCGCGGCCTCGCCAAGAGTTTCGGCAAGGTGCGCGTACTGAAGGAGATCGACCTCGAGATACCGGCGGGCACGGTGCTCGGCCTGCTCGGGCCCAACGGCGCGGGTAAGACGACCACCGTGCGGATCGTCACCACCCTGCTTCGCCCCGACGCGGGCACGGTGCGCGTGGCCGGGGTCGACGTGCTGGCCGACCCGGCCGCGGCCCGCACCCGCCTCGGGTTGTCCGGCCAGTACGCGGCGGTCGACGCGAACCTGACCGGATACGAGAACCTGCGCATGGTGGCTCGCCTCTACGGCATGTCGAAGAAGCAGGCCACCGAACGTGCCGACGAATTGCTCACCGCGCTCGGTCTCGACCACGCGGCGAGCCGACGTGCGGGCACCTACTCCGGCGGTATGGCCCGGCGTCTCGACCTGGCCGGTTCTCTCGTCGCACGGCCGCCGGTGGTCGTGCTCGACGAACCGACCACCGGCCTCGACCCCCGGGGGCGCCTGGACATGTGGAAGGTGATCGGCGACCTCGTCGACGACGGCACCACGGTGCTGCTCACCACCCAGTACCTGGAGGAAGCCGACCTGCTCGCCGACCGGATCACCGTGATCGACAAGGGCACCGTCATCGCCCGTGGCTCCGCCGACGAACTCAAGACCTCCATCGGCGGCGACCGCCTCACGGTCACCCTGGCCGCCGGGCAGAGTCCCGACCTCGCGGTCTCGGTGCTCGATCAGGTGGGTGTCGGCACGCCGATCCACGAGCCGGGCAGCGACGAAGTATCGGTGGTGGTCGGCAACGGCTCCCGCACGATGGTCGAGGCCCTGCGCCGGCTCGACGACGCGGGGGTGTGCGTGCTCGACGCCGTCGTGGTCCGCCCGACCCTCGACGACGTGTTCCTCTCGCTCACCGGAACCCCGGCCGAACCGG
Organism: Nocardia sp. NPDC003979; assembly: GCF_053605015.1. Taxonomy (NCBI): domain Bacteria; kingdom Bacillati; phylum Actinomycetota; class Actinomycetes; order Mycobacteriales; family Nocardiaceae; genus Nocardia; species Nocardia sp. NPDC003979. Next base: position 68,263 of record NZ_JBSGIJ010000007.1, read on the forward strand.
CCACCGAACCCGAAACCGACGACGTGCCAGAGGAGATCCTGTCGTGAGCGTGGCCCCCGACGTCGAGGTGGACAACGACACCCGCGAAATGCCCATCACCCCGGGCAGCTCGCGGCCCGCTGCCGCCGACCAGACCCCGCCGCGTGCCCGATTCCTGCGCGACAGCGCGATCGTGGCCTACCGCAACCTGCTCACCATCCTGCGGGTGCCGACGCTGCTGGTGACCGCGACCATCCAGCCGCTGATGTTCGTGTTCCTCTTCGCCTACATCTTCGGCGCGTCCCTCGGCGGCGACCAGTACCGCGAGTTCCTGCTCGCGGGCATCTTCACCCAGACCGTGGCGTTCAATGCCGCGTTCACCACGGTCGGGCTGGCCGGTGACCTGCAGAAGGGGATCATCGACCGGATGCGAACGCTGCCGATGTCGCGGCTCGCGGTGCTGATGGGCCGCACACTGTCCGACCTGGTGGTCAATGTCGCGAGCCTCGGGGTGATGGTGATCTGCGGGTACATCGTCGGCTGGCGGATCAACGGCAGCATCGCCGACGCCGCGCTCGCCTTCGCGATCATCCTGCTGTTCGCCTTCGCCATGTCCTGGGTCGGCGCGTTGACCGGGCTCATCTCGCCGACCGTCGAGGTGGCGCAGAGCGCGGGCCTGATCTGGATGTTCCCGCTGTCGTTCATCTCCTCGGCGTTCATCTCCGCCGAAACCCTGCCCGGTCCGCTGCGCACCATCGCCGAATGGAATCCGATCACCGCCGTCTCGGCCGCTGGGCGCAAATTGTTCGACAACTCCGCACCGCCGTCGTTCGCCCCGGCCACCGGCTGGGCCGCCGACAACTGCATCCTCTACGCGGTGATCTGTTCGCTGGTCATCCTGGCCGTCGCCATGCCCGCTGCGTTGCTGCAGTACCGAAAAGTGGCCAGTCACTGACGAGATGAAACGGCGAAGGCCGCCTTCCCCGAGGGGAGGCGGCCTTCGCCGTTGTCGCCTGTGCTAACCGCGGCGGCGGGACTTGAGCAGGTCGAGGCGCTCCTTGAGCAGCTCCTCGAGCTCCTCCTTGCTGCGACGCTCCAGCAGCATGTCCCAGTGGGTGCGCGGCGGCTTCACCTTCTTGGTTTCGACCGAGGTGCCCTCCATGAGCTGCCCCTCCTGGCCGTTACGGCACAACCAGGTGGGCGGGATCTCCGCGTCGTCGGCGAACGGGACGTCGAATTCCTCACCGTTGTCGGTGCGGTAGCGGGCGATCCGGCGCGGGGCCAGGTCATGGTCGCGATCGGTCTCGTAGCTCACCGCTCCGAGCCGACTGCCCCGGAGTACGCGATCTGCCATGTGTGCTCCTGTGTCTTTGGCGGCTGGCGCCGCGTGGTTGTCGGCCTGTTCCCCGCACCCTCTGGTCAGTCCAGATCGAGGCGGCCGACAACCGGTACGTGGTACTACCGTTCAACGCGCGGGAAGACTGAACTGTTCCATTGTAGTCGCTACGGCCAGCGTGGCCGTCGGACCCACTGGGTGAGTGCCCGCTCAGCGAGACCTGAACCGCCGGATCGGTCGTCGGGCCGCTAGGGTTTCGCAGCATGTCGCGCAGTCGCCTGCTGTCCTGCTCATGGTGCGGGCGGGAGATCGTCGATTCCGAATCGGGTCGGCGTCGCCGCTATTGCCGTCAGTCGTGTCGGCAACGTGCCTACGAACACCGCACGAGTCTCAAGGGGACGGGGATTCCCGAGGACGCGGTGGTGCTCACCGCCCAGGAGGCCGCCGATCTGGCCGACCGGTGGTTCGCGGCGCGGTGCGCGGCCGAGGACGTGGCCACTGCCGTGGCCGAGGGCGCGGATCAGGCCGAGCTGGCGCAGTTGAGTGCGACGCTCGTGCAGCTGACCAAGGAAGCCGAACGCCTGCGCTGACAGTGGCTAGGCCGGGTCGGCCGGTGTCTCGCGGGAGCGCAGGTAGATCGCGGTGACACCGGCGGCGACGAATCCGATCAGCCCGAGCATCGCGCCGACCGTTGCCGGATCCGGACCGGTCAGCGGCTGACCGCGCAGTGCCTGCCAGAACACGAGGGTGAGCAGTCCGGCGTACCCCATGGCGGCGACGCCGATCAGTGCGGCACGAGTGCGCTCGGCGCGCAGCCACCGATAGCGGGCGGCGAGCGCGGTCAGCGCGACGGCCAGGACCAGCAGCACCTGGATGCCGTGCAGTCCGACGAAATGCGGGATCCGCAGATCGCCACCGGTGGTACTCCAGTGGGTGATCGGCATCGCGCCGAGCCCGTCCCGGGCGGCGTCGGCGGGGGAGCCCGGCGCGACTGTGTGCCCGGCCATCAACCCGATCACGGTGCCGTCGGCCTGACGCACCAGCTGCGCGCCGGTGAAGCCCATCAGATACCCGAGCATCATGCCTGCCACCGCCAGCCACAATCCGGCCTTCAAGGCGATCGCGGTCGGACGATCGGTGAGCTTCTGCCACGAGATGATCACCACCAGAACGAGATTCGCCAGAAACAGGCCGGGTACACCGGAGGCGAAGACCTGCTGACCGATCTGATTGACCGGGTCGGCGGCGGTATTGAAATGGCTGAAGGTCCCGCGCGCCGCCTGCACGGCGATGAACCCGACGTCGAGCACCCCGGTGACCGCGAAGACGGTGCCGAGCCACCAGGTGGCCCGCCGCCCCCGATGCGGCAACCGCAGTATCCAGGCCAGCGTCAGGCCGTAGACGGCGAACGCGAAACCGAACTTCGCCGGTTTGAGCCACACCGATTCACCGAGCAGCAACCGGTCGTCGACGACCATGCCGATCATCGACACCACCACCAGCGCGGACATCAGGGCCGAATTGACCAACAGCGGGCCGTGCCAGGGTGCCTGCTCGCTCCTCGGCCCGGTCTGCGACCGGAAGCGGGAAAGGGTCTGGGTGAGGTCGATCGTCGCCATGTCCCGACGGTAGAAATGCCGTGCGCCCCAGCACCTCCCGCTGCGGAACGGTCCGGGTACCCCTACCGCCGTACTATGCCGACCTCACCCCTGGCTCATCTGTGGGACCACCCCTAGAACTCGGTGTGTGCCTCACCCCTGAGCGAGCCTTCGCGCGGTGATCATTCCGGGGCGCGCGGTCGCCGGAGTGTCAGCTGTCGTTGGAGGCATCGTCCAGCGAAATCTGTTGGGCGACAAGGGAGAGCACAGTAGCCAACGGAATCCCCGCCGAATTCGTTTCCGGGGCCTCCGGCAGGAGCTCGGCGAGCAACGGCGCCCACTCGTGGCGTCGTGCGGGAAAGCAGCGATCGAGCAGATCGCGCATGATGTCGGGGGCGATGGAGGCGCCGGGGGAGGCGCCGAGCAGACCGGCGATGGTGCCGTCGGCCCCGGTGACGAGTTCGGTACCGAACTGGAGTTCCCCGCCGAAGCGCCCGTCGGGTTTCACCAGCTGCGCGCGCTGACCGGCCTGGATCAGCTCCCAATCGGCGGCGTCGGCGGTGGGATAGAACCGCCGCAGCTCGGCGAACTTGTCCCGACGCGAAGCCAGGAGCTGACCGAGCAGATAGCGCCCGAGGTGCAGATTCCGCAAGCACGCGGACAACAGTGGCACCACGTTGTGCGGGCGCACGGTGGTGAACAGGTCGGTGAGCGACCCGTGGCGCAGCAGCCGGGTGCTGAAAGTGGCGTACGGGCCGAACATCAACGCGGCCGACCCGTCGACCTCCCGTCGATCCAGATGCGGCACCGACATCGGCGGTGCGCCGAGCGAGGCCTGGCTGTACACCTTCGCGGCATGCTCGGCCACCACTTCGGGCTCGCGGGTCCGCAGGAACTGTGCGCCCATCGGCAGCACCGCGTACCCGCGCACCTCGGGTAGCCGGGCCCGCTGCAGCAGCCGCAGCGCGTAGCCGCCCGCGCCGACGAACACGAACCGGGTGCGAACCAGGAACGTCCGCCCGGAATCCAGATCGCGCCCGCGCACGGTCCACAGCCCATCGGCGCCGCGCCGCAAGCCGGTGATCTCGCGGTGCAGCCGCACTGGATTGCCCGCCTCGGTCATCGTCGCCAGCAACGCCCTGGTGAGGGCGCCGAAGTCGATATCGGTGCCGCCGGTGTGCCGCGTCGCCGCCATCGGTTCGTCATCGGCCCGTCCGCGCATCAGCAGCGGCGCCCACGCACCGATCACCGCGCGATCCTCGGTGTACTCCATCTCGGCGAAGGCCGGCAGCTCACGCAGGGTGGTCCAGCGGCGCCGCAGGTAAGCGATATCGCGGTCGCCGAAGACCACCGTCACGTGCGGTGTCGAGGTCAGGAAGGCCCCGAGGGGACCGCGCTCGGCCGCCGGGTGGGCAGGGTCCGGGGCGGGGAACGCGCCGCGTGCGGCCAGCGCCGACCAGAACCGCCGGGACAGGGCGAACTGCTCGGCGATCCGCGCGGCCGTACTCGCGTCGTCCGGGTCGGGCATGTAGTTGAGCTCGCACAGCCCCGAGTGCCCGGTGCCCGCGTTGTTCCACGCACCGGAACTCTCGCCCGCCGGTTCCCCGAGTCGCTCGAACAGCGCGATCGACCAGTCCGGAGCGAGGGTGCTCAGCAGCGCGCCGAGGGTGGCCGACATGATGCCGCCACCGATCAGCACCGCGTCGAGAATGTCGTCCCCGCAACCGGATTCGTGTGTCCTGGCATCCATGTCGAACCTCCCGATAGCCGTGTCCCGCTATCGTCGGGCCGCCACTACCGATCCGTCCAACACGGAATCGCCGGGCATATGATCCGGATATGGATGAATACGGCGCGCAGGCCGTCGCGCCCCTGCTCGCGGCCTTCGACGCGGCCGCCGAGGAGGGAAACTTCACCCGCGCGGCGCAGCGTCTCGGGGTACCCCAGTCCTCACTGAGCCGCCGGATCAAGTCACTCGAACAGCACCTCGAGGTGTCGCTGTTCCAGCCGTCGGGGCGCGGCGTGACGCTCACGCCTCAGGGTCGCGACCTGCACGAACGAACGCACGGCGTGCTGCGCGCGCTCGACGACGCCGTGCGCCGCGTGCGGGCCGACGCCGACCCGGAGACCGGTCTCGTTCGATTCGGATTCCCGCTCACCCTCGGACCGATCAGCGTCCCGGCGTTGCTCGCCCAGTTCCATACCCGCGCGCCCGGCATCCGCCTGCACCTGGTGCAGGCCCACGGTGAGGCGCTGGCCGAGCAGGTTCGCGAAGGCAGGCTCGATCTGGCGGTGATGATCCCGCCGCCGGACGACCTGCCGACGGTCGTCCTCGGGCGCCAGCGCATCGATCTGCACGTGGCCCGAACCCACCCGCTGGCGGGGCGCTCGCGGGTGGCGCTGATCGAGCTCGCCGATGCGGCGTTCATCGCCAACCCGCCGAGCTATCAGCTGCGAGCACTGCTCGATTCCTGGTGCGCCGCAGCGGGTTTCACCCCGCGCGTGCTGTTCGAGATCACCGAGTTCGAGACGCTGCGGGCGCTCGTCGCGCTGGGGCTCGGCGTGGCGCTGCTCCCACCCGCCGAGACACCGCACCCCGACCTGGCCGTGGTGCGCATCGATGGCGAACGCGACCGCGAGATCGGCCTGGTCTCGGGAGACCATGGGTCGACGCTCGCGGTCGCGCGGCTTCGGGATTTCCTGATCGCCGGTCGGGCGGCGATCAGTGGGTGGTGAGGATCAGTCCTGCGGAACGCCGACGTCGATACCGCGCGCGGCGAGCCACGGGTGCGGGTCGATCGGGGCGCCGTAGAGCGAGCCGTCCGGCACGTGCACCTCGTAGTGCAGGTGGGGGCCGGTGGACTGGCCACGGTTACCGACGGTGGCGATGACGTCGCCGGCGTTCACGTGCTGGCCCGGCTGGACCAGGATCTCGTTGACGTGACCGAACACGCCGATGGTGCCGTCGTCCTGCTGGACGCGGACCCACAGGCCGAACCCGGAAGCCGGACCGGTCTCGATGACGGTACCGTCGGTGACGGCGAAGACCGGCGCACCGATCGGGTCACCGAAGTCGATGCCGTTGTGCGCGGCACCCCAGCGGGGGCCGTAGTAGGAGGTCAGGCGGCCGTTGACCGGTCGAACGGTCTGCGGGCGCGGCGGCGGGGGCGGCGCGATGAAGGGCAGCGGAGCGGGCAGCGGCGGCAGCGCGGCCTGGATGGCCTCGCGGTGCTCTTCCCAGGCCACCGGTGCGGCGGCGGGGGTCTCGGCCTGCACCTCGGGCGCGGTGGCGGAGGTGAAGCGGGCCTGCGAAACGCCGAGGGCGTCTGCCGAAGACGCCGCGACGGCGGTGGTGGTAGGGGTCTCGGGGCCGCTGAAGGCAGCGGCGGACGTTCCCACGAGTGCGGACAGGGCCACCGCACCCGCGACAACGCCTCCCAGACGACCGGCGAAGGCGTCGGAGATTCGGGCGGATAACGGGTTGGTCACGAACATGTCTCGAAGGTAGCTAATTCGTAACGGGCGCGGCGAATCCTGTGGCTGCCGTCACGAGTAGGCAAAACGCCGGTTGATCTATAACAATTGCGCTTCGATTGCGCGAATTCCGGAGGACGACCGGGGGAAATACCGTGACCTCAAGATCATTGCCGACCAGGCGTTATCCACGCACACTGATTCAGTGGACGCTAACGGAGTTCGGGCAATCACCGCGTTATCCGACCCGACTCGGCGCGCGATCTTCGAGTCGCTACCCCAGGGTCCGCGCTCGGTCGCCGAGCTGGCCGAGGCCACCGGCATCACCAGTTCGGCCGCCTCCCAACACCTGCGCATCCTGCGCGAGGCGCACCTGGTGACCATGCGCCGCGACGGCAACCGGCACCTGTACTCGCTGGACCCGCGCGGACTCAACGACGCCCGCGACTACCTCGAACGATTCTGGCCGAGCGCCCTGGCCGCACATGCCGCCGCATTGCGCGCCGCGGGTCAATCCCTCGCGGCTGCGCCTCCTGGTCAGCCGACCCGGCGATAACGCGAGCGGCTCGACTCCGCCCAGTCCTGCTTGTCCAGCTGTGCGTCGACAGCGGCGATCACCTCCGGCACCCCGATTCGCAGCAGGCCGGGGTCGGGGGTGCGGGCGTCCGGGTCGCCGACCTGCCCGGCCCACAGCACCGCGTGCCTGCCGAGCAGGTGGGCCGGTGGGCCGCCACGACGCGGCGGGGTTGGCCCGAACAGCAGTACCGTGCGGGTGCCGAAGGCGGTGGCCAGGTGGGCGACGCCGGTGTCGCCGCAGATCACGAGCGCGGCCCCGGCCACCGTCGCCGCGAGATCGGTGAGGTTCTGCCTGCCCGCGAGCACCCGGTCGTCGGGCAGCCCGGCCTGCGCGGCCACCTGCACGGCGATGTCTCGTTCGAACGGGTCGCCGGTGAGCACCACGTCGCGGCCCAGCACCATCAGGTGCCGCACCACCGCGGCGAACCGTTCCGGCGGCCAGCGGCGCGCGGGAGCACCGGCGCCGACGTGCACGACCACGCAGTCACGTCGGCTGATCGAGGCCACCGGCGGTACCAGGCCCAGATTGCGCCGGTCGGCGGTGATGCCCTCGCTCTCGAGCAACTGACACCACCGATCCGCCACATGGGCCTCGGGATCCCAGCGCGGCCCGGTGAGCCGGGGCAGGCCCGGCGTCCGGTGCCCGATGATCCGCTTGGCGCCGGTATCGGCCAGCGCTCGCGCGCTCGCACCGTCGGGGCCGTGCAGATTCACCGCCAGCTCGGGCGCGGGACCGTCCCAGATCAGGGCCGCCGGATCGGCGGTGGCGACGAGTTCGTCGACCGAGGAGATCAGGTCGACGATCTGTTCGAGGCGATGGGGCGCGGCCAGCACGATCCGGCTGCCTGGTTCGGCCCGGCGCAGGGCACGCAGAGCCGGGACCGCGGCGAGCAGATCACCGAGTCCACGAGCTTGCAGCACGAGTACAACCGACACTCCCATCACCTACCCGGACCCGGAACGCGCCAAACGTTCGCAGTGGCAATGAGGTGTCGCTCGTCACCGCGCGCCGCGTCGCGCCCGTTCGGCGTCGGGTTGTGTGCCGCGACACGATCACAGCTTCAGCAACTTTCCAGGGAATGAGAGCTGGTGGGCATAACATCTCGTCATGACGACAAATACCGTGTTGGAGAGCCCATTTACCGCGCTTGCCAAGAAAACCTGGCAAACAATTCTGGTCACCGGTCTTCTCGCGGTGGTCCTCGGCATCATCGTGCTCGTATGGCCCGGTCCGTCATTGCTCGTCGCGGGCGTGCTTTTCGGTATTTATATGGTTGCCAGCGGTATTTTCCAGCTGGCCGCCGCATTCACTCATCTGCCGAGTACGAGCCTGCGGGTGCTCTCGTTCATCAGCGGTGTGCTGTCGCTGATCATCGGTGTGTTCTGCTTCCGCGACGACCTCACCTCGATCGTGTTGCTCGGCTTGTGGATCGGCATCGGCTGGTTGTTCCGCGGCATCACCGTGCTTTTCGCGGCGATCTCGGAACCGAGCATCCCGGGCCGCGGCTGGCAGATCTTCTACGGCGTGCTGAGCGCGATCGCCGGTGTGATCCTGATCGTCTGGCCGATCAGCTCCATCGCCACGCTGGTTCTCGTCGTCGGTATCTTCCTGATCGTCATCGGCATCATGGAGGTCGTCACGGCGTTCGGGATGCGCAAGGACGCGCACCTGCTCGACCAGGCCACCCGCTAGCTACATTCGCCCACAATGGCCGGCGCCATCGGGTGCCGGCCATTGTCGTGTGAACTACCCTCGGCAGTCATGGAATTCGTTTACGACCTGGTGGTCGTCACCCACCTGCTCGGCATGGCCGCGGTGGTCGGTGGCTATGTCGCATCGCGCCCGGTGGTCTCGGAACTGATGGTGTGGGGCGCCCGCGCCCAGCTCCTCACCGGCGTGATCCTCGCCGGCCTCGCCTCCGGCGTCGAATCGCTGGACAAGGAACCCGACACGACGAAACTGGCCGTGAAACTCGTCATCTCGATCGCGGTGGCCGGATTCGCCGAAGTCGGCCGGGCCGATGCCAAGCGCGGCAAGCAGGTCGGCTGGATGACCGATGCCGCGGGCGGACTCGCCATCGTCAACGTGCTGGTCGCCGTGCTCTGGAACTGACCGGTTACGAGACCTGACCGGCCATCGCCCGCGCCCGGCGCGTCAACTCCACTGTCGCGGCTCGCAACTGACCGATCTCGGTGAGCGGTTCGGCATAGCCGACACGGGTGCGGGCCACTCCGCGCGGTGTCTCGACCCGCAGTTCGAGACCATAGCGGTCGGCCCGTTCGCAGCTCGCGGCCGTGGCATCGGGGAACCCGCCGAGCTGGGCGGCCATGGCGAGCAGGGCGTCGGCGTGATCGGCGTTGAGGTGGGCGATGCCGGGTGCCGCCTGCGGCATGATCGGGTCCGGTCGTGCGGCCAGGTATTGCGCGGCGGTCGCGGACTCCATCCGGCCGTAGCCGCCGACCCAGCGCACTCGTTCCACCCGCAGCACCCACAGCGTGAAATCGCTGTAGTCGATGTAGTACTTGGCCGCGGGCACCGCGGCCAGGTGCGCGGCGCGGGCCGCCTCGGCCTCGGCACCGGTCGGCCGCTCCACCACACCGGCCAGGGTGATGCGCGTGCCCGCCAGGGGATCGGCGGGCATGTCCGGCGTCACGATCGCGATGCTGGCGCGCGGATCGGCGGCCAGATTGCGTCCGTGCTCGGCCAGGTGCGACACGCTCAGCACGGGAGCGCCGTCGAGCAGCCCGTAGGTGATGAACGACGCCCACGGCGCGCCGTCGGCGGTCAGGCTGGCCAGCGTGCCCGTATTGGACGCGGCCGCAATCGTTCTGGCCTCCTCGGCGGCGGACGGTCGCGCGTCGTTGGCCAGGGGAGCGGTGGGCAGCGGAATGGCCGGTGCGTCGCCGGGATCGCCGTGGTCGAGAGTCATGACCCCAGCGTATCGAGCTGGACCGGATGGTGGGGCGTCCCCGACAACCATCCGTGCAGTGCGGTGTAGACGGCGTCGTGATTGAGCAGGCTGAAATGGTTGGCGCCCGGTACGTGCAACCCGTTGCCGCTGTCGAAACCGATGCGCCTGCTGCGCCCGACCCCGGAACCGCTGCCACGCAACACCATCCCGTCACCGACCACCATCCCGAGCGGATGCTTCGGACTGTGGGTGACGGTGGCGGTGACGAAGTAGTGGTCGGCACCGGCCAGCAGCGGTACCTCCCGCACCGCCTCGGCCCGCAGCGCGTCGACGTCCCGGTCGCGCCAGTCCTCGTCGACGAGGGAGCCCTGGCGCAGATCGCGGATACCCGCACTTCGCCTGCGCAGCAGGGTGCTCAGCGGGCGGGTCTCGGGCAGTCGGTCGAGCACCGCGGCGGCGTAGTGCACGAACTGTTCGAGCGGGGCGCCCAGATGCGGCGAGCCGAGGCACACCACCTGTCGCACCGAACGCGCCCAGACGGCGTCGCTCTGCTCGGCCCGGTGGCAGGCGCTGCGCGCGACGAGCCCGCCCATGGAGTGCCCGATCAGGCAGATCTCGTGGACCGGGAGCGGCCACTGCTCGACCAGCCGGGTCAGCAGGGCGTCGAGTTGCGCGGCGTTCTCGGAGATGTGCAGGCCGGTGTTGTACCGCACGAAGACCGGGGTGTAACCGAGGTCGTCTTCGAGGCGTTCGCCGTAGGTCGGCCTGCCGCCCAGGCGCCAGGCGTGTTCGGTCTCGACCAGCCCGTGCAGCAGGACGACGAGCTTCGTGGTCGGCACGGGAACGTGCGCGGCCAGCTGTTCGGCCGGGACCGGGGCTCCGTCGACACGAATGGTCATGGGGGAGGCCAGGATCGGTGCGTCGTCCTCGAGCGCGTCACCGATCAGTCCCTGGACGGCCGCGAGGAAGCCCGCGCCCCAGACGGTGCGCGAGGGCGCGGGCAGGCCGGGCATCTGCACCGCGCTCGCCATCTCCCCGACGACGTAGCCGGTGCCGCCGACGACCGCGTACACGCTCTCGGTGATGGCGTCGTGCACGACCTTCACCGGATCCGCGGCCGACCCGACACCCGCGCGCACGGCGGTGAACACCCGATCGCTGATGGCGCGGTGGATGGCCGCGATCCCGTCGACCGCACCGACGAACTCGTCGCCCGCCAGGCGGGCGAGGGCCTGGACTTCGGCCTGGGACTGGGAGAGTTGCTCGGTCACGCTTTTGAGAGTACAACTGTGCACTGAAACGCGGCGGATTCGGGGATGCTTCGGGAGATCTGACCGGACTCACCGGTCGGGTTCCGTGCTCCAGCACAAGGCATTAGATCAGCGCGATATGCGCATCTAAATATATAAACCTCACTGGAACACCGAGGGAAAGAACGGGCAAGGACGGCGGGGTGAGGGGTTCCGCCGTCCTTGCGCGGTCAGCCCTGCTGGGTGATCGCGTACCAGAGCGCGCCCATCGTGCCGAGCACGAACAGCGGTGAGATGACCCAGGTCTCCACCCGGTTGCCGGTGCGGTCGATCAGTGGCACCCGGGTGCGCAGCGGAAACGGCCACAGCAGCCGGCAGCCGCGCTCGGTGAGGCAGTCGCCGAGCAGGTGCGCGAGGCAGCCGAGGCCGACGCAGACCGGCAACCAGGCGGGCCGGTCGACGATCCAGTGGTCGACCGCGAAGGTGCCCGCGCTGGCCAGCACGATCACCGTGCCGTACGTGCGCACACTCTTGCCCGGCGGACACAGGTGCAACGACCGCACCGCCAGCGCGAGCAGGAAGAACACCAGGCTCAAGGTGAACGGCCTGCCGAGCCAGTGCTCACCGGCCCAGGTGGCGCCCACCGCGCCCGCGACGAACAACAGCGAATGCGTGCCGTGCCGGTGCCCGCCCGACACCCAGGAGATGAAGCGGCACAGGTGATGTGACACCGGCCCGAGCACGTGCGAGATGGTCCCGCTCGGGTGATCCGCGTCCGGCAGCAGGGCCGCGCCCGCGGTGAGGAAGGTTCCCATGATCAGCTCGGCGACGCCGAATCGTGTTGTCTCGCTGTCGAACAGGGGGAAGGCGGCGACGGTGAGCGGCAGCGCCGCGGCGGTCCCCGCCCAGGCCAGCGCCCCACTGGTCGCGTGTGAATGTCCTAGCACCCCGCAACGTTAGAGGACGTAAGGACCTGCTCGCATATGCCCAGGAGCGAACCGGCAACGCTGACAGGCGATCTGACAATTCCGGCATTTCGCGCAATACTGTGCGCCGACACCGGTATCGAATTCCGGTCCTGAGTACGGGGGAAGAATGCTTCACCGCCGCCTGTTCGCCGTGATCGCCATTGCGACCGCGCTCGCCACGAGCGCCTGCCTGGACGACACGAAGTCCGCACCGACCGGTAAGGGGTCCACCTCGACCTCGAGCACCGTCGCCGCCCCGCTGCAGAACCGCAGGGCCGACAACGGCGCCGTCGTCCAGCAGAACGGCCTCAACGGGTCGGGCGAGCTGAAGATCGTCAACGGCAATTCCTCCGACTGCGCGATCGTGGTCACCAGCAGCGACCCGAAGTCGCCGCAGGCGACGATCTACGTGCAGGGCAACTCCAACGCCACGCTGAGCGGAATCGCCGGCTCCTACTACGTCTACATGAAGTACGGAACCGACTGGGACCAGGCCGCACTCGGCTTCACCCGGGATCAGGAGTTCTCGAAGTTCGACGACGTGTTCGACGCCGACACCGAGTGGGAGATCACCCTGCAGCCCTCGATCGGCGGCAACGCCTCCACGAGCGACGTCCCCTCGTTCTGATCGAGCCCATCGCACAGCTCGCGTGATTGTGAACTGTGCCATGGTGCGCCCGGTGGACGGGCTCGTCGGCTACCCTGCCGGGAGTCCGTCCCCCGAACGAAGGTGATCCATAGTGACTTCCGTGGCCGAAGCCCCCGATATCGCGTCGAAGGTAGGGCACTACTACCGGGTGGACGACGTCTACGAGGTCGGCCGTGAGAAGGTGCGCGAATACGCCCGCGCGGTGCAGGATTTCCATCCCGCGCACTGGGAGGACGAGGCGGCCGCCGCGCTCGGGTACCAGGGTCTGGTCGCCCCGTTGACGTTCGTCTCCATTCCCGCGATGGCGGCCAACCGGCACCTGTTCGAATCGGTGGTCGTCGGCTACGACATGTTCGTGCAGACCGAGCAGGTCTTCGAGCAGCACAAGCCGATCGTCGCCGGTGACCGCCTGACCGTGGATGTGGAGCTGTCCTCGGTGCGCCGCATCGCGGGCAAGGACCTCATCACCGTCACCAACACCTTCGCCGACGAATCCGGCGAGACCGTGCACATCATGCACACCACGGTCGTCGGCATCACCGGTGACGACGGGGTGGACCCCGAGATCACTCGTGCGGTGGAGAACGTGATGGTGCACGGGGTGAAGGTCTTCAGCCAGGACAAGGACGCCGCCGCGTCCGACGTCGAGACCCCGCGCCGCCCCGAGGGCGACATCCACCTGTCCGCCGCCGGGGCCGCCCGGGTGCCGAGCACCACGCTCGCCTTCGAGGACCTCAGCGTCGGCGACGAACTGCCGCTGCGCGACGCGCGCCTGTCGCGTGGCGATCTGGTGAACTACGCCGGTGTGTCCGGCGACAGCAACCCGATCCACTGGGACGAGCGCATCGCCCAGCTGGCGGGACTGCCCGACATCATCGCCCACGGCATGGTGACCATGGGCCTCGGTGCGGGCTTCCTGTCCGCCTGGTCGGGCGATCCGGGCGCGGTGACCCGCTACGGTGTCCGCCTGTCGAACTACACGATCGTCGGCCGCGAGGGCGGGCAGGTCGAGTACACCGGCCGAGTGAAGTCCCTGGATCCGGTCACCCGCACCGCGGTGATCGCGGTCGTCGCCAAGTCGGCCGGTCGCAAGATCTTCGGTCTGGCCACCGCCGACCTGCGTTTCCGCTGACCGTCTCGCCGCGGTGACTTCACCGCGGCGCCACGGCCACCTCGGATCCGGTTGCGCTGCCTGCCTTCTCGACCCGGCCGACCCGCACCCAGGTGTTGTTCACCGCCGACGTGCCCGAGAGCGGGTCGGTGCGGGCCGGGTCGTGCAGCAGGTTGACATTGGCGCCCGGCAGGGCGGCGGCCACCTGCCAGCCGACGCCGGGTTCGCGGTGGCCGTATCCGTGTGGCACGGCCACCACACCGGCCCGGATGTCGGTGCTGATCTCCACCGGAACCTCGATGGCGCCGATCGGGGACTCGACGGTGGCCTGGTCGCCGTCGGCGAGGCCGCGGGCGGCGGCGTCGTCGGGGTGCATCAGGACCGTGCAGCGGTCGCGGCCCTTGACCATCGACTCGATGTTGTGCAGCCAGGAGTTGTTGCTGCGCAGGTGCCGTCGGCCGATCAGTTGCAGGTCGTATTCGGTTGTGGGGGAGCCGGTTTCGTCGAGGACCGTGCGGACCGCCGTGAGGAAATCGTCGGGTGCCAGGTGGACCGCCCGGTCGGGGGTGCCGATCAATTCGGGTAGGCGCGGGCGCAACGGACCGAGGTCGACGCCGCCCGGTGTGTCGCGGATCTTGCCGAGCGTCAATCCTTTTCGGCCGCGCCGCAAGACCCCGTAGGGGCCTGCCGCCACAGCGGCCGCGCTCAGGCGCAGGGGACTGAGCTGTTCGAAGACCGCGTCGAGGACCCGGCCGGTGAGCCGGCGTGCGGGCAGCGGGGTCACCTCGGTTATGAGGCGGGCCAGGATCTGCCAGTCGTCCTTGCCGTCGGCGGGTGGGTCGAACACCTTCGCGTCGTAGCGGGCGTTGTTGCGCACGCTGAAGATGGGGAACAGCAGGTTCAGCTCCTCGCGTTCCAGCGCGGAGACGGGCGGCAGGATGAAGTCGGCGTGCCGGGTGGTCTCGGTGATGTACATGTCGACGGCGACGAAGAAGTCGAGGGCGGCGAGGGCTTCGTCGAGTTTGCCCGCCTGCGGTGTCGAGAGCACCGGGTTGCCCGCGTAGGTGATCATCGCCCGGATCCGGTCCTCGCCTGGTTCGAGGATGTCGTGTGCGAGGGCGGCGACGGGCAATTCGCTGCGGAAGGACCGGTAGGCGCCGGTGCGGTCGGTCCACGCGCCGTAGCCCACCCGCAGGTACTTGGCATACCGCGCGCCGTCGACGACCGGCGTGGCGAACATCTGGCCGCCGGGCCGGTCGAGATTGCCGGTGACGGCGTTGATCGTGTTCACCAGCCAGTGGGTGAGGGTGCCGGTGACCTGCTGGCAGACACCGATCCGCGCGTACAGCACCGCCGAGGGCGCGGCCGCGTGGTCGCGGGCGAGCTTGCGGATGGTGTCGGCCTCGACCCCGGCCGGACCGGCCATCCGCTCCGGCGTGGTGTCGGCGACCAAGGCGCTGAGTTCGTCCAGGCCCACGCACTGCCCGCGCACCCGGCGTTCGTCGCACAACCCCTCGGTGAGCAACACGTGCAGCATGCCGAGCAGCAGATAGACGTCACCGCCGGGCCGCACGGCGACGTGTTCGTCGGCCAGGCGGGCGGTTTCGGTGCGGCGCGGGTCGATCACGACCACCGTGCCGCCCCGTTTTCGGACGTCCTTGATGCGCTGTTTGGCGCCGGGCATGGTGGTGATCGAGCCGTTCGACACCGCCGGATTGGCCCCGAGGACCACCAGTCGGTGCGTGCGGTCGATATCGGCCACCGGCATCAGCACATTCGATCCGAACATTCGCCAGGCGGTGAATTCCTGCGGGAACTGGTCGATCGAGGACGCGGTGAAGAAGTTGCGGGTGAACAGGGCCGTCCGCAACAACCCGCCGTAGAGCACCGACGAACTGTGCGCTGCCGGGTTACCCATGTACATGGCGATCGCGCTCGGGCCGTGCGTGGCGCGCACGGCCCGCAGTCTGATGCCGATCTCGCGGAACGCCTCGTCCCAGGTCACCGGGACGAATCCGGTGGCGGTGCGCCGCATCGGGGTGCGCAATCGGTCGGGGTCGTGATGGAGGCCGCCTATGGCGGTGGCCTTGGGGCAGATGTAGCCCCGGGAGAGAACGTCGTCGGGATTGCCTTCGATCCGGGTGACGCGGTGATCCCGCACCGTCACCAGAATTCCGCAGTGTGCCTCGCACAGTGTGCATTGGCGCGCGATCGTCTTGCTGTCCACAGCTTTTCCCGCCTTCCGCAGAACCGCCTGGTCCCACGCTAACCGGTTCGAGCGGTCCGCAGATCCGACTACGGGCGGATATCTCGGAGAGCGCGTGGCGCTCAGCAAGCCGTAAGGAGACGAGACGTTGCGTCTTGACAGCGCGGTCGACTGTTGGCATGGTGTAACTCGTGAGGCGAGACGGATCGTCTCGTCTGGATAGGAGAGTGACATGACCACCGCCGTATCTCCCCGCACCTGGTTCATCACCGGCGCCAGCCGGGGTCTCGGCCGCGCCTTCGCCGAGGCCGCGCTCGCCGCGGGGGACCGGGTGGTGGCCGCCGCTCGCACCCGCACCGCACTCGACGAACTCGCCGCCGCCCACCCGGGCCGGGTACTGCCCCTGACCCTCGACGTCACCGACCGGGCCGCCGTGATCGATGCCGTCGAGGAAGCTGTCGCGCACTTCGGCCGCCTCGACATCGTGGTGAACAACGCGGGCACCCTGTCGATGGGCATGATCGAGGAATTCACCGAGGACGAGGCCCGTGCCCAGTTCGAGGTGAACTTCTTCGGCGCCCTGTGGGTGAGTCAGGCCGTTCTCCCGCACCTGCGGGCGCAGCGCTCGGGCCACATCGTCCAGGTCTCGAGCATCGGGGGTCTGGCCGGATTCCCGCTGTCGGGAATGTATGCCGCGAGCAAGTTCGCGCTCGAGGGCATGAGTGAGGCACTCGCGCTCGAGGCGGCCGATTTCGGTGTGCGGGTGAGCATTCTGCAGCCCGGTGGCTACTGGACCGAGCTCTACACCGCGATGCGCAACACCGAACCGATCGAGGCCTACGCCCCACTGCGCGCCCAGCTGGAGGCCCAGTGGGCGGAGGGTTCCATCGACAGCGAACCGGCGCTGGCCGCCGAGGCACTGCTGGAACTGGTCGGCTCCGACGACCCTCCGCGGCGCCTGCTGCTCGGAAACATGGTGTACGACTTGGCCTTCGACCTCACCCGCGCCAAGCTCGACACCTGGGCGGCGTGGGAGGCGACCAGCCGGGCCGCCGAACGAGCGGTCGCCGCACCGGGCGGTCACTGACAGCGGCGACGCCCACCAGGGTGCTGGTGGGCGTCGCCGTGGGAGCTAGGTGGTGACCGGCGTGCGGGTGGCGCGGTCGATGAGGTACTCCACCAGGTGGGTGAGCACCGCCTTGGCCGACGGACGGTCGCGGGCATCACACAGGATCACCGGGGTGTTCGGGTCCAGGTCCAGCGCGTCGCGGACCTCGTCAACGGTGTAGCGGGGAGCACCGTCGAAGCAGTTCACCGCGATCAGGAACGGCAGCCCACGACGTTCGAAGAAGTCAACGGCGGCGAAGGAATTGCTCAGCCTGCGGGTATCGGCGAGCACGATCGCGCCGAGGGCGCCGCGGCACAGCTCGTCCCACAGGAACCAGAAGCGGTCCTGGCCGGGCGTGCCGAACAGGTACAGCACCAGGTCGCGGTCGATGGTGATGCGGCCGAAGTCGAGCGCGACCGTGGTCGTCGACTTCTGCTCCACCCCCGACAGATCGTCGACACCGGTGCTCACCTCGGTGATCAGCTCCTCGGTGCGCAGCGGGGCGATCTCGCTGATCGAGGAGACCATCGTGGTCTTGCCGACGCCGAAGCCGCCGGCGATGAGGATCTTGACCGAGGCGGCGAGGTGCCTGCTCATGGTCGGGTCAAAGTTTTCGGATGCCATCCAGAACCGCTCGCAATACGTTGAGGTCGCCGGCGCCTGCCTCGGCCGCTACCGGAGCCCGGAAGATGAGGTGGCCGTCGCCGATGAGATCACCGACGAGGATCTTGGTCACCGCAAGAGGAAGTTTCAGCACGGCCGACACCTCGGCCACCGACTGCGGACGTTTGCACAGCTGTGCGATCGTGCCGTACTCGGGTTCGGGCCTGCGCAGGGTCGGCGCGGGATGCACCGCGACAACCACTGTCAGCATGTCCAGGTCGTGCGCCGCACCCATGGTGCGGCCGCGGGTCACCGCGTACGGCCGGACCAGGGGTCCGGCCGCGTCGTCGAACCACGGATCGCCGAGTCGAGTCATGGTGCCGCGTCCTATATTTCGGCCAGCCCGTGACGCGGTTCCGCCGACAGGAAGCTGCCGACCCGCTGCACGGTGAGGTTCATCTCGTAGGCGACCATCCCGAGATTGGCCGACTCGGTGGCCTGCAACGCCAGGCAGGCGTTGTCACCGGCGGAGGTCACGAACAGGACGGCCCGATCGAGTTCGATCACGGCCTGGCGTACGCCGCCGCCGTCGAACCGGTTGCCCGCGCTGCGCGCCAGCCCGTAGAGCGTGGACGACATCGCCGCGAAATGCTCGGCGTCCTCCCGCTTCATCTGGGTGGAGCGCCCGAGCAGCAGCCCGTCGGTGGACAACACGACCGCGTAGCGGACCCCTGCCAGCCGGTCGACGAGATCGTCGAGCAGCCAGTTGAGATCACCTGGTTGGGGAGAGTTCACCTCAGCCTTCCTGTTCGTCCTGGTGAGAGTTCGACAGGGGCTTGCGGCCCTGTCGAGTGCCGATCTCGATCGCGGACATCAGGTCGCGGGCCTGCTCGGCGGAGCGGGGACGCGGCGCGGGCGCGGTCGTTTCGGCGGTGGTCGGTTCCTCGGCGAGTTCGGGTCGCAGATTCGTCTGCCGCTGACGGCGAGGCAGCAGGGGCCTGCCGTCGGGGCCGGTCTCCGGCTGCGGCGGGGCTTCGACCTCGACGACGCGGGTGTCGACGATCGGCTCGGCGGTGCGCGGTGCGGGCGGCTCGGCGACGAGAGTGGCCACCGGTGCCTGCTCGAGCGCGGCAGCGGGCGCCTGCTCGTGCGGGCGGGGCAGACCACGGCGCAGCGGCCCGGTGGTCGCGGGGGAGCTCGGCATCGCCGCGGTCCCGGCGAGCAGGTTCTGCGGGATGAGCACGATGGCACGGATGCCGCCGTAGTCGGATTCGCTGAGCCGCACCGAAACCCCGTGCGCGGTGGACAGTCTCGCGACCACGAACAAGCCCAGACGCGAATCCGAGGACAGCGTGCCCACGCCGAAGTCCGGCGGATCGGCGAGCATGTCGTTGTAGCGGGCCAGATCCTCGGGGCTCATGCCCATGCCCTGGTCGGTGATCTCGACGACCACACCCTTGCCGACGATGTTGCCGCCCGCTTCGACCCGCGACTGCGGCGGGGAGAACGCGGTGGCGTTGTCGACGAGTTCGGCGAGCAGGTGCACGAGGTCGGCGACCACGGTGCCGACGACGTCGACCTCGGGCAGCTTGGTGACCCGCACCCGCGCGTAGTCGAGGGTTTCGCCGATGGCGCTGCGCACGATGTCCATCAGCGGAATCGGGTTGCGCCACTGGCGACCCGGGCGGCCACCACCGAGGATGATGAGGTTCTCGGCGTTGCGGCGTTCGCGGGTGGCCAGGTGGTCGAGCCGGAACAGGGTCTCGAGCAGCGCCGGATCCTCCTGGCTGCGTTCGGCTTCGTCGAGGATCTCGAGTTGACGATGCACCACGATCTGGCTGCGGTGGGCGATATTGAGGAACACCGCGCGCACACCCTCACGGGTGCGTGCCTCGTCGACGGCGGCGCGCAGCGCTGCCGCGGCGGCGTGCTCGAAGGCGTCGGCGACCTGACCGATCTCGTCGCGACCGAAGTCGAGCTTCGGGGCGATGTCGGCGGGATCGACCTGACCGCCTTCGCGCAGGGCGCGCATGGTGGCCGGCAGCTGTTCGTCGGCAAGGGCGAGGGTTTCGGTGCGCAGCCTGCGCAGGCGGCGGATGATCCGGTTGGCCAGGATCACCGCGACCAGGAACGCCAGCAGGCTGACCACGACGACGCCGCCACCGGCCATCGCCGCGTTCACCTCGGCGCGCTGCGCGGTCTTCTCGGCCAGCTTCTGGATATGGCTGTTGTGAGCGCCGTAGGCCTCGATCATGGCCCGGTTGACTTCGCCTGCGGCGGTGTGCCATTCGGGGATCGACATGGGCAGGGCGGCGACGGCCTGCGTGCGGCTCGACGAGCCGGACGGCTGCTGCGGCGCGGCGAAACGGCTCACGATCGCCGACTCCATCGCGGCGAGCTGGGCGAAGTGCGGCGAGGACATCATCGCGGCGATCGGGGCGCGTTCGTCCTCGTCGAGCTCGGTGACGATGCCTGCCAATTCGGTGTGGTAGTAGCCGATCTGGTTGACGAGCTCCTCGATCGGGATGCCCGTCGGGCCGTCGGCGGTGACCAGCGACAGGGAGATCGCGTTGCTGCGCGACATCGCCTCGGCCGCGTGCAGCAGACGCACACCCTCGGCCACACCGGAGGCCACCTCCGCGTCGGGGGCCGCCCGCTCGGCCACCTTGGTGCCCTGGGTGAGCACGTCGAGCAGCCGGCTGTAGAAGGTGTAGGCGTCGTTGGCGGGCAACATCCGCGCGTCGGCGCCCTGGCGCACACCGGTCAGATGCGTCTTGAGAGTGTTGAATCCACCCTTGTCGTCACCGATTTCGGAATCGTCGACCGCGCGGATATCGGTGGAGATGTCGATCAGGCCCTGCACGGCCGCGTCGAGGCGGGTCCTGGCCGGGCCGAGGGCGTCGGCGGCGGTGTCGTCACCGGCCAGATAGGCCAGGGTGAGCTGACGTTCCGACTGCACCGCTTCGATCAGCGCGCGGGTATAGGGGACGGCCGCCTGCATCTCCGTCGCCCAGGTCTTGGCCTTGTTGCTCTCCTCGACCAGGTAGCCCGCCGTGCCGACGCCGACCACCACCAGGGTCAGACTGGGGATGAGAGCGATCGCCAGAATCCGGGTGCGAACACCGAGTCTCGCTAAGAACATCGCCATAACGTAACGGAATTGTTGCAGTGTTGCCGCACGGGTCTCGCTGAGCGAGACGCGATTTGGCATTCGGGGCGACCTCGAGCTCGCCCCGCCGGCTGAGCCGCGATGGCCCAGTCGGCGGGGGCTCGCCGTGCCCTGGCGTACCCGGAGGGGTGGGCCAGGTCAGGTCTTCTCCCGCGCCTACAGCGTGCGGTCGGCGCCGGTGCGCGGTGGCGGTGCGGCCGCGAGCGCCGCGTTCTCCGCCGCGGTCAACTGCCGCGCGCGCAGGACGAATCGCAGGCCGTGCGAGGCTTCCAGGGACTGCTCGGAGGCGGGTCCACGGGTCACATCGATGGTGAGGTGGGTGTCTTTCCAGCACTCGAATTGTTCCGGGCTGATCCAGAATTCGGTGTGCCAGCTCAGCCGGCCGAGCAGGATGTCGCTCTTCTCGATCGGGAACTGCCTGGTGGGTAAGCACATCGGCGCGGAGTCGTCCCCGCAGCAGTCGCCCGCCTGCCGGAACAGCACCGGGCCGTTGTCCTCGATGACGCGGCGCAGCAGGTCCTGGGCGCGTTCGGTGATATCCACGCGGTGGATCGTGTTCTGCATCAGAACATCCCTGGTGTCGTCGTCGAATGGCGCACCAGCAGGTTCTTGGACCGCTGGTAGCGCCCGAGCATCATGGCGGTGTTCTCGCCCGCGGCGTGCGCGGGGTAGGGGTGATAGCAATTGGCCCACACCCGGCGGGTGCCGACCGCGCCCGCGAACAGGTGCGCGGTGCCCAGATCGCGGGTCCACACGCCCGCACCGAGGCGGTGGGAGGTGTCGTCGGTGACCCGCACCGCTTCGTCGAGCGTGTCGAAGCGGGTCACCCCGAGCACCGGGCCGAAGATCTCCTCCTGGAAGATCCGCATCGAGTTGTGGCCTTCGAAGACGGTGGGTTCGATGTAGTACCCACCCGGCAGGCCGTCGACCTTGCGTGCTTCCCCTCCAGTCAGCACGCGGGCGCCTTCGGCTCTGCCGATATCGAAGTAGGACAGGATCCTTTCGTACTGGTCGTTGCCGGCCTGCGCGCCGATCATCGTCTCGGTGTCGAGCGGATGACCGGACACGACGGCCTCGGTGCGGGCGATGCAGCGGGCGAGGAACTCGTCGTAGATCGACGAGTGGATCAGCGCACGTGACGGGCACGTGCCGACCTCACCCTGGTTCAGGACGAACATCACGAATCCCTCGACGGCGCTGTCGAGGAACGTGTCGTCGGCGGCGAGGACATCGGCGGTGAACACGTTGGCGCACTTGCCACCCAGCCGCAGCGACACCGGGACGATGTTCTCGGCGGCGTGCCGCAGGATCAGCTGCGCCGTCGCGGTATCACCGGTGAAGGTGAGCTTGTCCAGGTGCGGGCTGCGCGCCAGCGGTACGCCCGCCTCCGCCCCGAATCCGTTGACCACGTTGAGTACACCGTCGGGCAGCAGGTCGGCGATCAGCTCCACGACGAGCAGCAGCGAGGCCGGGGTCTGCTCGGCCGGTTTGAGTACCACGCAGTTGCCCGCCGCGAGGGCGGGCGCGAGTTCCCATGCGGCGGTGAGGATCGGGTAGTTCCACGGCAGGATGTGCCCGACGACGCCGAGCGGACCGGACAGGTGGTAGGCCACGGTCTCGCTGTCGACCGTGGAGATCGTCCCCTCCTGTCCGCGCAGCACGCCGGCGAAATACCGGAAGTGGTCCACGGCCAGGGGTAGATCGGTGTGCAGGGTCTCGCGGACGGGTTTGCCGTTGTCCCAGGTCTCGGCGACCGCGAGCGGTTCGATGCTGTTCTCGATGCGGTCGGCGATGGCCAGCAGGATGGCCGCGCGATCGGCCGGGGAGGTGGCGGCCCAGCCGGGAGCGGCGCGGCGGGCGGCGGTGAGCGCCAGGTCGATGTCGGCGGCGCCGGAACGGGCGACAGCACAGAACGGCTCGCCGTCGACGGGGGAGGTGTTGTCGAAATAGCGGCCTTCGACGGGGGCGACCCATTCGCCTCCGATGAAGTTGTCGTATCGGGCGGCATAGCTGACTATGCCGGTATCCGATCCGGGCTTGCCGTAGATCATGCGTCTGGCTCCTCGCGACCTCGTGCGTGGTGGGACACACTATGGTCGGCGAAGGTTGGTACGAGGTTGGTCGTAGTGTTCGCGCAGGTCAGCCCTGGCGCGCGGTGTACAGGCGAGCGGTGACGACGGCCCGGCGGACGTCGTCGCGCGGCAGCAGTCGCAGGGCGTGTTCGTGCACGGCGACATCGCCGGGGCAGCGCTGCCCGAAGGCCACCGAGTGCTCGGGGCGATCGCTGGCCAGCACCGCGTCGCGCAGGCCGACATCGAGATGGTCGCGCCACTGGTGCACGCCGGGCAGATCGGAGCCGGGGAGCAGCGGTCCGCGATACAGCCACAGCGCCGAGGTGAGGTCGCCGCCCTCGATGGCCGCGAGCAGTTCCACCGCATCGCACGACACCGCACCGGTGAGCATGTACCGGCGGTTGGTGATCTCGCCCCTGGTCGCCCGGCGCAGATGGGAGACATCGGCTTTGAGCGTGTTCAGCGATACCGCGCGGTCGCCGTAGACGGCGGCGTGCAGCTGTTCCGGGGTGTACCCGTCGGGTTCGAGGGCGAGCAGGGCGAGGATCTCGAGCTGGCGCGGCGGCAGCGGGACGGGTCGGCCGTCGCGCAGCAGCCTTGCCGCGCCGAGACATTCGAGACGGACACCGGGAACGGGAGTCGGTGCCTCGGCGCGCAGCATGGTCTCCACGGCCGTCACGAGGGCGCGTACCGAGGTCATCACCATCGGGTGCGAGCGTTCCCAGGTGGAGGACAGATCGAGGACACCGACGGTGCGTCCGTCAGGTCCGTGGATGGGCGCCGAATAGCAGACCCACCCGTGCAGGGCGGCCACGAGGTGTTCGGCGGAGAACACGGTGCAGGCCCGGTCGTCGTGCAGGGCGAGCGACAGGCCGTTGGTGCCCATATGGCTTTCGTCCCACACCCCGCCGGGCGCGAAGTTCACCTGCTCACCCTGGCGGCGCAGGGTGCGGTCGCCCGCGGTCCACAGGATGGTGCCCGATTCGTCACTGACGACGGCGAGGTAGCCGGAATCCTCGGCGATACCACGCAATTGGCCCGCGAGTTCGGTGACCGGCCTGCGCAGCGGTGACTCTCGCCAGCGGCCGCTGATGTCGTCGAACCCGGGGGCGACGGTCTGGGCGGGGTCGACGGTGTGCAGGGAACGCTGCCAGGACCTGGCCACCTCCCGGCGCACGGGGCCGGTGTCGCGGGGCAGTTGCAGCGGACGCGACGGGGCGGCGAGGCGGTTCTATTGCTTCTCGATCGCGCCGCGATAGTCCGCGAGCCCGTCGGGCCTGGGCGATCCGGGAATCGGATCGTCGGATGCGCCCACGTTCACTCCTGCTCGTCGGTGGCTGTTCCTGTCTATCAGGTGTGCCACCGGCGTGGGCCGGGATTCCGGGCGGACTACCGGGTCACCGGGGTGTGCCCTGTCGCGTCGGCTTGACGCGCGGTCGGTTATTTGTTCAGGAACAGGCCCGCGATATCGGCGTTCTTGATGGGGGTGTCGATATTGCGCTGGCCCGCGCACAGCAGATCGACCTGCACGATCATCGCGTCGACCACGGTGCCTGCCGGTTCGTTGTCGTTGCCCGTCTGCTCTTTGATCGCCTTGGTGATGGTGATCCGCTTGGTGTCGGGCTCCTGGTTGATGTAATCGCGGCAGGGGGTGTCGCCGCCCTGGTTGAGCAGGCGCTCGACATCGGAGCAGCTGGTCACCAGCGCCGCCAGCACCGCGAGTCCGACCGCGACGGCGCCGCTGCGGGTGGCGTGCATGGTTCCTCCTGAAAGGTCGCGCCCGGTGCGACTCGCCCGGGTCCGCTTCAGACTAGATGCCGATCGCGACGGGCACGGAGGCGGTAGCGGAGCGTGTCCACGCCGGGACCTCGAGGGTCGGCACCATCGAACACAGCGGTCAGCTGCGGTGGATCCGCAACGGCACGAGCAGTTCGTCGGCGGTCAACGACCCGTGATGGCCGGGCATCTGCGATTGCAGGGGTTCGGCGCCGCTGCGGATCACCCCGCTCGTCCCGGTGGCGACCACCACGAGGTCACCGATCCGCGCCGCCACCTCCGGATCCACGCGCGGGCCGAACCATCCGGCCTCGATGACCTGGGCCTTGGTGCGCACCACGAACTCGTCACCGAGCGTGCCTGTCCAGGTGTCGGCGACCTGCTCGGCGGCGCCCGCTTCGGTGTAGACGTGGCGGGCGCGCGGTTCGCCGCCGAGCGCGCGCACGCCCGCGGACAGGTGCGGGTGGGTGTCGAAGTCGATGCGGTGCACCAGCGGCACCATGCCGTGATCGGCGGTGACGATCAACGCCGAGCGCGGCGGCAGGTTGCTCGCCAGCTCGGCCGCGATCCGGTCGACATTGGCCAGTTCGAACCGCCACGCCCCGGTCTGCGGGCCGCGCGCGTGTCCGGTGGTGTCGAGATCCGAATGATAGGTGTAGACAAGGGTTTTCGGTGCCGAGCCGAGCGCGGAGAGCACACCGTCGACCAGGTCGCCCACCGAGAAGGCTGTCCGGAACCCGCCACCGCGCCAGCCGGCGCGGGTGAGACCCGAGCCGTCCTGGTAGCTCGGTGCCACTTGGACGGCGGCGATGCCCGCGGCGGTCGCGCGTTCGAAGGTGGTGCGGTGCGGCTGGATTCGCTCCGGTGGGAACTCGGCGAGAGCGTCGAGTTTCGGCCCGTCGCCGGTGAGCTGCCAGCGCAGGCCGTTGAACAGGCGGTCCTGCCCGGGCAGTTGGAAGGTGTAGCCGACGGTGCCGTGTTCGCCCGGCGGCAGGCCGGTGCCGAGGGTGGTGAGGCTGGTCGCCGTCGTGCTGGGGAACCCGGCATCGAGTGTGGCTGCGGGCAACCCCGAAAGGAACGGCGCCGCAGCGCTTTCGGCGTCCAGAGCGGTGGCACCCAGCCCGTCGACGAGCAGCACGCACACATGGTCGACATCCAGCTCGAGACCGAGTCGGTCGTGCTCGCCGGGCACGCCGAGACAAGCCAGGATCGAGGGGAGCAGGTCGGCCAGTGACGCGTGGCCGTAACGCGGGAGGAGAAGTTCGTTCACGCCTGTCCGGTCTCGAAGCGGCTGATGAGGCCGTTGCGCACATCGAATCGCCAGGTGGTGCGCATGGAACCCCAGCGGCTGTTGGTGTAGTCGGCGGTGAACTCGAGTCCGTCGGCTTCCACCGTGTCGATCTCCAGATGCCCGTTGGCGCTGAAGATCTCGGCCTCGGTCCACTGCGCGAGGTTGCGTTCCACGCCGTCGTCGGACATCGTGGCGTCTTCGGCGAGCACGCCGTAGAAGCGGTCGGTGTCCTGGGCGTTGAGCGCGTCGACGAACGCCTCGACCGCGGGATCGAGTTTCACAGTCTCAGCCATCGGGCCTCCTGCTCGTGTTCGGGCGCACTGGGTAGAACAGCCTTACCCACTCTAGGGCCGCTCGTACACCCCGCACCGCAAAATTTTCAGGTGCGTGTGGCGACGAGCGCGGTGAAGGCGCGCATGATCTCGTCGACGAGGTCGGGCGCGTTGGTTCCCAGCTGTTCACTGCGCTTTTCGAGGTGGCCGTCGAGCCACAGCGAGGCGAGTCCGTGGCCGAGACTCCACCACGCCACGGCCAGCGTGTCGGCCTGGTTCGCGGGAAGCTGTCCGGCGGCGACACATTCGGTGACGGTGTCGGCGAGCACGCCGAAGGCGGTGTCACCGGCGTGCGCGGCGTCGGGATGCTTGTCCGGTTGGGACAATTCGGGCCGGAACATCAGCCGGAACAGGGCCGGGTTCTCGCGGGAGAACCGCACATAGGTGGCGGCGAGTTCGGTGAGCGCGGCCAGTGGGCTGCTCGCCTGCGCCCGCGTGGCGATCAATTCCTCGGCAAGGCGCTGGAAGCCGTCGACCGACAGCGCCGACAGCAGCGCCGCGCGATCCGCGAAGTGGTGGTACGGCGCGCCGCTGCTCACCCCGGCCTCGCGCGCGACCCGGCGCAGGCTCACCGCCGCGAGCCCTTCGCTCTCGATCAGGCGCAGGCAGGCCGCCATCAGGGTGGCTCGCAGGTCGCCATGGTGGTAACTGGTGCGCTTCACCCCTCCGAGCCTAGGCGACGCGCCCGGGAAAATAGGCACTGGACAGCAAATCTATGCGGTGCTTAGATTATCTGAGCACCGCTCAGATGGGTGGGCTCCTCCGAGGGAACGGATGAACACCATGACCGCAAGGGTTCTCGTCACCGGCGCCACCGGCTTCGTCGCCGGACACTGCGTCGCCGAACTGCTCGACCACGGATACGCCGTGCGCGGCACCGTGCGCGATCTCGGCGCCACCGCCAAGCGCGCCCACCTCACCGAGCTGGCCGCCCGTACCGGTGGCGAGCTGGAATTCGCCGCCGCGACGCTCGACGACGATGCCGGGTGGGCCGAGGCGGTGGCCGGCTGCGACACCGTGCTGCACGTCGCCTCCCCGTTCCCCGACAGTCCGCCGGAGAACGAGCGCGACCTCATCGAGCCCGCCGTACAGGGCACACTTCGGGTGCTGCGTGCGGCGGCCGCGGCCGGGGTGCGACGGATCGTGCTCACTTCCTCGGTGGCGGCGGTCGCCTACGGCCACGGCAACGACGACGTGCGGACCGAGAACGACTGGTCGGTGGTCGACCGGATTCCGGCCTACCAGAAGAGCAAGACCCTCGCCGAACGCGCTGCCTGGGACTACGTCGAATCCCTCGGCGACACCAGCGATCTCGAGCTGGTGGTGCTGAACCCGGGCATGATTCTCGGGCCGCTGCTCGAACCACGAACCAGCACCTCGCACGCACCGATCCAGCGCCTGCTGGCCCGCGATGTGCCGGGTTCGGTGCGCACCGGCTGGTCCCCGGTCGACGTGCGCGACCTCGCCGTCGCCCACCGCCTCGCCATGGAAGTCCCCGCGGCGGCGGGCAACCGCTACATCTGCGGCGGTGAGCCGCTGTGGATGGCGGAGCTGGCCGGCCTGCTCGCCCGCGACTTCGGCCCCCAGGGCTTCCGCGTGCCGACACGGGTACTGCCCGACGCCCTGGTCCGCCTCGTCGCCCTCTTCGACAAGACTGTCCGCCTCACCGTGCCGGTCCTCGGCCGTGCCGAACGGGTGAGTTCTGAGAAGGCTCGCCGCGAACTCGGCTGGACCATGCGCCCGGTGGAACAGACGGTCCGCGACACCGCCGACAGCCTGATCGCCTTCGGCGTCGTCACCGCACCGGGCAAGCGTCGATCAGCACCAGCCGTTCCGGCCGGAACACGCTGAGCGGAAAGGGAAGACGATGCTCGTCACCGCTCTGATCCTGACCCTCGTCGGTGCGTTCCGACGGACTCGGCGCCGCCGCGCGGGTGGCGAATCTGCGTCACGGTGCGTGGACGCGTCAGTATTCGGGGGCCGTCTGCGGTCCGTAGCGCCGGTCGAGGTGTACCGCCGGGCGCGACGCGGGCTGGCGTCGGCCGCGCTGAGTGTCGGTGCTGCGGTGCGCGCCGTGGCGGCTGGCGCGGGTGCCCGGCTCAACCGTCTCGGACGGCGTATGCGGCGACAAGGACGGGCACTGTCGACTTCCGTGGCGGTGTTGGCCTTGGCCGTCACGGGAACCCAATTGGCCTGCGGTTGAACCGGGTTCAGCGCCATTCCTGGCGTTGGAGGTCCAGGATCACCGGGTGCATGAGGGTGGAGACCTGAGGGTCTTTCGGGCGGCGGTCCGGGGGGAAGACGGTGGCGGCGGTGAGGGTTTCCTCGTCCAGGGAGCGTAGGGGAGTGGGGGAGCGCAGGGCGGGGGTCGGGGGCTCGTTCATCGCCGCGAGGACGAAGCCCCAGTCGCCGAAACTGGGAACATCCACGTGGAACGGGGTGGTGTGCAGTCCGGCAGAGCGCAGGGTGGCGTCGATGGTCCAGAAGGAGCGTGGCGCGAAGAACGGGGAACCGGACTGGACGACCAGGCGGGCGCCGGGCGCCAGGACGTTCGCGGTCATCGCGTAGAACTCCTGCGAGTACAGCTTGGCGACCGAGGTCTGGTCGGGGTCGGGCAGGTCGACGATCACCGCGTCGAAAAGCCCTGGCGTACCGCGCAACCAGTTGAAGGCGTCGGCGTTGACCACCCGCACGCGCGGATCGTCGAAGGCGTGCCGGTTCAGTTCGGTGAGCCGGTCGTCGGTGCGGGCCAGCTCCACCATCGCCGGATCGAGCTCGACCAGCGTCACCCGCTCCACGTCGGGGTAGCGCAGGATCTCACGCAGCGCGAGCCCGTCGCCACCGCCGAGCACGAGCACCGAGCGCCGTGACCCGGCGAGCACCGGATGCACCAGCGCCTCGTGGTAGCGGTACTCGTCGACGGAGGAGAACTGCAGGCCGCCGTTGAGGAACAGTCGGGTGTCGGTGGTGGCGAACGGCGAGAACGACTCGGTGAGCACGATCTGCTGATATGGCGTGCGGGTCTGCCACACGATCGGATGCGCGAACAGCGCCTGCTGCGCGGTGGCCTCGAAACGGTCGGCGTACAGGTAGGCGCTCGACAGGCCGCAGGCGACGACGGCGGTCGTGGCGATCAATGTGTGCCGGGCGGCGCGGGTCATCCGGTCGCGAAAGAAGAAGAACGCCAACGCCAGACCGGCGATCGCGTTCACCACACCCACCACGAGGCTGCCGCGGATCTGTCCGAACACCGGCAGCAGCAGGAAGGGGAACGCCAGGCCACCCAGCAGCGCGCCGACATAGTCGGCGGCGAACAGGTCGGCCACCGCGCTGCTGGCCTCCTGCCTGCGCACCTGCTGCAACAGCTCCATCAGCAGCGGGATCTCGGCGCCGACGAGCATCCCGATCACCGCCGCCGCCACGACGAGCGCGGCGGTGTACACGTTGAGCCAGGCGTAGCTGGCGTAGAGCGCCGCCACCGACAACCCGCCGATCACCGCGAGCGCCAGCTCCACCGCGACGAACGCGGCGGCGGCATGCGGGCGCAACGGTTTGGCGAGGAGCGCACCGACACCCATCGCGCACACCATCACGCTCAAGGTGATCGAGGCCTGCGCGGCGGTGTCACCGATCAGATAGCTGCCGAGGGTCACCAGCGACAGCTCGTACACCAGACCGCAGGCGGCGCAGACGAATACCGTCGCCAGCAGCGCCGCCCGCGCCAGGCGGTGGGTGGGCATCAGGTGAGGCCCGCGGCCACCACCAGCGCGACGGCGACATGGGCCGATGCCGTCACCCAGACCGCCGGGTGCGGTTCGGGATCGGCGACAACGGTCCGGAAATCACCGGGGGTGAGCGCGTCGAGCAGCACGAACGCCAACGCCATCGCGGCCAGCCCGATCACGCCGTACACCGCGCTCGCCAGCAGCGCCTTCACGATCTCCCCGTCGGAGGTCCAGATGGCGGTGGCGACGATGATGCCGGTGCCGAACAGGTTCGAGGCGAGCAGGGTCGCGGCGTTGCGGTTGCGTTCGATCCAGATCTGCGCGCGCAGATCACCGGGGGTGAGCAGGTCGACGAGCCCGAATCCGACGGCCATCAACACGATTCCCACCGCGGAATAGGCGAGCGCGGCGCCCGCGTCCGCCCCCAGTTCGGCGAGCATGAGTGTCCTCCTGTGCTTGTGAGGCGAGATGCCCCGAATGAACTACTTGCCGCCGCTGTCGCTGCCGCCACCGCGGTAGTCACCCGCCGCGGAACCGCTGGTCCAGCCGTAGGTGCTGGTGTGCGAGTGATGACGGCGGGTGCCGTTGGCCCAGCTGTCGACCAGCACGAGCGAGCCGCCCGCGTGCGGCGACACCGCGACGAGGTCCTTGTCGAACCGCAGATAGTGGTTGTCGCCGGTATTGCGGCGGTCGCGCGGCTCGGTGGCCTTGGCGATGGCGGCCGCGACCGCGGCGGGCGCGGCGGCCGTGGTGAAGGCGAGGCCGTCGTTGGCCTGGTCGAGCTGGCGCGCACGCTGGTACTTCTCGGCGACGAACTCGCGCGGATCCTGCGGCCCGGTCACCGCGACGACCGTGACCACCGCGACGATCACCGCGACCACCGAGGCCAGGATGCCGACCACGATCCATCTTGTCCGGGTCACCGCGGCACCCCGAAACCGGTGCGCCACAGAACTGTCGGCATTGTGCTGATGAGAATCCCTCCCCGTCGAAAAACTGGCCGGACTGTATCACCGGGTTCGCGCCGCCGACCGTGGGGAGTTGAGCAACTGCGATTCAGATCACAGCGGGCTACCGGGCCGTGTGCGGTGAGGGGATCGGTGGGGTCAGCGGGGTCGTTGCCACAGCAGCGTGTATCGCCACAGCAGGCGGCGGCGGATCCGCGCACCGGGCAGGAATTCCTCGGCGGCCCGCCGGATTTCGCCGAGCGTTTCCTCCGGATCCCGGATCGTCGCGTTCGGTCCGCCCGCCTCGCGGCGGTGGCGACGGTCGGTGGCCCAGACGACCGGTAGCAGCGGGAGGTAGCCGATGTCGGTGAGCGGGTGCATCTTCCAGAGTCCAACCACCGCGAGCGTGCCGCCGGGGGCGACGAGGTCGTGCAGCGCCGCCATACCCTCGCGGACGGGGACGTGGTGCAGGGTGGCGACCGCGGTCACCATGTCGAAGGTGTCGTCGAGGTCGCGGAAGTCGGCCTTGTCCAGGTGCACGTGGGGTGTCGACGGTGCGTTCGCGATGACCTCGGGGTCGATGTCGATGCCGAGTACCGCATCACAGCGGGTGGCGAGTTTGCGGGCGAGCAGGCCGTCACCGCACCCGATATCGAGGGCGGTGCGGGCGTGCGCGGGCACCTGATCGAGCAGCCAGGGGTGGTAGTGCGTGTTGTGGTTCCAGTAGGGGTCCGTCGACATGACCGGTCAACGCCCGCGCGTCCCACAGGGTTCCGAAAGGATCACCGCACAGGCGCTTTCGCGGATCAGGCGGTGATGTGACCGGCCAGCCAGTCGGCGAAACCGGTGAGGCCGTCGAGCACGACATCGGCACCGGCCGCGCGCAGTCCGTCGGCATCGTAGGGGCCGGTGGTCACACCGACCGCGAACGCACCGGCCGCCTTCGCTCCGCGCATGTCACCGGCGTGATCGCCGACGAAGATCGACGCCGATTCCGCACGGAGCACCGCCGCCTTGCCGGTGGACCACAGATCACCTGCCACCCGGTCCACCTCCCACCCCAGATGTTCCACATGCAGACGGGCATGCGGTTCGTATTTGCCGGTGACGACGAGGGCTCGCCCGCCGCTCGCTCGAACGACTTCGAGCGCGTCGCCCGCGCCGGGCAGGGCCGGGATGCTCGCGATGACATCCGGATACAGCTCGCGGTACCGGGTGACCAGATGCGGGACGAGGTCGTCGGGTGCGCCCGCGTCACCGAGCAGGGTGGCCAGCGGCGGGCCGAGGTGCTCGGCGAAACGCGCGCCGATCATCGGCAGGTCGAACTCCTGCGCGAGCGTGTCGATCGCCACGGCCACACCCGGCCGCGAGTCGATGAGCGTCATGTCCAGGTCGAAGCCGACGGTGATGGTCACGTCGCCGAGCGTATCGCCGCCGGGCTGGACGACCGATCAGGCATCGGTGCGAAACCGCCGGTAGAGCCCTGATTCACGTGGAACCGCCGCTGCACTCGGTGCCGAAATCGCTTGCGGGAGTGGGAATGCGTGGTGCACGGCGTGCGGGCGAGCAGTGACAGCCGGATAACCTCGAGTACGGCGGGCGTCGTGATCGTGCAGGTCGGGGCGAATTCGCGCTCGCCGCGCTTGCGGAATCCTCGGTTACTCGCATCGCGTGCAGCTGTGCATCGAGTGCAATATTCCGGCCGTGATCGTGCCTACCAGCGCGTGAGCGGGGTGCCCGATCGATCTCGGTTCAGCGCACATCGCGCGACGGAACGTGCTCGGGCAAAAACAATGGCAAGGAGGTCGAACCACTCCCTGCCACTCTCAACATATAGCGCACCCCGGGTCTTGCCACAAGCCCCCCGTCGTCCTGCACAATCGCCTGCCTGAGTGTGTGACCAGCGGAAACAGAGGTGGATTGATGATCGACGTCATTGTCGTGGGTGCGGGTCCGACCGGGATGATGCTGGCCGGGGAACTCCGGTTGCAGGGCGTGCGGATGGTCGTTCTCGACCGGGATCCGGCACCGACCCCGGTCGTGCGTGCTCTCGGTCTGCACGCCCGCAGCCTCGAGGTACTCGCCCAGCGAGGCCTGGTCGACCGGTTCCTGGCACTCGGCTCGCGCCACCTGCTCGGCGGCTACTTCGCCGGCATCGCCAAACCCCAGCCAACCGGCTTGGACACCACCTACCCGTTCGTACTCGGCCTCCCGCAGCCCGTCACCGATCGCCTGCTCACCGAGCACGCCGTGGCCCTGGGTGCCGAGATCCGGCGCGACACCGAGCTGGTCGGCCTCACCCAGGACGAGCATGCGGTGACCGCCGAACTGGCCGACGGCTCCACGCTCGCCGCGCGCTACCTCGTCGGTTGCGACGGTGGCCGCAGCACGGTGCGCTCGCTGCTCGGCATCGGCTTTCCCGGCGAACCCAGCCGGGCCGACACCCTGCTCGGCGAGATGCGGTTGACCGCGACGTCCGACACGGTGTCGGCCGTGAACACCGAGGTGCGCCGGACGCAGCTGCGCTTCGGTGCCGCGCCGATCGGCGACGGCTTCTATCGCGTGGTCGTGCCCGCCGACGAAGTAGCCGATGACCGCACAGTCCCGCCGACGTTCGACGAATTCCGCAGTCGGCTGATCGCCACGGCAGGCACCGACCTCGGCGCGCACGCACCCCGCTGGCTCTCGCGCTTCGGCGACGCCACCCGCTTGGCCGAGGACTACCGCCGCGGTCGCGTCCTGCTCGCGGGCGATGCCGCCCACATCCACCCGCCGCTGGGCGGCCAGGGCTTGAACCTGGGTATCCAGGACGCGGTGAATCTCGGCTGGAAGCTCGCCGCCGAGGTCAACGGCTGGGCGCCACCAGGGCTGCTCGACAGCTACGCCGCCGAACGCCGCCCGGTGGCCGCCGACGTCCTGGACAACACCCGCGCGCAGATGACGCTGGTCTCGCTCGATCCCGGCGCCCAGGCGGTGCGCCGCGTCCTGTCCGAACTGATGGACTTCGAGGGCGTCACCCGGCACCTGATCGAGAAGATCATCGCCACCGCCATCCGCTACGACCTGGGCGACGGCCACGACCTGCTCGGCAAGCGCCTGCCCGACATCGAACTCGCGCAGGGCAGTCTCTACGACCGCTTGCACGCCGGTCGTGCCCTGCTCCTCGACCCGGCCGGTGCGTTGTCGGTGACCGGCTGGGCCGACCGGGTCGATCACCTCGTGGACGCCATGGTCGATCTACCCGCCGTCCTGATCCGTCCCGACGGCCACGTCGCCTGGGTCGACGACGGCCGCCACGACCTCGCCCCAGCCCTCACTCGATGGTTCGGCGAGCCGCGCGCCTGAGACCCGGTGCCGGGCACGCCGTTTCGCCGTAGGTCAGGCGGAATCGGTGATCCAGGCGCCCGGCCTACTCACTGGGCCGCCGCGGTGAACGGGGTGACGACCCGCGGGGCGACGGGCCGGGACGGATGCCGCCACACCCCCTGCCGCTCCAGGATCGGCAGCACACCCTCACCGAACCAGTACGCCTCCTCCAGATGCGGGTAACCGGAGAGGATGAAGTGGTCGATGCCGAGCGCGGCGTACTCGAGCAGCCGCTCGGCCACCTCCGCGTGGGAGCCGACCAGGGCCGTGCCCGCCCCGCCGCGCACCAGGCCCACACCGGCCCACAGGTTCGGGGCGATCTCGAGGTTGTCGGTGCGTCCGTTGTGCAGCCGGGCCATCCGCCGCTGTCCCTCGGACTCGCTCCGCGCCAGGCTCGCCTGTACCCGTTCGATCTCGCCGGGTGCGATGCCCGAGAGCAACCGGTCGGCCTCGGCCCACGCCTCGGCGGCGGTGTCGCGGGTGATCACGTGCACGCGCAACCCGAAGTCGACCGACCGGCCCTCGAGCGCGGCGAGACCACGAATCCAGTCCAGCTTCTTCGCGACCGCGTCGAGTGGTTCGCCCCAGGTCAGATAGGTGTCGGCATAGCGTGCCGCGACCGGACCCGCCGGACCCGACGACCCACCGAAGAACACCGGCGGTACCGGATCGGGTCGCGCGCTGAGCAGCGCCTCGTTCACCCGCAGGTGCTCGCCGGTGAAGGTGACCGGCTCGGTCGACTGCCACAGTTCACGCACGATGTGCAGGAATTCCCCGGTGCGGGCGTACCGCTGCTCCTTGTCGAGGAAATCGCCGTAAGCCTGCTGCTCCTTCGGTTCACCGCCGGTGACCACGTTGAGCAGCAACCGGCCGCCGGAATGGCGCTGGAAGGTCGCGGCCATCTGCGCGGCCAGGGTGGGGCTGACGAGGCCGGGCCGCAGGGCGACCAGGAATTTGAGGGTCTCGCTGGTCTGCACCAGCATCGCGGTGGTGAGCCAGGCGTCCTCGCACCAAGCCCCGGTGGGGGTGAGCACTCCGGTGAATCCGTTGTCCTCGGCGGCGGCGGTGAGCTGATTGAGATAGCGCAGGGTGGCCGGTCGGTCACCGGACATGAAACTGCCGTGCCCACCCGCGACCAGCCCCCGCGAATCGCCGTAGGTGGGCAGGAACCAGTGGAACGACAGTGCTTGCTTACTCATGGTAACGATGCTGACCGGCGCATCCGATGAGGTCACGCATTGTGCTCACCGTGCGCACAACTCCCACCCGCCGCACGGAACTAGACGTAACCATGCGAAACACGTAACCTCGTGGCAGGCTCGGGCGACGGTGCCCGGGCGGCGACGACCCTACGAAACGAGTTTCCTCAATGACGCGGCATGTCGACGTACTGATCATCGGCGCTGGCCTGTCCGGAATCGGCACGGCCTGTCACCTCATTCGCGAGCAGACCGGACGCAGCTACGCGATCCTCGAGCGCCGCGAGAACATCGGTGGCACCTGGGACCTGTTCAAGTACCCCGGCATCCGCTCCGACTCCGACATGCTCACCTTCGGCTTCGGCTTCCGCCCCTGGATCGGCACCAAGGTGCTGGCCGACGGCGCGAGCATCCGTCAGTACGTCGAGGACACCGCCAAGGAATACGGCGTCACCGACCACATCACCTTCGGCCGCAAGGTCGTGCACCTGGCCTTCGACCGCGACGCCGCGCAGTGGACCGTCACCGCCCTGATCGAGGCCACCGGTGAGACCGAGACCTGGACCGCGAACTTCGTCGTCGGCGCCAGCGGCTACTACAACTACGACAAGGGCTACCGGCCCGAGTTCCCCGGCGAGGCCGACTTCCAGGGACAGATCGTGCACCCGCAGCACTGGCCCGAGGACCTCGACTACACCGGTAAGAAGGTCGTTGTCATCGGTTCCGGCGCCACCGCCATCACGCTGATCCCGTCGATGGCCGACAAGGCCGCCCACGTCACCATGCTGCAGCGTTCGCCCACCTGGATCCAGGCGCTGCCGTCGGACGACCCGGTCGCCATCGGGTTCAAGAAGACCCGGGTGCCCGATTCGATCGCCTACAAGATCGGCCGCGCCCGCAACATCGCCCTGCAGCGCGCCAGCTTCCAGCTCTCGCGGACCAACCCCGAGCTGGCCAAGAAGCTGATGCTGGCCCAGGTGCGCCTGCAGCTCGGCAACAAGGTCGATCTGCGCCACTTCACCCCCAGCTACAACCCGTGGGATCAGCGCCTGTGCGTGGTGCCCAACGGCGACCTGTTCAAGGTGCTCAAGAGCGGCAAGGCCGACATCGTCACCGACCGCATCGCGAAGTTCACCGAGAAGGGCATCCTGACCGAGTCGGGCCAGGAGCTCGAGGCCGACATCATCGTCACCGCCACCGGTCTCAACGTCCAGATCCTCGGCGGTGCGACGATGAGCATCGACGGCAACCCGGTGAAGATGAACGAGACGGTCGCCTACAAGAGCGTCCTGTACTCCGACATCCCGAACTTCCTGATGATCATCGGGTACACCAACGCCTCCTGGACGCTGAAGGCCGACCTGGCCGCCGCCTACCTGTGCCGGGTGCTCAACATCATGCGTGACCGGGGCTACAGCACCTTCGAGGTGCACGCCGATCCGGAGGACTACGCCGACGAGTCGCTGATGGGTGGCGCCCTCACCTCGGGCTACATCCAGCGCGGCAACGGTGAGATGCCGCGCCAGGGCAAGCGTGGCGCCTGGAAGCTGGTGAACAACTACTACCGCGACCGCACGCTCATGCACAAGGCGCCCATCGAGGACGGTGTGCTGCGGTTCAGCAAGACCCGCTCGGCCGCCCGACCCGACGAGCAGGTCGCCAGCGCCTGACCGGCCGACCACACGGGGCCCGTCGCACCGGAAGGTGCGGCGGGCCCGTCGCTTTTTCCCTGGTGAATCGGGTTGCGCGAGCGCCTTTCCCGCGCGCGGGCGAATTATCCGCGGCTCCCGTAGGATCGCGATCGAAGACACCGCCCGGGGAGAAGTGAGGAGGACGGTGTGGGATCTCGCCTACCGGCGACCATCCGTGACGCGGGGACGTGGTTGCGGCGGTTCGCCGCGACGACACCGGGGGTGATCGGGGTTGTCCTCGTCCTCACCACCCTGGCCTGTCTGATCGCGGGATCGACTGCGGGACAACAGCTCGACGCCAAGATCGTCCGCTCCGAGCAGGTGCTCGATCGCACCGAACCACTGGCCTTCGCCGCGCAGAGCCTCTACGTGTCGCTCTCGGCCGCCGACGCGGGCGCCGCCACCGCGTTCCTGTCGGGCGGCATCGAATCACCGCAGGTGCGCGACACCTACGAGCAGGCGCTCGCCGAGGCCGCCGCCGCCCTCGCCGAGGCGACGGCAGGCGCCGGCGACGCCAAGACCAGGGCGATCGTGGCCCGCATCGCCGCCGACCTGCCCACCTACACCGGGCTGGTGGAAACCGCGCGCGCCAACAACCGCCAGGGCTTCCCGGTCGGCTCGGCCTATCTGCGCCAGGCCTCCGACCTCATGCAGAACTCCCTGCTGCCGCACGCCGAGCAGCTCAACGAAGCCCGCTTCGCCGCCGTTCGCGACGATCAGCAGCGCATCGGCGCCCTGCCGCTCACGGCGATCCTGTTGCTGCTGCTGGTGTTGCTCGCCTGCGCGGTGGCCTCGGTGATCCTGTTGCGCCGCACCAACCGCCTGGTGAACCCCGGTGTGGCACTGGCTGCCGCGGCGGCCGCGCTCGCCCTGCTGTGGACCGTCGGCTCGACGCTCGCCGCCGCCCAGCTGCTCGACACCGGCGACTCCGGTGCGGGCGCGCGGGTGGAGAACCTGGCGGGCGCGCGCATCCTCGCCCAGCAGGCCCGCACCGACGAGACTCTCGCCCTCATCACCCGGGGTGACATCACCGCACCCGAGGCCGCCTTCCGCACCCACACCGCCGACCTGGAACAGCGCCTGGCTGCCGCCGGTGCCGCCGACTCCGATGCCGCACGCGCGCTGACCAATTGGAACGCCGGGCACAACGCGCAGCGCACCGCCTACGAGAAGGCCGACTTCACGGGCGCGGTCACCCAGGCCATCGGTACCGGCCCCGAGAGCTCGGCCACGAGCTTCACCTGCCTCGACAACGAACTGCGCGACGCCCTCGCCCAGGCACGCACCGATCTGCGTGACGGCGTCGACGACGCGCGAACGGCCTTGACGCTGAGCCCCTTCGGCACCCTGCTCCTGTTGCTCGCCGCGGCCGGTGCGGTGGTCACGGGCCTGTGGCCACGGTTGAAGGAGTTCCTGTGAGCATTCGTCGTTCCCGGTTCGCGCTGGTTCTGGCCGCGACCGCCGTCCTGCTCGCGGGCTGTGGTGACGCGCCCGCGCCGTCGTCGATCGAGGCCACCGCCGTCGCACCACCGCTGCCGGGCGCCGAGGCGATCACCTCGGCACCGACCGCCGAGGGCACCGGATCCTGCGATACCGAGGCCACTTTGGCGCCGCGTGCCCAGCCGCGACCGGGGGCGATGCCCGCCGGATCGGCGATGGCCGCGATCGTCGCCAACGGCAGGTTGCGGGTGGGCGTCGACCAGAACACCTACATGTTCGGGTTCCGCAATCCGTCCACCGGGCGGCTCGAGGGTTTCGACATCGACCTGGCCCGCGAGATCGCGCGCGATCTGTTCGGCGACCCCGACCGCATCGAGTTGCGCTCGGTGACCGCCGCCGACCGCATCCAGCTGCTGCAGGAGCGCAAGGTCGACATGATCGTGCGCACCTTCTCCGCCACCTGCGAACGCCGCCGCGACGTCGACTTCTCCAGCGTGTACTACCGTGCGGCCCAACGCTTCGCGGCACCGCGCGGCGCCGGTATCGCCTCCGGTGCCGACCTGGCGGGCAAACGGGTGTGCGTCACCAAGGGCACCACCGCGGCCGCGCCGCTGTTCACCCTGCCGACCCCGCCGACGGTGCTCGGCGTGACCAACTGGACCGACTGCCTCGTCGCGCTGCAGCAGGGCACCGTCGACGCGATCAGCGGTGACGAACCGATCCTGTCCGGTCTGGTCGCCCAGGACCGCAATCTCGAACTCGTCGGTGCGCCCATCGGTTCGGGGGCCTACGCGGTCGGTGTGCCCAAGGGCAGCGACGAATTGGTGCGTTTCGTCAACGGCGTGCTCGAACGGATCAGCAGCGACGGCACCTGGGAACGGATATACGCCCAGCATCTGTCGGTGCTCGGCCCCTCGCCCGGCGCGCCCGCGCCCAGGTATGCCGGATGAGTTCGCCGATACTCGGCACCGCCGAGATCGATCGTGAACTGGCCGGGCGCACCGCGGAATTGGCGACGGTGAGCAGTACCCTGCTCGAGC
This sequence comes from Nocardia sp. NPDC003979, assembly GCF_053605015.1. Classification (NCBI taxonomy): domain Bacteria; kingdom Bacillati; phylum Actinomycetota; class Actinomycetes; order Mycobacteriales; family Nocardiaceae; genus Nocardia; species Nocardia sp. NPDC003979. The sequence goes on from NZ_JBSGIJ010000007.1 coordinate 108,081, forward strand.
TGGACCGGCACCCCGGCATCGCCTTGGTGCGCCGCTATCCGCCGGAGGGGGAGACCGCGCGCCGCTGGGCGCCGGTGGAGAAGGCGCTCGGCGAGCTCTTCGACGACCTCGCCCGCGTGCGCGCCATCCTCACCGAGGCCGAGACGGTGCGTGGGCGCGGCCGGATCGATGATCGTGCCCGCGCCCGGCTCACCGACCTGCTGCGGGGGCGTCCGCACGAAATCGCCCGCGTGCCGGTGCCGTTGGCGCAGCGCGGGCTCACCGGGCCGAGCGAAACCGTGGTGACGGTCGGGATCGCCGACTGCCTCGACCGCATGCGCGCCGCCTTCGCGTTCGTCGCACCGTTCGCCGAGGAGGTCGACGCCGTCGACCGGCAGGTACTCGGCGCCCTCGCGCCCTTGCAGCAGCGGGTGGAGCAGGCCAACGGCGCCTTGGCCGCCGCCACCGAACCCCTGGCCGCCCTGCTGCGCCGCGCGGGCACCGACCCGCTCGGCTTCGCACCGGGTGAGATCGCCGCGGCACTGGCCTCGCTCACCGAGCTGATCGACACCGAAACCGCCCGCAATGCCGAATTCCTTTCGGTGGCAACCGATTTACCCGCCGCCGTTGCAGCTCTGCGGGCCCGGCTCGTCGACCTCGCCGATGCACAGCACCGCGCCGACGACACCGCTGCCCGCGCCGAACGCAAGGTCCACACCGGACCGCTGCCGCCAGATGGCGCGTCGGCCGCGACCTTGCTCGCCGAGCTGTCGACCCTCGGCGACGAACCGACCCGCTCGATCGTCGAACACCTCCTCGCCCTGCGCGTCCGTGCCGACGACGCGGCCGACCGTACCGCGCGCCGAACGGAATTGGCGCAGGGTCTGCTCGATCGGCGGGCCGAGCTGCAGGGCAGGCTCGCCGCCTACCGTGCCAAGGCCTCGCGCCTGGGCGTGGCCGAAGAGCGCGATGTGCTCGCCGCCGACCGCATCGCCTCGGGCCTGCTCACGCGCACACCGTGCGATCTGGCCGCCGTCACCCGGGCGGTCGCCGACTATCGTTCGATCATCGGGGAGAAAGCGGGGCGGACAGCATGATCTGTAGTGAACCGGGTTGCGGCGGTGTAATCGAGGACGGCTACTGCGCCGTCTGCGGCACCGCGCCCGTGGCGGTCGCCGTCCACGGCGCCGCGCCGACCTCGCCCCGGCGCTCGGGCCACACCACGGCCGTCCGGCGAACACCTGCCCCGACAGGCGACACCTCGACCGGTGCCGCCCCGAAGGTGACCGCGCCCGGACTCTGCGCCGAAACAGGCTGCGACGGAACGATCGTCGACGGCTACTGCGACACCTGCGGCACCGCGCCCGCCCCGCTCAGCGCCCCCGTGCACAGCCCGTCGGCGGCGACCATCAGTGCCAACCGCACCTCGAGCCGTTCGGTACGCACCCGCTCGGGCTCGGCCCGATCGGCGGCGCGCGGCCGGCTCGGCGCCGGACTGGTCGAGGTGCCGCCGGTACCGCGCGTGGATCCCGCGTCGGCCGTGCTCACCGACCCCAGGGTCCCCGAATCCGACCGCTACTGCGGCCGATGCGACAAACCGGTCGGCCGAACCAACGACGGAATCCCCGGACGCACCAGCGGTTTCTGCCCGCACTGCGGTACCCGCTACTCGTTCGTGCCGCGCCTGCAACCCGGCGACCTGGTCGGCGGACAGTACAAGGTCGAAGGCGCCCTCGCGCACGGCGGGCTCGGCTGGATCTATCTGGCCACCGACATCCGCGTCAACGACCGCTGGGTGGTGCTCAAAGGCCTCATCGACACCGGCGACAGCGACGCGCAGGCCGCCGCCCTGGCTGAACGGCGCTTCCTCGCCGAGGTGGACCACCCCAATATCGTCAAGATCCACAACTTCACCGAACACGCCGACGCCGACGGCGAACCGGTGGGCTACATCGTGATGGCCTATGTGGGCGGCACCTCGCTCAAACAGATCCTGCGCGACTACCGCGCCGCGCACAACGCCTACCTGCCGCCGGCCAGGGCCATCGCCTATGTGCTGGAAATGCTGCCCGCCCTCGGCTATCTGCACGCGCGTGGCTGGGCCTACTGCGATTTCAAACCCGACAACGTGATGCAGACCGAGGAACGCCTCGAACTCATCGACCTCGGCGCCGTGATCGCCATGGACGACACCACGTCCCCGATCTACGGCACCCTCGGCTACCAGGCACCCGAGATCGCCGAAACGGGCCCGACCGTGGCCACCGAGATCTACACGGCGGGCCGCACCCTCGCGGTGCTGATGATGCGCGTGCCCTCGGTGGACGGCCGCCTCGGACCGCTGCCCACGCCCGACACCGAACCGCTGCTGGCCCGCCACGATTCGCTGTACCGGTTCCTGCTGCGCGCCACCGACCCCGATCCGCTGGCCCGCTTCGCCTCGACGAGCGAGATGGCCGACCAGCTCACCGGTGTGCTGCGCGAGGTCCTCGCCGCCGAGGACGGTGTACCGCGCCCCGGCATGTCGGCTGTCTTCGGTCCCGCCCGCGCCGTCTTCGGAATCGAAAGCGCCACACCGGAGCCCGCCGCGGTCGTCGCCGCCCTGCCCGCGCCGCTCGTCGACCCGGGCGACAGCGGCGCCGCGCTGCTGGCCACCACCGACGCCGCGACCCCCGCCGAACTCGAGCAGGCACTCACCGCGGGCCTGCGCGCGGTGGTGACCGGCGCCGGGGAGTCGGTGGAGATCCCGTTGCGCCTGGTGCGCGCCGAACTCGAGGCGGGCGAGGCCGACGCCGCCCTCGCCCGGCTCGCCGGGCTGGAGCTGGATTTCGACTGGCGCACGGTGTGGTACCGCGCTCAGGCCGCCCTGCTGAAGGGCGACTACGGTAGCGCCGCAGCCGATTTCGAGGCCGTCTACGCGGCGCTGCCCGGCGAACCCGCGCCCAAGCTCGCCCTCGCGGTGGCGCTGGAGCACGGCGACCGGCCACGCGAGGCGCTCACCCTCTACGACCTGGTCTGGTGCACGGACCACACCTATCTGTCGGCCGCCTTCGGCGCTGCCCGGTTGCGCCGCGCCGACGGCGACCGCGCCGGTGCGGTGCGGGTGCTCGACCAGGTCGAACGCACCTCGTCGATGTACACCGAGGCCCGCGTGCGTGCCGTGGAGACGCTGCTGGCCGATCGTGGTCCGGCCGAACTGGACGAAGCCGCGTTGCGCGAGGCGGGGGAGCGGGTCGAGCACCTGCGCCTCGACTCGCGTGCGCGCACCGCCCGAGTGCGCATGCACGTGCTCGAGGCGGCACTGAACTGGATCCGGTCGGGACAACGGCCGAGTGCACCAGGCAAGCTGTTGGATGTGGAATTCACCGAAGTGGGAGTGCGGACGGGGTTGGAACGATGCTTGCGGACATTGGCGCGCGAAGCCGACGACATGTGGACCCGCTTCGTGCTGGTGGATCAGGCCAACAACGTGCGCCCCAGGACCACGCTGTGACCGCCGCGGGTTGCCCGGACTGCGCGGGCGCGGCCAGGGCGGGATACCGGTACTGCGAGAGCTGCGGTCGCGAACTCGGGGTGCGCAAGGCGGCCCTGCCGGTGCACGATCCGGTCACGGTGCCGCAGTGCCCGACCTGTGGGGAACGGCGCTACGAGGCCGGGCTGTGCCTGGTGTGCCGCACTCCGAAGCCGGTTCCGGACCGTTTCGAGGAAGACCTCGGTCCGGTGTACATCCTCACCGATCGCGGAATCAGCCACTCCCGCAACGAGGACGCGGTCGCCGCGGCCGTGCGCGACGGTGACGGTGTCCGGGTGATCGTCGTCAGCGACGGCGTCTCGACCTCCCAGGACCCCCAGGCCGCCTCCGGCACGGCCGCCCGCACCGGCGTCGACGCGGTGCTGGCCGCGCTCGCCGACGGCCGCCCCGCCCCCGACGCCGTGATGGCCGGACTGGCCACCGCCGTCGCCGCGGTGCGCGGCATGTCACGCACCCCCGAATACGCGCCCTCGTGCACCTACGTCTCGGCGATCCTGCGCGACACCCCAGAGGGCACCGAGATCACCGTCGCCAATGTCGGTGACAGCCGGGCGTTCTGGCTCGCCGCGGGCGATCCGACGGCGTCGCGCAGGCTCAGCGTCGACGACTCCTGGGCCCAGGCCCTCGTCGACGCGGGCGCCATGGACGAGGAAGCCGCCATGCGCGACCCACGCGCGCACACCCTGCTGCGCTGGCTCGGCGCCGACGGCGGCGAGGCGCCCTGGTCGGCGAACTGCCTGCAGAGCATGCTCGTCACCGAACCCGGCACCCTGCTGTTGTGCACCGACGGGCTCTGGAACTACCTGCCCGATCCGGTCGCGCTCGCCGGGTTCACCGTCGAGACCACCCCGCAGGCCGCGGCCCGCGCCCTGGCCGACTTCGCGCTCGACAGCGGCGGCAGCGACAACATCACGGTCGCGCTCGCCCCCGTGCCCGCGCGCGCCGCTGTACCCGCTCCAGGAGTGTCATGAATTCCCCTGATATCGCAGGCCTTTCGGTCGCCGTCGACCAGAACGAATTCCTCGCCGAGGGTGCGAGCGTGGTCGACGCGGTGCTCACCGTCACCACCGGCCCCGAACTGGCCGCCGTCGCCACCCCGCCGCCGCGGCTCGAGATCCTCATCATCGACTGCTCCGGGTCGATGGGGCACAAGCGCAAGTTCGAGAACGCGCGCACCGCCACCCGCGCCGCGCTCGACGAGATCCCCGACGGCACCGCCTTCGCCATCATCGAGGGCACCGAGTCGGCGCGGATGATCTACCCCACCGGCGCGCTGTCGGCGCCCGCCGACCACACCCACCGCACCGCCGCCAAGCGGGCCCTCGATCGGTTGCGGCCCGACGGCGGCACCGCCATGGGGTCCTGGCTCGCCCTTGCCCGCCAGGTCGCGGCCGGGCACCCGGGTGCCCAGGCGCACGCCATCCTGCTCACCGACGGCAAGAACGAACACGAGACCCCCGAGCAGCTGGCCACCGAACTCGACCGCGCCGAAGGGCTTTTCGTCTGCGACTGCCGTGGTGTCGGTGCCGACTGGGCGGCGGCCGATCTGCACAAGATCTCCTCGAAGCTGTCCGGCGGCGCCGATATCGTCGCCGACCCCAAGGACCTGGCGGCCGATTTCGCCGCCATGATGCGCTCGTCGGCGGCCCGGGTGATCCCGGAACTCACCCTGCGCGTGTGGACGCCGGCCGGCGCGCGGGTGCGCATGGTCAAGCAGGTCGCACCGGTGCTGGAGGACCTCACCGCGCGCCGTACCGATTCCGGTGCGCAGGTGGGGGACTACCCGCTGTCGTCGTGGGCGGCCGAAGAACGCGAATACCACGTGCAGATCGAACTGGAACCGGCCGCGCCCGGGCGGGAGAAGCTCGCGGCCCGCCTCAGCGTGCTCGCGGGCGAGGACGTGCTCGGTCAGGGGCTGGTCCGCGCGGTGTGGACCACCGACTCCACACTGTCGACCAGGATCAGCACCCGCGTCGCCCACTACACCGGCCAGGTCGAACTCGCCCAGGCCGTCCAGGAGGGTCTCGCCGCCCGCCGCGAGGGCGACTTGTCCACGGCCACAGCGAAATTGCGCCGCGCGGTGGAACTGGCCGCCGCCTCGGGACACGAGTCGACCGCCAAGCTGCTTCGCACCGTCGTCGAGGTCGACGAGAAGGACGGAACGGTGAAGCTGCGCGGTCAGGTCGCGGCCGCCGACGAACTCGCGCTCGACATCCGCTCGACCAAGACCACCCGATTGCGGTCGGAGGGTTCCTGACATGGCGGTGTGCGCGGACGGTCACCAGACGCAGGCCACCGACTACTGCGATGTGTGCGGGTCGGCGCTCACCGGTGTCCCGGCAGCCGATCCGGCCGATCTGCGCCTGTGCCCCGCGTGTTCGGTGCCGACCAGCGGTCGCTTCTGCGAGAACTGCGGATACGACTCGGCCCTGCCCGCGCCGCCACCACCGCGCACGGACTCACCCGCCGCCGAGCTGCGCGGTACCGCCGATGCGCGCGAAATCGTCTGGGTGGCCAGGGTCTTCGCCGACCGCGAGTTCTACGACCGGGTGCAGGCCCGCAAAGGTCCCGACGCCGACCGGGTGGCCTTCCCCGGTTTCTACCCCGAACGCCGGATCGAGTTGCGCGGCAGCGAGTTCCTGATCGGCAAACGCTCGGCCTCGCAGGGCATCGTGCCCGAGATCGACCTCGGTATCGCCCCGGCCGACCCGGGTGTGTCGCGTGCGCACGCCCTGTTGCGCGTCGGGACCGACGGTTCGCTCACCGTCACCGACCTCGGTTCGACCAACGGGACCAGCCTCGACGGCACCGAGACACCGCTGTCGCCACAGGTTCCGGTGCCGTTGCGGGCGGGTAGCCGCCTGCACGTCGGCGGCTGGACGACCATAACCATCGATACCCTGTCGTAGACGGGAACATCGAGCGAACCGTAGGGTCGGGGCCATGACGAAGTTCGACGGGAAAACCTGTTTGATCACCGGCGCCGCCAGCGGTCTCGGCCGGGCAACCGCCTTCGCGGCCGCCGCCAAGGGCGCGTCGCTGGTGCTCACCGACATCACCGCCGACACGCTGGCCACCACCGCCGAGGAACTGCGCGCCGCCGGTGCCACCGTGCACCTGGCCCATCCCGCCGATGTGAGCGACCATTCGGCCGTCGTCGGGCTGGCCGCGCACACCTTCGAGGCCGTCGGGCACGTCGACATCGTGATGAACGTGGCGGGCATCGCCACCTGGGGCACCGTCGACAAACTCACCCATCAGCAGTGGCGGCGCACCATCGACATCAACCTCATGGGCCCGATCCACGTCATCGAGGAGTTCCTGCCACCGATGATCGCCGCGCGGCGTGGCGGTCATCTGGTGAACGTGTCCTCGGCGGCCGGACTGTTCGGGTTGCCGTGGCACGCGCCCTACAGCGCCACGAAGTTCGGGCTACGCGGTGTGTCGGAGGTGCTGCGGTTCGACCTACGCAGGCACAAGATCGGCGTCAGCCTGGTGCTTCCCGGGGCGATGGCCACCCCGATGGTCGACAGCGTCGACATCGCGGGCGTCGACCGCGACAACGCCGCGCTGCGCAAGGCCATCGGCCTGTTCCTGCGCCATGCCGTCACGCCGGAACAGGCCGCCGAGGCGGTGATCCGCGGTGTGGAACGCAACCGTTACTGGGTCTACACCTCCCGCGACATCCACCTCGCCCACTGGGGCCAGCGCTACGTCCCGTACGGCTACACGCTGGCCATGCGCGGCCTCAACGCCGCGATGACCAACTACGCCACCAAGAACGAACTGGTGCGCTGAGCACGCTCACACCAGGTCCGACGGGTCGGTGTTGGCACCGCACAGGATGACGCAGACCCGCTCGCCCTCGGCGGGCCGGTAGGCCGCACCGGAACCGGTGTCGCGCAGCGCCGCCAGCGCGGTCGCGGCACCGTTCTCCACGGCGATCCGGTGTTCGTCCCAGAGCTGTCGGCGCGCGGCGCGAATCGCCTCGTCCTCGACCAGCACCGACACCACGTCGGGGTGCTTGGCGGCGGCCAGCGCCATCTCCGACACGTTCGGTGCGCCGAGCGAATCGGCGGCGATCGAGTCGACGCTCACCTGCACCGGACGGCCCGCTTCGAGCGCGGCATTCAGCGAGCGGCAGCCCACCGGTTCCACCGCGACGGTGCGGATGCCGAAATGCTGTGCGGCGATCGCGGTTCCGGTGAACAGTCCGCCGCCGCCCACCGCGACGACCACCGTGTCCAGATCGGGCACGCGCTGCTGGATCTCGCGCATGAGCGTGCCCGCGCCCGCCGCGATGAGCGGGTGATCGTAGGCGTGCGAGAACAGCGCCCCGGTGTCGGCCGCGAACTCCTGGCACGCGGCCAGTGCCTGCTTGTACTCGGGACCGATCAGTCGTACATCGGCGCCCAAGTCACGAAGTCGACGGATTTTGACCGGCGGCGCCGATTCGGGCAGAAACACGGTCGCCGGCACCCCCGCTTCCCGCGCCGACCACGCGCACGCGAGTCCCGCGTTGCCGCCTGAGGCGATCGTCACACCCGCGGCGGGCAACTCCCCGGCAGCGCGCAGGAAGTTCTGCGCGCCACGCGCCTTGAAAGTCCCGGTGAACTGCAAGAACTCCAGTGCGAACCAGAGCGGGGAATCCCCAGGTCCAGCGGGTGCAACCGTCACCGGGCGAACCCGGCCCTCGATCCGCGCGGCGGCGGCCTCGATGTCGTCGAAAGTGGGCATCACCCCGTCGACTATGCCACCGCGCACGGCACCCCGACGGACCTTTGAAACCGTGCAAATCGGGCACGAATTGTTACGGCGGGTTTACGCGACGAGAGCTCTGGGTAAGTAACGGATTGGTAACAAGCTCGAAAGCGGGATGTCGTGTCGGACTGGGGACGCGAATTCCCCAGGTGTACCGGCGCACGCACGAGCGTGTCAGCAAAGGAAGTGCACATGAGCGAGCATTGGCAGAACACAGCCGCATCGGCGGTCACGGTCGCGCCGGGCGGCAGCGAGGTGCGAGGATGACCGCCAACTTGATGATCGTCGACGACGATGTGCAGATGCGGGGCGATCTGCGCCGCGCGATGGAAGACGAGGGCTACGCCGTGGCCGAGGCGGGTGTCCCCGAGGATGCCCTCGACCGGCTGCGCAACGACGGGCCGCCCGATCTGATGATCGTCGACCTGATGCGCGGAGCCACCGACGGCTTCGACTGCATCCGCGAGATCCGCCGCGACCACGACGTGCCGATCATCGTGATCAGCACCAGGTACGACACCCACGACGTGGTCGCGGCCCTGGAAGCCGGTGCCGACGACTTCGTCAGCAAGCCGTTCGAGATCAAGGAGATCACCGCCCGGATGCGCGCCCTGCGCCGCCGCGCCAGGATCGCCGCCGAACGTGAGGCCACTCCCGAAGTGGTCCTCGACGACGACCCGGTGCGTCCCCTTGTCCTCGCCGCCGACGCGGGCGCGGTGCGCCGTGGCAGCGAGGAACTGCACCTCACGGTCACCGAGTTCCGGTTGCTGTGCGAACTCGCCGAGACTCCCGGCCGCGTGCTCAGCCGCGCGGTGCTGCTCGAAAGAGTCTGGGATCAAGGCTTTTTCGGTGACGAACGCATCGTCGACGTCCACGTGCGCCGGTTGCGCACCAAGATCGAGCGTGACGCCTCGGATCCGCGCATCGTGGTGACTGTGCGCGGGCTGGGTTACCGGCTGGATATCCAGCCGCAGTAAACGATTCGTCATACAACCGCAAAGAGCTCGACACAAAGACCGTAAAGTCTCTTAGTCAAGGTGGAATGTATGCCGAGTCCGACTATGTCCATGGAGCCGACCGATACCGCGGCGGCTCGAGGTTCGGAAATTATTCTCAGACACCCGAGATTGGGTGACGGTGCCCAATTGTGGCGCATCGCGCGCGATTCCCGCGTACTCGACGTGAATACGAGCTACGCCTATCTGCTGTGGTGTCGGGATTTCGAGGCGACCTCCATGGTCGTCGAATGTGGCGGGCAGGCAGTGGGATTCGTGATCGGGTATGTTCGTCCCGATGCGCCGGACACGCTTTTCGTCTGGCAGATCGCCGTCGACGCCGAATTCCGCGGCCGGGGTCTGGCCGCGAAACTCCTGCACGCCCTGCTCGATTCCGTGGCACCCGCCGGGATCAACACCCTGGAAACGACGATCTCCCCCGATAATTCCGCTTCCCAGGCGTTGTTCTCCGCGGTGGCCCGCGAACGCGGCGCGCAATTGCGTACCGAAGAACTATTCGAAGCACATCATTTTCCGGATTCCCACGAAGCCGAGCACCTCTACATTATTTCGCCCGCTCAGCGCCAGGAGGCATGATCATGATCACGACCACCGACACCAGCATTTTCGAAGCGATGGAATCGAATGTGCGTGGCTACTGCCGCGACTGGCCCGCCGTGTTCACCACCGCCGAAGGTGCCTGGATCCGCGATGAGCAGGGCCGCGACTATCTCGACTTCTTCGCGGGCGCAGGCGCGCTGAACTACGGCCACAACAACCCGGTGCTCAAGAAGGCGCTGATCGAGTACATCTCCAGCAACGGCATCACCCACGGTCTCGACATGTCGACCGTGGCCAAGCGTGAACTGCTCGAGACCATCCGCGAAACCCTGCTCACCCCGCGCGGGCTCGACTACAAGGTGCAGTTCCCCGGCCCCACCGGTGCCAATGCGGTCGAGGCGGCGCTGAAGCTGGCCCGCAAGGTCACCGGCCGCAAGACGATCCTGAGCTTCACCAACGCCTTCCACGGCATGACGCTCGGCGCGCTGTCGGTCACCGGCAACGCGGCCAAGCGGGCCGGCGCCGGTGTGCCGCTCGAGCACGCCACCCCGATGCCCTACGACGGCTACTTCGACAACACCATCGAGGACTTCGGCTGGATGCAGCGGGTGCTCGACGACAGCTCCTCGGGTTTCGACCGCCCCGCCGCGGTGATCGTGGAGACCGTGCAGGGCGAGGGCGGTGTGAACCTGGCCCGCGCCGAGTGGCTGCGCCACCTGGCCGGCCTGTGCGCCGCGCGCGACATCCTGCTCATCGTCGACGACGTGCAGATGGGCTGCGGCCGCACCGGCCCGTTCTTCTCCTTCGAGATCGCGGGCATCACCCCCGACATCGTCACCCTGTCCAAGTCGATCGGTGGCTACGGCCTGCCGATGGCGTTGGTGCTGCTCAAGCCCGAGCACGACCAGTGGGCTCCCGGTGAGCACAACGGCACCTTCCGCGGCAACAACCCCGCCTTCGTCACGGCCACCGCCGCGCTGCGCGAGTACTGGTCCGACGACAAGCTGGCGCGGCTCACCGCCGCCAATGGTGAGTACATCGGCCGCACGCTCTCGGCCGTGACCGAGCGGCACGAGGGCATCACCACGCGCGGTCGCGGCATGGTGCACGGCATCGTGTTCGACGACCCGTCGCAGGCGGGCAAGGTGTGCCGCACCGCGTTCGAGCAGGGGCTGCTGGTGGAGACCTCCGGTTCGATGGACGAGGTCGTGAAGTTGTTGCCGCCGTTGACCTTGCGCAGCGACGAGCTCGATCGCGGTCTGTCGATCCTGTCCGACAGCATCGATACCGTGTGTGGCGGTGCCGCATGATCGTGCGCACCACCGCCGAGATCACCGGAACCGACCGCGATGTGGCCGGGCCGGGGTGGCGAAGCAAACGGATCGTGCTCGCCGGCGACAAGGTCGGGTTCTCGTTCCACGAGACCACGATCGAGGCCGGGACCGTGCACCGGTTCCACTACCAGAACCACGTGGAGGCGGTGTGGCTGGTCGAGGGCGAGGGTGAACTGCTCGACCTCGAGGACCAGACCGTGTACCCGCTCGGCCCCGGCTCGATGTACCTGCTGAACGGTCACGAACGTCATCAGGTCACCGCCCGCACCACGCTGCGGATGTTGTGTGTGTTCAATCCGCCGGTCACCGGCCGCGAGGTACACGACGAGAACGGGGTGTACCCGCTGATTGTCGAAGAGGAGGATGCCAGTGTCTGATCGGTCCGACCGCTACCCCACGCGGTTGTCCGAGCCCGCCCCCCACATCGAGCGCACCGATCCGACGGTGTGGGGGCAGGTGAGTACACCGGAGCTGGCCGGTTTCGACGCGAACGGTTTCGCGACGATCCCGGATCTGCTCAGTGCGGACGAGGTGGCGGCCTTCGGGGCCGAGATAGGGCATCTGGCGGCCGACCCGGTGCTCTACGGCGACGAGCGTGTGATCGTGGAACCCGTTGCCGGACAGGTCCGTTCGGTGTTCCAGGTGCACCGCTTGAGTAAGCCGATCGCGGAACTGCTCGCCGAGTCGCGCGTCGTCGGGCTCGCCGAGCAGATCCTCGGCTCCGAGGTGTATCTGCACCAGAGCCGGGTGAACTACATGCCCGGCTTCGGTGGCAGCGGATTCGGGTGGCATTCCGATTTCGAGACCTGGCACGCCGAGGACGGGATGCCGACCCCGCGCGCGGTGAGTCTGTCGATCGCGTTGACCGACAACTACCCGTTCAACGGGTCGCTGATGGTGATGCCGGGTTCGCATCGCACGTTCGTGCCGTGCCTGGGTGAGACACCGGAGGGTCATTACCGGGAGTCGTTGCGCGAGCAGCGCATCGGCATCCCGACCAACGACGACATCACCTTCCTCGCCGCGCGCTACGGCATCACCCAGTTCACCGGCAAGGCCGGCTCGGCGCTGCTGTTCGATTCCAACCTGATGCACGGGTCGTCGAACAACATCACGCCGTATGCCAGGTCGAACATCTTCCTGGTGTTCAACAGTGTCGAGAACGCCCTGGTCGAGCCGTTCGCGGCACCGCAGCGCAGGCCGGAGCACATCGCCGCACGTGATTTCACGCCCGTGCGGTCGTTATCCGCCGAGCGGCACCTGGTGGATCAGGTGCGCTGAGGCAGCTCGGCCAGGCAGGCCGCGGCCCGGGGATCCTCGTGGGCCGCGGCCTGCCACCAGGTGCGGGCGGCGCCGATATCGCCGACGTGCAGGGCGAGCAGGCCGAGGTCGTAGGCGGCGGCGCTGTTTCCGGCCTCGGCGGCTTGGGCCCAGAGCACACGAGCCGAGTCGTGTTCTCCCCGTGCGAACATGGCCGAGCCCAGGTCGTGCAGCGCGCGTCCGACATTCTGCTCCGCGTATGGCTGCGCGGTCGGTTCGGCGGCGAGGACCGGCTGGACACGCGCGGTCGGCTTGGCGTACAGGGGCGGCTCGGCCCGCACGAGTGGCTGGGCGCCCACCACCCGCGGTAGCTGATCGGTCGGTGCGGGATCCGCGTCGGCGCGGGTGAGTTCGACGACGAGTTCGTTGAAGTCGGGGGTACCCGGGCCGGTGCTGCACCACAGCGTCGACGCACCGTCGGGCAGCAGGTCGACGACCATGCCGTAGTTGCCGGTCCACGACTGCTGCGGGCCCGCACCGGCCACCCAGACCGGCGTGAGGGTGAACAGGGCCTCGGGCGCCTCGGCGGTGACGGTGATGTCGATGCCCGCCGCGAGCGCGTCGGACCAGATGTCCACGCCGCCTAGGGTTCGCCCGCCCAGATTCACGTGGCCGTCGGTGACGGTGAGCCCCAGACCGAGACCAGACACGTCGGCGGGTGGCATCACCGATAGGGCGCGCAGCCGTAGCGCGGTCGTCCCGGTCGGTAGCGCCTCGGTGTACATCGGGTACACGTCGGCACCGCACCAGTCGATGGGATCGGCCCCGGTGTAGCGGTGCTCGAGCGGCACGTCACCGGGGCGCTGTGCGCCAGGACGATTCATCGGTGCAGCCCACCCTTTCCGACGTAGTACCCCCTGCATCGGTCGCGCGCTACACCGTACCCGCGTCCCACCCCGAACGCGGGCTGATTCATGACACACGGAATGCCGGCATTCAGACGGCGACGGATTCGCCGATCTCCTCCTCGACCGCACGCTCGCTGACCGGCTCGGGGGCATGCCGCGCCTCGTACTGCCCCGCGACGGCGGCGAGCAGCACGCCGATCACCAGCCACACGAACAACCCGCCGAGGCGTGCGCTGAAACCGGCGCCACCGTCGAAGTACAGCAGGCTGCGCAGACCTTCGACGAAATCGGCACCGTTCCAGAACGAATGCAGCGCACCGAAGAACCCGTTCTGCAGTTCCGGCCGGTAGACACCGCCGGAGGTAGTGAAGTTGAGCATCACGAACAGGGTGATCAGGGCGAGCGTGGTCCAGCGCTTCAGGAAGGTGTGCAGCCCGATACCGATCAGGATGATGCCCGCGGAATACAGCCAGGCGATGCCGAACACGCTCGCGAAGTCGCTGTCGATCACCCCGAACACCGGGCCGGCCACCACGACACCGATCAGGCTCACCACCAGGGCCGTCACCACGCCGATCGCCGCGCGCACCCGCATCCGCAGCATCGCGCCCGCGGCGCCGATCACCGCGACACTGCCGTAGGAGCCGACACTCAACGCCACCAGCAGGAAGAACAGCCCCTGCCCGGTCGGATCGCCCTCGGCCTTGCTCGTCACGTCCGTGACCACCAGCGGCACGCCCTGGTGGTCGGCGACCGACCGGAACGCCACCTCGGCGGCCATCGCACTGGTGTCCGAACCGGCGGTGGCCACGAGCAGTTCGGGGCGCGCGGCATCGGGCACGTAGGCGCCGACGAGGTCGCGCTCGTGCAGCAGGTCCCTCGCGGCCTCGCGGGTGGGCACGGTGATGACGTCGACACCCGACCCACCCCGGTTCTGCATCGTCTGGGCGAGCTCCACCGCCTGCGGGGAATCACCGACGACGGCCAGCGCCAGATGGTTCGGCGTGGGCTGATGGAAGGCGCCGAGATAGGCCAGGGCCATGCCGAGACACATCAGCAGGGGGGTGAGCAGGTGGCCGGCGAGGTGCCGCAGCTGGGTGACGGTCATCGAGGGAAGTCTCCAAGAAGGTTGGTAAATACAACTATGATTGTTGTATCCTACAACCATGACTGAGTCAGAGGCAAGGGACGACGCCGTCGATGTCATCCAGCGGGAGCTGACCGCCTTCTCTCGCCGCGCCCGCGGCCGCGCCGCCGAACTGCACCCGGAATTGAGCCTGGTCGCCTACAGCATCCTGGACCTGGTCCTCGAACGCGACGGCTGCCAGGCCGCCGACGTGGCCGCACAGTTCCTGCTCGACAAGTCGACCGTCAGCAGACAGGTCGGAGCGCTCGAGCAGCTCGGCTACCTCGAACGCGAAATCGACCCCGCCAACCGGCGCAACCACATCCTGCGCGCCACCCCCGAGGGCCGCGCTGCCGCACGCAAGGCCGAACGCACCCGCCGAGCCGCCTTCACCGCCCGGTTCGCCGACTGGTCCGACGAGGATGTCCGCACCCTTGCCCGCCTGCTCGTCCGCTACAACCAAGGCTGAACGGGGTGTAGTGCACGTCACTGCCGCCGAAGGTCGGTGCCCCGACTCGGGCGCTGGGTCGGTATAGTCGCCGCGGATGAGTAGTGACACCACCCACCCCGCGCAACCGACCCCACGCCCGATCAATCGAGCCTGGTGGCTGGTGCCGGTGTTGCTCGGTGTCGTCGCGGTGGTGTGCATGCGCACCCCGCTGTGGCCGTTCGAACCGTACTCCGGCGCCTTCATCGACCTGCAGGTGTATCGCCTCGGGATCGAGGCCATGCGCGACGGTGCCGACATGTACGGCCAGCTCCCCAAGACGAGCGTCGGGATCGGACTGCCGTTCATCTATCCGCCGTTCGCGGCGATCGCGCTCGCGCCGTTCGCGTTGCTGCCGTGGGGTGCGGCCAAAACCCTCTACGTCGCGGTGTCGGTCGCCGCGCTGGCCTGGACCCTGTACCTGGTCGCCCGCCGCTACAACCCCGAGCGCAAGCAGGTCGCCGTCCTGGTCACCGCCTGTGCGCTACCGGTCGCGATGCTGCTCGAACCGGTGCGGGCCACCATCGACTTCGGGCAGGTGAACCTGCTGCTCATGGTCCTGGTCGCCACCGACTGCCTGCTGCCCAAGACCCGCTACCCGCGCGGCATGCTCATCGGCCTGGCGGCCGCGGTCAAGCTCACGCCCGCCGCGTTCGTGCTGTTCTTCCTCGTCCGCAAGGACTACAAGGCCGCCGCCACCGCGGCCGCGACCGGCGCGATCGCCACGCTCGCCTCGTTCGCGATCCTGCCGACGGAGTCCGTGCGCTACTGGTTCGGCGGCCTCGGGAATGTCTCGGGGCTGAGCGGTTCGGCCTTCCACACGAACCAGTCGATTCAGGCGGTGTTGGCCCGCCTGCACGTCACGGGCCTGCCGTTCGACGCCCTGTGGTTGTTCTTCGGCGCCCTGCTGCTCGCCCTGGTCGTGGTCGCCATGCGTAAGGCCGCCGACGCTCCCGCGATCGCCCTTGCCCTCAACGCCGTCTTCACCCTGCTGCTGTCGCCGATCTCGTGGTCGCACCACTGGGTGTGGATCGCACCCGCGCTGCTCGCCATCGTCTGCCACGCCCGCACCCTGCCCGCCGCGAGCGCGCGCGGCTGGTACGCCACGGCCGTCGTGGTCGCCGCCGTCTTCGTCATCGCGCCGCACAGTTTCCTGCCCGACGGTGAACACCGGGAAACGTCGTGGACCTGGGATCAGCACCTCATCGGCGATACCTATGTGTGGTTGGCGGTGGCGCTGGTTGTGCTGTTCCTCGTCACCGGCAGACGCGCGGACCGCAAGTCCGTCGCGGTGGAGCCCGCCCGTCCGGAAGTCATCCCCGCCGCCTGAGGACCCGCCCTGTTTGAGGCCGGTCCGCCCGGGTATTTCGGCAGCCGTTCGAGGAAACTGACGCAGGTCGCTTCGGCGCCCGGAAAGGTTCCGTGATGGTGATTACCGATGTGCAACGGGTCGAGCGAGCGTTGTCGGAGGTGGATTTCCCGGCGAACAAGGACGACCTGGTGCGGTGCGCGACCGACGCGAAGGCCGACGAGGACACGGTGCGCGCCCTGCGCGCCATCCCGCCGGTGGCCTACGCCAACATGACCGAGGTCCTGCAGTCGGTGACCCTTGACGACGGACGAACCGAGGCGCAGCGAATGGCGCAGAGCCGCGATCACGCGCACCCCGGTGTCGCCGAGCGGGACCGCGAGGTACCGCCGAACCCGATCGTGGCGGAACTGGGGGAGAACCGGGACAGCTGACGGGCCTTCTCGGCCAGGGCTATTTCGCGGCCGGGATCCGCGATGTATCCGCCAGCCCGGTTCCCGTCACCAGCGGGAGGTCGAGCGTGGTGCGGATGCCCGGTGGTGCGGCGACGACGGCGGGGATGGCGTTGACCAGGCGCATCGCGGTGCCGACGAGGCTGGCGTGGTTGTGGTCGCCGTGGTCGCTGAACATGGCCAGGTCGAGGGTGTAGTTCGGCTCACCGGTGACCTCCACCCGATAGGAACCGCCGGTCCGGGCGGGCTGCGGCCAGTCGGGTGCGAGATCGGCACGCAACCGGGTGACGTGCTCGAGCACCGTGACGGCGCGATCACCCACCATGCCGCGCACTTCGAACCGCAGTGCCGCCGCCGTACCCGCCTCGATGGTGCCGGAGTCGATGTCGAAGGTCTCCGGGGCGGGCAACCGCTGGTACTCCTGGGTGACGGCGTCGAGTTCGATGCCGAGCCCGGCCGCGAGCTGACGCACGACGCTGCCCCAGGCCAGCGACAGGACCCCCGGCTGCAACAACAGCGGCGTCTCGGTCATCGGCTTGCCGAACCCCATGATGTCGAACATGACCGCCGGATTGTCGTAGGTCGAGTAGTCGACGATCTCGAGGCAGCGCACCTGCTCGACGTACCGGCAGGTGCCGAGCAGGGCGAGGGGGAGCAGATCATTGGCGAAGCCGGGATCGATCCCGTTCACGAACAGCGACGAATCACCCTGTGCCGCAGCCTGTTCGATGGGATCGAGCAGCTCCGCCGGAAGCACACCCCACGGGTACTGCAGGAACACCGGTGCGCTGGCCACCACATCGATGCCCGCGGCGAGCAGCCTGCGCAGGTCTTCGAGCGCCTCGGGTAGCCGGTTGTCGGTCATCGCGGTGTAGACGACACAGTCGGGACGGCGAGCCAGCACCTCCTCGATGCCGGTGGTGGCCGGCACGCCGGACGGGGTGGCGAGTCCTGCCAGTTCGGCCGCGTCGAGGCCGACCTTGTCAGGTCCGGAAACATGGACCCCGATCAGCTCGAACCGCGGGTCGGCGAGCACGCCCGCCAACGCGTGCCTTCCGACATTGCCGGTACCCCAGTGGATTACGCGAACAGTCATGATGTGGTCCTCACAGATCGGGAAGCGGAATCGTCAGATTGGGCGCGATCAGGCCGCCGTCGACCTCGAGCACCTTGCCGGTGAGAAACGACCCGGCGGGCGAGGCGAGATACACCGCCGCCGCGGCGATATCGGTGGGCTCGCCGAGGCGCCGCAGTGGCGTCGCCTGTTCCATCTGGCCGCGCATCTGCTCGTTGCCCGCGACGACCGCCAGCGCCGAGGTGAGGATCGAACCGGGTGCGATGGCGTTGACCCGCACCCGAGGGCTCAGATCGGCCGCGGCGGTGCGCGTGTAGTGGGCAAGCGCCGCCTTGGCCGTCGCGTACGCGGCGAACGCGCGCCCGGGCAACCGGCCCATGGTCGAGGTGATGTTGATGATCGAACCGCCCTCGGCCGTGGCGAGCATCTTCGGCACCGCGGCCCGCACCAGGGCGTGCGCGGTGCCGACATTGAAGGTGAAGGCCTCGGCCAGGTCCTCGGGAGTGGTGTCCAGCAATGGTTTCGGCAGTGCCCCACCGACATTGTTGACGACGACGTCGAGGCGCCCGAACCGCTCGACCGCCACCTCGGCGAGCCCGGCGGCGGCCGTCGGGTCGGCGAGGTCGGCGACCACGACCTCCGCTCGTCGGCCGGTGGCCGCCACGTGCTCGGCGACCGCACGCAGATCCGACTCGGTCCGCGCTGCGATCACCACATCGGCGCCCGCCTCGGCGAATCCGACGGCGATCGCGGCCCCGAGTCCGCGTCCTGCCCCGGTGACGACGGCGACGCGGTCGTCGAGCCGGAAGTGATCGAGAATCATGAAAGCCCCTCAGGCGTCGAATATTCGACTAATCTGTGGCGAATAGTCGAAGCAGTGTAGGGCGGGGCGACCCCGCGGACAAGGGGTTGTCATGGCGCAGTCGGCATCGCCGCCGACCCGGCGGGTCGTCGAGGTGATGGAGTTGCTCGCGAGCGCGGGCAAGCCGCTCACGGCCTCGGAGGTCGCGACGGCACTGTCGCTGGCGCGCGCCACGGTCACCGCCGTCCTCACCGAACTCGCCGCGGCCGGATGGGTGCGCCGGGACGGGGAACGCCGCTTCCGTCCCGGCCCGGCCCTGGCTGCCCTGGCCCCGGCGGAATCGGAGCTGCCCGAGGCGGCCGTGCGGGCCGAACTGCGCGCGCTCGCGGTCGCGGCGGGCTGCGGGGTGACGCTGAGCAGGATCGACCGCGCCACCCTGACTGTCGTCGCGAAGGAGTACGCACCCGATGCCCGTGTGGTGCCGGGACTCGCTGTGGGTCAATCGATTCCGCTGGCCTATCCCGCGGGCGCGGCCGTGATGCCGTGGCGCGCGGCGGCCGAGCGTGCCGCGTGGTCGAAGACCGCTCCCGGCGAGGCCGCGGCACTGCTGGAATTCGTGCGGGCCAACGGGTGCGCGCTCTTCCGTCCCGACTCCGACGACGCGGGCGTTGTCGACGTGCTCGCCGACCTGCTCGGCGCCCTCGGCGCGGAACTCCTGCAACCCGACCTGCGCGCCCGCGTCCTGCGCCAGCTGGCCCGTCTCACCGCCCGCCCGTATCGCGACACCGAATTCACCGGCGACGATCCGCTGCCCGTGAGTTATCTGTCGGCCCCGGTGTTCGCCGGCGGCGCCGCACCCTACGAACTGCAGCTCGGCCCGCTGCGCCCGGCCGTCGGCCGCGCCGAGCGGATGGTTTATGTCGAGGCGATTACCGCAGGGGCCCAAGCGATGTCGGTCGTGCTGGGTCGGTAGTTCTCACCCGGCCCGAGGCGTCAGGATCACCACCGGTATCCGGCGTTCGGTCCACGCCTGATAGGTGTCGAAATCGGCGTACAGGTCGACCAGCGCCGGCCACAGCCGAGCCCGCTGCTCGTCATCGGCGACCACCGCCCGCACGGCCCGGCGCTCACGCCCGATCTGCACGTGCGTGTCCGGGTGGACGCACAGGTTCCGGTACCACTGCGGATGATTCGCCAACCCACCCTGGGAAGCGACGACCACGATATCGGCGCCGTCGACCAGGTAGAGCAGTGGAACAGTGAACTGCTTGCCCGACTTACGGCCGCGATGCTCGAGCAACAGGGTGGGTACCGGCTTGCGGAAACCCGCGCCGATGCGCCAGGTGCCGCCGATGCGCCCACCGGTGCGCCGGTAGATCGCCACCTGCGCGCGGCCGACGATCCGGAAGATCTTGGGCAGCACGGGATGATCGAGCTGACGCGGTCGCGGCGGTGTGGTCACTAACCAACCATACATAGTGCGGCTCGATTGTATGGTCTGTTTCTCGTGCCCCGCCGCGAGTCGGCAAGGGATTCGCGGCGGTGGCCGGTGAATAATCACCACGGAAGCCCGGTAGGTCCGGACGGCGGCGAGAGGTGCGACGATGACCGCGATCGGTTTGATCTTCACCGGGGTGGCGGTGCTCTTGCACGCCTACATCTTCGTGATGGAGTCGCTGCGGTGGACGGCGGCGAGCACCCGGCGGACCTTCGGGATGTCGGCCGCCGAGGCCGAGTCCACCAAGGAGATGGCCTTCAATCAGGGCTTCTACAACCTCTTCCTGGCCGTTGTCGCGGCCACCGGAATGGGGTTCACGGCCTTCGGCGACAAGGGCATCGGGCTCGCGCTCGTGCTCGCGGGAGCCGGTTCGATGGTCGCGGCGGGTGTCGTGCTGATCGCGTCCTCGCCGAGCAAGGCGCGCCCGGCCCTGATCCAGTTGGTCCCGCCGCTGATCGGCTGCCTCGCGCTGGTGATCGCCGGCTTCTGAACTCGTCGGTAGCCGCACCTTCCGCTTGAGTAGTAACAGTGTTACTCTTCCCGGCGGCGCAGGTGTGACGGGCCTCATGGTTCCTTTCACCTGCGTCGTGAATCACTCCGGCGACGTCGCCGGGCGGTGGAAGGAAAGGTTCTCGATGGATCAGCAGGGTATCGGGCGACGACGGCCGAAGACAGGCCGTGTCGTCCTGGGCGCAGCCGTTGCCTGTGCGATGGCGGCGACCGTCATGGTCTCCCAGACCGATGCCTCGTCGGCCGAGCCGGTGGGCTCGTTCTACAGCCCGCCCGCGCATATCCCGCAGGAACCCGGCGCCATCGTCAAAACCGCCCCGATGACCCTGCTCGCCACCCCGCCCACGGAAAACGGCTGGCCGGGTGTTGCCCAGCACGTCATGTACACCTCACGCCTGCAGGACGGGTCGCCCGTCGCGGTGTCGGGTACCTACCTCGAACCGACCGGCCCCTGGCTCGGTGCCGGCCCACGCCCGACCGTCGTCATCGCACCCGGCACCTCGGGCCAAGCCGACCGGTGCGCCATGTCGCAGGCGTTCTCCACCGGCCTGAGCGTGCACACCGATCCGGCGCTCGGCCTGTCGGCGAACCAGGAACTGCCGTCCTCGGCGGTGTGGAGCCGGCTCGGCGCGCGCGTGCTCGTCACCGACTACATCGGACTCGGTACCCCGGGCATCCACACCTACGCCAATCGCATCGAGAGTGCCCACGCGGTGCTCGACGGCGCACGCGCGGCACATCGCCTGGCGGGTGTCGGCCCGGAGACTCCGGTGGTGCTGTGGGGCTACTCGCAGGGCGGCGGTTCGACCGCGGCCGCCGCGGAGATGGCGCCGGACTACGCACCGGAACTCACGGTGAAGGGCACCTGGGCGGGTGGGCCCGTCGCCGACCTGTCCGCGATCCTCGCCAAGATCGACGGCGCCCTGATCAGCGGTGCCATCGGCTTCGCCGTGAACGGCATGGTCGCCCGCTATCCCGAGCTGAACCAGGCCGTCGACCGGGTCATCAGCCCGTCGGGCCGCGACATGCTCGCCACCCTGAGCGACTCGTGCATCGCCGACCTCATCACCCGCCACCCGTTCCTGAAGACCTCGACGCTGACCAAGGACGGCCGCACGCTGACCGAGCACCTGGCCGAAATGCCCGAAGCCGCAGCGGCTCTGGAAGAGCTCCGGGTCGGCTCGATGACCCCGGCCACGCCGGTACTCATCACCAGCGGGCTCAACGACGACACCGTCCCCTACGGCCAGGCCCGCGCGCTCGCCGAGACCTGGTGCGCCAAGGGTGCGACGGTCACCTTCCGCACCAACGAGCTGCCGCCGATCCTGCCCGGGACCACCATTCCGAACCATTTCGGCCCCGAGATGATCGACGGTTTCGGCCCCGACAACGCGATCACCTATCTGCTCGATCGCCTCGCGGACAAGCCGGTCACCGGCTGCACCTTCGACTGACTTCTTGCGAGGAAATCCCCGTGAATACATTCTCTCGCCGCAGCATGCTCGCGGCCGGGGCGGCGCTGGGCGGCATGCTGCTCGGGGCCCGCCCGGGCCTCGCCGCGCCGATTCCAGCGCGCACCGGCACCATTCCCTCGACTCGTGAGGACCATCGGGTCGTCGTCATCGGCTCCGGATTCGGTGGCGGCGTCAGCGCACTGCGGCTGGCGCAGGCGGGCGTGCCGGTCACCGTGCTCGAACGCGGGCTACGCTGGCCCACCGGCCCGAACGCCGAAACCTTCCCGCGCGCGTCCGCGCCGGACAAGCGGATGCTGTGGTGCCGATCGAACCCGAACCTGTTCGGGCAACCCCTGCTCGTCGAGCCCTATGCCGGGTTGGTGGAGGCGGTGCCCGGTGAGAACATGACCGCGCTGTGCGCCGCCGGTGTCGGTGGCGGTTCGCTGGTCTACCAGGGCATGTCGCTGCAGCCGGCCCAGGACGTGTTCGAGGCGCATTTCCCGCAGGAGCTGGATTGGGCGAGGATGAACCGGATCCACTACCCGAGGGTGGCGGCGATGCTCGGCCTCGCCGAGGCGCCCGACGAGTTGGTGAACACCGAGAACTACCGCGTCGCGAGAATCTTCGCCGAACGGGTGCGCCAGGCCGGACTGCCGCTGTCGAAGATCCCGATGCCCATCGACTGGAACTTCGCCCTCGCCGAACTGCGCGGGGAGATGAAGGCCTCCTACACCAACGGCGACGGCGCGATGGGAGTGAACAACGGCGGCAAGCACTCCGTCGACGTCACCTACATCGCCGCCGCGGAGGCCACCGGCAACTGCCGGGTGGAAACCCTGCACGAGGTCACCGACGTCGAGCGCGCGGCCGACGGCCGCTGGGTCGTGCACGTGCAACGGCTCGACACCACCGGCGCCGTCGTCGAGCACAAGATCCTCACCACCGGCGCGCTCATCATGGCGGCAGGCAGCCTCAACACCACCCGTCTGCTCGTCCGTGCCGGCGCCAAGGGGCTGATCCCGGATCTGCCCGACGACCTCGGCCGAGGCTGGGGAACCAATGCCGACCGCATCTACGTCTGGCGCGATCCGGCCGCGAATTTCGGTGCGCCACAGGGTGGTCCGGTGGTCTACGGCAGCAAGAACTGGCACGACCCGCACACCGCGCACACGGTGATCCAGGCGTCCATCCCGCCCGTGTCCTTCGATGCGGGCAGCACGATGCTCGTCGGCTACGGCGTGAGCGACAGCCGTGGCGCCTTCACCTACGACGCCGCACGCGACGAAGCCGTGCTGCGCTGGCCCGCCGACGGCGACCGGACCATCCAGGACAATCACATCGGACCGACGGTCGCGCGCATCGCGGGCCCCGGCGCCACGCTGCTCGACACCAACACCCTGTTCCCCTCCACCTGGCACCCGCTCGGCGGTGCCAATATGGGCGCGGTGTGCGACCTGAACGGCCGCGTACACGACCAGCCGGGGCTCTACGTACTCGACGGCGCGCTGCTGCCGGGCAGCGCCGCCGCGTGCAATCCGTCCATGACCATCGCCGCCGTGGCCGAACGGGCCATGGACACCGTGGTCGCCGAAGACATCGGGACTCGCATCTGAGCTCCGTGCACTACCCTGTCCGGGTGGCACGAAGGGGCGAAGGCGATCCGGCGCGCAGGATCACCGAGGTGACCCTCGCGCTGCTCGAGACCGAAGGGTACGAGGCGGTGCAGTTGCGCACCGTCGCCCGGCTCGCCCACGCGTCGCTGAGCACCGTCTACAAGCTCCACGCCACTCGCGACGAGCTGGTCCTCGCCGCCGTCGCGCAGTGGATGGCCACCAACACCTACACCGAACTCGAGCCGCCGCGCCAGGGGGAGTCGCTGGCCGAGGTGCTCATCCGGGTGATCCGCTACGTCTTCGAGCCGTGGGAGCGTCATCCACGGATGCTGGCCGCCTACCATCACGCCAGGTCGGGACCCGGCGGCCAGCGCCTCGACAACCAGGGCTTCGCCGCCATCCTGCCCGTGGTCGCCCCCATGTTCGCCACCCTCGACAAGGACTATGCCGCCGATCTCGCGCTCGTCCTGTCGAACATGGTCTTTGCCCTGCTCGCCCGCTTCGCGCACGGCGACCTCGATATCGCCGACATCGTGCCCGCCCTCGAGCGCACCATCACCCGGCTCACCGGTGACAACACGCCGTTGGCCGCCGCCGCCCTCCGGGTGACCACCGCCGACAGCGGTGACTTCGCGTGGAACTCCGGTTTCGGTTCGCCCTACTCGCCGGGCGCCCCGAACGACGAGTCGTAACCCACCCCCACACGCTCCACATCCACCGATGGGCCATTGCTGTCCGCGCGTGTCGATGATACTGTCCAGACAGGTGTCCAGCTCGGTGTCTCGAAGGCGAGAACACCTGGGCGACAGGGGAAGGCGGGCGACGAGATGAGCAGACGCATCGTCGTTGATCTGGATCTGTGTCAGGGGCACGCCGCGTGCCAGGAGGAAGCGCCGGAGGTGTTCACGGTGCCCAAACGCGGGAAGGTCGAAATCCTCGTCGAACGGCCGTCGAGTGCCCAGCACGCGGCCGTCGCCGACGCGGTGACCTACTGCCCCACGCGGGCGCTGTCGATCGTCGACGACAGCACGGCCGACGAAGGAGAATGACATGACCGGTTTTTCGCGTGGCGAACTGGAAGAGATGGTCCAGCGCTGGCTGGATGCGAACAAGCGCTGTGAGGCCGAGGGCGACTGGCGGCCGCTGGCCGACATGTACACCGAGGACGCCACCTACGGCTGGAACTACGGACCGAACCACGAGTTCATGGCGGTGGGTCGCGAGCAGATCCGCGAGATCGCGGTCGGCCAGGAGATGGACGGCCTCGAGGGCTGGACCTACCCGTATCAGCACGTGGTGATCGACGAGAAGACCGGTGACGTCGTCGGTTTCTGGAAGCAGACCTCGAGCGCGACCCGCCCCGACGGCAGCAACTACCAGGTGCAGGGCATCGGTGGCAGCTGGTTCCGGTACGGCGGCGACTTCCGATGGTCCTGGCAGCGCGACTTCTTCGACTACGGCAATGTCGGCGCCTTGTTCATGGAGATGATGACGAACAAGGCGATGACCCCCGGCATGCTCACCCGCATCAAGAAGGCGACGACCGAGCAGCCGCTGCCGGGGTGGTATCCGATCGGGAAAGCGCCGGTTCCGCTGTGGTGACACCGAATTCGCGACAGTCCTACGCCGGGCTGTCGCGCGCGCAACTGGCCACGCTCGTCCCGGAACTGCTGCTGTGCGGTCACCTGATCGACCGGTCGGGCATGCCGCACACGATCGGCGCGTTCGGTCGTGAGGGCATGACCGAGGTCGCCATCGACGAGTGGCAGGTCGCCAGTCCCGTCTACACCCGGCGGATGCAGGCCGCGCTCGGCTTCACCGGTGACGGAGTCGAGACGATCTTCAAAGGCCTGCAACTCGATATCGGCGCCCCGCCACAGTTTCTCGACTTCCGCTTCCGCGTCGAGGATCACGATCACGGCGAGTTCTGGCTCGACCACTGTGGTGCGCTCGCCGATGTGGAACCGCTCGGCGACCAGTTCGTGCGGGCCATGTGTCACGACATCGAGGATCCGACCTTCGACGCGACCGCCCTGGCCACCAATCCGCACGCCCAGGTCCGCCCGATCCACCGCCCACCGCGTGCGCCCGCGGACCGCAAGCCCGTGTGCGCGTGGCGGGTGAGTATCGACCCGGCCAACGAACCGCCGCCGATTCCACGCAATGCGGGGCTGGTGGCCGGGTCCGTCGCGGCGACGGTGGCATTGTCGCCGATCGACCCGGCCGACGACGGCACCGCCGACTACCGTGGCCCGCTGCTGAGCGATCTGCGGTTCGGTGATTTCTCCCGGTCGGCGCTGATCCGCATCGCCGAGGAGGTCGCGCTGCAACAGCACCTGCTGGTCGCCGGTTTCCTCATCGCCATCCGCGAACGGGTCGACGCGCAGCGTGCGGCGGAGATCGGCCGCAAGCAGTTCGCCGGTGTGGCGGGGGTGGCCGCGGAGCGGATCGGATCGGCCTTGGGCCTGGGTGGTGACCCGGAGTCGCTGGCGGCCGTGCTCGACCTGCATCCGGCGCTCAATCCGCGGCAGTACGTGGGCGCGAGAGTCGAAACCTCCGGTGCCGGAGTGCGTCTGGTGCTCGAGCGCGGGTGCGGTGCGATCACCGACGGTGTGTGGCCCGCCCTGCTCGACCCGGACCATCTCGCGCCGCTCGACGCGCTGGTGCGTGGTGTCGACCCGCACTACACCTGTCACACCTCGAAGGCGACCGACACCGAACTCGTCGTCGAGGTCGTGCGTGCCGAGGAACCGGCCGCCGAGGCGGTGGAGGTGGCGCTGACCAGGATCAGCACCGGGGCCGCCTTCACCTTCGCCGATCGCGGAATCCCGTTGCCGTTGACCGTCGTAGATTCGAGTGGAGTGCGCAGTGACCGTTGACATGGAGACCTCGATCCCGTTCGACCCGTACGACTACGCCTTCCACGAGAACCCGTACCCCACCTACGCCCGGCTGCGGGCGGAGGCGCCGGTGTATCGCAACGCGTCGATGGACTTCTGGGCGCTGTCGCGACACCGCGATGTGCGGGCAGCCCTGCGCGACAGCGCCCGCCTGTCCAACAGCTGGGGCGTCTCGCTCGACCCCACCGCCTACGGGCCGGAAGCGCACCGGTCCATGTCGTTCCTGGCGATGGACGACCCCAAGCACGCGCGCATCCGCAAACTGGTGTCCACGGGTTTCACCCCGCGCAGGCTCGCGGACCTGAGCGAACGGATCGCCGAACTCACCCGTAGCCACTGGGATCGGTGCCTGCAACTGGGCGAGTTCGACTACATCCGTGATTTCGCCGGGCTGCTGCCGATGGACGTGGTCTCGGAGATGCTCGGCGTCCCCGAATCGGACCGCGCCCATCTGCGCACCCAGTCGGATCTGCTGTTGCACCGGGAGGAAGGCGTGCTCGACGTGCCGCAGGGCGCCATCATGGCCTATCTCGAACTCACCGGTTACTACCGCGACCTGCTCGAAGGGCGCCGCAAGAACCCCGGTGAGGACCTGGTGTCGGTACTGATGGACGCCGAGATCACCGACGGCGACGCGGGCACCACCCGCCTGTCCGACGCCGAGATCATCGGCTTCCTGATCCTGATGGTCGTCGCGGGCAACGAGACGACGACCAAACTGCTCGGCAACGCCATGTACTGGGGTTCGCGGTTCCCCGACGAGGTCGCCAAGCCACTGGCCGACCCTTCGCTCGTGCCGGACTGGACCGAAGAGACGCTGCGCTACGACAATTCGACCCAGATCCTGGTGCGCCGTGTCCTCACGGATGTCGAATTCGGTGAGCACACCATCGCGGCGGGGGAGCGGGTGCTGTTGCTGCTCGGTTCGGCCAACCGCGACGAGGACGTCTTCGACGACGCCGCCGAGTACCGTATCGGCCGCGACAGCTCCCAGACCCTGCTGAGTTTCGGTCTCGGCGTGCACTTCTGCCTCGGTGCGCACCTGGCGCGGATGGAGGCCAACATCGGCCTCGGGCAGATCGCCGCCTCCATCCGCGGCTACGAGATCGACACCGCCGCTGCCGAACGGGTGCACTCGGTGAGCGTGCGCGGCTTCGCCACGCTGCCGATGTCGGTGCGGGCGAGGTAGGTCACTTCAGCGGCAGGGCGTTCTGCAGCCCACCGACATCGGCGATCCGCCAGTCCGCGTTGCGGTCGACCGTGAGCGAATAGGCCACGGTGGTGAGGGTGCCGGTGGGATTCTGCACGCTGGTGGAGTTGACGGTGAGATAGGCGTTCACCTTGTACACCCCGCCCGACTCGGACACGACGCCCGCCGACAAGGGTGTCGCCGTCGAGGTCCACTGCAGCGGCAGCAGGATCTGCTCGAGTTGCGGCGCTGTCGCGTCGAACTTGCCCGAAAGCTGGGGTGTGGTACCGGTTTTCAGTCGGGCCAGCCACGCCTTGGCGTCCCGGTAGTCGATGGTCGAGGCCCCGAGCGCGTAGTCGAGGGCGACCTGTTCGACCCGGCGATCCTCGGCGGCGTGCCGGTCGTGGTCGGCGATGGTGGTGCGCGCCGACAGATACAGCATGCCGAAGGTGGCCGTCGCCACCACGAGCGCCGCGACGGCGCACCCGGTGAGCACGCTCGACAGCCGGATCGAGAGAGTGCGTGGCTGGGGTTCGCCGGCGGCGGGCGTGTGGGGGCGGGTCTCGAGGTCAACGGTCATGGGGTGCCGGTCCTTTCGTGCCTATTTGATGCCGATGCGCAGATGCAGCGTGTCGTCGCCGAGGCCGTGCAGGGCCTGGTCGAGCAGGGCGCCGAGATCGAGATCGGGTGCGGTGGCCACGGCGTCGCGCACCACCGGTTGCAGCATCGGGCCCAAGGCCGCGGCGCTCGGCCCGATCTTCGCGAGCAGCGCGTCGAGTTCGCGCACGAACACCAGCACCCCGCTCCCGGAGAAATAGTCGGCGACCGGGCGGCTCTCGACCAGCGCCGATCCGGACTGCACGATGGCGCTGAGGGTGATGCCGAACTCGCCGAACAGCGGGCCCGCTGTGCTCAGCGACGGTCCCATCCAGTCGATATCGGCGCCGAGGAATTGCAGGTCGGCGAACAGCTGACGCAGCCGATCGGTGCGGCTGAGCAGCGTCGCCGCCAGCAGCGTGGTGGAGCGGCGCAGGGTCTGCATGGTCGCCTCGGTGTCGGCGAGGGCGCGGTCGAAGGTGTCGACCAGGCCGGCCATCACCTCGGGGCGGATCTGATCGAGCAGATCGATCAGCCGGGTGGACAGGGTGGTGATGGTCATCGGCGCGGGCACGCGATGCGCCGGAATACGTTGCCCGTCGGTGAGATACGGCCCCGCGTCGTCGACGGGGTCGAAACCGATGTAGGGCTCGCCGAGTGCCGAAAGCTGTTCCACACGGATCCGGCTCGACACCGGAATCGGGTACCGCTCGTCGATCCGCAAGGCGACGAGCACCCCGCTCGCCTGCTTGCGCACCGACTCGGCCCGGCCCACCGCGATCCCGTTGAGCAGCACCGGCGCGCCGGGACCGAGCCCACCCGAGGTGCTCAGTTCCAGCTCGACGGCCAGATAGTCGCGACGTGGGTCGATATTCAGT
Organism: Nocardia sp. NPDC003979; assembly: GCF_053605015.1. Classification (NCBI taxonomy): domain Bacteria; kingdom Bacillati; phylum Actinomycetota; class Actinomycetes; order Mycobacteriales; family Nocardiaceae; genus Nocardia; species Nocardia sp. NPDC003979. The sequence goes on from NZ_JBSGIJ010000007.1 coordinate 137,301, forward strand.
ACCCCGAACGTCATGTACGCGACGCCGAGAACCAGCACGGCCGCGATGGCCGAGAGCGACAGTGCGGCACGGGTATTCATCGGACGGCTCCGATCATCCGCAGCAGGTCGACGATTCGCACGGTCTGCTCGTCGGTACTCATCGCCCCCGTGACCCCGATCTGGACCACGTCGACCTTCGGCCCGCGGTGTGCGAACGGCAGCACCTTGGTGTGGATCAGGTCGACGAGCGTCTTCAGGTTCGACGGCGACGAGGTGTCCAAGGGTCTGCTGCCGAACAGCATCGGCACCACCGCGGCGGTCGTGGCGTCGAGCGAACCGAGCAGCGGCCCGAGCCAGGCGGCGCTCGGCGCGACCGGGCCGAGCGCGGTGAGCACGAAGATGACACCGATCTGGGCGTTGATCGCATCGGTGGTCTGGGTGACGCCGTAGGGCGTGAGCAGCTCGGCCAGCACCGGGGCATTGTGGAGAACCCCGTCCTCGAGGGTGGCACCGAGACCGTCGAGGATCGCGTCGACCGAGTCGAGGTGATCGGCCAGGTCCGACAGGTCCGTGCCGAGTGTTTCGGAGAGGCGGGCGGTGTCGCGCGGATCGGCGGGCAGGACCCCGTTCATCGTGGTGACGATGTCCTGCAGATCGGTGACCGCGCCGGTGCCGATGAACACCGACAGGGTGGCGAGAATGTCCTCGATGGCCGGGGCGCGGGCGGTGTCGGCCAGCGGTATCGTCGCGCCCGGCTCCAACGTGCCCGCGGCGGGGGTGGTCGGTTCGGTGAGTGCGATGTGGACGTCGCCGAGCGGGGTGTTCTGACGCAGTTCCGCCGTAGTGCCCACCGGCAGCCGAACCGCATCGTGGATCTCGACTTCTGCGGTGGCATAACCGTTCTCACTCAGGGTGACCGCGATCAGCCTGCCGACCCGGACACCGTCGGCGATCACCTTTGCACCTTGCGGCAGGTTGAGGACGCTGGCGAATTCGATGCGCAGGCGATAGGTGGCTTCGCCGGTGCCGGGCAAAGTTGTTCCGCATCCGAGCACGGCGCAGGCCACGACGATGATCACAAACAGGTGCCGGAACCGGCAGCGCCACCTGAGTGAAAGCTGGGTACGCACAGGACATGTCGTAGGTGTAGAGCGGGTTCGGCGAGTCGCGTCGGGGTGATCGACGGGGGTCCGAAGGCAGACGATCTTCGGGGCCACGTGGCCGAGGCCGTGGAGAAGGCGTTGTGCCCGGCCGGGGGAGCGTAGTACTTCCCTTTGCCGCGCAGGGCTTATCGCCGTCGGCATCATCGCGCACTCACCGCCGCGAGCAGAGACGCGAGTGGGGGAACGGTGACAGATCCGCCCGGCCCGAGCACACATGGCTGACCGGTCAATCCCTGGATCGCGGCACACAGCTGTGGGGAATCAGCCTGGGGCACAGCCAGTCTCGGAGGCGCATATCCGATGGTGGGCCGTCCGCTGTCCGGATCGATGCTCGCGGTGAAGCCCGACGTGAGAGCGGGGGTGAGCTCGAGGACTTCGGCAAGGGAACCGAATCCCGCCGTCAGCAGTGCGGGCAGGTCGGCGATCTTGTCGAGCGCACGGACCGCCGGGGTGCCGATCATCATCATCACGTCGTTGAGCTGGGGCAGGACCTGGATCAGGTAGGTGACGATGTCGATGATCGGTGGGAAGGCGATGGTCACGATGTCGTCGAACGTCCGTGGCAGCTCGATCGTCATCGCCCGCACGGTGTCCCACCCGTTGCGGGCGTGCCGTACCAGCTCGGTGAGGGCGTCGATGAGACTGCCGAGGTGCCCGATCGCGGCATCGGGGGCGGCCAGCGCCCGGCCGAGCTGGTGCAGGAGCGCGTTGATGTCGTCGCCGGTGCCCGCGGTCGCCTGGTCGAGCGCCGACAGGCCCGAGCCGAGGGCCGTGCGCTGCGCGGGATCGTCGGCGGCGTTCAGTTCGTCGGCCAGTCCGGCGAGCGCGTCGAAGGTCTCCGAAAGACTCAGCGGCGTCAGTGTTCTGGTGATGCACGTGCCGGGCTCCCAGCCACCGGCAGCCGGTTCGTCGCCGACGAGAGCGAGATGGCGATCGGCCACCAGGGTGTCGCTCACGGTCACCGCGCCCACATCCGGGGGCAGCCGGCGATCGGCGCGCACGGTGAACCGCACGCGAGCCGAGGCGCCGTGTGGCTCGATGCCGGTGACCTCACCGACCGGGATGCCGAGCACCGTGACGGAGCTGCCCAGGTAGAGCCCGATGCTGTCGGGCATGTCCGCGCAATAGGTGCGCACCGGCGGCGCGGGCCGTGACAGTTGGAGTGCCACCGCGCCCGCGAGGACGACGACAAGCACCACCGCCGTTGACATGAAGCCGCGCGAACCGAGCAGGCGTGTCACCATCAGCACCCACCTCCCGGCACCGGCACACAGATACGGTCCGGCACGATCGTCACAGCGGAGTGGTCGATGCTCACCCCGTCACCACCGGCGAGCAGCGGCGTCAATCGCTGTTCCAGCGCCACCAGTGCCTCGAAGAGCGAACCCAGGTGCGTACCAAGGGTTTCCAAGCCGGTGACGGCGTCGGCGAGCGGTTGGGCGCGTGCGCGCAGGTCGCGGTCCCACGCCCGCCCGAGCGGGGATGCCTTGCGCAGCACATCGGAGAGGTCGCCGAGGGCCTGGCTCACGATGGCTTTGTTGGTCTGCACCAGCGTCTCCAAGGTGTGCAGGTTGCGCACCAATTGGGCGAGTACCTGCGAACTTCCGTTCAACGCGGTGAGGTACTCGTCGGCGAAGGCGAGTGCGCGCGAGATATCGGCGTTCTGGGCGTTCAGCACCGCGACGAGATCACCGGCGGCCTTCAGCGCCGACCGGAACGCGTCGGGGCTGCCGTCGAACGAGGTGGACAGCGCGGCGAGGTTCTGCCGCAGCACCGCGCCGTCGATCTCGCGCACAGGGCGTACCGCGTCCTGGAAGACCTCGGTCAGGTTATAGGGCAGGATCACCCGCTCCCGGGGGATCGTCGCCGAGCCGAGGGGAGTGGAGCCCGCCGGTCGCAACGCGACGTAGTAGCCGCCGACCACGGTCAGCATGCGGATCTCCATGATCGTCTGATCGCCGACGGCCACGTCTTCGCGCACGGTGAACTCCATCCGCACCCGGTCCGCCAGCAGCGTCAATCCCCGCACCCTGCCCACGCTGATCCCCGCTACCCGCACGTCGTCGCCCGCACGCAGCGCACCCGCGTCGGCCAACTCGGCGTGGTACACCCGCTCGGCCTCCGTCCCGACAACCGCGACCACGCCGAGCGCGATCATGAGCAGTACGGCACCGCACAACCCCGCCGATCCCCAGCGCAGGTCACCGGCCCGTCCATCCGCCCGATGGCCGAGCAAGGCCCGAAAGCGCGGCACAGCGCCACCCCTTACCCGTCGATCAGCACCCGCGCCGCCGCGCGCCCGTGTGTGCAAGTCCCTGCGGTCGAACATGGCGCGAAGTCGTGTCATCGGGTGCGGCACAGTGTCACCCCCTGCCCGTCGACGAGCACCCGCAGTGGTTCGGGCGCGACCGCGACCCCATGGGTGCAGGTCCCGGTCCGACCGCTCACGGGCACCGTGGCGGCCATCGTCTGGATCAATCCCGGCAGCCCGGCGAACACCTCGGCCGCCACCTGTGGATCCGGAAAAGCGTTGCGTAACACCAGGTCCAGGTCGCTGCCTTCGTCGCCGGTGATGCCCGCGACGTTCAGCATCGACCGGATCGGTTGCAGCACAGGGGGAATGGCGATGGAGAAGTCGACGAGCCCGGGCAGCTTCTCGGCGATGGCGGTGAACAACCCGGTCAGATTGGTCAGCATCCGTACCGCCTGCGCGGACTTACCGCCCAGACGCTCCGCGATCAGCGCCAGATTACGCACCAGCGTCGACAGCACGACCTGCCGGTCGGAGGCGTAGCGGCTCAGGGTGTCGACCGCGTCGAGGGCGGGACCGAGACCGGCGCCGTCCCCTTGGATCACGGCGAGCAGGCTGGTGGTGAACCGGTTGATCTCCTCGGTGGACAGGTGCGCGAGTACCGGCTGCAAACCCTTGAACAGCGTGGTGATGTCGAACGAAGGAACGGTTTCGGCGGTCCCGAACACCTGCTCGGGCGCGCGCGGTGTACTCGGCCGCTGCGGTGCGACGATCTCCAGATAGCGGAAGCCGGTGAGGTTCTGGTACCGGACGGCGATGGTGGCGGCCGTGTCGACCGGGTGCGCGCGCAGCACGGTGAACCGGACGCGGGCCAGTGCGCCGTCGAGCTCGATTCCCGACACCTTGCCCACCGCGACACCGTGCAACCGCACGTCGTCACCCGTGCGCAACCCGTTGGCATCGGTGAACAGCGCGGTGAAGGACTCGGTGTCACCGCGCACCGGTCGCTCGATCAACCGGAAGATCCCGGCCAGTGCGACGGCGGTGAGCGTCAGTGCGATCGCCACCCGCACGGCGAGCCCGCGAGTCCTCATCAGCGACCTCCGCTCGGCAGCAGCGCGGCCAGCGGCCCGGCGAGACCCGGCACGGTGTCGAGTTCGACCGAGACCCGGAGCACGGGGCCGTCGGGGGTGTCACGGAACGCGGCGCCGAGGCGTTCGAGCAGGGTGGCGAGCTGTTCCGTCGATCGTCCCGGTGGACCCATGGTCGCGGTCACCTCGTCGAGCAGCAGCGTGGCCATCGGCATCATGCCGCCGAAATGTGTTCGCGCGGTGGTCATCAGCGCGGTGACGGCGGGCAGGAGCTGGTATTGCATATCGCCCCAGAACTGCCCGAACCGCGCGATGTTCGCCGGTGAGCGCAGGTACTCGTTGGTGTAGGCGGCCTCGAGCACGTCGACGGCACCGGTCAGCATCGGCGGCATACCGGCCAGCACCGAACCGAAGGAACTCGCCAGCTCCGAGGGCGGCAATTCGCGGGTGTCGGCGTAGGCGCGCAGGGTGGCGCCGAGGGCTTCCAGCAGCGGGGTGAAGGCACGCAGGTCACCGGCGACGGTGTGCAGCAGTGCGGCCAGTTTCGGGGTGAGTACCTGCTCGACGAGTCCGCCGGTGGAGCGCAGCAGCGCCGCCAGCGTGGCGTCGCGGACGCGGCCGTCGTCGAGGTCGACCGAGGAACCGTTCCCGAGCTCGGTGCCACCGGGCCGCGCCACGAGATTCAGCGCGCTGATGCCGAACAGATTGCCGGGCGCGAACTCGACCTCGACGGTGTCGGTGAGCCCGAACAGCTGCGGCCGGTCGAGCACCAGGGTGAGGTGTTCGCGCCCCCGCCCGGCCGGTGCGATGGCCTCGACCGTCCCGACCCGCACTCCGTCGAGACGGACATCGGTGCCGGGGGCGATGCCCGCACCGACCCGCTCGGTTCGCAACGTCACCCGGATCTGCTCGGCGGCAAGAGATTCCGGCCACACCTGCCAGGCCAGCACGCTCGCCAGCGCGACCAGGAGCGCGCAGACACCGAGGACGCGGGCACGCAACGGCCCCACCTCGGTCCCGGGAAGTGCGTACGGAGGCATGCGCGTCACCCCGTGAACGTGATCGGGGAGCGCCAGCCCCACAGGACGACGGTGGCCACCATGTCGAGCGCGATGATCGCCACCAGGCTGGCGCGGATGGCCCGCCCCGAACCGATACCGACACCTTCGGGTCCGCCGACCGCGAAATAGCCCTGGTAACAATGGATCAGGACCACCGCGACGGCGAACACCACCACCTTCACGGTCGCGGCGAACACATCCCAGCCGAGGACGAACTGGTCGAAGTAGTGGTCGTAGGTGCCGGTCGGCACATCGTGGATCGATGTGACGATCAGCTGACACGACAGATAGCTCAGGATCAGGGCCACCACGAAAGCCGGTGCCACCGCGACGATCCCGGCCACCACCCGGGTGGTGACCACGAACGGCACCGACCGGATCCCCATCGATTCGAGCGCGTCGATCTCCTCCGAGATCCGCATCGACCCGATCTCCGCCGTCATCCGGCAGCCCGCCTGGGCGGCGAAACCCACCCCGGCTGCGATCGGTGCCAGCTCCCGGGTCACCCCGAACGCGGAGATGAGCCCGCTGAGCTGACCGAGTGCCAACGCGTCCAGCGCGTGATGGGCCTCGATACCGATGGAGGCACCCATCGCCGCGCCCATCAGCAACATCAGCGGCACCACCCCGCCGCCGGCGATCACCGAGCCGCGCCCCCAGGTCATATCGGTGATCGCGGTGAGTGTCTGGCGCCGGTAGTGCGCGAGGGTGTACGGCACCGACGAGAGCACCTGCCAGCAGAACCCGATCACGAACCCGAGCGACTCCACGGGGCGCACCGGGCCGATGCGGCGACGCAGCCGGCCGATCCAGCGCACTCCGAACGGCAGATACGGGCTCGCGGTCATCAGGCCGCCCGCAGTGGTACGAACACCGTGACCACCTGGGTGACAACGGTATTGAGCACAGTGATCGCCGCGACCGACATCACTACCGCCGCGTTGACACCGTCGGCCACCCCGCGTGGTCCACCCCGTGCCTCCAGCCCGCGCTGACAGGCGATCACCACCACGAGGAACCCGAACATCAGCGACTTCACCAGCGACACCCACACATCCAGCGAGGTGGTGAACGCGCCGAAGGAGTCCCAATAACTGCCCGGCGTCACGTCGAGGGCCGTGACCGCCACGCCGTATCCGGCGGCGATCCCGACGACGATGATGAGCACGTCGAGCAGCGGCGCGATCAGCATCATGGCGGCGATGCGCGGAACGACCAGGCGCTGCACCGGATCCACGCCCATCACGCGCATGGCGTCGACCTCCTCGCGCACGGTCCGCGCACCGAGGTCGGCGGCGATCGCGGCGGCGCCCGCCCCGCCGAGCAGAATGCCCGCCGCCATCGGCGCGCCTTGTTTGATCACCCCCAGCCCGCCCGCGGCACCGATCATCGAGTCGGCGCCCAGCTGGGAGACGATATTGCCGACCTGAGTGGACAGGATCACCCCGAACGGCACGGCCATCAGCACGGCCGGAATCGCGGTCACCTTCACCAGGAACCAGGCCTGCTCCAAGGCCTCGTGCACCGGAAACCGCAGGCGCACGGCATCGTTCGCGCCGATCCGCACGGCCGAGGTGCCCATGCGCAGCGCGCGGCCGAAAGTGGTCAGCGCCGACAGCACGGTGTCGGCGAAGTTGCGGCGCAGCACCGCGCCCGCGGTGCGCGGCTGCGCGAGTGGCTCGGCGTCGGTGGAATGGCCGTGCCCGGCTCGCGATGTGGTCCGCCCGAACAATGCACACCCCCTCGGTGTTCGAATGCCCGTTCAATTGCCTGGACACCAGTCTGGACGGTACTACACCCGGCTTCGGCGGAAGGTCGTAATCGCGAATCACTCCGAATGAGAGCGATTCTCCGTATCATGGACACCTGTCCGGACAGAAATTCAGAAATAGCGAACCGGTATCGAGTTGCGAGGCACTGCATGGTTGGTTTCAGTTTGTCGAACGTATTCGCGACCGTGGCGGCGGCGATTCCGGAGCGCGAATTCATCGTGCACGGTGACCGCCGGATGTCCTATGCCGAAACCGACCGCAGGGTAACGGGATTCGCGAAATTCCTGGCCGCGCGGGGGATCGGTGCCGAGATCGAGCGGACCGCACCGCATTTGTCCGGGCAGGACCATTTGGGCGTCTATTTACGCAACGGCACCGAGTACCCGGAGATCTTGATCGGTGCCTACCGGGCGCGCGCGGTGCCTTTCAATATCAACTATCGCTACGTCGAAGAGGAATTGCTGTACCTGCTCCGCGACGCCCGGGCGCGAGTGCTGGTGTACCACGCCGAATTCGCCCCACGGGTGGCCGCGGTACTGCCCACGCTGACCGACCCGCCGCTCCTGATCCAGGTCGCCGACGGCAGCGGCAACGACCTGTTGCCGGGCGCGATCGACTACGAGACCGCCGTCGCCACCACCGAGGGCGAGCTGCCGGAACCCGACGGCGACGATCTGTACCTGCTCTACACCGGCGGCACCACCGGGATGCCCAAGGGTGTGCTGTGGCGTCAGGACGACATCTACCTCGCCGCCATGGGCGGCACCCGCTTCGGCACCGGCGTGCAACTGGATTCCTATGCGGAACTGGCCGATTCGGCCACGCTCACCGGCGGCGCCTACCGCTTGGTCGTCGCCGCCCCGTTCATGCACGGCGCCGCACAGTGGTTGCTGTTCCAGTGCGTCACCAACGGCGGGACCCTGGTGCTGCCCACCGTCGTCGACCGCTTCGATGCCGCATCGGTCCTCACGGCCGTGGCCGCGGAGAACGTGATCGCCCTTCCGCTCGTCGGTGACGCCATGGCGCGACCGATCGTCGCCGAACTCGAGCGGCGCCACTACGACCTGCCGTCGCTGGCCGCCGTGCACAACGCGGGCGCCCCGCTCACCCCGGCCGTGCGACAGCGATTGATCGCGGCCTTCGGCAAACCCGTACTCGTCGTCGACTCGGTGGGCTCCTCGGAGTCCGGCATCCAGATGACCCAGGTCTACGACGCCGACGCCCGAACCGCAGCGAGCAGCTTCGTCCCCGCCGACACCGACACCGCCGTGATCGACGAGGACCTCACCCGGCTGCTCGACGAACCGGGCGCCTCGGGCTGGCTGGCGCGCAAGGGCCGCATCCCGCTGGGCTATCTGGGCGACGAGGAGAAGACAAGGCGCACCTTCCCGGTCGTCGACGGTGTGCGCTGGTCCATCGCGGGTGATCGCGCGAGGGTGCTGGGCGACGGCCGGATCGAACTGCTCGGCCGCGACAACCTGACGATCAACTCCGGCGGCGAGAAGATCTTCGTCGAAGAGGTCGAACGCGCGGTCGCCGCCCACGCGAGCGTGCTCGACGTGGTCGTGGTCGGCAGACCGTCACAGCGGTGGGGCAGTGAGGTCGTCGCCCTCGTGCAGATGGACGACGAGACCGTCACCGATGCCGAGCTGCTCGACGAATGCGCCAAGCACATCGCCCGCTACAAACTGCCCAAAGCCATTCTGCGCTGTCGCGAAATCCTGCGCTCACCCACCGGCAAGGCCGACTACCGGTGGGCGCGCGGCGTCGCGACGCGGATGTGAGGAGATCCCGATGCCCCCACTCACCCTGCCCGCAGGCCTCGACTTCTCCGACCCGGGACTCTGGGCACAGCGCACGCCCGTCGAGGAATTCGCGATGTTGCGCAAGGCCGCCCCGGTGTGGTGGAACGCGCAGTCCGACGACATGTGCGTGCCCCACGACGACGGCGGATTCTGGGTCGTGAGCCGTCACGAGGACGTGCGAACGATCTCCCGCAACCCCACCTTGTTCTCCGCGAGCACCAAGGGTTCGGTGATCCGCTTCCCCGGCACCGTCACCGCCGACACCTTCGAAGCGACGAAATCCATGCTCCTCAACATGGATCCACCCAAGCACTCGGCCGTGCGCCGCATCATCTCGCGAGGGTTCACCCCACGCGCGGTCGAGGCGCTGCGCGCCGCGCTGGCCGAACGCGCCGAGGCCATCGTGCACGCCGCCCGTGCGACCGGCGGCGGCGACTTCGTCCACCAGGTGGCGCGCGAGCTGCCGCTGCAGGCCATCGCCGAACTGTTCGGCATCCCGCAACCGGATCGGCTGCGCCTGTTCGACTGGTCCAACCAGATGCTCAATTTCGACGACCCCGAATACGGTGACCCCATCGGCGCCACCGCGGATCTGCTCGGCTACGCCTGGCAGCTGGCCGAATCGCGACGCCTCGACCCCGCCGACGACCTGGTGTCGAAACTGGTCACCGCCGATATCGACGGCGGCTCACTGACACCCGACGAATTCGGGTTCTTCATGATCCTGCTGACCGTCGCGGGCAACGAGACCACCCGCAATGCCACCACCCACGGCATGAAGGCCTTCGTGGATCATCCGGAGCAGTGGGAACTCTTCCGCGCGCAGCGCCCACGCACCGCCGCCGACGAGATCGTCCGCTGGGCGACTCCGGTGATCGCGTTCCAGCGCACGGCCACCGAGGACACCGAACTGAGCGGTCGGCCGATCGGCGCCGGTCAGCGGGTGGCGATGTTCTACAGCTCGGCCAATTTCGACGAATCGGCCTTCGGCAACCCCTTCACCTTCGACATCCTGCGAGACCCCAACCCACACTTGGGTTTCGGCGGCACCGGCCCGCACTACTGCGTAGGCGCGAATTTGGCGCGGCTGCAACTGGAACTGATCTTCGGGGCCATCGCCGACGCCATGCCCCGGCTGCGGCAGGTCGCCGAGCCGACCAGGCTGCGGTCGAGCTTCGTCAACGGGATCAAACACTGGCAGGTCACCTACGAGTGAGGCGGATCGCCGGTCGGCACGACCGATTCGTAGTAATGTCCAGACAGGTGTCCAGGTACCGTCTGGACGGAAGGAAGGTGTGGCCATGCCACGTTTCGAACCCCACCCACCGGTGCGACCCGCCGTGGTCACCGGCGGGTCGTCCGGCATCGGCGCCGCCACCGCGAAAGCCCTTGCCGAACTGGGTCATCCGGTCGCTCTCGGCGCGCGACGCGAGGCCGAGTGCGAGGCCGTCGCGGCGGCCATCCGGGAGAAGGGCGGCACCGCGTTCGCCCACCGGCTCGATGTCACCGACAACGACTCGGTCGAGGAGTTCGTCGGCGCCGCGCAGCGTGAACTCGGCGACATCGAGATCCTGGTTTCGGCCGCCGGGGTGGTGAAATTCGGGTGCGTGCACGAGCTGTCCTCGGCCGACTTCGTCCGCCAGCTCGACGTGCACCTGGCAGGCCCGCAGCGCCTGCTGCGCCTGCTCGTGCCCGGCATGATCGAACGGCGGCGCGGCGACGTGGTGCTCATCGGCTCGGACTGCTCGGTGACGCCACGTCCGCGCACCGGCGCCTACAGCGCCGCCAAAGCGGGCATCGAAACCCTGGCCACCCAGATGCGGATGGAGCTGGAGGGCACCGGCGTTCGCGTGTCGCTGGTCCGCCCCGGTCCCACCGCTACCGAGATGGGCACCGACGCGACCGTCGAGGACATCGAGCCGCTGCTGAAGGACTGGTCACGCTGGGGCTTCGCACGCCACCCCTACATGCTGCGCGCCGCCGACCTGGCCGACGCCGTCACCGCCGTGGTGTCCACGCCACGCGGTGCCCATGTGATCGTCAGCGAGGTCCAGCCCGAGTCGCCGCTGCGCTGACTCGCCAGACGTCGAAAGCCGCCCCGGACCTTTCGGGGCGGCTTACGCGTGTGACGTCAGCGGCGCCTGCGGTAGCGCACCCGACACGGCTGCTGCAGCTGCACGACCATCTTGGAGTGATCGTTGCGATAGCTTTCCGACGGCTGGGCCATCTCGAACTCCCAGTCGCGCAACAGGATCGAGAAGATCGCCTTCATCTGCATGAGGGCGAACGCGGCACCGACGCAGCGATGCCTGCCCGCGCCGAACGGGATCCAGGTCCAGCGGTTGACGATATCGGCCTGTTCGGGGTCGATATAGCGGCCGGGATCGAAGGCGTCGGGATCGGGGAAGCATTCGGGCAGCCGGTTGGACACCGCCGGGGTGGCCGCCACCAGGTCACCCGGGGCGATGCGGTGCCCACACACCTCGAACTCGTCCCTGGCCACCCGCATCAGGATGATGAGCGGCGGATGGAGCCGCAGCGTCTCCTTCAACGCCGCTTCCAACTGCGGAATCTGGCGCAGCGCACGGAAACTCACCTCGGTTTCGTCGGCGAAGAGGCTGTCGAGCTCCCCGACCACGGCGGCGAGCGTGTCGGGGTGGCGCAGCAGTTCGATCATCGTCCACGCCGAGGTCCCCGAGGTGGTGTGGTGACCGGCGAACATCATCGAGATGAAGATGCCGGTGACCACCGACGCCGAGAAGCGCGGTGCGCCTTGTTCGTCGCGCACCGACACCAGCACGTCGAGCAGATCGCGTTCCTCCTTGCCCTGGGGAGGCGCGGCGATGCGGCGCTCCATGATCTCACCGACCAATTCGACGAGTCGGCGCCGTGATTCGTCGCGTTTACGGAAGCTCTCGATCGGCATATACGGATCGACATAGGCCAGCGCGTCGGTGCCGCGCTCGAGATCGTGATAGAGCTCGGCGAAACGGCTGTCGAGTTCATTGCGGAATTTGGTGCCGATGAGGCAGGCCGAGGATGTGTAGATGGTGAGCTCGGCGAAGAAGCCGAGCAGATCTATTTCGCCGGAATCGCCCCAGTCCGCGATCATCCGGTCCACCTCGTGCGAAATCGTCGCCGCGTGGCCGCGCATGTAGTCGGCGCGCAACGCCTGATTGTGCAGCATCTCCTTGCGCCGCTCCGGGCTGGCGTCGAAGACGACGCCCTCGCCGAAGATCGGCTTCATGAAGGGATACGCCGCCTCCTGGTCGAGGTCCTCGTCGCCGGCGCGGAAGAAGAATTCATTGGCCTCGGCGCCCGAGAGCAACACCACGTCGCGCCCGGCCAATTCGAAAACGCCGACGTCGCCACATTCCTCGCGCACCCGGCGCATGAGGGCGATCGGATCGGAACGCAGTTCCTCGAGGTGACCGTGCTCGTGTTCGCCGCCGGAGACCCGTCGCGGTTTCAGAAGCGTCATCGAAGACCTCTCAATCTCTGGGTCATATAGACACGTGTCCAGACGGTACTACAGTTCTCGGGCGTGGCGCAATGCGCGAAAAAGCCGCCACCCGGTTACCCGGATGACGGCTTCTGTTGTCGCGGAGACTATTTCAGGATCAGATAGACCGATTTCTCGATCCGGTCCGCCATTTCGTCGTAGGTCCCGTATCCCATCCCGGCACGCACCAGCGCGCCCGCGTAGAGCAATTCGAACGCCTCGAGCACATCCGGATCGTGGTCGGGACCCAGCGCCCGCGCGATCCGCTGCCGGATCTCCAGGCCGATCCGCACCCGCAGATGCGACACGTCGGGGTCCTGGCCGAGCAGGGCGCTGGTCACGGCACCCGCCAGCTCGTTCTCCCCGCCGACCATCAGCGACACCTGCCGCAGCGTCTCGACGACCCGCTCGGCCGCCGACTTGTCGTCGTCGTGTTCGAGCTGCGGCGTCTGCAGCAGGCGACGCCAGAACACCTCCGCGACGAGGTGTTCCTTCGACGAGAAATAGGTGTAGGCGGTCGCGGTTCCCACGCCCGCGGCGGCGGCCACCTGGCGCACGGTGAGTCCGGAATAACCCTGCTCGGTGATGACGTCGACGGCGGCGCGGGTGAGCCGGTCGACCGTATCGGCCTGTTTCTCGGTCAGGCGCCTGCGCGTGGCCTCGAGAATCGCGGGATCAGAATGGTTTTCGGACACGATTCCATATTAGTCGCAGGTACATGGGATACCTATTTGGGCCTGCGCATGCGCGGTTCGCTGCCCCCGCGTGCCCGTTCGGAAACGGTGCTGATCGCGGTATCGAGCCGGGTCCCGTTGGGCCAGCCGACATAGTGGCACAGGAACAGGGCGATTTCGCGGAGCTGTTCCTCGGTGAGCTCTTTGTTGTGCAGGGCGGCGTGGATCTGGATTTCGGCGGTTTCCATGCGGCCCTGGGCGGCGAGCGCGCCGAGCAGCAGCAGCCGACGGTCGCGGTCGGTGAGTCCCGGGCGCGACCAGATCTCGGCGAAGAGGTGATCGACGGTGGTGGCGAAGAACGCGCCGTCGATCTCCGGCGGTTGCCAGCCGTAGACCTCTTTCATGCGGGCCAGGCCGCGGGCGCGGGCGTCGTCGGTCATGTGCTGCTCCTGTCGGATGTGGGGACCCGAAGGCCGAGGCCTTCGGCGAGATGCTCGAAACCCATTCGGGCGAGCGGTAATTCGACGCCGAGACGGGCGCCGAGGTCCAGGGCCAGCGTGAGATCCTTCTCGCCCAGGTCGCGTACGTGCGACATGATCGGCAGCCACGGATCGCCGTCGGAGAGGCGAGCGGTGCTCTCACGCCACAGGATCGCACCCGGTCCGCCGGTGACGGCGTCGGAATGGCGAACCACCTCCCCGAGGCGGCGGATGTCGAGCCCGGCCGACTCGGCCAGGCGCGAGGCCTCGGCGGCGGCGGCGAAGGCGACGAAGTGCACCAGATTGCGGGCGAGCTTCATCCGCGTACCCGCACCCACCGGGCCGGCGTGCACCACGAGATCGGCGAAGCGGGCGAACGGGGACCGCACCGCCTCGAAGGCGGTTTCGCTGCCGCCGACCATCACCGCGAGGCGTCCCTGTTTCGCGCCGGGCGCACCACCGCTGACCGGCGCGTCGACCAGCTCCACCTCGTGGCGCGCGCATTTCTCGGCCAATTCGATCGCCGTGCTGTCGGCGATGGTCGAATGCACGGCGACCACCGTGCCCGCGGCGGCCGTCGACAGAATTCCCTGCGGACCGGTCAGCACATCGCGGACCTGGGCGTCGTCGAGGACAGTCACCGAGATCACCGCCGCGCGGGCGGCGACCTCGGCCGGTGTCGCCGCCACCGCGACACCCGCGGCGGCGAACTTCTCGGTGGCAGCGGCCCGCGCGTCGCACACCACCAGGCCGCCCGGCCAGTCGACGAGCCTGCGCGCCATGGGCGCACCCATATTGCCCAGTCCGATGTAGCCGAGACGCGGCGTGCTCTCGGTGGTCATGAGCGGATCACCTGTCCGCCGTCGACATTGAAGATCTGCCCGGTCACCCAGGCGGCGTCATCGGAGAGCAGGTACAAGCAGGCGCCGACGAGATCCTGCGGTGTACCCATCCGCTTGAGCGGCAACCGCTTGACCATGTCATCGACGATGACCTCCGGCGTGATCGTCTTGGTCGCCTCGGTATCGATGGGGCCGGGGGCGATGGCGTTGATCCGGATGCCGGAGCTGCCCAGCTCGTGGGCCAGTTGCTGGGTGAGACCGTTCACGCCGACCTTGGCCAGCCCGTAGAAGCTCGAATAGGTCCACGCGGCGGTGGAGGACTGGTTCACGATGGATCCACCACTGGCGCGCATCGTCGGCCAGACCGCGCGGGTCACGTTCAGCGCGCCGTCGAAGTTCACGCTCATGAAGTGCTTGTAGTAGTCCCACGGCACCGTGAGCAGCAGGTTCAGCTTCATGGTTCCGTAGATGGCCGCGTTGTTCACCAGGTGGTCGATGCCGCCGAACTTCTCGACGGTGAACGCGGCGAGCGCGGCCGCGGAATCCGGGTCGGCGACATCGACCTCGCGGAAAGCGGCGACACCGCCGGCCGCGGTGATCTCCTTGGCGACCGATTCGCCCGCCTCGGCATTGATGTCGGCCACCACCACGCGGGCGCCCTCGGCGGCGAGTGCCTTGGCGTAGGCCGCGCCGATACCCTGTGCCGCGCCGGTGACGATCGCGGTCCGGTCGGTGAAACGTGTCATGTCTGTTCTCCTTCAGGCCGGGTAGGCCACGAGTTTGGTTTCGAGGTATTCCTCGAAACCGGCGACGCCCATCTCGCGTCCGATGCCGGACTGCTTGTAGCCGCCGAAGGGCGCGTCGACCGAGTACCAGGTGCCGCCGTTCACACCGAGGGTCCCGGTGCGGATGGCGGAGACGACCTTGTCGACGCGGGCGGGATCGGTGCCCCACACCGAGCCCGAGAGGCCGTAGGGGGAGTCGTTGGCGATGCGGATGGCGTCGTCGTCGCCGTCGTGCGGCAGGATCACCAGCACAGGTCCGAAGATCTCCTCCCTGGCCACCCGGGACTCGTTCGTCAGCCCGGCGATCAGGGTCGGCTCGACGAAGTAGCCGGCGTCGCGGCCGGTCGGGCGACCGCCGCCGACGACGACCTCACCGCCCTCGCTTCGGGCCAGCGAGATGTAGCCCTCCACGCGTTCGCGCTGTCGCTCGGAGATGAGCGGACCGCACACGGTGCGCCGATCGTCCGGGTCGCCCGCGCGGATGCCGGCCATGGTCTTGGCTGTGGCTTCGAGAGCCGCCTCGTAAGCGTTGCGCGGTACCAGCAATCGGGTGGACAGCGCGCAACCCTGACCGGCGTGCACACACACCGAGAAGGCGGCCATCGCACAGGCCGCCGCGATATCGGCGTCGTCGAGGACGACGAACGCGGACTTGCCGCCGAGCTCGAGGAAGACCTTCTTCACCGTGGCCGCCGCCGCGGCCATCACCGACTTCCCGGTGCGCGTGGAACCGGTGAACGACACCAGATCCACGTCGGGATCCTCGGCGAGCTGCGCGCCGAGCCGGTGATCGGAGCCGGTCACCACATTGAACACACCCGCGGGGATATCGGTGTGTTCGGCGGCCAGAATCCCCAGTGCCGCACCGCACCACGGGGTATCGGGGGCCGGTTTGAGCACCACGGTATTGCCCGCCGCGAGCGCGGGCCCGATCTTGGCCAGGTTGATCTGATGGGGGAAGTTCCACGGCGTGATCGCCCCGACGACGCCCACCGCCTCGCGGCGCAGTTCCCTGCGGGTACGCATCCCCATCGGTTCGGCGATCGGCATCTCGGTGCGCCAGGAATAGGATTCGGCGAGATCCGCGAAGTAGCCGAGATCGTTCACCGGCCCTTCCAGATGAGGTCCCGCCGTGAGCATCCGGGGCGCGCCCGCCTCCTCGATGGTGATCTCGCGCAGTTCCTCGATGTGCTCGCGCATGGCCTCGCGCAATTGGCGCAGGCAGCGCGCCCGGAACGCCGGATCGGTCGACCATCCGGTGGTGTCGAAGGCGGTGCGGGCCGCGGTGACGGCCGCGCGCATGTCCTCGGTCGTGGCGTCGGCCGCCCAGCCGAGGCGCTCGCCGGTGGCGGGGTTGCCGGTCGCGAACACCCCGCCCGATCCCTGGCTCAGTTTTCCGTCGATCAGCAGCGTGCAGCCGTCCTCGGGACGCAAATTGCTCGGCACCATGTCTCCCTCACTGTCTGGACAGGTGTCTAGACTGTATTTCACCATGCGGTCGGTGAGCAAGGGCGCATCGGCCGGAACCGTTGCCCGCGAGAGGAAATGCCTTGAAGACCAGACTGCGATGCCCCTGTGGAGACCTCATCGTCGGCACCGACGAGGACGACCTGGTCGAGCACGCGAACGCGCACCTGGTGGCGAACCATCCCGACCACGACTACACCCGCGAGGAGATCCTGTTGTTCGCCTACTGACACGACAGCGGGCCCGCACCGTGTACCGGTGCGGGCCCGCTGTCGTGGGTCGGGTCAGGGTTTGCGGGCGACCCCGCCGTACGCGGAGATCGGCTGGACCTCGCCCACCTGGGCATCCTCGGGCCGCCACTGGGTGATCGAGGTGAAGCCGGGCTCCACGAACTCGAGGCCGTCGAACACCGCCTGGATCTGGGCCTGCGTGCGCGGAATGTAGGGGGTGCCGCCGGTGCCGGTGTAGTTCTCGCACAGCGTCACATAGGCCTGGCTGTCGTCGGTGCCGTCCCACATGATGAGGTAGCTGCCCGACGGGACCGCCGCCAGCACGGTGCCGACGATGCGGAGCAGGTCCTCGTAGGTCTTGGCGTGGCCGAGCACGCCCATGAACATCACCGCGATGGGCTCGTTGAAGTTCAGCACGTTGCGTGCGTCGGCGACGATCTTCTCGGGCTCGTGGAAGTCGGCGTCGATGTAGGTGGTGACACCCTCGGGGGTGGTGCTGGTGAGCAGCGCCCGCGCGTGGGTGAGCACCAGCGGATCGTTGTCGACGTACACCACGCGGGCGTCGGGGGTGACGCCCTGGGCGACCTCGTGGGTGTTCTGCATGGTCGGCAGACCGGTGCCGATGTCGAGGAACTGCCGGATGCCGCGCTCGCGGGCCAGGAACCGGACCGCCCGGATCAGGAACTGCCGCGACTGCACCGCCATGGTCGAGATGTCCGGGTCGACGGCCAAGCCCGCGTCACCGGCGATCTTGTCGATGTCATAGTGGTCTTTGCCCCCCATCCAGTAGTTCCAGATCCGCGCCGAATGCGGGATGTCGGTCCTGATCTGTGGGGTGTCTACGTCGGCCATGGGTCTCGTTCCTCTGCGAATCGACTGTGACTTAGCCGGCCCGCCGGTCCACACCGCCGGCGCGGGACAGCATCTGATCTGGTTGCGACAGTACAAGATTGACGCCGTGTTCGAGCAGATTCGTGGTTCACCTGTTCGGGCCGATCGAAACCGGTCCTCGCACTGCGGATCTCGCGCCCGACAAGGGGGTCCCGGACAGGAACGGTCAGGTCGAATTCCCGCCGGTGACCCGATTCGCGGCTCCCTACGGTCGGTCGAGTGACCCCTGATACCTACGCGGAGACCCCGGCCACCGACCGGCTCCACCGTCCCCTGATCCTGTTCATGGCACTCGCGGCAGCCGTCGGTACATCGACGATCTATCCGATGCAGCCTGCGATCGCGGACGTGGCGGATTCGCTCGGCACCCAGATCACCGCTGTCGGATTCGCCCTGGCCTGCGGGCCGATCGGCTACATGCTCGGACTCGGCCTGCTGGTGCCGCTGGTCGACCGCTTCGCTCCGGGCCGCGTCCTGGCCGCTCAGTTCGCGGTCCTCGCCTGTGCGCTCGCGGCAAGTGCGGCCGCGGGCAGCGCCACCGTGCTGGCTCCGATGATCGGTCTGGTCGGCGCCTGCTCGGCGGTCGGGGCCGGGCTGAGCTCCGTCGCCGGCCGGTTGGCGCACCCACACCGGCGCGCGACGGTCCTGGGGGTGGTGACCGCGGGCATCTCCGTCGGCATCCTCGCAGGCCGGATCGTGGGCGGGTGGCTCGCGGACGAGATCGGCTGGCGCGCGATGCTGCTCGTCTTCGCGGCCGGCTGCGCCCTGCTCGCTGTCTGCTGCCTCACCGCGCTGCCCGCCGTGACCGGCACCGCCGGGCGCGGCTACTTCTCGACCTTGCGTTCCCTACCCGGATTGTTCGTCCACCACGCGACGCTTCGCGTTGCCGCTGTGCGTGGATTCCTGTGGTTCTTCGCCTTCTGCGCGATCTGGGCGGGCATCGCCGTGGCACTCTCGGAGCCCCCGTACTCCTACTCGGCCGAACGGATCGGCCTCTACGCGCTGGCGGGTCTCTCGGGCATCCTGGCCACCCGGATCGCGGGCACACGGACCGACCGCGACGGCGCTCGCCCGGTGATCCTCGCAGGTCTCGCCCTCGCCGGAGCCGCCACCGTCGTCATGGGTTTCGGCCTCGCGAACACACTCGTGACGCTGGTCTGCCTGGCGGCCTTCGACGCCGGGCTCTTCGCTGCCCAGGTCGCCAACCAGAGCACGGTCCTGGCGATCGAACCCGGCGCACCGGCACGCTTCAACAGCGCGTACATGCTGGTCTACTTCGTCGGCGGCAGCCTCGGGACCGCCTTCGGTGCCGCGGCGGTCGAGTGGTTCGGGTGGCAGGCGACCGCCCTGATCGCGGCGGCAGCCATCGCCACCGCCGCGATCAGCACAGCACGATCGCCGCTCGTATAATATGAAACTCGTATGGTCGTTCGGTGGGTAGGAGAAGAGAGCGCGGATGGCGGCGGACGAAGCGACTCGGCGACGCAAGCTCACGGTGGCGGTCAAAGACGCCCTGCGTGACTTGAATATCGAACTGTCCCTGCTCAATCGGCGCTTCGGTGGCCGGGTGGAGCTGCGGGAGGTGGACTTCACCTGTCTCGACCTGATCAATCGGCACGGGCCGATGTCGCCGAAGGAACTCTCACGCCGGGCCGGGCTGCACCCAGCCACGCTGACCGGGATTCTCGACCGGTTGCAGAACGGCGGATGGATCGTGCGCGAACGCGACCCGGAGTCCGCCGACCGCAGGGCGGTCACCGTCCGTGCTGTGCGCGAACGCAATTCGGCACTCTACGAGGTGTTTTCCGGCATGAACAACCGGATGGACGCGCTGTGCGCCGACTACACCGACGACCAGCTCATGGTGATCGCCGATTTCCTCCGGCGCACCGGTGGTGCCGGGAAGCAATCCGCCGAGGAACTCGCCCGCTGAACGGGTGTCGCTGGAATTCGATGTCATCGGCAAGCCCTGCGGTCAGCGGGTGAAGGCTGCCGCATGGTCGGTGACCCAGGTGGCGAAGTCTTGTGCGGGACGGCCCAGAAGGTCGGCGACCGTGGCGGTCGTCGGGCCGGGAACGCGGGCGTAGTCCGCGAGCGAGCCGAGCAGCCGGGCCGGGATGTCCTCGGGGAGTCCCTGTGCCGTCATCGCGGCCCGCACCTGCTCGGGGGTGAGTTCGAGGAACGAGAGGTCGCGACCGGTCACCTCGCCGAGAATGCGGACCTTGTCGGGTTGGGTCAGTGATCGGGGACCGGTGAGGACATAGGAGCGATTGCCGTGTCCGTCCTCGGTCAGCGCGCGCACCGCGACGGCGGCGATGTCGCGTTCGTGGATCGGCGAGGTGGCCGCATCCCGATACGCACCGCGCACCACGTCACCGGCGCGTAGCTGCGGCGCCCACGCCAGGGTGTTGGCGGCGAAATCGCTGCAGCGCAAGGCGGTCCACGCCATGCCCGAACTCTGGGCGGCGGCCTCGAGGGCTCGGAACCCCGCCATGAAGCGCGGTTCCCCCGCGGGGAACTCGACGGTCGCCGCGGAGACGACCACGACCCGCTCGACCCCGTGATCCGCTGCCGCGGCGAGGATCGCGGTCGCGGAGTCGAGGGCGCCACGCGAGCTCAACAGCACCGCCTCCGCGCCCTTCCATACGTCGGCCGGGATATGCGGACCCGCTGGATCACCCTGTGCGACAACAACTCCACTCGGTAGGACGGCATCACGATCCCGGGTGACTGCCGTGACGGGTGCGCCTGCCGCTACCAAGTGGGAGATGACTTCACGGCCCACGATCCCGGTGGCTCCGATGACGACGAACATGATCTACTTCCCTTCCCTTTCGGCACCAACAAGTACCGAACGCATATGATATGAAAGTCATAGTAACTGCCTGGGGAGAAATGTAATACGGAAATCAAACTACTTCGCCGTGATGCTCGTCACCGAGGGAAGGGCTGATCTGGGGCGAACGGACACGGGGGAGTCGATGGACGACGCGGGTTTCGATCGCAAACTGGACGCATTCGAACGATGGCAGTCGACCCCCTGGGGCAGGCTCCGATACCGCATAGCCGCCGCGAACCTCGCCACTCATCTCCCGGCCGGGCGCAGCCTCGCGGTCCTCGATGTCGGTGGGGGCAACGGGCTGGATGCCGTAGAGCTGGCCGCTCTCGGTCACCGGGTGACCGTCGCCGACATCTCACGGCCATCCCTTGCCTCGGCCGTGGCGCTCGCCGCCGACCGCGGACTCGCCGACCACATCACCACCGCACCGGTCGCCATCGACGACCTGGCGACCGAGTTCGGGCACGCAACGTTCGATATAGTGCTGTGCCACAACGTGATCCAATACCTACCCGAATCACCGATATCTGCCCTCGCGGCCCAGCTCGCGCCCACGGGTCTGCTGTCCGTCATCGCTCCCAACGCGGCCGCGGACCCGCTTCTCACCGCAGTCCGTTCCCGGGATCTCACCGAGGCGCTGCGCCTGCTCGATGCCCCGACCCGTGTCACCGTCACCTACGACACCGAAGCGCGAGCCTGCTACGCCGACGACATCGCAGGCGACCTGCGCGGCGCGGGCCTGGACGTGCTGGCCCACAGCGGAATCCGCGTCGTCTGCGACCTCATCACCGACGACGCCCGTAAATCACACCCCGACTTCTACGCCGATCTGGAACGCCTGGAGCTGGCCTTGGCCAACCGGGCGCCGTACCCCCACTTCGCCCGCATGTTCCAGCTCATCGCCCGTCCGTCGCGTACACGCTGAAACTCTCACCGTCGGCGATCCGGCGCATCGCCGCCACCTGATAGGCGATCGCGTCGCCGGGAATCTCGCTCATCTCCCGCCATGTCAGCTCGGAGCACTTGTGCGGTTCGCGGTTGACCACGTCGTCGTCCCACCGTTCGGCGCGGAAGAAGAACCCCACTCTGTGCGGCTGATTTCCGTATCGGTGCTGCATGACGTGCACGCACGTCAGATCCTCGGGGCGTAGCCGGATCCCCACTTCCTCCTCGGCCTCCCGAATGGCCGTCTCGACCACGTCCTCGCCCTCCTCGAGGTGTCCAGCCACCAATCCCAGCTGCCCATCGGCGAATCCGGTGTTCGACCGCCGCGACCACAGCAACTTCCCGTCGCGCACCAAGACCAGATGCACATCCACCACGCTCCGAAACCGTTCGACCACGCTTGTCTCCCAACAGCTCCCGGCACCGCACCCCGGTGGACGCGACCGAGCACGATCGTATTTCCCGCGGGCGCTGAGCGGTTCGGGAATGCACGTCCATTGACGGGTCGTCGGTCAGTGGTATTCGGGTGCCCATCGGACGAGCCGGTTCACGGCCGAAGGTCGATCGCGCACGCCCGCATTCGCTGACGCGTCATCATTCCCGCCGGTCAACCCCCACGCCGCCGCTGATCGGGACGACACCCCGACTCGACCGCGACACACCTGATCCAGGGTAGCGATTGCTGGATGATTGCGGTTGCGCGCGCCGGACGGAGAGCAAACTCCGGACCCGGAGGCAGGCGATCAGTGTTCGGCTGTGTCCGGAGTCATGAAGGAGTCCGAGGTATGGGTGTGCTCAATTCTACTGCCCCGAAGGGCATTCCGTGCGTCCGTGGGCCGCCGGTGCGGTCGGTCGTTCGTGTACAGGACCGGGGCCGCGCCGTTGTGCTGGTGCGGATTCTCCCCGGACATCGGATCGGGTGCCTCCCCGCGAGCACGGGGAGACACCCGAAAGAGCTCTGCGTGGCGGTCGCCACCGCCGCGCGGAGCAACGCAGACACTGGGAGAGCGCTGCTGTGACCACACTAGATGTTCCTGTTGTTCCCGTGTGCCCGGATTCGGCCCATCGGCCGCTCACGGCACCGGCCGACCCGACGGTCGAGTCGTTGCGAACGGCGATTCTCGGCGATTCGCGTGCGACGCACCGCCGGGTGCGCGCTGTCACCATCGCCCTGAACGACCGGCCACGATCGGGACTCACCTCCTCGGCCGAGGCCGCGCTGGCACCGGATCTGCTGCGCGCGACGATCGCGGCCCTCGGTGGATCGGCGACGGCCATCGCCGCCGACCCCCGGTTGCGCGGTGCGCTGTGCGAGTGGGCGGCTGTGTACGCCCCGCACCTGTTGCCCGTGCTCACCGGCCATCTCGACTTGGCGATCGGAGCGATCACCGCACTCGGCAACGGTTCGGCCTACCAGCGGGAACTCCTCGCCGAGCTCGACACCGGGGAGGCGATCGGCCTGCTGCTGCTGACCGAGCTCGGTGGCACCAACGGCGCCGACCAGCAGACCACTGCCACCTGGGACGGCGCCCGTGGTGGGTTCTGGCTCGACTCGCCCGACACCGCGAGCTGGAAGTTCATGCCGAACATGGCTGATCCGACCGCTCGCAAGACGGGTGTGGTCACCGCCCGCCTGATCGCCGACGGTCGCGACGAAGGCGTGCTGCCTTTCCTGCTGAGGTTGCGTACCGGGCAGGGCCTCGTGCCCGGTCTGATTGTCGCGCCGCTGCCCGACAAGGGCTGGGCGCCGATGGATCACGCCCTGATCCGGTTCGACGCGGTGTTCGTCCCGGCCGACGCACTGCTCGGCGGCCGGTGGGCGGTGCTCGGCGCTGCTGGAATCGAATCGAAAGTCCCGGTGCGGCAACGCTTCCACCGCGCGATCACGGCGTTGGGGGAGGGCAGGCTCGACTTGGCAGGCGCGGCGGGCGCCGGTGCGCGTGCGGCGTTGGCGGTGACGGTGAACTACGCCGGTCAGCGCCGCCCGGGTAGCCGGACCTCGATGGCCGACCGGGGAACGGTTCGCCGTGATCTGGTCTTCGCACTGGCCTCGACCTACGCCACCAGCGTCCTCGGCCGCCGCATCCAGGACCTGCGTGTGGCCACCGCCGAACCGTTCCCCGTGCTGTGGTCGATGCTGGCCAAACCGTTGCTGGCCTACACCGCTCTCGACGTGCTGCTGACCTGCCGTCAGCGCAGTGCGGCGCAGGGATCGCTGCGTACCAACTGGATCATCGACTGGATCGGCAACACCGAAGGCATCATCACCGCCGAGGGCGAGTCCCAGCTGCTCTGGAAGCAGGCCGGACACCTCATCGCCCGCGCGGAGGCCGCCCTGACGCTGCCCGCCACGCCGGACCTGCTGCCCTGGTACATCCGCATGCTCGCCGAGCGGGAATCGGCGCTCGCCGCCGCACTGCGCCGTGGTGACATCGCCGTCGCGAGCACCGCGGTCGACGGCGATACCGCCGCCGTCGAGCTCGCCGCCGCCACCAGCGAAAGGCTCGCCGCCACCGCGTTGTTCCAGGCCTGTGTCACCGCCGGCGACGCTTCGGCCCGCCACCTGCTCGAGTCCGCCTGTGTTGTGTACGCGCTGGAGCGAATCCGCGCGCACGGCAGCTGGTTCGCTGCCCACGGGCAGCTGACGCCCCGGCACGCCCACCGCGTGCACGAGGAATTGCGTTGTGGCATCGACTATCTCGGTGCGCACCTGAATGTTCTGGTCGACGGCTTCGATATCGAACTCGAGCCCTTCGACGCGCCGATGGCGTCGCCGGACTACCTGCGGTGGTGGGAGACCTGGGCGGGCGGGAAGAGTGCGCCGTTCGGCGAGGTGCTGCGCTCGAGCACCGGGCAGGTGCGGGCATGACCGGACACAGTGTCGAATACGAGGTCGTCGTCGTAGGGGCCGGATTCGGTGGGCTCACCATGGCATGGGAACTCCGAGAGGCAGGCGTGCGGAACTTCCTGATCCTCGAGGAAGGGCCCGAGGTCGGCGGTGTGTGGCGGGAGAACACCTACCCGGGCTGTTCCTGCGACGTGCCCGCACACCTGTACTCGCTCGCCTTCGACCCCTACCGTGACACCCGGGTGCGCTACCCCGACGCGCAAGCGATCCTGTCCTACCTGGGTGCGGTCACCGACCGGCACGGGCTGCGTCCTCATCTGCGCTGCGACACCGCCGTGGTGGGCGCCGATTACCGCGACGCCGACCGCACCTGGTCGCTGACCACGTCGGCGGGAGACCAGATCCGCACCAGAGCGGTGGTGTGGGCGGTCGGCCAGCTGCACCGGCCCGCTGTCGCACAGCTGCGCGGAGCCGACACCTTCGGTGGCCCGATGTTCCACTCCGCGCGCTGGGATCATTCGGCCGACCTCACCGGACACATCGCCGTGGTAGGTACCGGATCCTCGGCGGCACAGATGATTCCGGAGCTTGCTCGCACCGCTTCGTCGGTCACCGTCTACCAGCGGAGCCCGTCGTGGGTACTGCCCAAGCCCGCCGCATCGTTCGGAACGAGGTCGCGGTGGGCACTGACCCATATACCCGGCCTGCACGGCTTGTACCGCGCCGGACTGTACCGCGCCGCCGACCTGGTGCTGGCCCCGACCACTCGTGCCGGGTGGTCGGCCAAATCGCTGGAATTGGTTGCGCGGGAACATCTTCGCCGACAGGTGCGGGACCCGGAGCTGCGCCGAAAGCTCACCCCGGACCATCGGATCGGGGAGAAGCGCATCCTCATCGACAGCGGGTACTACCGCGCGCTCACCGAGCCCCACGTAGAACTCGTCGTCGACCCGATCGACCGGATCGTTCCGGACGGTATCCGCACCGTCGACGGCATCGAACGCCGCGCCGACCTCATCGTCCTGGCCACCGGCTTCCGCGCCCGGGAGTTCCTCGACGGCGTCCGGGTCCGTGGCCGGGGTGGTGTCGAGCTGCACGACCGGTGGCGGACCGAGGGCCGCCCGACCGCCTTCTACGGACTGGCCGTTCCCGGCTTTCCCAATCTCTATCTGATCGCGGGGCCGCACTCGTTCACCCCGACCAACAGCAACCCCGCCGTCAAACAGCACCAGGTCCGCTACATCATGCGCTGCCTGGCACTCAGCGCCCGGCTGCGCGAACCGATCGAGGTTACCGAACAGGCGATGGCGACCTACCTGGACCACCTCGACGACGCGCTCGCCCGCACCGTCTGGCGCGACGGCAAGGCAACCACCTGGTGGAAAACGGCCGACGGCACCGTCACCAATGCCTGGCCGGGCACGGTAGCCGCTTTCGGAAAGGCGCTCGCCGGAAACAACCCGGCCCTCTCGTTCACGGTGCCGAACGCACGGGGAGGGCTCTCGGGCGCCCCGCAACCACGTCCACACGACGAACCGTGCCGAACGGGATAGTGGCCTCGATTCACGTAATCAGCACCGGGTGGAGCTGATCGCACCGCACGCCCTCGGGGAGATCGCATCCTCCTCGAGGGCGTCGCTGATGAGACCCGGCGGCGGCGCGGTCTCCCTGTCGGGTCCGGTCATTCCTCGGCGAGGATTTCCTGGAGAGCAGTCGAAATGGCGGCCCGCAACGGATCATGCCGGGGGCCGAGCCGATGCTCCGGCGCTTCGCGTTCGGATCCGTAGCGTGCGACCGGTCCGACCCTGAGGTGCTCCGGTTCCCAGTGGTAGCGCGCGTGAATGTGACCGTGCAGATGCGGCCAGAAGTTGCCGAGGACTTCGTAGTTGATCCGAAGGAATCCCGGATCCGCGGCGCGACACGCACGTTCGACGGCTTCGCCGAGTATCACCATGTCGTGCATGAAGGCGACTCGATCACTTCTCGGCAGCTCGGTGAGCTGGTCGGCGTCCCCGTCATGGATGAGTACGCAGTACCCCGGGAGGTGCTGCGTGCTACCGATGACCGCCCATCCGCTCCGCATCCGTCCGATGACGGCCGGGTTGGTCCCTTGCCGGGCGGCACCGATCGGATCCTTCGAGTAGTCGATCGGCGCACTGTCGGCCGAGATCTCCGCCATGCGATATCTCCGTTCCCGGTGCGCGCCGACAGTATCGAGCGACGCGGCCCGTGTAGATGCGGAGTTCCACGGTAGTTCTCTCGGCGTCAGCCCGTAGTGGAAGATTGTGCTTGCTGCGAAACAATGTTCGCGACCGTCCACATGATGTCGTCCAGCGGTCTACGCCGACGGTCCGTACCAGTGGCGTCACCGACCGGCAGTCCGACGGCCGCCATCGTCGCGATCTCCCAATGATCGGGCAACGCGAACTCGTGGTGCAGTCCGTCCCGGTCGAATGCCCGGAACTGATGCACCTGGAGGCCGAGTTCATGTGCCTGAAAGGTCAGGTGCGCCACGGCCTGTCCGAGGTCGTAGTCGGCGAACTCGGAGTACTCGAAGTCGGTGTCCTCCACCCGTCGCTGTACGAGGTTGGCGACGAGGAGGCTCGCATCCGGCGCCCACGCCGCGGAGCTTCGCGCGAGGAATCCGGCGAGCCGCCGATGAACAGCGTCCCCGCGCACACCGGCGATGAACCGCCACGGTTGCGAATTCCCTGCCGAGGGCGTGTGCCGGGCAGCTTCGAACAGCGAGCTGACCTCGGCCGACGACAGCGTGTGATCACGGCGGAAACCCTTGGGGCTGAAGCGCTCGAGGACGAAAGGGTGCAGGGCGGAGGCGTGGACGGTCACACGAAAGGCAACCACTCGAGCGGGCCCGACCTTCCCGGGCACACCTGGGGTTCGGACTGTCCGACCGTCCTGAACCGAGGGAAGCCGGACGGGCATGCGACCATACAGGGGTTGTCGGAGGTCGTCGCTATGCTCGGTGTCACCACGGCTCGAAGCCACTCCCAGGGGGAATCCATGACCGACCTACACCCGCGCACGTCCGGCCGCCCTCCCGAACCCGCCCGCACCGACGAGGTAGAACTCGCCGTGTCTTCTAACGCTGTGCCGTTGTTCAGTACCCCGCACCACAACGAACCCACGGCGGCGACGCCGACCACCACCGGCCACCAGTTCCCGACCTTCCTCGCTCCAGCGCACCACCGGTCCGACGACGACCCGCAACGCTAGATTCCTTCTCGGCTCGCGTCGGCCATGCCCGAGCGAGTCGCGCGGCCGTCATAGTTCTCGGCGGCCGAGCGCTTCACTCAGTGCAAGCCCGTATCGAGCGGCGAAGGCCTTTCGTGCCCGCACCTGGGCACGAGTGCGCGGCCGGAATTTCGGTTCACGCCCGCACCCGCACGGCTCGAAACCCTCGTACCGCAGTCCTTCGCCGACCACGGCGCCGACCACCGACCATCCGTCGACATCACGGCGCGCAGGAGCGGCGAAATCACGCCCCCCGCACGACATCGGCCGGGTACACCGCGGGCAACGATGCGGCACACCGTCTTTGGACGGGTGACGTTTGAACGACAACCGGCACGGGACGCATACCCAGTGCAGCTTGTAGTGCACGAACGCATAGGTACACATGCTGTCGCATGGTATCCGTCCGGCAGAGCATCGAGGGTGTCCGAGCGCCGTGAACCCGGAGGCTTCACGGCGCCCGGCACTGCCGTCAGAGCACGGCGTCGGCGAGACGGTCGATCTGATCGGGATCGGTGCCGTAGCAATACAGCATGACTTCGTCGGCGCCGAGGTCCTCGAATTGCCTGATGGCGGAACCGATTCGGTCCGCAGTGGTGAGCATGCCGTCGGCCATGTAGCCGGCACGGCCGCTGAACTCGTAGTAGTCGAGGACGGCGGCGCGGGCCTGGTCGGCCACTGGCTGCGGACCGAGGACTACGTTGAGCTGGGCGACGAGGCGTGGCGAGCCGTAACGGCCGTGGCTGCTCCAGGATTCGCGAGCCGAATCGAAGAGTCTGCCTGCCCAGGACGGCGCGGCAGCGGGGAGGAACCCGCCACCCCAGCGGCCGACGCGGTCGATCGCGGCGGGCTGGAAGCCGCCGAACAGCAGTTCCGGGCCCGTCGGTCTGGTCGGTGACGGACCGATGGGCCCGCAGCTGTCACTGAATCGGTCACCGGACCACAACCGGCGCATGAGGCCGAGCTGTTCGTCCATCCGGCGGCCGCGGCCGCGGATATCGGTGGCGCTCGCCTCGTGATCGTCGTCGCGACCGCCGATACCGAGGCCGAGCACGAAGCGACCACCGGATATCCGATCGAGCGTCGCGACCTGTTTCGCGAGCAGCGCGGGCTCACGCAGCGGTGCGATGAGCACCTCGGTCTGCAAGCGGATACGAGTGGTGCGGCCGGCGAGCACCGCCAGGGTGACCAGCGGTTCGGGATTGTCGTAGACCAGCCGGTCGAGCAGGCCGAGGGTGGCGAAGCCTGCGGCTTCGGCACGGACGGCCCATTCGGGCAGCGTGCTGGGATCGGCGATGGGAAGGCCGAGACCGATATGCATGGAATCCTCCACGGGAGATGGGTGTGCGTCATCACGCCGCCCACTCCACGCCTCCTCAGATGAGGCGGGGCTCCCACACTGCGACTGTATTCCTGGAGAGCACCGATCGGATTGCGGCCACGATACGACGCTCGCCCCGAAACCCGCAAGACGGACCAGGCACCGGCCTCGCGTTCCAGGACCGTTCCGACGCCTACCCGTACGCGGTGAACTGACGCGGATCACCGTCTCCATCGTGCGCGCGGCGTAGCTCGCCCGACTCGGGTTCGCGCGGTGGTCTGCGAGGCGTCTACCTGGTTGCCGTCGCTGTTGAAGACGTGGACGGTGGGCGCGCGAGCGATGGAGTCGGGCGCGGGCGCTTGGTCGCAGTCGGTGTCGTGGTCGCGGGAGGGGGCCGCGTCGTTGTGGTCGCCGGTGGCGCGGTGGTGGTCGAGGTCGGTGCGATTGTCGTGCGGGGCGGCGCTGATGTCGTGGTGGTCGGTGTGGCGGTGGTTGTGGATGTGACGGTCGGGGGATCAGCCGTTACCGTCACGGTGCTCGGCCTGACTGTCGAGGTATCCGAGGGAATCGCGGTGACGGGCACGGTGGATTCCGGGACCGACTCGATACCCGGATCTGGTGGCGGCGGCGTGGCCTGTACCGAAAAGCTCGCCGTTGCAGACAAACTCACGCTGACCGAGGTATCCAGTGAGTCCGCGGGCAAGGGATCGGTGGTCACGATGGTCGTCGTTTCCGGTGCGGGGGCAGTGCTCGGCATTTCGGTGTCGGGTGTGTCGAATCCGGCATCGGTAGCCGGGCCGGCATCCGAGGCGACATCAGGAACGGCGATCTCACTCGGTGCGTCGGCTGCCGCGCCGGAACCGACCACAGCGGGACTGTCGTCGACGGCGCAGTAGCCGGGAGTCTGTACGGACGGTTCGCCCGAGAACGTCGCCGCGTTGTTCGCCGGTATCGGCGGGCTCGAATCCGCCGGCACTATCAGCGATATCCCGATTCCCGTGCCGATGACCGCGGCCGCGACGCCTGTACGTGACATCCGCCGCCGGTACCGATCGGCGGGTGCCGCCGAGGCGTGCCGCCCGTATCGACGCAGAGCCCGAGTCCCGGGTTCGATTTCGCTGTGGTCGACGGATTCCATCCTGCGTTCTCCCTCGAGGTATGCCCACCGTGCGAACCGGTGGCAACAATGCGGACGTCGCGGCCCATTTCAGGGTTTCGAGTAGGGATGTACCTCGCGTAACCGTTGCCGGTGTATCTGTTGCAGTTCGCCCGCGCGGGTCAGAAAGTCCGCGATTATTTCGAGTTCGGCGGTGTTGTAATAGCTCAGCAACATCTTGTAACTCTCGACGATCATGGGTACGACGATTTCCCGTACCCGATGGGCCGCGAGTTCGGTGGCCATCACTATCACCCGACGACGATCGGTCGGATGTAGCGAGCGGACGATATAACCCTGTTTCTCCAGCCGGTTGAGCATGATCGTGACGCCTGCCGCGGTGAGGCCGAGCCGTT
Source organism: Nocardia sp. NPDC003979 (assembly GCF_053605015.1). Classification (NCBI taxonomy): domain Bacteria; kingdom Bacillati; phylum Actinomycetota; class Actinomycetes; order Mycobacteriales; family Nocardiaceae; genus Nocardia; species Nocardia sp. NPDC003979. The sequence continues at coordinate 168,012 of NZ_JBSGIJ010000007.1, forward strand.
CGGCCAGCCTTCCCGGAGTGGTGGATTTCTCGTCCTCGAGCAGCACGATTTCGAGTGCGCGTCGATCGGTCTCGTTCACGCCGAGCACTCTGATCAATTCGCGAAGCAGATCCTCGACGGATCCGTGATAGAACTCCAGCGCCCTTTTGAGCTCGACCGAGATCCGGGCGGGTTCGCTAGTAGTGGGGCACACGAGCTTTCCCATCAGCAGTCACCGATCAGAGGATCCCTACGGGCGGAAAGATCGCCGCCGGGCGTTCGAAGGGGGCATGGTGGCTCCTGTCGATCGAACATCACGAGAGCGGCACCACCGCGGCCGCCGAAGTGAGCCGTGGCTGTGTCGGACATGCAGCGTACGACATGACGGCGGGTGCGATACGCCCATCGGACTTTTCGGTCGAAATGGTTACCTCGCACCAAACCCTAAGTGGGGCAACCATTGTCGATAGTGCTGTTTATGGTTCTCACCAGGACCGGACCGGGCCGCTCGCGCGACCCGGTCCGGACATCTTCACCACGGATCGTCGGCGCGGGCGCGGGTCACCGTGCCGTAGCCCCTGTCCATGGGCCTAGGTGACGGTGGTTGTGGTCAGGGTCGGGGACGGGTTCGGATAGCACGAAGTCGCTACGTTGCCGACGAATGACACGTTGGTGGTCATGGTCATACCGGGACTGGTGTAGCTGGTTCCCGCGTACTTGCTGGTGATCGACGTTCCCGCGGCACCCGCGGTGACATTGATGGTCACCGCAGGCGGGGTGAAGCTGGTGCCGCCGGCGATCGGCCCGGGAATGGTGAGCACGACGTTCCCACCGGACGTCGCGACAGTGCCCGCCACGCTACCTCCGGAGGCGGTAGCCGAGACCAGAGTCGAGTTCGCCGGGGTGGGAATGGTCATCTTCAGGTTGCTGATGTTGTTCACCGTGAAGCCGGAAGCCGAACTCGGCACCGACGACGCACCAGGTGTGATGGTGATGGCCACGGCGGATCCCGATGCCGCCGAGCCCGGGGCCGTACCGGTGACCGTCGTGTTCATGTTCGAGGTCTGGCTGATGCCGAGGACGGTGCCCCGGCAGGCCCAGTTCACGCTGACCGGCGCCGCGTTGACGGGTGCGGCCGAACAAAAGACGGTAGCGACGGCCACCGGAGCGATAAAGCCTGCACGAAACAGGGAAGTGGTCGATATCATGGCGATCTCCAGGAAATGTCGAGCAGTGGTGTGACGGTATGCCCAACTGCAAAGTGGGTGTTTTAAAAATATAGCTCGCCATCTTCTTTCCGTGGCTGAAATCGCGAATCGATACACCCCGGAATATCGTTATCCGCTATTAGTTGTTTTCTCCGAATAGTTAATTGTGGAAAGGTTTCCACTTATTTCGGAACTGCGGAATGAACTGGGCGGCCAGGGGGCGCCGGCGCCGATGGCCGCCCGCGCCGCGCGGAGTTCCCGAGGCCTGGCCATCGCGACGGCGCCGACGGGTAGACCGTCGCGCACGGCCACGGCGAGGAAGTCCCGGGATTCCAAGGTGCCTTCGACGACGAGGTCGTCGTGCGGGTGGACCCAGCCGGCGAATTGCAGGGAGAGCCCGTGCTGATCGGTCCAGCCCCAGGGGATTTCGACAGGGACGGCGGGCCGGCCCAGAATGGCCCTGGCCGCGGCGGCCCCCGCGGACATCGCCGAGTTCCACTGCCGGCCGCTCTCGAACTCGCCGCGGTGGGAGTTGAAGGCGGTGGTCGCATCGCCCGCGGCGAACACTCCCGGTGCCGATGTGCGGTAGTGCTGATCGATGACGATGCCCTCGTCGACGGCCAGGCCGGCGGCTTCGGCCAAGGCGGTGTCGGGCGCCGCTCCGACGGCGACCAGAGCGGCCCCGGCCGACCAGCTGCGCCCGTCGGCCGCCGTGGCCGTCACGCCGTGGGCTGTGTCACCGAGATGCGTTGTACTGACCTCTGTTTCGACGACGACGCCGTGCTCCTGATGGATGTCGCGCAGCAGGTCCGCCACCGACCGCGGCACCACCCGGTCGAGCAGCGCGGGGCCCGCGTGCAACAGCGTCACATCGGCGCCGAGGCCGCGGGCGGTGGCGGCCACCTCGCAGCCGATCAGCCCGCCGCCGATGATCAGCAGCGACCCGCCGGCGTCGATCGCCGCTCGCAGGCCCGTGATGTCGGCCAGCGTCCGCAAGGTGTGCACGCGGGTGGACGTGGTGTCGACGTGGCGTGCCCGCGCACCGGTCGCGAGTAGCAAGCTGTCGTAGCCGAGGTCTCCACCCGTGCTCAATCGCACCGACGCGCGGTCGATGTCGATCGCGTCGACCCTGGTCGCCGGCCGAAGATCGATGACATTGTCGGCCCAGAACTTCGGGGGCTTCAGCAGGGTACGTTCCGCCGAGGCGGTGCCCGCCAGGAGTTCCTTCGAGACCGCGGGCCGACGATAGGGCAGCGTCGGTTCGGCGCTGAGGAGCACGATCTCGCCGGCATACCCCTCGCGGCGCAAGGTGTGTGCCGCGGTGGCACCGGCGACACCGGCGCCGACGATCACGATCCGCCCGCTCATCCGCGACTCACCTCACGCATGTCGAAGTCGGCCTTGGCCGCACCGCAGTCGGGGCAGGACCAGTCGTCGGGAATGTCGTCCCATCGGGTGCCGGGTTCGATCCCGTCCTCCGGCCAGCCGAGTGCCTCGTCGTACTCGAATCCGCATTGGACGCACTGGAACAGCTTGTAGTCCTTCATCGTCGGAGTTCCTTCGGTTCGAAATCGACCTTCTCGCGGACGCCACAGTCGGGACAGCACCACTGGTCGGGAATCAGCGACCAGGCGGTGCCCGCCGCGAAACCTTCACGGGGAGCACCGAATCGCTCGTCATAGACGTAGTCGCACACGGGGCAGAGGTAGGCGGCCATCAGATCGCTCCGTACTGCGCGAGGATCTTGGCGCGCTTGCTCGGCTGGATATTCACCCGGGTGATGTCGCCGTTGTAGTGCGCGAGCACGCGATGGTCCATCACCTGGCGCCACAAGGGGGTCAGGTAGGCCAGGCCGATCAGGCTCGCGTAGCCACTGGGCAGTTCGGGCGCGCCGTCCATATGGCGCAGGATCTGATAGCGCCGGGTGGGATTGGCGTGGTGGTCGCTGTGGCGTTGCAGGTGGTAGAGGAAGATGTTGGTGACGATGTGGTCGGAGTTCCAGCTGTGCTCGGGCGTGCATCGCTCGTAGCGACCCGAGGCGGTCCTGCTCCGCAGCAGACCGTAGTGCTCGAGGTAGTTCACCGTCTCCAGCAGGGAGAACCCGTAGACGGCCTGGATCACCAGGAACGGCAGGATCGCGGGGCCGAACACAGCGACCAGTGCCACCCACAGCACCACCGACATCGCCCACGCGTTGAGCACGTCGTTGTGCGGCGAGAACGGGCTCTTGTCGAGCCGGCGCAGGCGGGTGGCCTCCAGTTCCCACGCGGACTTCAGGCTGCCCCACACACTGCGCGGCAGGAAGCTCCAGAACGATTCGCCGAAGCGGGCACTTGCCGGGTCCTCCGGCGTCGCGACACGCACGTGGTGGCCGCGGTTGTGCTCGATGTAGAAGTGCCCGTAGAAGGTCTGGGCCAGCGTGATCTTCGACAGCCAGCGCTCGAGTTCGTCCTTCTTGTGGCCGAGTTCGTGCGCGGTATTGATCCCGACGCCGCCCATCGCCCCGATGGTGAAGGCCAACCCGATCTTCGAGGCCAGGCCGAGACCGCCGTCGATCCCGAGCCAGGACAGGTTGTCGGCGGTCCAGAGGTAGCAGGCGAAGACCAGGCTGAACAGCTGCAGCGGAATGTAGGCGTAGGTGCAGTAGCGGTAGTACCTGTCGTTCTCCAGCTGTGCCATCACCTCTTCCGGCGGGTTCGCACCGTCGGGCCCGAAGAAGCGGTCGAGGGTCGGCAGCAGGACGTACACCAGGATCGGGCCGAGCCACCACCACACCGGCGCCACCACCTGCCAGCCCAGCTGGTTGAACGCCCAGACCAGCGCCGCGGCCAGCACGGCCGCGCTGGGGGCGACGAGCCCGAACAACCACAGGTAGCGCTTGGAATCGCGCCATTGCCGGGCCGTGGCCGGTTCTTCGTGGTTTCGCGATGTCGTCATCTCGTTCTCCTGATCACCGAGACATATCCCGGGGGTTGTCGAGCGTGTTTACAACTGATGCCGATGTGTTCTCAGTAAATACACCTATGCAGCAGTTGTCAACGAAGATGCCACTTCGAGCCACATGTACGATGACTGGGTGGCCGAATCGCCGAACTTCCAGTCTGAGATGCGTCAGCTGTTGCGCGACCGCATGCTCGACGCCGCCCGCACCATGGTCGTTTCCGAAGGTTGGGGCGCGGTGAACATGTCGCGCATCGCAAAGGAAGTCGGCATCAGTAGGCCGGTCCTCTACAAGGAGATCGGCACCAAGCAGGCATTGGCGGATGCCCTCATCGAGCGCGAGACCGGCATCTACCTGAGCGGCGTGGCCGACACGCTGGCCGAGCATCCGGCCGACCCACTCGCCGGGATCACCGCCGCTGCCGAGTACACCCTGCGTACCGCCGGTGACAACACGCTGATCAAGGCCGTCCTCTCCGCTCGCCAGGACGCCGACACCGCCCTGCTGCCCGCCCTGGTGAGCGACGCGCAACCGGTGCTCGTCCGGGCGGTCGACGCGCTCACGATCACGGTGCGCGACTACTACCGACTGCCTCAGCTGTCCGACGAGGAGATCACCACGATCGTCGAGATCATGGTCCGGCTCACCCTGAGTCACCTGTTCCAGCCGACCGGCAGTGTCGACCGTGCGGTGGCGCAGATCGGTGCTGTGCTGGCCGGTGTGTTCCCGTCCTGAGTCGAACGCCGTGCTGCGGGCGTGCTGCTGTGGAGCAATAATTCCTGACTGATTGGTTTGAAAAAGAATTAGTTCAAATCTTGTGCTGAGCAACAAGTTTCGTTGATACGGTCACCTGGCTGGGCCGTTATGCCCAGTGCGTCTCGCGGCACGACGATCCAGTCGGTCGCCTGATGCGTTGTCTGGCTTGATGAATCGAGACCACTATGTTCGGAATGCGCACCAGCCACCTTCTGGCGGCGATCACCGTGGCCGCACCCTTGCTCGCGAGCGCCGCGCTCTCGGCGCCCGCGCACGCGGCAACCACCACCTGGACAGTCGTCAACCCCAACAGCAACGGCGCCTTCTCGGCGGTGTCGGGACCGCTGGTCGTCAAGAACAAGAGCGGCGTAACGCTGTTCACCTGCCCGAGCCTGTCCGCTTCGGGATCCCTGCCCGCAGGTACCCGAACGACGTCAGGACTGGGCGCGATCACAAGCATGGTTCCGCCGATCACCTGCACCAGCCCTGACGGCACGGCGTGGCAAGGGGCGTTCACCGCGGCGGCAGGCGCCTCGAACTTCACCGGTAAGTCTTACAACGCGGCCACGGGAACCACCTCGATCGTCAACGGCGACCTCTTCAATTCGATCAATCTGATCTTCCGTACGGCCGTCGGATACTCCTGTGGGTTCTGGACTCATCACACCGCGATGACGTACACGAACGCCACCTCCACCCTCAAAGCGACCACGGCCGTGGTGAAGTTGGCCACGGCCGAGGGGACGCCGACGTGTCAGGGACTCCTGACGCAGGGTGAGACGATCACCTTCGCCACCGAGTACAAGGTCACACCGGCGATCAAGATCACCGCAACGGTCAGTTGATCTGGCACCGCGGCTGCCCCGACTGTCGGCTCAGCCGTGCTGTCGGCGCCGGGATGCGTGAATGCAATCCCGGCGCTGATTGTCGAGCACAACATCGACCGCGAAGTCACCGGCAGAGTTTGCGCAGGCCCGGTCCCGCACTGTGCCGGACGAAATCGCAGTCGGCGAGGCGCTCGGCCGAGCCGAAAGAAACTGTGATGCTGGCAGATTCGGCGATCCGATAGGGTCGGCTCGCCACCACCGAACCGAGGGTCCGCCGCAATCGGGAAATCTCGGCCCGGACCGCGACGGCGTGGTCCGCATCGCCGAACAGCGCTTCGCTGAGCCGTCCGACCGTCATGCCCTGCCGGCCGTGCAGGTGCAACAGCAGCAGGATCTCGGCATGGCGCGCCGACAGTGCACAGCACCAGGCGGATTCGCCACCGAGTGCGCGCAGGGTCGGCGGACCGGACAGGTCCAGTTCCAATCGGGTGAGCCGGGAGCCGGAGTCCGGGCGGATCAGCCATCCGTCGGCGAGTTGTTCGGCGGTGCACAGTCCGAGCCCGGGGACGGTGATCGGGCGGTCGGGTCCCGGCACGGCCACCCGGTGCGTGGCGCCCACACCGACGGCCTGGGCGACCCAGCCGTTGTCGTCGACGACCAGCGCGGGGCCGGACAACCCGGCCAGGGCAGGGCCCGCCACCGAACGCAGCCGGTCGAGCCGGGTCTCGTGGTGACGCCACAGTTGCGCTTCGGCGAGCCGCACGCCGGTGCGCACGAGCGCGGTGACAGCCGGATGCAGGGCCAGTGCGGGACCGCTGATGTCGACGATCCCGAGCAGGGTGCCGGTGCGTGGGTCGTGGATCGGGGCCGCCGTGCAGAACCAGGGGTGCTGGAACTGCTCGAAGTGCTCACCGGAGAACAACTGGACCGGATTGGCCTCGGCCAGCGCGGTGCCGATCGCGTTCGTGCCGACCGCGTCCTCGGTCCAGCGCGCGCCCTCGCGGAAGCCGAGGGTGTCGGCCCGGTGGCGCACCTTCGCCGAACCGTGCCGCCAGAGGATCACACCCTCGGCGTCGGCGACCACCAGCATCAGTTGGGAAGCGGTGTCGGTGAGGTCGGACAGCGCCTGCGTGAGGTCCTCGATCACCGCGGTGAGCGAGGATTCGCGGCGCCGACGTTCGACATCGTCGACGGCCAGCATCGAGCGCGCCCTCGGCTGGTCGGGCACCAGACCCGCCGCCAGCACCCGCGACCACGACCGGGCCACGAGCGGACGAGGCCGCAGCGGCGAACGCCCACCGGCGATCACGGCGTCGTGCATGCGGATCAGCTCACGCGCGTACCCGGAGAGGTCGGTGCCGGGTTCGAACGCGCCGAAATCGCCCACGCCTGCGCCCTTCATCGGTGCTGTCTGCCAGCGCTGCAACGCGCTGCAACGATTGTGCCACCCGCCCCGCATGACGTGTGCTTCATGTCACAGATTGTGGAGGAGGATTCGATGACCCAGACACTCGATCCCGTCGTCGACGGATCGGACGTAGCCGGACCCCAGCAGCGGGTGGACGCCTGGCTCACGGCGTTCGAAGCGGCCCTGGCCGCGCGCGATGTCGACACGGCGGCGAGCATGTTCGCCACCGACAGCTTCTGGCGCGACCTGATCGCGTTCACCTGGAACATCAAGACCGTCGAAGGCCGGGCGGGCGTCGCCGACATGCTGCGCGCCCAGCTCGCCGACACCGACCCGTCCGGATTCCACACCACCGAGACGCCGACCGAGGCCGACGGGGTGATCAGTGCATGGATCGGGTTCGAGACCGGGGCCGGACGCGGTGTCGGGCACCTGCGGCTCACCGACGAAGGCGCCTGGACGCTGCTCACCACCATGCAGGAGCTGAAGGGTTTCGAGGAGAACAAGGGCCCGCGACGGCCACGGGGTGTGCGTCACGGCGCCGACCGCGCCCGGGTGACCTGGTCCGAGCAACGCGAACGCGAACAGCACGAACTCGGCTACACCCGGCAGCCGTTCGTGCTCGTCGTCGGTGGGGGACAGGGTGGCATCGCCCTCGGCGCGCGGCTGCGCCAGCTCAGCGTGCCCGCACTCGTCGTCGACAAGCACGACCGGCCCGGTGACCAGTGGCGCAAGCGGTACAAGTCGCTGTGCCTGCACGATCCGGTCTGGTACGACCACCTGCCGTATCTGCCGTTCCCCGACAACTGGCCGGTGTTCGCGCCGAAGGACAAGATCGGCGACTGGCTCGAGATGTACACCAAGGTGATGGAGGTGCCGTACTGGTCCAAGACCACCTGCACCTCGGCTCGCTACGACACCGCCAGCGAAACCTGGGTGGTCGAGGTGGAACGCGACGGCGACCCGCTCGTGCTGCGCCCACACCACCTGGTGCTCGCCACCGGGATGTCGGGCAAACCGAACATCCCGAATTTCCCGGGGATGGACCGCTTTCGGGGCGACCAGCACCACTCCAGCCTGCACCCCGGGCCGGACCGCTACGCGGGCAGACGTGCCGTGGTGATCGGGGCCAACAACTCCGCCCACGACATCTGTGGCGCCCTGTGGGAGGCGGGTGCCGACGTCACCATGGTGCAGCGGTCCTCCACCCACATCGTGAAGTCGGATTCGCTGATGGAACTCGGCCTCGGCGACCTGTACTCCGAGCGAGCCCTGGCTGCCGGAATGACCACGCAGAAAGCCGATCTCACCTTCGCGTCGCTGCCGTACCGGATCATGCCCGACTTCCAGATCCCCGTCTACGCCGCGATCCGTGAGCGCGACGCCGACTTCTACGCGCGCCTGGAACGCGCCGGGTTCGAACTCGACTGGGGCGACGACGGCTCCGGATTGTTCATGAAATACCTGCGCCGAGGCTCGGGCTACTACATCGACGTCGGCGCGGCCGAACTCGTCGCCGACGGCGATATCCGTTTGGCGCACGGGCAGGTTCGTGAACTCACCGAGGACAGCGTGATCCTCGACGACGGCACCGAACTGCCAGCCGATCTCGTCGTCTACGCGACCGGCTACGGGTCGATGAACGGCTGGGCGGCCGACCTCATCGGCCAGGACGTCGCCGACGCGGTGGGCAAATGCTGGGGTTACGGCTCGGGCACCACCAAGGACCCCGGCCCCTGGGAAGGGGAGCTGCGCAATATGTGGAAACCGACCAAGCAGCCCGGCTTGTGGTTCCACGGCGGCAACCTGCACCAATCCCGCCACTATTCGCTGTACCTGGCCCTGCAGTTGAAGGCCCGGTTCGAAGGGGTGCCGACCCCGGTCTACGGACTGCAGGAGGTGCATCACCTGAGCTGACCGTCCTCGACGCGGGGAGCAGTCGGTGCCTCAGGCCGGTGGGATGAGGTCGCTTTCGCTGACGGTGTAGGTCAGCGGCGGGTAGACGAAGTCTGTTTCGTTGTTCTCACGTCGTCGCAGGCGGTAGAACTCTCGTCGCTGATCGTCGTCGGCCGAGGTGAGAAGGGGACCCTGCGGCAGGTATGGCCGGCCCTCTCGGAACCGGACGAAAGTCTTCGATTTCCGGAAAGTCACGCCGAGCCACTGGTTTTCGACCGACCGTGCGGACGGCTCGAGCACGATCTTGTGCTTGAACCGCCGATTCGCGGCGACGGAGAACACGACGACGCTGTGGTGCGCGAGGGGGATCGCGAAATTCTCCTCGGTCCCCTTCCGTTCGAAGATCAGCGTCCGCGGCGGTGCCTCGGGGTGGCGATAGCAGGAGAAGACGGCGATGAAGGACTGATCGGCGAGGTCGAGTGCTTGATCGGAATGGCTGCCCATGGTGGCGTAGGCGTTCGTATAGCTCTCGATGAGCGCGTTGTCGAAACCGACCGCGATTCCCGCTCGAATCTGTATCTGCTGTGCCAGGTGGTGATGTACCGGCTGGAAGCGCTGCGTCGGGCGGGCGTAGCGGGTGGTTGTCCGGACGAGCGGCACGCGACCCGCCGCATCGGGGTCGGTGAGAGTCGCGCCGCGCCGGCCGTTTCCCGTTTCCTCCAGGAGAGCCGAACCGGAAAGCTCCGCGAACAGGTTGCGCTCGAAAGGCAAAACGTACGAAGCTATTTCGTCGGAGATGTCAGATCCGCGGAGCATCGTAGTCTCCTGCGTTCATGCTGAATGGAAACTGGTCGCCGTAGTCGATGAAGGACGTGGTTCTGTTCTCTTCTGCGTAGAGCCCGCGCAATTCGTCGACGCCTTCTGGAGTGGGCGGCTCCAGCTTCACCAAGCCACCGGCTCGCTTCAGGAAGGTCTGGCCGTCCCTGTGTACGGCCTCGGCGTTCGAGCAGCGCACCACATAGCCCAGCCGGGTCGGCAGCGATCCGACGTCCGGCGCCGGGGGCCGGATCTCGTGGGTGTAGAGACGGTTGGTCGACAGCGGCATGAAGAACACGGAGCCGGGATACAGGGTCAGATCGAATCGCACGGGGACCCCGTCGCGTGCGTCGGCCGAATCCTTCAGGCGGAAGCGGAGTTCGGTCAGACCGCTGGTATTCCGCACGCCGTAGTCGAAGGGGTCGGCGGCCATGGGCGCCAGCATGTCGAGTCCGTCGTAGAAGGTGCAGAAGGCCATGACGCCGTCGACGGGCATGTCCTTGGTCTTGTCGGCATGGGCCGAGATCTTGGCCTTGGACTGTTTGCGCCCGGCCGTGGCCGGGGTGTTGTGATAGATCTGGGCGAGAACGTGATTGAGCGGCGCGTGGCCACGGAACACGGTGGCGGCCTCGTTGTTCAGCGCGTCGACGATGCTCGTGTCGGTCGGGCCGAAGCCCTCGGTCGGCCCCGAGAGATTCGTCGAGCAGCGCAGCAGCCGGAAATGCAGTTCGTCACCTCTTCGCGTGACAGGTGTCAGGTAGATACCGCTGCGGTGGGCCGAACCCGGCTTGGTGGACTCGGTCAGGGACTGGAAGGTGTGCTCGGCGCTGATTCGCCCGAAGTGGTCGTCTTCGAGGGCGAAGAAGCGGCGGTAGTACACGCCGACGCGATGCACACGAACCGGGACACGACCGGGGTCGATGACAGCCGGCAGGTCGTCGTGGCCGTGTGACAGCTTCCGGACAACGAAAACCCGTGCGGCCGAACTCAGCTGATGCTCATTGATTGCAGCCATATCGCCACACAAGTAGACGGTCTTCTGGGTGAGATCCGTCGAACCGGCGGCGAGATCCGCCGGGGTGATCGTGGTCCCGAAGAAGTCCGGGATCACGGTGTCGCGCGATTCCGTCGGTGCGATCAAGACGTTGCCCGTGTCGTCCAAGCGTGCTTCCGTCTCGGTGTGCGTCATACGATCACGGCTTCCTGATTCGGGTGGAGCGGTAGTGGCTCGGCGCGCTACCGGTCCACCGGTGAAACGCCCGGCGGAAGGCACTGGCCTCCGAATAGCCCAGGCGGGCGGCGAGATCCGCGATCGGCTCGTCTCCGTGCACCAGTGCTTCGACGGCGCGGTCGCGAAGGATCTCCTCCTGGATCCGCCGCTGGCTGGTGCCTTCGCCGCGCAGCAGCCGACGCAGGTGCGGCGCGCTGATCGATAGACGGCGGGCGAGTTCGTCGGCGCCGAGCCAGGGACCGTTCCGGTTGCGCTCCATGATCGCGCGCACCCGGGCCGCGGTGGTCGTGGCCTGCTCCTGCGCGTAGAACAGCACACCGGGGGAGTCACGGAGGAACCGTTTGAGGTCGGCTTCGTCGCGCACCACCGGCATGGGCAGCAACGCCGCGTCGAACGACATCGCCAACCGCGATGCGCGGAAGGTCGGCCGGACTCCGAAAATCGTCGTGTACTCGTCGGCCAGGTGCTCGGCATCGAACGGGAAATCCACGGAAAGCAACGTGATCGGCGCTCCGATCAGCCAGCCGGCGAACCGGTGCACCCCACCGGTCATCGCGAACGCGACGAACGGATCGAGGCGCACGTCGGGGTCGGCGATGCCGATCGTGGCGCGGCCGGCGTCGTCGGCCCGCATCTCCCAGCGGATGCCGGTGGTCACGGAGGACAGTTCGAACATGCGGCCGAGCGCGCCGCGCAGATCCCGGGTGTGGATGACGGTGAGTCCGGCCAGTCGCAAGGTGCCGCGTGCAACCGGTCGGGGACCCAAGCCCAGCAGTTCGTCGTCGGTCTGCTCCCAGAGGGCGCGGATCACCCCGGTCGTCTGCTCCGGTGTCATCCGGGCACGGTCTTCGGCGTAGAGCCGCCAGTCGAGTCCCGCTCCGCGCAGCGCGCGTCCCACATCGAGGCCGCGTTTCACCATCGACTCGACTGTCGCTCGGAAGAACCGCATCGGAATCGTCTGCGCCACTTGGCTCCTTCGACGTCGGGCGAGGCGATTCGTACGGTACCGCAGCGGCGATGATCGTTTCGGTCCCCCGAACGGCCCGCTGCGGTCCTCGTCGGGTGGCAATCGAACTCCTAGCGTCATAGGTGACAGCCGCACGGCTGATCTATGGAGAGGACTGTCCTGTGACGCAACGGGTATTCGTCGTCGGTGTCGGTATGACGAAATTCGAGAAGCCGGGTCGGCGATTCAACGAAGACGGCAGCATCTGGGACTACCCGGATATGGCGCGGGAATCGGGCACCAAAGCCCTCACCGACGCGGGCATTTCCTATACCGAGGTGCAGCAGGCCTACGTCGGCTATGTGTACGGCGAGTCGACGTCGGGGCAGCGGGCGGTCTACGAACTCGGCATGACCGGTATCCCGGTGGTCAATGTGAACAACAACTGCTCGACCGGGTCGACCGCGCTGTATCTGGCGGCGCAGGCGATCCGCGGCGGCCTGGCCGACTGCACGCTCGCGCTCGGTTTCGAGAAGATGCAGCCCGGCTCGCTCGGCACCACCTTCGACGACCGCGAGCAGCCGATGGCCAAACACATGCAGGCATTGGCCGAAATCTCCGAGGTGCTCTTTCCACCCGCGCCCTGGATGTTCGGCGCCGCGGGCCGCGAGCACATGAAGGAATACGGCACTACCGCCGAGCATTTCGCGAAAATCGGTTACAAGAACCACAAGCACTCGGTGAACAACCCGTATTCGCAATTCCGTGACGAATACACCATCGACCAGATCCTCGATGCGCGAATGATCTACGACCCGCTCACCAAGCTCCAATGCTCGCCGACCTCCGACGGTTCCGGCGCGGCGATCCTGGCGAGCGAAGATTTCGTGACCGAACACGACCTCGCCGACCGTGCGGTCGAAATCGTGGGTCAAGCCATGACCACCGACTTCGCCTCGACCTTCGACGGCACCGCCAAGAACATCATCGGCTACGACATGAATGTCGCCGCCGCGGCCGAGGTGTACAAGCAGGCCGGTCTCGGTGCCGAGGACTTCCAGGTCATCGAACTGCACGACTGCTTCTCGGCGAACGAGCTGCTGCTCTACGAAGCCCTCGGCATGTGCGCGCCGGGCGAGGCCGGTCGGCTGCTCGACGACAACCAGACCACCTACGGCGGCAAGTGGGTCGTGAACCCCTCCGGCGGCCTGATCTCGAAGGGACACCCGCTCGGCGCCACCGGACTGGCGCAGTGCGCCGAACTCACCTGGCAGCTGCGCGGCACCGCCGATGCGCGTCAGGTCGACAACGTGACCGCTGCCCTGCAGCACAACATCGGCTTGGGCGGCGCCGCGGTCGTCACCGCATACCAGCGCGCCGACCGCTGACCGGCCTTCCACCACACCACCATTCGCAGGAGAACACTCATGGGTCACATCGAGAAGACCGCCACCCTCAACGCCCCCGCCGAGAAGCTGATGGGTGTGATCACCGACCCGTCCACCTGGGGCGACTGGTTCACCATCCACGAGCGCTGGATGGTCGAACCGCCGGCCACCCTGACCGAGGGCACGACGCTGACCGCCAAGATCTTCATGCTCGGCATGGCCAACAAGATGGAGTGGGTCGTCGGCGAGGTCGCCCCGACCAAGCTGGTCATGACGGGAACCGGGATGGCCGGGGTGAAGGCCACCTTCTCCTTCGACCTGACGCCCGACGGCGACAAGACCGAGGTCCAGGTCGCAGGGGAATTCGAGGGTTCGCTGATCAAAGGCGCCCTCGGCAAGGCCGTCGAAAAGGACGGCACCAAGCAGCTGCAGACCTCGCTGGACAAGCTCGCCGCCCTCGCCGCCGGAGCCTGACCATGGGCGACGTCTCCGAGTTCGACCGCGACGGTCTGAACCTGTGGTCGGACGAAGAGCGGTTCGAGGTCACCAGGGAGCGGCTGGCCGAGTACGCGGCCGCGACCAACGACCCGATCCCCGCGCATCGCCGCGGTGACGTGGGCTCGCCGGTGTTCGCCATCGTCCCGGCCTTCGACGCGCTGATGGCACCCGCCGTCGACGTGGTGCCGATGGACATCTTCGGCCGGATCACCCATGGCGAGCAGGACTTCCACTTCCACCGCCCGATCAAGCCCGGTGACCGACTGGTCTCGCGCGGGCGGGTGATCGGCTGGGAGACCAAGTCCACCGGCTCGCTGGTCTACATCCACCTCACCTGCAAGGACGAGGTGAGCGGTGACCTGGTCAACGAGCAGTACCTGTCCGGATTCTTCCGCGGGGTCGACGCCGGCGACAGAGTCGGCGAGGCGATCCCGGTGATCGAGCCCTATACCGAGCTCAAACAGTCCTCGCCGCAGGCGAAGACCGCCCACCACGTCGACGACGACCAGACGTTCCGGTACGCGCCCGCCTCGGGTGACCCGGTACCGCTGCATCTGGACGAGGAAGTCGCCAAGGACGCCGGTCTGCCCGGCATCATCGCGCACGGTCTGTGCACGATGGCGATGGCCGGGTGGGGTGTCCTCGCCGAAGTCGCCGATTCCGATGTTTCGCGGGTGAAGCGCTTGGCCGTGCGTTTCTCCAAGTTCGTCTTCCCCGGTGACGACCTCGAGACGCGAATCTGGAACGCGGGCACCGACAACGGTGTCACCACGTACGCGTTCGAGACCGTGCGAGGGACCGATGTGGTGTTGAGCAACGGCATCGCCGAAATCACGGACTGACCCATGACCCGCCCACGCCGAAGCGCGTGCGCGGGCAGGTCTCCGCCGGCTGTCGGACCCACATCCGTGGCGACCGACCAAGACTGTGAAACGAAGGAGTAAGCATGGGTGCCCTGGAAGGACGGGTCGCGGTGATCACCGGTGCCGGTCGCGGTATCGGACGTGAGCACGCGCTGCTGTTCGCCCGCGAGGGTGCCGCGGTCGTCGTCAACGACCTGGGCGGCAGCAACAGCGGTGACGGTGTCGATGTGGGCCCGGCGCAGGAAGTGGCGAACGAGATCGTCGCCGCGGGCGGCCGGGCGGTGGCCAACACCGATGACGTCGCCACCTGGGCGGGTGCTGAAGCCCTGGTCGCGCAAGCGATCTCGGCATTCGGTGGCCTCGACGTGGTCGTCAACAACGCAGGCATTCTCCGCGACGGCTTCATCCCCAGCCTGTCGGAGTCGGACTGGGACGCCGTGGTCGCGGTGCATCTCAAGGGTCATTTCGCGGTCATCCACCACGCCTCGGCGTACTGGAAGGCCGAGGCCAAGGCAGGCCGTCGACCCAACGCGGCGATCATCAACACCGCCTCGGCGTCGGGTGTGACCGTGCCCAACGCGGGCCAGGCCAACTACGGTTCCGCCAAGGCCGCGATCGCGGCGCTGACCCTGGTCGCTGCCGACGAGCTCGAGCGCTACGGCGTGCGGGCCAACGCGATCGCCCCGATCGCCCGCACCCGCCTGACCCTGGCCACCCCGGGAATGGGCGCGCTGATGGCGGCCGAGGCGGCCGAGGCCGAAGCCGAGGGCAGCTTCGACGCTTTCAGCCCGGCCAACATCTCACCGCTGGTCGCCTACCTGGCAGGCGAGAAGTGCCCGATCACCGGCAAGGTGTTCGCGGTGCAGGGCGGCGCGATCAGCGAACTCGCCGGCTGGCACGACGTCAAGACCATCGAGACCGACGAGGCATGGTCGATCGACGACATCGCCGCCCGGCTGCCCTGAACCACGAATCCTGGAGTCAACAACGATGTTCGAATGGTCCGAGACCGACGAGATGATCCGCGAATCCGTGCGCGCGTTCATCGACAAGGAAGTTCGTCCCCACATCGACGAACTCGAACACGGCGAGCTGCCGCCGTACGACATCATGCGCACACTGTTCAGCCAGTTCGGGCTCGATGTGATGGCCGGTGAGGCTGTCGACAAGATGCTGGCGAAGGAACAGGCCAGGGCCGACCGGATCGCGGCGGGGGAGCCCGCGCCGGAGAAGCCGGACAAGAAGGCCGCGTCGAACCCGCTTGCGGCGCAGGGCAGTATGGCCGCGGTACTCGTCAGCGAACTGACCGGCGTCACCCTGGGCAGCGTCGCGGCGGTCGGTGTCAGCCTCGGGCTCGGGGCGGCGACCATCGCCGCACGCGGCACGCTCGCGCAGAAGCAGCGGTGGCTCAAAGACATCGTCACCCTGAAGAAGGTGGCGGCGTGGGCGATCACCGAGCCCGACTCCGGTTCCGACGCGTTCGGCGGCATGAAAACCTACGTCCGTCGCGATGGTGAGGACTACATCCTCAACGGGCAGAAGACCTTCATCACCAACGGCCCGTTCGCCGACACCGTGGTCGTCTACGCCAAGCTCGACGAAGGCGACGGCGGCGACAAGCGCGACCGCAAGGTGCTCACCTTCGTGCTGGACAAGGGCATGGAGGGGTTCACTCAGGGCAAACCGTTCAAGAAGATGGGCATGCATTCCTCGCCCACCGGTGAGTTGTTCTTCGACAATGTGCGGCTGAGCAAGGACCGGCTGCTCGGTGAGACCGAGGATCACCAGGGCGGTGACGGCCGGGAAAGCGCCCGGGCCAGTTTCATCGTCGAACGGGTCAGCTGCGCGATCTTGTCGATGGGCATCATCAACGAATGCCACCGGCTGTGCATCGAATACGCCAAGTCGCGCAAGCTGTGGGGGCAGGAGATCGGCCGCTTCCAGCTGGTCCAGTTGAAGCTGGCCGAAATGGAGATCGCGCGCCTGAACGTCGAGAACATGGTGTTCCGGGCGTTGGAGAGCTCGGCGGCGGGCAAGATGCCGACGCTGGCACAGGCCTCGGCGATGAAGCTGTATTCCACCAGGGCCGCCACCGATGTCGCGATGGAAGCGGTGCAGTTGTTCGGCGGCAACGGTTACATGGCCGAGTACCGGGTCGAGCAGCTGGCCCGTGACGCGAAGTCGCTGATGATCTACGCGGGGAGCAACGAGATCCAGGTGACCCACGTCGCCAAGGGCTTGCTCGGGCAGTGAGCCGTGCGCTCGCTGACCGCCGGCATCGGGCGGTCAGCGAGTCGGCCGATCGGTCAGCTGGAACCGCTGGGCAGCCCCGCCGAGCCGCTGCCCAGCTGGGGGTCGCCGGTGACCTCGACGACGAGGGTCTTGGTGGAGGAGCCCTGGGTCGCCACGATCGTGTACGTGCCCTTGGCCGGCGGGCGCCAACCCACATAGTCGCAGGCGACGGGCATTTCGCTGTTGCCCCAGGCGTAGATGGTGATGTCCTCCACCTCCGCTGAGGCCGCGGGAGCCAAGGTGGCCGGGAGGATCAGTGCGCCCGCCGCGAGGGCGGTCAGTCCTGCGATTCGCATGGGTTCGGTGGTCCTTCGCATCGGTGTAGTCGGTCCCGGTGTTCGATCGGGACCGCGTGAAGCGGAAGAGTTCCACAATTCTCCCAGGGCCGGTACCCCGAAACCCACGGCTTGACCCTGCTTCGCGCCGATCGCCGGATCCGGTGCCGCGCGCCGAAATATTGTTGCGAATCGTGTGTGACGGGACTTTACGGTGTCCGCTCGGTCCGCTCGCGGCGCGGCCCGCCGCGTGCCCGTACTCTGTTGAGAGCCTGCGTATTTGGCGGTCAAAAGCCCGTAGAATGGAGCCCGATGGACCACTCGGACCGTTTCCCTCGTCCTGTTCCAGTGACGGTGCCGAAGCTACTGGTCGGTTTAGGGGCGGTACTGGTTGTCGCCGCGGCGATCGCCTCCTTCACCTTCACCTCGACTCTCGCGGCGGTGGCGGGGGTTCCGGAGCACCTGACGTGGTTGTGGCCGCTCGTCGTCGGTCTGACGGTCGCGCTGGTCGCCTGCACTTTCATCACGCTGGTCGGCATCCGTGACGAGAAGGCCACGTCCCTCGTCCGGTTCTACGAGTTGCTGCTCCTCGTCACCGTGGCGGCCAGCATCTGCGGCAACGTCGTGTCCATCTCGCGCGATCCGATCCAGATGGGGACCCTCGCGACCGCGATCGTGGTGTCGGTTCCCCCGATCTGTCTGATGGTCTGCGTCTGAAACTGCCTGCTGCTCACGGCGGTCGTGCCCGTGCGCATCGTGGCCGCCATCCCGCAGGACGACTGGCGGCTCAGAGTCCTCGGCATACCGAGTACACCGGCGCCGTCCAAGGACCAGGAGACCGCCCAGCAGGAAAGCGCCTCCTGGTGGGACCAGCACCGCAACGAGGCACGGACCCCACCCGCGACCCCGAAAACCCGCACCTAGGCAGAGCGACCGCGGTGCGCTGCTCGGCTGAGTAGGGTCGGCGGAAAGTGACCAGGACCGGAAGGTGGCCAGTAGTGGGAATCGATCAGCGAGCTGTGGTGCGGATGAATGCGCTGGAAATCGCGGAGTTTCTCGACAGCACGAGGGTGCTCACGCTGGCCACCCTCGACCGGTCCGGAAAACCACACCTCACCGCCATGTGGTTCGGCCACATCGACGGTGTCGTCTACTTCGAGACCAAGTCCAAGTCGCAGAAGGCGGTGAACCTGCGCCGCGATCCGACCATCGCCTGCATGGCCGAAGCGGGCGAGACCTACGACCAGCTGCGTGGTGTATCGATCGAGGGCACCGCCCACCTGATCGAGGACATACAGGACGAGGAGTACTGGCGAGCCGCCGTCGACATCTACGAACGCTACGTCGGCCCGTACAGCCCCGAGGTCCATCCGTTCGTGGAACAGATGATGAACAAGCGCATCGTGATCCGGGTCGACCAGACCAGGGTCAGGTCCTGGGACCACCGCAAGCTCGGCCTGCCCGCGATGCCGCTGTCGGGTCGTACCGCCGAGGCCTGAGCTCATGTAGTTGCAGTTTCTGAAAAATTGCAGTTTGTGCTAACTTGGCGGCATGTCTTCCGAGCCGGCCAGGCAGCCCTCGATCGGTCTGCGTGAACAGAAGAAGCAGCGGACCCTGATCGAACTGTGCCTTGCCGCGCGGCGATTGGCGGTCGAGCACGGGCTGGACGCGACCAATGTCGACGACATCGCCAAGGCGGTCGGCGTCTCGCCGCGCACCTTCTTCAACTACTACGACACCAAGCTCGACGCGGTGGTCGGCCCGATCGGCGACATCGGCACACCCGAAGCGCGGCAGGAGTTCGTCGCCGGCGGTCCGACCGGGGTGCTCATCGAGGACCTCACCTGGCTGCACGCCGCCGGATTCCAGCCCGAAAACGAAGTGCGCGAAGGTATCTCGCTGGTCACCGAGCTGATCACCGCCGAGCCGAGAGTGCTCGCCGCCTTCATCGCCTCCGGCGCCCGTTTGGAAGCCGCCACCGCCGAACTCCTTTCGGCGCGGCTCGGTGCCGAGGTCGAGCCCGAATTCGCCTCGCTCACCGCGGGAATCATGACGACCATCACCACGCGGGCGGCGATGTCGCTGGCCGCGGATCCGCACGGGTCGTTCGCCGCAGCGCTGCACGAGCACTGCGCCATGGCCGCCCGGCTGTTCGACCGGCCGGACGGCACGACAAGGGAGACGCACCGATGACCACGACGGCCGACTCGCCGCCGACCCCGATCGTCCTCACGCAGAAGCGGATCTGGCTGATCTTCTCCGCGCTGATCGCGGGTATGTTCCTGGCCAGCCTCGACCAGATGATCGTCGGCACCGCGATGCCGACCATCGTCGGCGAACTCGGTGGGGTCTCCCACATGGCCTGGACCGCCACCTCGTATCTGCTCGCCACCACCATCGTGATGCCGATCTACGGAAAACTCGGCGACATGTTCGGCAGGCGCCGGCTGTTCCTGTTCGCGATCACCGTCTTCACCGCCGCCTCCGTCGGTGCCGCCGCGTCGACGGGATTCTGGGAGTTCATCGCCTTCCGCGGCCTGCAGGGCGTCGGCGGCGGCGGTCTGATGATCCTGGCGCAGGCCATCATCGCCGACGTGGTGCCTGCCAAGGACCGCGGCAAGTACATGGCGCCGATGGGCGCTGTCTTCGGCATCACCTCGGTCGCCGGGCCGCTGCTCGGCGGTCTGTTCGCCGACCACCTCGACTGGCGCTGGTGCTTCTGGATCAATGTGCCGATCGGCATCGCCGCGCTGTTCATCGCCTTCCGCTACCTGAGCATCCCCAGCCACCGCCCCAAGTTCCGGCCCGACTACCTGGGCATCGTGTTGATGTCGGCCGCGACCACCCTGCTGATCCTGATCACCGACTGGGGCGGCAAGCAGTACGAGTGGGGTTCGACGGTGATGCTGTCGATGATCGCGGCGTTCGTCGTCGTGGTCGCGGCGTTCGTCTTCGTCGAGTCGCGTGCCGAGGAACCCATGCTGCCGCTGTGGCTGTTCCGCAACCGCACCTTCGTGCTCACCTCGGTGATCGGATTCCTGGTCGGCCTGGTGATGTTCGCGGCGATCGGTTTCATCCCCACCTACCTGCAGATGGCCAGCGGTACTTCCGCGTCGGTGTCGGGCCTGCTGCTGATCCCGATGATGATCGGCATGATGCTCACGCTCATCACCTCGATGAACGTGATCACCAAGACCGGTCGCTACCGGGTGTATCCGCCCATCGGCGCCGCCCTCATCGCCATCGACATGCTGTGGCTGACCCGGCTGGACGCGAACACCTCGATGTGGGTGGTCTCGGCCATGCTGTTCGTCATGGGCGCGGGCCTCGGCCTGATCATGCAGATCATCGTGCTCGTGGTGCAGAACGCGGTCGCTCCCGACCAGATCGGCACGGCGACCAGTGCCAACAACTACTTCCGGGAGATGGGTGGCGCGCTCGGTATCGCGATCTTCGGTTCCATCTTCACCGGCAGGCTGACCGAGAATCTCACCGGCGCGTTCCAGGCGAACTGGCAGGAAGCGGCGGCGGCGAACATCGACCCGAGCGCGCTGATCCCCTCGGTGGTCAAGAACCTGCCGGACAAGCTGCACGACGCGATCGTCGGCGCCTACGTCGACGCGCTGGTACCCGGCTTCTGGTACCTGATCCCCGGTGCGATCCTCGCGTTCGCGCTCGCGTTGTTCATCCCGCACCTGACGCTGTCCGACGAGGCAGGCATGGTCGCGCGCGGCGAAGCCGTGATGGCCGAGGAGGAGCCGGACCTGGTCAAGGAGGGCTGAGCGTCCGGGCCGTGCATCAGTCGTCGATGTGCAGTTCGGCGCCGAGGGCGGTGAAGGCGGTGGGAGTCATGCCGAACATGGCCCGGAAGGTGTCACTGAGGTGCGAGGGTGAGGCGAAGCCCGCGTCGGTGGCGGCTCGGGTCAGGTCGTGGCCCTCGGTGAATGACTTCGCCACTCGCAGCATTCGCGCCCATTGGACGTAGCGGCGGAAGCTCGTGCCGGTCTGCTCGGCGAAGGTGCGCAGGAAGTACGAGGTGGAAAGGCCTGCGGCCATGGCCTTTTCGGCCGCGCGTTGCTGCTGGGTCGGGTCGGCGCGGATCTGCGCGGCCACCGCGGCGATGCGTGGATCGCCGATCGTCGGGACCGGGACGCTGGCCAGATCGAGTACTCGGTCGATATCCGGGTCGGGGGAGTTGCCCAGGTCGATCAGGGCGGCTTCGTTGCGCTGATCGGCGCTGAAACCGCCGATGTCGCGCGACATTCCGCCGAGACAACGGGTCATCCGGGACGAGGTCGGGTCGAAGAAGCAGAACAGTCTTCGCCCGTCTGTGTCGAGAATGTGGTGGGTGACCCGGGCACGGAACAGGAAGCTGCGGGCGGTGACATCGGGAACGCCCGCGGCGCGGACCCGGAACGGTCCGTCCAAACCGACGCCGAGACTCGCCACGGCGGTGGAATGCGGCCCCAGCGCCATACCGGGACCGATATAGACCGCGTGTCCGAGACGCAGCCACAGCCGTGCCGGTGCGGTGGCGGCCGCAGGCTCGGCAGCGCACGTTTCTGGAAGTGCGGGCAACGCCATGCACGCGACCATACATCCACCGATCGTCACCACCGTGCGAGATGTGGAGCAGAGATGACGACAACCTTCGAACTGAACGAGGTCGGCGTCGACGGCGCGCGCCTGGCCTATGCCGATGTGGGACAGGGAGATCCGCTGGTTGTGCTGCACGGCTGGCCGGAGAGCCACGCCGCGTGGCGGCATCAGATCGGGCCGCTGTCCCGATCGCGCCGGGTGATCGCGCCCGACTGGCAAGGCTGGGGTGCTTCGGCTCGTGACCTGCGGTTGAGCTGCGACTACGACACCGAGGTCGACCGGATCGCGCGACTGTTCGACGCACTCGGCCTCGACCGCGTCGATCTGGCCTGTCACGACTACGGCGGTTTCCTCGGACTCGGGTTCGTGCAGCGATACCCCGACCGGGTCCAGCGTTTCGCTATCCTCAATTCCCGGGCTCACCGCACCTTCACCACGCCGTACTACCAACTGTTCGGGCTGTTGTCCGCCGCGGCGCGACGCCCGATGTTTCGCCCGCTCCTCACGGCACGAACGATCGGACTCGTCCACCGCCTGGGATTGGCACAGTTCGTCCGCAACGGCTCGTTCGACACCCAACGCCTGTCCGGTTACCTCGATTTCCTGGACACCCGCGAAGGGCGCCGCTGGTACGCCCATTTCTGGGCGGGCTACAGCGTCCGGGTGCGCCCGGAACTCGCGGCCGGACTCGGCGCCATCCGCTGCCCCACCTCCGTGATCTGGGGCGACCAGGACCCGGCGATCCCGTTTCGCTGTGCCGAAGACCTCGCCGCACACATCCCGCACGCGACTCTCGTCCGGATCGACGGCGGCCATTTCATCATGGAACAGCGTCCCGCCGAAGTCACCGAGGCATTGCGGGCATGGTTGCGCCGCCCCGTCGAAGGCCATGGGCGAGCGAAGGATCGCGCGACTCCCGTCAACTAGTGGTCGGGCTCCGGGGTGAATCGGTGTCGGACGGGCAGCCGCAGGACTCGCCGTGGTGGAGGGTGACCGGCATCGGCGCCCACGTCGCCGGATCGGGCTCGGCCGGATCGAGAACATCACCGATCGCGCGGGCGGCGATGACGTCTATCGGCTGCATCACCGAGGTGAGGGTGATCTGCCCGAACTGCTGGGCCACGCCACCGTCGAAGCCGACGATGCGAAGGTCGCCGGGAACACGCAGGCCCACATCGGTGACAGCACGCATCGCGGCCGCTGCCTGGCCGTTCGTGCCGACAACCAGAGCTTGCGGTCTGTGCACTGTCCGCAGGTGTGCAGCGACTGCCCGATAGGCCCCCTCCGGGGTGAGATCTGTGCGGATCACGGTGCCCCCGTCGATGATCGAGGCGAAGCCCTCGTACCGCTCGGCGACGGTTTCCCGGTCGCCGTATTCCACGTCGGTGGCGGTGAAGCCGCCGACGAAGGCGATGTCACGACAACCATGGACCTCGATGAGATGTGTGGTGGCGAGTCTGCCCGCGGCGACATGATCGGCGCGGACGAGAGGCGTCGGGGTGTCGACGGTTCCCCTGCGGTTGTGCACCCAGGCGACGGGTACGCGAGCGCGGCGACAGACTTTGCCGATCTCGGGGGTGTTGACCGCGCCGACCACGATCAGGCCGTCGATGCCGACATCGGTGAACGCCGCCGTGAACTCCAGTTCCCGGTCGGGGTCGTAGCCGGTATTACCGATCATCGTCAGGTGATCGCGAGCGCGCGCCTCGATTTCGAGCCGCCCGGCCAGCGCGGCATACAGCGGCAACGTGAGGTCGGGGACGAGCAGGCCGAGTTGGCGCCACTTGCGTGGCCGTCGTAGCGCCCTGGCGTTGCGGTCGGGGCGGTAGCGCAGTTCGTCGGCGGCTGCGAGAACCTTGGCGCGCAATGCGTCGGACACCGGGCGGGGACCGTCGTTGAGGACGTAGCTCACCGCGGCGGTCGAGACGCCTGCGAGTGTCGCGACATCGGCGAGGGTTGGCCGTTTGGTCGTCACATTCGCTCCAGTATCGCGGGCCGCGCCCGAGTTCGTCCTGGTTTCACTCATCCCGATTTCTACCCTGTCCAGCGCCGTATTTCTTCCTACGCTAATCGATTAGACACGTTACCGGCGCGACCCTCCGCCGCAACAAACGACAGGTGAAGTAGACGACATGTCCTACGTACGACTCAGCGGAGTCACCCATCACGAACCCGGCAACACCCACGACAGCTACATCCTGTTCACCGGAGCCGACTCGATCACCCGCCTCATCGATCTCGCAGGCACCGTCGTGCGGGAGTGGCCGTTCGCCGGGGTCCCTCCCCGCGTCATCGACCCGGCACTCAACGGGGGCCGGATCGGTGACATCGGCGTCCAGCTCAGCGAGAGCGGTGACGCCCGTGGCGGCATCTACGCCAATGGCACGGTCGGTCAACTCACGTGGACCGGTGAGACCGTGTGGGAATGGGGCACGCAGGCCCCCGGCGGCGCGGCACGTCAGAACCACGATTGGGAACTGCTGCCCAACGGCAATCGCCTGCTCCTGGTGACCGTGCCACGGGTGGTCCCCGACCTCGGTGAGATGACCGTAGGCGACCAGGGACTTTTCGAAGTCGACCCCGGGGGCGCCATCGTCTGGCAGTGGCTCGCCGGTGATCACCTGCACGAGCTCGGCTTCAGTGAACACGGCTGGGAAGCCCTGCGCGCCACCGCGGCCCGTGACCCCGAAGACCCGTGGGGCTACCTGGAGATGAACAGCGCGAAATCGCTTGGCCCCAACGCCTGGCACGCCGATGACCCCGACACGGTGTTCCAGCCCGACAACATTCTCGTGAGTTTCCGCAAGGCCAATATCGTCGCGCTGATCGACAAGGCCTCCGGCTCGATCGCCTGGAAGCTGGGCCCGTACTTCGACGCTGTTCCGGGCGCCCAGCATCAGCGCATCAACGTCCACAAGGTGCCGCGCCCGCTCGATCAGATCTCGGGCCAGCACAACCCACACATGATCGCGCCCGGCCTACCCGGCGCGGGCAACATCCTGGTCTTCGACAACCAGGGTGGCGCCGGTTATCCGCCGGCTCCGCTCGGCATCTACGCGGGTTCCCGGGTGCTCGAGATCGATCCGGCGACCGAGCAGATCGTCTGGCAGTACACCGCCGAGGACTCCCAGCGCCCGTCGTGGACGTTCTTCAGTTCCTTCGTGAGCAACGCCCAGCGGCTACCCAACGGCAACACCCTCATCACCGAGGGCATGCGCGGCCGGATCTTCCAGGTGACCTCGGACGGTGCGGTGGTCTGGGAATACCACAGTCCCTACGAGGGCTACGGCGTCGCCGGTGAGCCCGAGGTCCGCGAACCCCGCGTCCCCGGGGTCGACCGACTCACCCTGACCCCGCTGGTCTACCGGGCGCAGTCGGTTCCCTTCGACTGGGTGCCCGAACCCACGTCGACCCACAGCTGAAGGAAGGACGACGAGATGACGATCAGCGTGGGAACCACCACCGCACCGGATCCGCCCGCGACGTTCGGAGCCCGGCCACGACGCGGGCTCAGGCCCGGCACGCCGACGTGGATCGTGCGTTCGAAGGCACTGGTATGGACGGTCGCCGGGCTGGGACTGGCCGCAGCGGCGTGGAGCCTGGTCGCGGCGAGCGGGCAGTTCCCCGCGGAGCTGTTCCCCGCGCTGCCCGAGATCTGGCGAG
Organism: Nocardia sp. NPDC003979; assembly: GCF_053605015.1. Taxonomy (NCBI): domain Bacteria; kingdom Bacillati; phylum Actinomycetota; class Actinomycetes; order Mycobacteriales; family Nocardiaceae; genus Nocardia; species Nocardia sp. NPDC003979. The sequence goes on from NZ_JBSGIJ010000007.1 coordinate 193,598, forward strand.
CCGGGTACGGCATGTGGGTCGACGGCCTGCTGGCCGAGGACATCGTCGCCAGTGCACGCCGTGCCGCAACGGGATTCGTGCTCGGTGCGCTCGCGGGTATCGCCGCCGCCGTGCTGACGGCGAACACCGCGATCGGGCGCCGACTGCTCCAGCCGGTGCTGCGGTTGCTCGCTCCGGTCCCGACCATCGGACTCGTTCCGCTGGCCATCCTGTGGTTCGGGCTCGGCGAGGACAGCAAAGCGCTGGTCATCGCGCTCGGTGTCTTCGTGCCGGTCTGGATCAACAGCCACACCGGCCTGTCGGGCACGCCACACGACTACCTGCAGGCCGCCCGCTGCCTCGGCGCGGGCAGGCGCCAGACCCTGCTGCGGATCGTGCTGCCCGAGGCGGCTCCCGACATCGTCTCCGGGCTGCGTGTCGGTGCGGCGATGTCGTTCGTACTCATCGTCGTCGCCGAAATGACCGGCACCACCGCCGGAATCGGCTATCGGATCTATCAGTCACAGATGTTCTCCCAGGCAGACCGGGTGATTGCCTGCCTGATCGTGCTCGGCATCATCGGCGCCGCCTGCGATCTGGCGATCGCCTCGGTCACGACGCCCCTGACGAAGTGGTCGGAAAAGGAGCACTGACATGGCAATTCACATCCAAGACCTGGTCGTGCACTATCCCGGGCAATCGGCACCGACACTCGGCGGGGTCACCATGTCGATCCCCGACGGCTCGTTCACTGTGCTGGTCGGCGCATCCGGCAGCGGCAAGTCGACACTGTTGCACTGCCTGGCCGGTCTCATCACCCCCACCTCCGGGCAGGTGACCGACAACGACGTTCCCGTGCTGGCGCCGGATCCGCGCCGCGGCATGGCCTTTCAGCGTGATGTGCTGTTTCCGTGGATGTCGGTGGCCGACAACGTCGAGTTCACCCTGCGCGCCCGCGGTGTCCGGGCGCGCGAACGCCCGCGACGGGTCGCCGAACTCCTCGAGGTGGTCGAGCTACCAGCGGGCACGGGCGCACGCCGGCCCAGCGAACTGTCCGGCGGCATGCGGCAGCGGGTGAACATCGCCCGGATGCTCGCCGGTGAGCCGACGGTGATGCTGATGGACGAGCCCTTCGCCGCACTCGACGCGCTGACCCGGCTGCGGATGCAGGACCTGCTCATCGACCTGTGGACCAGATACCACCGCACCGTCGTCTTCGTCACCCACGACATCGATGAAGCGATCCGGCTGTCCGACACCGTCGGTGTGCTTCGCGACGGTCTCATCGTCGACCGGATCGCCAACCCACTGACCCGGCCGCGTCCTTCCGACGCGCTGGCCGAGCAACCCGGCTACAGCAGGCTCCGCAAGCTCTTGCACCACGAACTCGGCATCGACCACGCCATCGCCTGACCCCCTTCGAGCTAGGAAACACCATCGTGAAGATCTCTCCTCGCCGCATCGTCGCCGCGGCGCTCACCGTTCTCGCCTTCGCGACCGTCACCGCCTGCGCGGACGCGGACAGCGACGATCCCACCAAGCTGACCGTCGGATTCGTCGTCGACCCGTCTTGGGCGCAGATACCCGTCGCCGACCGGGTCGGGCTGTTCGACAAGCACAATGTGACAGTCGAAGTCGTCAACTTCCCCTCCGGAGTGGAAGCGCTGCAGGCGGTCGCGGCCGGACAGGTCGACATCGCCACGGCCGCCGACGTGCCGACCTCCGCTGTGCTCACCCGCTCGCCGTCGCTGCGGATCGTCGGCGACGGTTCACGCTGGGAAGGTTCGCGCATCATCGCCCGCCGCAGCGCGGGCATCGACGACGTGGCGGATCTGGCGGGCAAGTCCATCGGAACGCCGTTGGGCACGAGTGCCGCGTACTTCGCCGCGAATACGCTGTCGCACAACAACATCACGGCGAACCTCGTGCAGGTCGCGCCGTCGGCGACGGTCACTGCTGCGAGCGGGCACGACGTGGACGCGGTGTCGATCTTCCAGCCGTATCAGGCCCAGGTGGTGGCCGCGCTCGGCGCCGATGCCGTCGAGCTGACGGGTGGTAGCTATCACCAGCACAGCCTCTACCTCGCGACTCAGGAGGCGATCGCCCGCAAGGCCGAGGCCATGACCGCGTTCTTCGCGGCGCTGTCGGAGGCGGGCGAGCAACTGAAGACACTCGCCGAGCCCGCCGTCGAGGCGGTCTCGGCCGCCACTCAGCTGCGACCCGACCTCCTGCGCGGTGTGCTCCCGCAATTCGATTTCACCCTGCAACTGCCGCCGACCCTTCCGGGCAAGCTCACGGAGCTGGGGCGGTGGGCCGAAAGTCAAGGCAAGATCCCGGCGGGCACCCCGCTGCCGGATTACGCGACCGTGATCGACAACCGCTTCCTCCCGGTGACCTGATAGAACGCTCCGCGGACTGGGCCGCTGCCGCCACCACCGACCCTCGATTCCATACTTTCGGGTACGGAAAACTATTCGACATAGTATTGTCGACGACGATCGCAGTCAGCGGGTGGATGCTCATGTCAGGAGGCCCGGTGTGGCCGAATCCGTCGAAGGTCAGGTCGAAAACCTTCACGCCGGAGCAACGGCGAAGTGTCCCAGCGCATTTCGCTACTGGGAGGCGCGCGACACACTGCGGGTGCGGCGCCTCGAACGCGTCTTCACGGCCGTGACCAGGCAGCGGCTGTTCCCGACCGACGAGCAGGCGATCGCCCTGTGCGAAGACCTGTTCGCCGGTGACCCGGTGGCCGAGCGATTCGTCGCGGAGGTGATGCACGGCGAGATCGGGCCGAAAGCCGGGCGCCGGATGCTCGAGCAAGCCCTGCGCGAGGGCATCGACGCGGTCCCGGAGGCACCGGAATCGATGCGTGAACTGTTCGCCGAATTCGAGACGGTGCCCGACTGGGTGGTGCCCGAACTCGTCGAGCAGGGTGCCGCGATCTGGCGGCGCTGGGGCACCATGCTGTTCGGTTTCGCCGGGGCCGAGACACTCGAGATGTACACCGAGGCGGCGGTCGCCACGCCGCTGTCGCTGGCCGGTGGGTACGCGGGCGACAGCGCGCTGCGCCGGTTCCTCGAGACCTGCCGGTTCTGGATGGACGTCTCCGAGCGAGGCGCGCTGCTCACCGCCGGTTCGGCGGGCCGGGCCACCGCGCTGAAGGTGCGGGTCATGCACGTGTCGGTGCGGGCGAAGGTCGCCGGTCATCCCGAGTGGGACATCGAACGCTGGGGGCTGCCGATCAGCCAGACCTACCAGATGCTGACCCTGCTGGCGGGCAGCGTGACGCCCGGGCTCGGTCTGTGGGCGCTCGGCTACCAGACGACACCGTCGGAAATCCGTGCGCTGCTGCACTTCCAGAAGTACATGGGCCACCTGCTCGGGGTCCGGCTGCGCTGGTACCCCGACACGGTTCTCGACGCACTGCGCGTGCTGGCGATGACCATCGCGTCGCGGTCCTACGACGCCGGACAGCACGGGACCGAACTGATCGAGTCGTATCCGGCGGCGTTCGCGCCCCGCGACGGTCATCGCGGCCTGGTCCGGCTACGCGAGATGTACAACTTCCGGATCAACTCGGTGTACGCCGCGATGTACATGGCCCCCGGTACGCGTCGGCACTACACCATGCCACCGGCGTTTCCGTGGATCCTCGTCCCGATCGTGCGCTTCCCGCTGATCACCGTGACGGAGCTCGTGCGCCGGTTCTGCCCGCCGTTCGCGCGGGTACACGAGAAACTTGTGCTCGCCCATCGCGAGAACTGGTACCGGGCCCAGATGCGGGGCCGCGAAGCCGCCTTCGACGCCGGCGGGGCCCTGCGCCGATGAACCGACGGAAAGCGATCATGACTGCCACCGACATCGTCGAAGTATGGAACGGGCCCGGCCGCGGCGACGGCGAGCTGACGCCGATCGAGCCGCACCACAACGCTTTTCATCCCGCCGCGAGCAGGCTCGCCTTCGAACACTGGTATTTCGACGCGCACCTCGACACCGGCCACGTGGTGATCGGCTTCCTGATCAAACGTCGCCCCGAGGACCTGCCGCTGTCGCGACCCTGGGTGGAGATGATCGTCTACGCGCCCGACGGCACCCGCCGTCAGGTGTCGCGGCGGTATCCGCACTCGGCGGCCGCGTTCTCACCGGATGCCTGCGATGTACGTATCGGTGACAACACCGCCCGCACCGAATCGCACGACGACGGTCTGCCCACCCACCATCTTCGGATGGCGGAGGACGGCTTGGTCTTCGACCTGCGGTTCCACAACGAGGTCCCCGGCTGGATGCCCGGCAAGGGCGAAACCCGTTTCGGCGGTAGGGATTCCTTCGGCTGGATGGTCGCCGCGCCCCGCGCGCGAGTGACCGGGGCCATCGAGCTCGACGGCGCACGGCACGAGGTCACCGGACGTGGCTACCACGACCACAACTGGGGCGTCGGTGACATGAAGAAGACCATCGAGCGCTGGCACTGGGGCCGGTTGTACGTGGGGGACTACTCGCTGCTGTTCGCCTCGGTGCTCACCCAGCAGCGCAAGGGCGGCCACGAGATCAACCCGTTGATGCTGGCCGACCACGCCGACATCGTGCTGTCCACCGGCGAGACAGTACTCACCGAGGGCCCCGCCCGCTTCGACGCCACCGCGGGCCGCACCTACCCCGAATGGGTCGAACTGCGGGTACCCGGGCGACTCGAACTGCGCCTGGACATCACCCGGGTCATCCACGCCCACGATCTGCTCGACGATCTGCCGGTCGTGCGTTCACCACTGGTCAAACCGCTCGTACACCGGCTCGTCGGGCACCCGGGCTACTTCCGGTTCGAGTCGACCTTCGAGCTGAGCGTGCACACCGACAACGGCACCGCACAGCGGGACGGAACGACGCTGCACGAACTGGTCGCGCTGACCTGAGCGCCGCCGCGGAAATGCGGGATCAGCACCGCGGCCCGGCACTGGTGATGAACCGGAAGAACTCCCGACGCTGATCCGCGGTGGGCACCGGCAGGTTCTGATTGCCGTGCACGAAACCGATGCCCGCGAAGCACATCAGCCCGGCCCGCATCTCCGACTGTTCGGGCGAGAACCCCAGCTCGATCAGGGCTTTGGACAGGGTGTGGAAGATCCGTTGATCCAGCGCCTTCACCGCCTCGGCCACCTTCGCGTTGGTGCGTGCCCAGTCGCGGACCGCGAGCTCGACCTGCCAGACCCGCTCCTCGGTGAGCAGCGCGCCCATGCGTTCCAGGCGTTGCTCGACGGGCAGTTCGTCGAGGTCGTGGAAGCCGCGGGCGGCGTCGTTGTGATCGGCACACCAGAACTGCGCTGTCGTCTCGAGCAGTTGATCGATGCCGTCGAAGTGCCAGTAGAAGCTGCCTTTGGTTACCCCGAGTTCCTCGCAGACCTTGGCGATGGTGACGGCGCCGACGCCGTCGCGCAGCAACACCCGCAACGCCGCGTTCGTCCAGTCCTCGACACCGAGCCTGCGGGCCGCTCCCCGGGCCGCCGCTTTGCGTTTGGACACCGGCGCCGGCGGTCGGGAATTCCCGGGCTCGTCGGTCATGGCCGTCTCCTCTCGGCATCGCGGGCGGTCTACCGTTCGGTCCGCGGTCACCGGACAGTGTTTCACGGAGCCGGCCTGCCACGTGCCGATGGTGCGGGCGCGCTGACCGAATCAGCTGTCGAGCAGGTGCGGCAGTCCGGCTCGGAAGCGGTCGGCGTCGACGGCTTTGGCACCGGCGAAGACGGGCAGGTCGACCAGCGGGAAGCGGGTCGCCCGGCTGCCCGGATCGTCGGCCGAGTCGAGGACCGCATTGGCCGCGGCGCGCCCGGATTCGTTGGCCCCCTCCATCGTCGCCAGGTCGATATGGCTGCGGATGTGGTCGCCGCCGAAGTAGAGGTTCGGAATCGCGCAGTGCGCGTCGGGCCGGTTGTCGTAGGACCCGACCGTATTGACCAAGAGCGGCGTCTCGTTGTGAATGCCGTTCCCGGACCAGGTGATGCCGGGATCGAGGTGCCAGGAGTGGATGTCCTCGTCGCGCAACCAGCCGGTGCCGGTGTTGAGCCAGGTCGTGAGCTGCGCCCACACCTCCGCCGCGATCTCCTCGGCACCGCACTCCTTGGCGGTGCGCCCGTAGAGGATCCCAGGGGTGTCCCAGTCGGAGATGTCGACCGACAGGCATTCCACGACGGACCCGTCGCCGTAGGTCGCGGCGAAATCTCCCACCCACATCGGTGCCTGGCGCAGCGCGGTGATCGCCCACGGTGACCCGAGTGCGGCGATGTGGCCCTCGGGGATGTCGGTGGGGCGGCGCAGGAAGTACTGGATGCCGACCATCCAGTCCGTGACCAGCTCGCGCATCCCCGCCAAACGTGGGTCGGCGTCGAGGATCGCCGGGCTCAGCAGGTCGACGACCCGGTCGACGGGAACGGCGCAAATGTAGTGATCCGCAGTCACCGTGGTCGTGCCCCCGCCACCGGTCACCGTGGCCGACTCGATCCGGCCGCCGGCCAGCCGCAACGAGGTCACGGCCCGGCCCAGGACGAACCGGACTCCGAGGGAACGCAGATACGCCACCCACGGATCGATCCACGCGGCGTTGGTCGGCCGGTTGAGGATCCGGTCCACCCCGCCGGAGAACTCTGGAACGAGCCCAGTGCCTGCCAAAACGAGTGCCTCGCCGATGGTGCCGATCGTGCGCGCCGAACTGGTCTGCGGTTTGGCGGCCACGGTGATCCGGGTCAGCGCGCTGACCAGGTACTTGCGATAGGCGGCCGACTTGCCCTCGGCCCGCATGATCTGTTCCCAGGTGACGTACTCCCACTGCCCGAAGCGACGTTCCGTGCTCGAGGTGAACCACATGGCCATCTGTTTGGCGAAGAAGGCCAGTTCGTGGGCGGGCAGCTCGGGAATGAACCGCAGCGAACCGATGATGCTGTTCTGGATCACCTGCGGGGTCAGCTGGGTGAGGCCGCCCGGTTCGACAGGAAGGAAGATCGGCGCGGTGTTCTCGAAACCGGCGACCGTGCCCTCGACCCGCACGAGGTTGTCGAGCACGCCGTTCGCGTTGCCCGGGAACGGGATTCGGCTCATCGTGTCGGGGACATTGCGGTAACAGCCGGGAAAGAAGCGGAAGCCGTGCTCGCCGGGCAGATCCTGCCTGCCCGGGCCGGCCGTGCCGGGAACGCCGAGGCTGCGGGCTTTGCCGCCCAGATGAGCGGGTTCGTAGACGGTCACGTCGTAGCCGCGTTCGGCCAGTTCGTGCGCCGCGCTCAGGCCCGCCATCCCGCCACCGAAGATCGCGACGGTTCTGCCCGTCGTTCGGAGCAGCGGCGAGCGTGGGCCGGGGGCGGCGCCCACCGTGGGTGCCGGGACGGCCAGCGCGGCACCGACGGCCAGCCCGGCTAGCAGGGCTGTGCGGCGGGTGCAGGTGAACGGGCTATCGGACATGCTGAGCTCCGGGTGTCGCAGAGGTGAGCAGGGTGGGCGTCGACACCCGAGGGGGAGTGCCGCGCAAGGTGGTTCGCGTCAGCTGTCGTTCGGCGACCGCGTCGCGGATCTCGCGCGCCATGTCGGCGAGGACGGCGGGCACCTGATCGCGTTGATGGCGCAGCGCGTCCCAGCCGAGCCGCAACGCGCGAGCCGGGGTGTAGAGATCGGCGGGTTTGCGTGTGCGCGAGAAGATGCCGGTGGTGATCTCGGCCAGCTCGCTATCCACCTCGGCGCTGCGGTAGAGCTCGATCTCCAAGGGCCGCATGGCCTCGCCGCGGGCGAGCCGGTTGGTCCAGTGGAAGATGTCGCGGCACTCGATCACGCGCGTGCGCTCCCACTGTGCCAGTGCCGCATCCAGATCGGCCGGGTCGTCGAGGACGTCGGTGACGGCTTCGGCCAGCCGCCGACCGTAGTGCAGTGCGTCACGGATCCCCTGCGCGGTGACGGGATCCTTGAAATGACCCGCGTCGCCGGGCAGCGCCCAGCCGGGGCCCGCGGAACGGCGGAAGTACGAGGCGATGCCGACGGCCGATCGGACCCACCCGACTCGTTCGCAACCGCGTAGCCGGTCGAGCAGCCCCGGAATCCGTTGAACCGCCGAGGAATAGCGGTGTTCGGCCACGCCCGGGCCGAGCCTGCCCTCGGCGCGTGGCGGTTGCACCAGGCTCAGTACGAGGCCGTCGTCACAGGGGAACGCGGTGCCCAGATCCGCCCCGACGCGCCACTGCGCCGCGATGTGGCGTGCGGCATCGGGTGAGTCACGCCAATAGGCGAAATAGCAGTCACGGCCGCTGGGTACCGTCAGGAACGGCTCCTCCGCCCCGACCGCGCGGGCGACGGTGCTGCGCCGCCCGTCCGCACCGACTACCAGCGCCGCCCTGATCTCGGTGACGGCGCCGGCGCTGTCGCTGTATCGCACACCGGCACAGCGGTTTCCGTCGAAGATCACTGATTCCACCCGGCATCTCGGCCGCACGTCGGCGCCCGCCGCGATCACCGCCCGCACGAGCGCTCCGTCGAGTCCGGTCCGCCGCACGCACATCGCGTAGTCGATGCCGTCGACCGGCTGGAACGCCGACCCGATACCGAATCCCGCGCCTTCGGCGTAGGCGTGGGTCAGCTGGGGCGCGCCGAGCGCGGCCACCTCGGGAAGGACGCCCAGTCGCTGGAGTTCGGCCATGCCCGCGGGCCAGAGCAGATGCGTGGACAACGTATCCGAGGGCAGGGGAGCGGAATCCAGGACGATCACTCGTCGACCGGCCGCGGCCAAGGTGAGCGCTGTCGCGGAGCCGGCGCAGCGCGCACCGACCACGACGACATCGGCGGACTCGATGCTGGGGACGGGGGAAGGGGTCATGTGAGCCGCCTCGGTCATCGAGTCTCGGACAGTATGTCCGATAAAATGATGAGCTGCGTCACACCCCGAGTCAATACCGCACGGCCACAACATCTTTGCCGACGGTGTACCGCTCCCGGGAGCGACACACGCGGCGCGGCAGGCACAATGAGGGCATGCCCCCAGCACACGAGCGCGGCGCCGAGCGGGATCCAGGGCGCCGATGCCCTCGCTGACGCGCGTCCCGCGATCGGCCCGCAAATCCTCCGACGACCGGCGGGTGGAGTTCGAGCGCCGGGTACTGCGCGCGGTGGAGGACCTGCTCGCCGACGGCACGCCGTACACCGAGCTCGCCGTGCAGCGGATCGCGGCCGCGACCGGCGCGGCCCGGTCGACCTTCTACCGCTACTTTCCGGACAAGAGCAGCCTGCTGGTCCGGATGGCCGAACTGGCCACCGCCGATCTCTTCGCGGCCGCCGAAACGTGGTGGCGCGCAGAGCACACCGACGAGCAGGCCGGTGTCGTCACGGCGATCGCCGCGATGATCAGCGGCTTCCGTGCACACCGCTACCTGTTGCTCGCCCTGAGCGAGGTGTCGGCCTACGACCGCGCGGTGGCGCGCTACTGGCGGACGAGGGTTGCCGGCTTCGCCGAACTGGTGTGTACCCGCCTCGACACCGAGCGCGCGGCAGGCCGCGTAGCGCCCCGACTCGACCCGCAGTCGACCGCCCTGGTTCTCACCTCGATGGTCGAACGGACACTAACTGTCGCTTTCGCCTCGGAAACCGGCATCACCGACGAGGAGCTGGCCGCATCACTCGGCCGCGCCATCTGGCTCGTCGTCTACGGCGACGCACAGACGACCGCCTGACCCCGCCGACGAAAGCCTGCGTGTCACATTCCTCGGGTCCGAATGTCGGCTGAGCATGGTCACCACTTCTCGCTGGGCACGTGGTCAGGGGGCGCAGGTCAGACCGGTCAGCACCGCGTTCAGTTCGGCGAGTGTTGTCACGGAATGGAAATCGCCGCCGGACAGTCTGCCGATCTCGCGCAGCGAGTCCGGATCGGTGGGCACCGGGACCAGGCTGCGGCCGTTCGCCTCGGGAACCTCGATCGTTCCACCGCTGGTTCCGAGCGAAACAGCCGAGATCCCGGCGTACTGCCGCCTCGCTTCGCGGGCGGCGGTGAAGGCACCGCGGGAATCGTCGAGATCGGCGGGCACGGTCTGTTTGCCGTCGGAGAGCAGGACGATCCGGCGCGGGCCTTGGAGCGACGCGACCGCCTGCAGCGCACCGAGCGCGGCGAGCGCGGTGAAGATCGCTTCGCCGGTGGCGGTGCGTTCGGCCAGCTGAACGGCATCGATCGCGCGTTTGAAGAGGGTGCGGTCGGTTGATGCGCTCACCTGCACCGATGCGGTGCCGGCGAAAGTGATCAGGCCGAGTTGCGTGCGCGGCGGCAGCCGATCCGCGTACTCCTTCGCCGCGGTCGTCGCGACGGCGAGCCGGGTAGGCGCCACATCGCCGGCCTCCATCGACAGCGAGGTGTCGAGCACGAACATCACCACCGCGTCGCAGACCGCGAGCCCGAGTTTCGGTTGTGCGTGTCCGGAGATCGTGTTCGCGCAGGCGGAAGTGAGACCGACTACCGCGGCCAACAGGCAGGCCGCTACCGACAGCTTCGAATGCCCTTGGCGCACAGGGCCAAGCTACCAGCGGACGTCGTAGTCCAAACGATTACTATCCCCCGAACAGCAGGTACAACCCGGTGAAGGTGAAGGCGACCATGGTCAGCATCAAGGCCAGCTGACCGGTCAACCGGTGACGAGGCGGGAGCAGGACCAGACAGCGGTCGTGTGCGGCGGCGACGCCGAGGACATGGCCGGTCAGCACCGCGAGCACCTTGCAGGTGGCGAGCACACCCGGATGGTTCGACAGCACGTAGGCCACATCTCGATCGGCCAGGCCCGCGAGGTTCCAGCCGCGGTCGAGCGGGTCCGCGAACAGCAGCACCGTCGCCTGCCCCTTCTCGACGAGAAACGTGAGGTAGTGGGCGATCAGGTAGCCCGCGACGATGGGAGTGAGGCTGAGCGCCAGTCGTCGGGGGAGCAGTGCGCGATCGGCGGGGGAGACACCGCCGGTGGCGCGCGCGGCGAGGGAGAACAGTCCGCCCACGACCCCGATGAAGACCAGTAGGCCGGCCGTGCGTACCAGCGTCGCGTCGACGACCGGAGCCAGGTCGTCGACCAGTTCGCGCCACCACGGGAACGTGGAGAAGCTGTCGAAGGCGGTGGATCCGAGCAATGTCGCGGCGACCGCGACCGATCCGGCGAGCCCGGGGGTCCCCGCGAGATTGTTCAGCGGCATCCGCAGTACCGGTTGTCCCGCGTGGTCGCGGCCGAACGGACTCAGGTGCGCCAGCAGCGTGCTGTACACCTCGAGCGGGTCGGCTCGCTCAGCCCACACGGTGCCGAACAGGACGAGGCCGATCGAGGTGACGACCAGATAGCCGATCAGCCAGGTCAGTACAGAGGTCACTGAACCCGGTGTGCGCCAAGCCAATTCCAGCCACACGAACGAGAACAGGCCGACAGCGGCGGGAAGGTGGCCCCATTCCTCGCGATAACGGAGAATTCCGTGTTCCGGCGTGCGCCGCAGCAGTCGACACCCGAATCGGTGGATCGCTCTGACCGGGGAGATGACCTTCCAGACCGGTCCGATCAGCAGCGACGCCACCATCACCCCGACCCAGACCCCGATATACAGCACTCCGGGCACCGGATTCCGGGCCGGATCGGAGGAACCGAACACCGCGATGACGAGCACGCACGCGGTGCACGCAACGCCGACCGTGGAAGCTACGCCGCGAGCCACGGGCGCGTCGATCAGCCGGCGCACCGGCGTGGGCAGCGGCAATCCCGGTGACTGCGGGTCGAGTCGCGGCTGACGCCAGGCCACGAACAGCAGCGCGAACGAGAAGGTCAGCGCCCACGCCGCACCGACCAAGGCGTAGCTGAGCGGAATCGGCAGGTCCGCGGCGCCGTTGAGGCCGTGGGCGAGGAGGCTCACCGCCGGACCAGCAGCGTCGTCACCGTCCGTCCGAGCCGGTGGAGTTCGATGTCCACCTGGCCCGGAACCGCCACGGTGAAATCGAACTCCTGGCCAACGGCCGCGACGACGGGAAAAGTGTGCGCGGGAGCGGAGTGGACGTGCAGTTCGTCGGTGGCATCACTGTCGACCCGCAACACGATGCGTTGCCCCACCTCGGCTTCGGTGCGCGTATTGACCGGAGACACTCCACCGTCGGCTATCCGGATGTCGATGGTGCGTGCTGTCGCCACCGGCTCGACGGTCGGCTCGCCTGACGAGCAGCTCATCAGCAGTGCACCCGCGCAGACCGTCACAAGACCGAGCCGGAGTCGACGAGTGCTCACGGATTCTCCTCACTGCGGTCGGTCCGCGCGGATTCGGTTTCGGCGCCCTCGTTTTCGTGCTTCTCCGCGCGCCGATCGCGCATCGCGATGAACAACACCAGCCCGACCAACGCGACTGCGGGCAGGAAGGCCGGAATCGCCAGCAGAAGGGAGTGATCGGCGAGAATGTCGACGTTCACCTCGCGAATCACGCGTCGACCGTTGCCTTCTGATCCGGTGTGCTGCCCGCCGCCAGGTAGCGGTCGTTGACACGAGCCGCGCCCCACGCCATCGCCGCGATCAAGGCCAGGCTGCACGCCAGCACCACCAGGCCGGCAAGGCCGATCAACCAGGACGGATGGTCGAAGGACCGCTCGCGCTGCAGCACCGAGATCTCCTCGACGAACGGCCGTGTGAAGCTCGCGGGCGCGGCCACCTCCGCGGCGCCGATGCCGGGATCGAGCGGCATGAAGAGGGGCAGCGCGGATTGCATGCGCCCGTCCTGCAGGCGCAGCACTGTTTTCCAGGTGCCGTGCACGGGCACCGGGCAGGTGGAGACGAAGTGGTCGTCGGCGACGCGACGCAGTTTGTCCACGACCAGGCCGTGGCCGGGACTGTCGTCGCCGGTACCGCCCTGCCAGGCCAGGATCTCCACCCATTCCGGATCGGCGCCGACCAGATCGGTGGGGGCCAGCCGGATGTCGGCGGTGACCATTCGCCCGCCCCGCACGGGCTCGGCGTCGGTGAGCACGACCGTCGCCGACGCGTTCTCCGGCACGCGGATGATCAACCCGTTCGTGGTCGCCGCGGCAGCGATCACCACTGCGCCGACCACCAATCCGCGCCGCACCGCGGGCCTGGGAAGTGGCTCGCCACGCAAGACGGTGCCGAGCATCGCGCCGATCACACCGCCGGCCACACCGACCGGCACCGCCATCGCCAGCAGTTCGGGCCACATCCCGGTGACCCAGGGATTGACGAACATCCGCTCGATCCACAGCGATTCCAGCCAGATGCCAACCGTCGCCACCCCGAGCCCGGCCAGCGCGCCCCACCAGAGCGGTCGGCGGATCAACGGCAGGAGAGCCAGCAGTTCCACCACGACCGCGGCACCGAGGTAGAGCGGAAACACATTGCGCGGCGCCTCGAATCCGGTGCCGACCAGGACCGCCACGACCCAGCGCACGCCGAAGGCGAAGGCCACGAGCAGCAACGTGCTGAGCGGGCCGAGCGTGAGGCGCGCCGAGATCAGGGCGATCGTCGCGGCGAAGACGATCAGCATCGGTTGCAGCACCAGCCGGAACTGCTGCACACCGAAGTCGAATTCGACGCCGAACACCGACAGCCCGATCACCAGGCCGCCGAAAGCGAACGCCTGAACCGCCCACAACACCCGGCCGTCGACGCGCGCGGGGTCGGGCCGGTTGTATCGGCCTTCGAGTTCGAGCAGCAGCACGCCGATCAGCGACAGACCCGCACCACCGATGAGCATCAGGTGGGTCGGCCCCCAGAGCGTGACGTCCTGGCCGAACAGCCGATGCCAGATGTCGTCGAGCGGGAAACCGATCAGCGCGTACAAACCGGCACCGGCGATCAGGATGCCGCCCACGGGGGCGTACCAGTCACGGGTGATCTTCACCGCGGCCCGGCCCGGCTTCTCGTCGAGCGGCAGGATGACAGCAAGCATGCCCGCCATGAAGAGGAAGAACAGGCCGACCAGGATGAAGTAGTGCGCCGGGTTCGCCAGCGGTCCGGCGTCGCGGCCCTTGCCGACGTGCAGGCTCACATCCCAGATGAAGCCGAGAAACGCCGTCAGGATGGTCGCGAGGAACATCGCGATCGGGAGCGCCACCCAGCCGGGCCGGTTCATGATGCGACCGCTGAAGTCGGCCAGCCGTTGCAGCCAGGTGATGCGCCGGGTCCGGTGCAGGTAGGCCACCCACAGCAGCACCGCGCCGATCACCGCGGCCGCACCGGTCATGAGCGCGACCTGATCGAGGGCGGCGCCACCGCCTTCGGTGCCCTGCGCGATCGGCATCGTCGACGGAGCGGATATCGCTGTGGACACGGCAGTCCTCCGATGTGTCGAAGCGCCCGGTCGATGGGGTAACGAACAGTATCCCGAAATCCGCGCGGCGCCGATACCCCACGCGCGCAGGTCGCGGATCCGATCCTGCGCGCGGGGAACGACGCCGTGGGTCAGCGCGTCGCGATGATCGCCGATCCGTGGCCGAAGAGGCCCTGGTTCACGGCGATGCCCGCACGGGCGTTGTCCACCTGGCGGCCCTCGGCCCGACCGCGCAGTTGCCAGGTGAGTTCGCAGATCTGGGCGATGGCCTGAGCGGGGATGGCTTCGCCGAAGCAGGCCAGGCCCCCACTGGGATTCACCGGTACCCGACCGCCCAATGTCGTTGCGCCGCTACGCAGCAGGGTCTCCGCTTCGCCGGTCTCGCAGAGCCCGATGTCCTCGTACCAGTCCAGTTCCAGCGCGGTGGACAGGTCGTAGACCTCCGCGAGGGACAGGTCTTCGGGACCGATACCGGCCTCCTCGTAGGCGGCGTGCGCGATGGCCGACCGGAAGGTGCGCGAGGGCGGCTCGACGGCCACGGCCGAGTCCGTCGAGAAGTCCGGCAGATCGAGCACGGTCTTGGGGAATGTCGGTGTGACCGTCGACAGTGCGGAGATCCGGACCGGATCGGTGATGCCGTGGCGGCGGGCGTAGTCCATCGATGTGAGCACCAGGGCGGCGCCGCCGTCGCTGGTCGCGCAGATGTCGAGCAACCGCAGTGGGTCCGAGACGATCGCCGAGGCGGAGATCTCCTCGACCGAGACCTCCTTGCGGTAGCGGGCGTTCGGGTTGTTCGAGCCGTGCCTGGAGTTCTTCGCCTTGACGGCGGCGAAGTCGTCGAGGGTGGCACCGTGCAGCGCCATCCGGCGGCGGGCGTACAGGGCGAAATAGATGGGGTTGGTTGCACCGAGCAGATGGAAGCGCAACCAGTCCGGGTCGTCGCGGCGTTCACCGCTGACCGGCTGGAAGAACCCCTTCGGGGTGGTGTCCGCGCCGATTACCAGCGCGACCTCGCACAGTCCGGCCAGGATCTGCGCACGCGCGTTGGCGATGGCCTGGGCGCCCGAGGCGCACGCGGCGTAGCTGCTCGAGATCCGCGCACCCGACCAACCGAGCGCCTGCGCGAACGTCGCGCCCGAGACGAAGCCGGGGTAACCGTTGCGGATGGTGTCGGCGCCTGCGATGTAGCCGACGTCGCGGTGGTCCAACCCGGCATCGGCCAGCGCGGCACGCGCCGCCACCAGGCCGTATTCGACGAAATTGCGGCCCCACTTGCCCCACGGGTGCATGCCCGCGCCGAGAACGGCGATGTCGCGATCGTTGGTGTCAGTCATTGACCGGCCTCCACATCCACACCGTGTGCTCGGCGTCGTCGTCCTCGTACAGCGTGCCGACGGTCAATTCGACCGGCATGCCGACGGCCAGGTCGTCCACGGTGAGACCCCGCTCGACCTGCCCGAGAATCACCATCTGCTCGACCTCGAGCTCCACCG
The DNA here is from genome assembly GCF_053605015.1 of Nocardia sp. NPDC003979. NCBI lineage: Bacteria > Bacillati > Actinomycetota > Actinomycetes > Mycobacteriales > Nocardiaceae > Nocardia > Nocardia sp. NPDC003979. The sequence continues at coordinate 209,368 of NZ_JBSGIJ010000007.1, forward strand.
CCGCGACGACGTAGGGCACGAACGGATCGGCCGAGACGTAGGGCGCGGGCGGCTTGTACCGAGCGTCGGCGTACGACCAGATCCGCCCGCGCGTGGAGAACAGGTACTCGACGAGCTCGGAGCCGTCGTGGGTACCTGTGCACTGCGGATTGCGGCAGGCGAGCGTGTTCTTCGGGAAGTACGGCGTGCCGCAGTCGTTGCAGCGGGTGCCTTTGAGGCGTACCTGGCCGTCGTCCGCAGTGAACCAGTCAGCCACGGCGGGGCGTTGTTCTTTCTGCACGTGGCCGACGGTATAGGAACACGTTCTATTTTGGGGCGGAATTCCGATCCGGCGCCGCTCGGGCGGAGGTACGGTTGGCGCGTCGAGGATGCGACGACGTCGATCTGGAGTACCGCAACGCGATGGGCACCAAAGCTATTGACCCGCAGTCGATCCGCAACGTCACGATCGTCGGCGATCCCGTCGGAGCAGCCCGGCTGACCCACCGCCTGCGCCGGTGCTTCGGCGACACGGAGAACACCGTCCGCTGGTCGACGGACGGTGGCGAGCACACGATTCGCATCACCGCGCCGTCGAACGAGGCGCTCATCGCCGACCTGGAACGCTCCATCCGTGTCGCCGACGGGCTCGTCGTGGTCGTGAGCGCCGCCGCACACAGCACTCCACGGCTGGAAACCATGTTGCGAGTCGCCGACGACCATCAGGTCGCCCGGCTCTGCCTGGTAACCGAGCTCGACGAACCCACCGCCGACTTCGACCGCGGTGTTCGGACGATCGCCGACACTCGCGGGGCAGCGCCGTTGGCACTACAGGTCCCGGTCGGCGCTGGAGGCGGCTTCGACGGTGTCATCGATCTGGTCTCCTCTGCGGTGCTCGGGACTGTCGGACACCATCGGGAGTCAGCCGGGCGCTGGTGCCGCGCGCTCGTCGAGACGCTCACCGAATCGGACCCCGCGATGTCGGACTTCCTCACTGTCTCAAACCTGCACAACCGCATCCGGCGGAGCACCCGGCGCGGCGACGTCGTTCCCATCCTGTGCGACGCACCCTGCGCCAGCGACGACATCGCCGCACTCCTGGACGCCGTCGTCCGCTACCTGCCGTCACCCATGTACGTCTGCCAGCCCGAACACGTCCTCGACTACTGAACAGCGTGGCCGCGACGTCGGAGGCCGTCGAGCACTCGCTTCGCGCAGTGCGCAGGCCACGCCGGATCGTTTTCCGGCCGACATACGCCTCCCGCCGAGCTCGCGCCGAGGTGAACCGGCGGTTCCCGGACTGTCCGCGAACTCGGGCGCTACTGGCAGTTGCGTTCGTCGCTCCCGTCACCGCAGTCGTCGTCACCGTCGCACAGCCATTGTTTCTGAACGCACCGGTCGTTGTCGCATTTGAATTCTGTCGGTTCACAAGGGAACCGGCCGCTGTGGCACTCGGTGCGGGTATTGCCCGGGCCGAATTCGAAGGACACCAGCGCGTCGGTACCTGCGGTGGATTCTGCTTCGGCTGGGGTGACCACGAGCGCGAGCGATAGGGCGGTGGACCCGAGCATTGTCGCGAGAACGGAAACAGCACGCATGAAAACCCTCCATAGCTAGTGGGGGACACGCTTGCGGAGATGCGGTATTCCAGCAGTGTATGACGCAGACGGGGCAATTCTCGCAAACCGCTCACCCGTACGTAACACCGGTCAGATCCTCCGAGATCTTCCACAGTCGCGAGGCGCTGTCAGCGTCCCGCAGTGGTTTCCACAGCTTCTGCGCTCCGGGCGGGCCGCCGACTCGGCCCGGCCATTGTGGACCGTAGAAACCACCGTCTCTGGACTCAGGAGTGACCGCGGCCATGAGCGCGGGAAGTTTCGCGCTGTCCACGGTTCCCGCGAGGATTCCGTGCGCCGAAAGCCAACGGATGATCCGTACCTGCATGGTGTCGCCGGTCCGTCCGATTTCCGGACGTGCTGCGAGCAGGCTTGTCGGTGCGACACCGGGATGAGAGATATTGCTGGTGATTCCCCAACCTTTCGCGCGGCTGAGGCGACTGAGTTCGAGCCCGAACAGCCCAGAAGCAAGCTTGGATTGTCGGTAGGACCGCATTCCGTCGTATTTCCGTTCCCAGTTCAGGTCTGCCCAGTTGATCTCGGCATTGCGGGCCGCGACGCTCGATTGCGTGGTCACCCGCGCGTGACCGGCGCGTAGGAGTGGCAGGAGGTGGCCGGTGAATGCGAAATGGCCGAGGTGGTTGGTGCCGAACTGCAGCTCGAATCCATCGGTGGTGGCCTGCCGCTCGGGCGGGGTCATGACGCCCGCGTTGTTCACCAGGAGATGGATCGGTGAACCGTCGGCACGCAACTGCTCGCCGAGCGCCGCGATCGACGCCAGCGAAGACAGGTCCAGATCGCGCAGAACAAGTATCGCCTCAGGGTGCTGCTCGCGGATCTTCGCAATGGCCGCTTCGCCTTTGCGGCGATTGCGGACGGGCAGGACGACTTCGGCGCCCGCGCCGGCGAGCATCGTCGCGATACCGAGTCCGATGCCATCGCTTCCTCCCGTCACGACCGCTCGTATACCGGAAAGGTCGGGGATCGCGATGTCGTAGTTTTCGCGCACCATGGGCTACTCCTGATGTCGACCTGCGTTATGCACCGTTTCGGTACCTCAGGACGAGCCTTCCGCTCGCTGGGGAACTTATCCAGGACTCGACGATCAGTGGCTGAGAGACCGCGTCCGGGTGGAGAAGGGGGAGGATGTACAGATGATCGATCGAGCGGGACTCGCGGAGTTCCTCCTTGGCCGACGGCAGGCATTGCAGCCCGAAGATGTCGGTCTCCCGCGTGGCAGTCGTCGTCGAACTCGTGGGTTGCGGCGTGAAGAGGTCGCGACGCTGTGCCACATGTCCCCGGACTATTTCGCGCGTCTCGAAAGAGCAAGCGGCCCGCAGCCTTCCGAGCAGATGATCGCATCCATCGCGCAGGGCCTGCACTTGTCGCGGGACGAGCGCGACCATCTCTTCCGCCTAGCCGGGCACCAGCCGCCGAGCCGAGACGGCGACAGCGAGTTCATCAGTCCGGGCATGATGCGGATCTTCGACAGACTGACCGACGACACTCCGGCCGAGATCGTCACCGAACTCGGTGAAACGTTGCGCCAGACCCCGCTCGGTGTCGCGCTCGTAGGCGACCTGACTCGATACACCGGACCGTCGCGCAGCATCGGATACAGATGGTTCACCGATCCAACGGCCCGTGCCCTATATCCTGCCGAGGACCACGAGTTCTTGTCGAGAATGTATGCCTCGGGTCTTCGGGGAGTGCTCGCCCTTCGCGGGCCGACGTCCAAAGCTGCCCACCTCGCGGAGTTGCTCACCACCGAAAGCGAGCAGTTCCGCACCCTGTGGAAACACCACGAGGTCGGCATCAAACCACGAGCGGTCAAGCGATACCTACACCCGACCGTCGGACCACTGGAACTGAACTGTCAAATCCTTCTGGACCCAGACCAATCGAATCTATTGCTCGTCTACACAGCGGTACCAGGAAGCGAAAGCTACGAGAAACTTCAGCTGCTGTCCGTCATAGGTGCGACCACGCCTCTCGAGGCGCGCTGAATCCGAGATAGCTCCTCCGAACCAGATCTTCGGCGGCGATGGAACCACCACGCCGGGGCACCCCTCGGTGCAGATCAGGAGCCTGGTCCGTCAGCTTCGTCCGCGCGGTGGGAACGTGCGGCCTGCATGTACTCGCGCACGGTCAGGGCTGCTCTCAGTCTCGTGATGAGCTCCGGGCTGCGAGGGTCGAGTCCGGCGAGTCGGTAGATCCGGCGAAGCCGATAGTCGACGGTGTTCTCGTGGATGTGCATCTCGCGTGCGGTGAGCCGACGATGCAGTCCGTTGTTCAGATGGACCCGCAGCGTAGCCACCAGCTCGGGATCCAGCGCAACCGCATCGAGCGCGGCTTCGAGGCGATCGCGGCCGGGGCCGGGGCGAGTCAGCTGATATTCGACCGCGAGATCGTCGAAGTGGTAGAGGCCCGGTCGTTTGCGGAGTCTGCGCACGACGTCGAGCAATTCGTGGCCGATTTCGGTGGCCGCCGGAATGTCGTCACGCGCTGCCTCGATCGCGCTCACGATCAGCGATGTCCGCGTGAGCATGTGCCGAATTGTCTCGGTATCCGGCGTGCCGTGAATCAAGACGGTGCCACCGAGCGTGCTGTGTAGTGCGGAAACGGGTTGTGCGAGAGTATTTTCCAGCATCTCGACGAAATTGCCGGGGGAAAGGGCTCCATGCCCGGACGAGTGGGCGGCCACCGACAAGACGATGTACCGCTCGGTGAGCGGTACTCCGTGTTCACGGGCGACCGCGGATGCGTTTCGCCCGCTCAGCAGGGCACGGGCGACTGACTGCCGACCGTGGTGATCGGAGACGAACCGATCGACCTCGAGATAGACCCGGTAGATCGTCGCGTCGACCGTCTGCATTGCCTCCATGATCTTGGCGACATCGCCGAGGTTCTTTCGGTACGGCGGATTCGAGATGTGGTCGTCGAGGTGAACGCGGAATCCTGTCCGCACGAGCCGGTGGACGGTTTCGATGGGAACACCGGTGGTCGCCCACCGTGCGGCAGCGGGGCGGAGTGCCGCGGGTACATCGTGTTCGCGCGCACCGCTCACCAATTCGAGGCACTGCCTGACAACGGCGTGTATTTCGTCACGCAGGACATCGCCGTGCGCACTGTGCGGGCGAATCGCGTGCAGAACTCCGTCGACGATCCGCTGCGTCGCCCGCGAGATCTGCGCGGGTGGCGCGAGGGGTATGGCACTGGTGTCGAACATGATCATCGTTGGTATAAGCCGCATCTCCGCGAGTAGGGTCACGAAAGTTTGACGTGCACACGACTGCGCCGTCACTCCACTGAGCGACGATAACGAGCGGTAACACGTTGTAGTCGGCGACGTTCGTTGCCTCGTGCGCCGAGATGGCGGCGACGAAATTGGTGCGGACGCCAGGGTTTGGGTGTATTCGACCGGACCTACCACCGTCGGCCTGTCTTCGGAACACAATCGGGGCATGCTCGTCGAAAAGCCTGTTTCCGTGCGACCCGCTCTGACCGCCCGCATGCTCGCTCGATGGCCGCAGATCTCCGAGCGCATGCTCGCGGAAGGTCTCGGTGCGACCACGCCCGCCGACCTACCCGCCGACCACTTCACCGCGGAGGTGCTGCCGACGATCCTGACCTGTGGCCGTGCGGTTTTGGAGGCCCTCGCCGCAGGCCGTGACTTCAGTCAGGCCGAGGTGGCGGTATTCGTCGGACCCGTCGCCGAACGGCACGCCGAGGACCGGCTGCCGCTGCGAATGCTCATCGCCGCGATCCACGCGTCGGCGAAGTCGTTGCTCGCCGAGGCATCGGCGTTGGTCGAACCGGACGAGATGGACCAGTTCCTGGTGGCATTCGGCAGGCTTCTGGATCTGCTCCGCGATATCAATCTGACGGTAGTGGAGGCGTATACCGAGGTCGAGCGGTCGATCTATCACGCCGAGCGGGAGGCGCGTCGCGAACTGTGTTCGGCACTGGTTCGTGGCCTGCCCGCCGAGGAACTCGCGGCACGCGCGGATACTGTTCTCGCCGATCACTACACCGTCTTGGCGATACACCTGAACGAACCGTCGCTGTCCGGCAGCGCCGCGAATCTGGTGGCCCGGCGCAGGATCCGGGTGCTACAGCACGCACTCGACGACATCACCGGTACCACCACCCCCGCCACTTTCGACGGGAAGAGTGGCATCGCGTTGGTGAGCGACAGCTCCGAGACCGGCACCCTCGAAGCCCAGCGGTTCGACCGACTCGCCGCACGACTGTCGGAGCAATTCGGTGTCACCGTGTATCTGGCCGAACTCCCCGCCATCAGCCGTGCGGATATTCCGGCCGCCGCCGAAGACGCCATCGAACTGACCGAATTGGCGCGCCTGCGCGGCAGACCGGGTGGCTGCTACCGGCTCGACGATCTGCTGCTGGAGTATCAGCTCACGCGCCCGGGCCCCGCGCGAGCGAGATTGGCGCAACGCGTGATTCCGTTGTTGGCGAGCCCGCACCTGCTCGACGCGCTGGAAGCCCATCTGCACTACGGTGCCGACCGCAAAACAGCCTCGCGCCGCCTCCACGTCCATCCCAACACCTTCACCTACCGACTGCACCGCATCGCCGAACTCACCGGCCTCGACCCCACCGTCCCCCGGGAATCCCGCATGCTCGCGGCCGCCCTCACCGTGCACCGACTCGACTCGGTCCGACGCGCGGTGTATTGAGCTACTTCCCGCGTACGCCCCTGATCATCGCCACCGTGAGGAGTGCGCGTTCTGCAGCGCTCGCTGGGCGGCGTTCGCGCCACACATGCCGTGGGCGCCCGGGCCCGGTGGCGTCGCCGCCGAGCACAGGTAGTGGCCCGGGACGCCGATGTCGTAGGGCTGGAGGGTCTTTCGCGGGCCGAAGACCAGCTGCGGGATGTCCTTGGCGCCGGTCATGATGTTGCCGCCGACGAAATTCGGGTTGCCCGCGGCGAATTCGGTCGTGCTGTGGACCGACATGCCGATCACCCGGTCGCGGAAGCCGGGGGCGAAGCGTTCGAGCTGGGCGATGATCGCCTCGGTGGCGTCACCGGTGTAGCCGTTGGGCACGTGTGCGTAGGTCCACACGGGGTGGATGTCACCGACCGAGCGGCCGGGGTCGGCCAGATACTGCTGACCGACCAGGACGAAGGGACGCTGGGGCATCCGGCCCGCGTGGATGTCGCGTTCGGCCACGGCGATCTCGGCGAAGTCGCCACCCAGATGCACCGTGCCCGCCCGTCGCGCGGCGGGCGCGGTCCACGGGATACCGCCCTCGGCAGCGAAGTCCACTTTGAAAGCGCCCGGCCCATAACGGAATCGGCGGTAGGCGCGGGCGACACGGGCGGGCAGCCGGTCGCCCAGGATCTCGGCGACCGCGGTCGGCGCGAGATCCCAGATCGTGATATCCGAAGGCGGGAGGTCCGCCGTCGAGCACACCCGGACACCGGTTTCGATCTTGCCGCCGTGGTCACCGAGGACCGCGACCATGGCGTCGGCGATGCGCTGAGAGCCCCCGACCGCCACCGCCCACCCGTATCGGTGGCCCGCGGTAAGGATCCCGAGACCGATACTGGCACTCAGCGGCCGGTGCAGCGGGTGGAAGGCGTGCGCGGCGATACCGCCGAACAGCGCCCGACCCTGCTCGGTGCGGAAGGCCCGTGCCAGGAACGTGGCGGGCAGCGTCGCGGGAATCCCGAAGCGGGCCAGCCGGATCGGATGCCGCGGGATGCGTAGCAGTGGCCGCATGATGTCCGCGCTGGTGTGGTCGTAGCCGGCCACCGGGCCCTCGAACAGCCTCCGCCATAGTTGCTCGTCGGCGCCCAACCCAACGGCAGTGTCGGAGACCGAGCGGTGCAGCACCCCCGCGCTGCCGTCGTCGAGGGGGTGCACGCAGTCCAATTCGGCGTGCGCCCACCGCAATCCGTACCGTTCCACGTCGATGGTACGCAGGAAGGGCGAGCCGACGGCCATCGGATGGATGGCCGAGCAGTGGTCGTGCAGCAGGCCGGGCACGATCGCCTCGTGGGAGCGGGTGCCGCCGCCGACGGTGTCGGCCGCTTCCAGCACTGTCACTTCCAGGCCCGCCCGGGCCAGGGTGATCGCCGCCGCCAGCCCGTTGGGGCCGCTGCCGACCACGGTCGCCGTCTTCATCGACTCGTCCTGTCTGTCTGCGGTTTCCGGGCTATTCGGCGGGCTGGACGGTGGTGTCCGGTCGGTGCGACACGACCGGGGTGTCGACGTCTTCGCGTCGCCAGGTCACCTGATGGGGGATGGGACCACCGGGCAGCCAGGGCAGTGCCTCGACCGCGTCGGCGACCAGCCAGGTGCCCCGCTCGATCACGCCGACGGCAGCGTCGATCACCATGTACTCCTGGGTGGGTTTGTGGACGGGCTGCGATTCGACCCAGACCACGATCCATTCTCCGGGCGCGAACCCGACCCGTTGCTGGATCGCCTCGATCAGGTCGAGATTGTGCAGGTGCCCGTCGCCGAAGTTGAAGCCGATCAGCGAGTTGCAGGCGAACTCGGCTTCGCGCACGGTCCAGCGGTCGATATCGGGAATGTGCTTGTACAGCAAGGAGAACAGGCCGCGGCCCTGACTGTGCATGGAGCGCCAGCCGATGGTCTGCTGCATCGTGATCTCGGCGACGGCAGGCTCGTAACCCATGGCCCGGAGCTGTTCGAGCTGGTTGAGCGTGGGCCGGTGCTCGATGGTGTTCAGCTTCTGCTCCGCTCCGGGCGCGAAGGCCCACAGCGCCGAGGCCCAGTTGCCCGCGTACTGACGCATCGACGGCAGGAACGACACCAGGTCCGGGCGCAGGTTCCCGACGATCGGGAAGAACGCCAGCCCCACGACGATCGCCAGGGTCAGCCACGGCGACGACATGTCGAACACCGCGTATCCTTCGCCGTTCGGGTAGCCGAGGAACAGGAACACCGTCAGATAGGCGAACAGGATGTTCCATTCCAGCGGCACCGCCAGCGGAAAGGTGGAGGTGATGAACAGGTGGAACACGACCATCATCGCCACGCCGGCCAGGGTGAGCCAGTGGTTGGTGGAGAACAGCAGCACGATCGGGGTGACCACCTCGACGGTTGTGCCGCCGACGTGCGCCATGAACGCCGCAAGCCTGGAGGGGCGGATGTCGTGCGGGAAGTCGCGGTAGTGGGCTCGCTTGACCGATCGGAACGGCACGGAAGGGCTGTTGGACACCATCGGCGGCACGACATTGGCGAAGTGCTTGCCGAACTTCGACGCACCGGCACCGACCCACACGATCACGATCAGCAGCTTGGCGGCGATGATCATGTCGGTGAACGGCAGCAGGGCGAAGAACACCAGCGCGGGCAGATATTGCTCACCACGCGCGGCCAGGAAGATCGTCTTGTCCCGCAGCCCGCACAGGATGTACAGCGCGATCGCGACGATGAGCAGCGCGGGGCTGATCAGCCCGGAAGTGTTGTCGGGCAGGCGTTCCAGCAGCGACTGCGATGTACGTCCCGGCGACAGCAGCGCGAGCCCGAGGGTCGCGAGGAAGCCGAGGTACAGCGCGACATCCAGGGGTGTGCGGGTGTTGCCCGCGGTGAACGGCACCCGCCGCCACGGTCGTAGCCGAATGGTCCCCGGCCGGGCGAAGAACAGCACGCCACCGGTCATCGGCTTGAATTTGCCCGCCAGCGGACCCCAGGACCCGGCCACGCCGATCGCCTCGAGCAGGACAGTCCACACCACCAGCTTCTGGTAGACGATCGGCTGATCCCACCAGGCGCCGATGTCCCAGAACGGGCCGGTTCCCGAGGTCAGCGTCGACACCAGGACACCGCCGAACATGTAGAGCACCAGCAGTTTCAGCACATAGACGGTGTGGATCATCTTCGGTGTGCCGAAGCCGTATTCGACCCAGTGCAGGGCCAGGGTGCGCACACGGTCGCGCAGTGGCAGATCGAGAAATGTCTCCGTATCCACCGGGGGAAAATCACCTGTTTTGAACCCCATTGTTCTCATGCCTTTCTTGTCGTGTTCCGGGCGCGCGCGACCGCGACCGGAATTGTCTCGAATTCCGAATTACCTTCCGGTGGAGTGCTTTCAGACGGTCGTCGCGACCGCGCGGAGCCGGTTCTTGTCGATCTTGCCGACGGGATTGCGCGGCAGTTCGGTGGTCAGCACGATCGCCGCGGGCACCTTGAACGCGGCCAGGCGCGCGCGGCAGTGCTCGGTGAGTTCGGCGGCGGTCACGGCGCCGGTGGTCACCACGTGCGCGACCGGCACCTCCCCGAGTACCGGATCGGGCGCTCCGACCACCGCCGCCTCGTGCACGGACGGATGGGTGTAGAGCGCGTTCTCGATCTCCTTCGGGTAGAGGTTCTCCCCACCACGGATGATCATGTCCTTGATCCGGTCGACGAGGACCAGATAGCCGTCGGGGTCGAAATAGCCGATATCACCGGTGTGCAGCCGGCCATCGATCACCGTCTTCGCCGTCTCCTCGGGCTTGCCGAGGTAGCCGCGCATGACATTCGGTCCGCTGATCACCACTTCACCGCGTTCCCCGGCGGGCTGCGCGATGCCGTCGAGGTCGACGACCTGCACAATCTGACCCGGCAGCGGCAGACCGACCGTGCCCGGCTTGCGTTGTCCCGACGCCGGATTCAGTGTCGAGGCGCACGTGCCCTCGGACAGCCCGTAGCCCTCCACGACCGGAACACCGAAGCGGTCCTCGAACCGGGCGACGAGTTCTGCGGGTATGGGTGCCGCGCCGCAGATCGCCAGCCGCAGCGAGGAGGTGTCGGGACACAGCTCGGCGGGCTGGGCAACCAGCATGGCGTAGATGGCGGGCACGCCGGAGAAGTAGGTCGGGCGGACCCGCTCGACCAGGTCGAAGAAGCCGGTCGCGGAGAACTTCCCGGCAATCGTGGTGTGTCCACCGGCCAGCAGCGGCGACAGCACGCTGACCACGATCCCGTTGACGTGGAACAGGGGCAGGATCAGCAGACTGTGGTCGGTGTCGTCCAAGCCGAGCGCGCCGATGACCATCGCGCACATGGCGGCAAGGTTGTCGTGGCCGAGCAGCACACCCTTGGGGCGGCCGGTGGTACCACTGGTGTAGATGATCAGCGCCAGACCGTCGCGAGGGGCCACGGCCGCGACCGGGCCTGCGGAATGCGCCAGTTCGGCCACGTCGAGGGTGGTCCCCGCTCGGCCGGGGTCACCGACGACCACCAGTGCTCGCGAATCGGCGATCTGAAAGCTGATGTCGTCGTCGGTCAGCCCCGGGTTCACCGGTGTCACCGCCGCACCGAGCTGCCAGGCGGCGAACAACACGACCACGAGGTCGACGCGGTTGGGCAGCACCACCGCGACCACGTCACCCGCGCGCACGCCCGCCTGACGCAGCACCGAGGCGGCGCCGTGCACCCGCTCCCGGAACTGCGCGTTCGTCAGCGCGGTGGTGTCGTCGGCCAGGCACGGCGCGTCCGGCGCGGAAACCGCTCGGGTGGTGGGTAATTCGACGATCTGTCGCATGATTCCTCACGAGGCTGATTGTGATCTGAGTTACATCAATCACCGTAGGGACCGGTCTCGGCGGCGGCTACGGGCCGGGAGACCAGCGTTGCGAGTCCCCGTTGTGCCACGGGTACAAACAGCCTGGTGGGCGGGTGCACGCGGGGTAGTGTCGGCGCCCATGGCCCCCGAATACGACGCTCTCGTCCGCGAGGTGGCGGGCCGGATCAAGGCGGATCTGGACCGGCTCACCCCCGCGATGACCACGATGTTCGCCGACACCATCCCGGAGTTCCGTCACGATGACGAGATCCGCGGACTCATGGTCGCCAGTACCGAGTCGAACCTCACCGCCATCATCGACATGCTCACCCTCGGCATCGGGCTCGGCGACATCACCGTGCCGCCCGCCGCCGCCGAGTACGCCCGCCGTTTCGCCCAGCACGATCTGTCGCTGGAGGCGCTGCTGCGGGCCTATCGCCTCGGCGAGCACATGTTCGTGCAGCAAACGATCAGGCTGCTGACCGAGTTGGCGCCGCCCACCGAAGTGGCGCTGGCCGCCGCGGCGCGCATCGCCGAGCTCGTCAACAGCTACATCGACCAGGTCATCGAGGGGCTGATCGATATCTACGGCACGGAGCGACGCCGCTGGGACGCGCGCACCGACGCCGCCCGCGCTGCCCAGGTCCGCGCGGTGCTCGACGCCGAGGAGCTGGATCTGGCCTCCGCGGAGCAGATGCTGTCGGCGTCGCTGCGCGGCTGGCACCAGTTCGTGTTGCTGTGGACACCGCCGGGAACCGCCGACCCGGGGCCTGTGTTGCGAGCCGGCATCCAGGTGCTGGCCGCGGTGTCGGCCCGTTCACCCATGACGGTCGAGATCGACGAGCACACCCGCTGGGTGTGGCTGGCTTCGACCGGCAGGCCCGTGCTGGACACCGCGCGGCTGGCCCGCGAGCTGCGCGCGACACCGATTCTGTCGATGGCCGTGGGGGATCCCGCGACGGGGCTCGCGGGTTTCCGGCAGAGTTTCCACGACGCGCAGCGGGCTCGCTCGGTGGCGGTGGCCGCCCGATCGCGCGGCGTACTCGCCTACGCCGACGTGGCGCTGACCGGGCTGCTCGCCGACGACGTGTCGCGCGTCCAGGCCTGGGCGGGGCGCGTGCTCGGTGGATTGATGGGCACCGACGAGACGGCGGCCAGGCTCCGGGAGACGGTGCGCGTATTCCTCGACGCGCGAGGCAGTTACACCGATGCCGCCGCGCGTCTGCACGTCCACAAGAACACCGTGCACTATCGGGTGCGCAAAGCCGAGGAGGTGCTCGGGCATCCGCTCGCCGAGCACCGACTCGACATCGAGGTGGCGCTGCTGGCCTGTGCGCAGCTGGGGTTACCGAGGGCCTGAGCCGCCGTGGTGGCGGCGTCCGCATACATACCCGATGTGGGGCGGAAACGGCCGTCACCATTTGTTGTGGATTCCTCCGAGGATTGTGCGGCGAGCCAAATGGGAACGTCAAAACCTCGGCCGGACGAATGAGATCCGGGAGTCGTCGTGATCTGATCGAGATGTCCCGAGGATGGGATGTTCACGAGCACAATCGAGGAAGTACATATGAACGCCAAAATCAGCCGCCCGCTCGCCGTTGCCGCGCTCGTCATGTCGGCCGCCGCGCTGAGCGCGGGCACCGCAACCGCCGCCGCGCCCGCACCTGTTTCGGGTTCGGTCGAGGTCTGCCTGCCGCTGCCGCTGGGGCCGCTGGAAGTGAGCTTCTGCCTCTGACCTGCCAGACCGTGCGGCGGGTGTGGGCGAGCGTCGGGGCGCCCGCACCTGCCCGTACCCGGTAACTACGAACTCGGGTGGGAAGGATTCACCATGGCTGTTACGACCTCCGTCGAACCGTTCTTGACCGCCGCGGGCCGCCCGGTCTCGACGCCCCTGAGCGATGTGCGCGCGATCTCGCGACAGATGGTCGTCCATTTCATCGAAAACGTCGTCCCCTGCGGCACACTGCCCGGTGAAGCGCTCGACGGCGATATCACCACCGTCACCAGAATCTGCCTGGAACTCACCCGCAGCATGCTCGACGGCCGAGATCTGCCCGGCCGGGTGGAGCGCGTGCAGGCCGCCGCCGCCGACTGGGCACGCGAGGGCATTCCGATCGACACCATCCACCACGCCGTGTACGAGGGCTTCAAACTCGGCTTCGACCTCATCATCACCAATGTCACCAACCATGATTACGACACCATGGTCGGCGTGGTACGGCGCCTGATGGACGCCCAGGACATGATCACCGCCGCGGTGTCGGCGGCGTATGTGCGGGAACTGCGTGCTGTCGTCAGCGAGCACCATACCGCCGTGCACACGCTCACCTCCGCGCTACTCGGCGGCCAGAACACCGCGACGATGGCCAGGGAATGTGGCATCGAGATCGACACCGAGTATCACGTCATGGCGCTCGAACTTCCACCCCACGCAAAGGAATCCGAGCCGGGGTTGAACGCGAAAGTAGTCGCCCGACGCAAGCTGCGCCGAGTCCAAGCCGAACTCGCCGACCGATGCGACGGCAAGGCGCTCTCGCTGCTCAGCGTGGACGGCGGCACACTGCTGCTGCCTGCCTCCGAGTTCGCCGGAGCAGACCTCGACGACCTGGTGACACGCCTGTCCGCGGCCGCCCAGGTACCGCTCCGTGCGGTCGTGACGACGGCGGCGCCGACGGAGATCCCGCGCGCTGCCGAAGAGGTCCACGAGCTCATCGAAATAGTGCACCGCCTCGGCGGGCCGAGCAAGGTGTACCGCCCGCACGAATTGGCATTCGAATATCAGCTCACCCGTCCGGGGCCCGCCCGTGACTATCTGAGTTCTGTCCTCGATTCCCTCGAACCGCATCCTGAATTGATGCAAACCCTCGAGGTGTATTTGGCGACGAATATGCAACGTGCGCGCACCGCGCGAAAAATGTTCATCCACACAAATACCGTCGATTATCGGCTCAAGCGGATCACCCAGATGACCGGATTCGACCTCAACGACATCACCGGCCTGTGCTATCTCCGCGCGGCCCTGCTGATCCGGGCACACCGCAGCACGAAAACCGCCGAAGTCCCCGGCACACGCGCGAGCTGACACCGTTTCGGATCGGCCGACTATTGGCAGTGTTCACAGCTGGTGCGCGTGTTCTTCGGTAAACCGTCAAGTATCCGGAGAATCCTCGTTCGGCCACGCGCCGGTGCGCGACCATGACTTCTGGTGCAGTGCCTGACGATAGGCGCCGTCCGCGGCACAGTGGCCGGGATGCGTGGGCACTTCCCGGCAGCGTGGCCGGGCCGAGAGAGGCGCAGAGATGTCGAGTGATGTCGTGGATGTGACCGTGGACTTCGCCGTCGCGAGGCAGGCGTTGTGGGAGGTGCTGCTGGAACCGCAGAGCTATCCGCGGCTGTGGTCCGGCATCGGAGGATGCCAGCGGCTGACCGGCACCGAAGGAGACACGAGGTGGCAGGTCCGCATCGGCGACGCGGATGTCGGCGTGCGAACCATCGAGCTGGCCTTGCGGATCGGTCGCTGGTACGAGAGCTTCGAACTGCACAACCCGGAGACGGGCAGTTTCGCGCTGATCCGGCTCGCCGGTGACCAGCAGCGAACCAGCGTGAGCGTCACCGCCTTCGCCGCGCCGCGGCTGCATCCGGCGCTGGCGGAGGCGCGCGACGCCGAGACCGTCCGGTGGATCAGGGCCGGGTTGCGGCGTGCCGTCGATGTGGTGCGTGGGGCGCACACATCGGTGGTGGGAAACGGCGACCGGGCGCCGATCCGCCGCAAGTCCGAACTCGTGCGCTGGGTGGTGAATTCCGGACTGGTCGCGCCGCCGGTGACCTCGGCCCGACAACTGCGGTCCTTGTACCGGTGGGGTTTCAACCTGGCGGGCGGTTACGCGGCGGGCGCCGCGCACAGTCCCGACCAGCTCGCCCTGATCGACACCGTCAGCACGGCCACATTCGCCGAAACCGACAAGCGCACCACCGCGCTGGCCGGCGCCATGTACGAGGTCGGATTGCGCGCGGGCGACGCGATCGGATTGCTCGCCGCCAACCACTGCGGCATGGTCGAGACGATGGTCTCGGCTGGCAAGCTCGGTGTGGACGTCGCACTGCTGAACGCCGGCCTGTCGGGCAGGCGGATCGAAGAGATCGTGCAGCGTCACCGGCTTTCGGCGTTGTTCGTCGACACCGACCTCGAGCACCTCGTGCAGTATCTGCACAACGGCGTGCCGCGCTTCGTCACCGACGACCTGCCCGCGGACCCGGGCCGGATCACCATCGAGGATCTGATCGCCATGGGTAACACGACTTTTCCGGTCCCCACGGTGCCCGGGCGTCAGATCGTGCTCACGTCGGGAACCAGCGGCACGCCGAAGGGTGCGAGACGACCGCATCCGAAGGGATTCGACACCCTGGTCGCGCTCCTGTCGCGAATCCCGATCCACGTGGGCAGCACGATGATGATCCCCGCACCGCTGTTCCACACGTGGGGACTCTCGGCACTGCAATTGAGCACCGCAGTGCGGGCCACCGTGGTGCTCGCGCAAGGATTCGATGCCGAGGAATGCCTTCGTCAGGTCGCCGAACACCGGGTGAACACCCTCATCGCGGTGCCGACCATGATCCAGCGCATGGTCGACCTGCCCGCCGCGGTGCGCGCTCGCCACGACCTGAGCAGTCTGCGTCATGTCGTCAGTTGTGGTGCTCCACTCGTCGCGGCGACCGTCGATCGCTTCCTCGCGGACTACGGTGATGTGCTCTACAACCTCTACGGTTCCACCGAGGTCTCCTGGGCGAGCGTGGCAGCGCCCGAGGACCTTCGTGCCGCCCCGACCACGGCGGGTCGTCCGCCGCTGGGAACCCGGATCGCGATCCTCGGCGCCGACAACCAGCCGGTGCCGATTGGGGTGACCGGCCGGATCTTCGTCGGCAACCACATGCTGTTCGACGGCTACGTCAACGACACTCCGCCCGAGGAGGCCGACGGCATGCTGAACACCGGTGATCTGGGCTATCTCGACGCGGAGGGCAGACTGTTCGTGGCCGGACGCGACGACGAGATGATCATCTCCGGCGGCGAGAACGTCTTCCCACGTCCGGTCGAAGAGGCTCTGTCGTATCTGCCGCAGGTCAGCGACGTCGCGGTGGTCGGGGTACCCGACCGTGAATTCGGTCAGCGATTGGCCGCATTCCTCGTCAAACAGGAAGGCTCCAGCCTGGATTCGGGCATGGTGCGCACCTACATCCGCAACCGGCTCAGCCGCTTCTCGGTCCCGCGCGACGTCACTTTCCTCAACTCACTGCCCCGCGGGGAAACCGGCAAAGTGCTCAAGCGACTGCTCGTCGATCCCGCGGGTTTCCCCGACTGAACGGTTGGACGGAGGGAACGCAGAACCGGCTCGCTGAACTCAGTGCCGCAGGGCGGTAACCTGGTCGATGCGGGCCAGCTTGTCCGGGTTGCGCACCGCGTAGAGCCCGGTGACCCGACCGTTGTCCACGCGCACCGCGACGACCGTGTCGATCGCGTCGCCGCGACGCAGGACCAGGGCTGGGTGACCGTTGGCCTGCACCGCGGTCACGGTCATGGTGGCGCCGATCCTGGGCAGACTGCCTGCCAGCAGTTCGGCCACGGCGGCCGCACCGACGACGGGTGCCAGGGCCGCCGCGACGACGCCGCCGCCATCGCCGAGGAATACGACGTCGGGCGCGAGAACGTCGAGCAGGCCTTGCAGGTCACCGGTTTCGATCGCGCGCCGGAACGCATCGATCGCCGCTCGCGAATCCGTTGCCGAGACCACGCCGCGTGGGCGGCGGTCCGCGACGTGGGCGCGGGCTCGATGTGCGATCTGGCGGACGGTGGCCGTGTTCTTGTCGACGGCGGCGGCGATCTCGGCGTAGGGCAGGTCGAAGACCTCACGCAGGACGAACACGGCCCGTTCGGTCGGCGCCAGGGTCTCGAGCACGAGAAGCATGGCCAGCGAGACGCTTTCGGCGAATTCGACATCGGCGGCCACATCGGGGGTGGTGAGCAGCGGTTCCGGCAGCCACGGCCCCACATAGGACTCCCGTCGTCGCCCGAGCGTCCGCATGCGCATGAGCGCCTCACGCGTGGTGATCCGGACCAGATAGGCGCGGTGATCGAGCACCTCGGACAGGTCCACGCCGACCCAGCGCAGCCAGGTCTCCTGCAGCACGTCCTCGGCGTCCGCGGCCGAGCCGAGCATCTCGTAGGCGACGGTGAACAGCAGGTTGCGATGCCTGATGAACACCTCGGTGGCGGGCCCGGTATCGGGTGCGGTCGGCGACGTGGGTGCCACGTTCGCTCCTCTCTGTGGGGTCCGGTCTCCCCATCAGATGCCGCTGGCGGTCGCGACGTGACAGCGGTGCCATGTGGGCTGAATCATACTGCGCGGGCCGTCACGGAACGCGCGGCGCCGGCATCTCCATGTCCGTTCCCACAGGACACGACATGAGGAGACGACATGGAACCCCGATTCACCCTGACGAACAACGAGCTCGGTGCGAAGTACGCCAAGCGATTCGCCAACGCGAGCATGGTCGTCATCCGCTCGACGCTGCCGAAGGCGACCCAGGACCTGGTCACGCTGCGCGTCAGCCAGATCAACGGCTGCGGCTGGTGCACCGATGTGCACAGCAAGGACCTGGCACACGCCGGTGAATCCGCGGTGCGGATCAACTTGGTGGCGGCGTGGCGCGAAGCCTCGGTGTACTCCCCGGCGGAGCGGGCCGCGCTCGCGCTGGCCGAGGAGGGCACCCGGATCGCCGACGCCCATCGAGGCGTCACCGACGAGACCTGGGATCGCGTGCGCGAGCACTACGACGACGATCAGATCGCGGCGCTGGTGGCGCTGGTCGCCCAGATCAACGCGGCCAATCGGCTCGGCGTGATCTTGCGGCAGCAGGGCGGCTCCTACACGCCGGGCATGTACGACGTCGAGACCGACTGAAGTTCGAAACCTGCTCAGGCCCCGGATCATTCACGCCGGGGCCGGGCTTCCACCGAGTGCGCGGTCGGCAACATCGGCGTCATCGGGGGCAAGGTCAGTCTTCGAGGATCGGTGCCACGGCGAGGCAGAGCCGGCGCGGCATCAATCGACGCACAAACGATGCATTTTTGGAAAAACGGTGTCACAATCGTGGCGTGAATGCAGAGCGAGCTGCGACCGCAGCCGGACCTCGCGGACTCTCCACCGACGACGGCTCGACACAGTTCGAACGGTGGCTCGCGCAGACACAGAGATCGGTCCGCGATCACGTCGATGAGTTCGTCCGGTCGCGTTGCGCGGCGGAATTGGACCCGGCGGGGTTCTCGCTGCCAGGTCGGCTGATGGTGGACTTCGCGTCGGGTGGCAAGTGCGTGCGGTCGGTGTTCGTCTATCTCGGTTGGCTGTGTGGTGGCGGCGAGTCCGAACCAGCGCTGCGCGCGGCCGCAAGTGTGGAACTGCTGCACGCGTTCGCGCTCGTGCAAGACGACGTGATGGACGAGTCCCGTGTCAGACGGGGACGACAGTCGACCCATCTGCGGCTGGCCGCGTGGCATACCGAGCAGGGGTTGTCGGGATCGGCGGCCCGATTCGGCGAATCCGCGGCGATCCTCCTCGCCGACCTGTACTTGGTGTGGGCCGAGCGCATGTTGCGCGAAAGTGGCGTCGGTACCGCCGCGTTGGATCGGGCATGGCCACGCTACGACGCGATGCGCAGCGAACTGGCAGTAGGTCAGCTCGCGGACCTGTCCAACGACGCGAACCACTTTCCGTCCTTGACCGCGGTGATGGACATCGCACGCCGTAAATCCGGCAACTACACCGTGCGCCGACCCCTGGAACTCGGTGCGGCGATGGCCGACTGCGACGACACCGTGATGGATGTCCTCGGCGCCTACGGCGTACTGGTCGGAGAAGCATTCCAGCTTCGCGACGACCTGCTCGGCGTCTTCGGCGACCCGTCGACCACGGGAAAGCCTTCCGGTGACGATATCCGAGAACGCAAGGCGACCACGCTGATCGCACTGGCCGATCAGCTCGCCGGGCCGTCGGACCGCGCCCGGCTGCGAGGCCTCTGGCGGGAAGAGCTGATCGAAGAGCAGGGCGTCGCCTTCGCACAGGCGGTGATCGTCGACAGCGGCGCGCGGCAGTGCGCCGAGCGGATGATCCGCGACCGAGTCGAACACGCGCGTGGGCTTCTCGACCGCGCCGACCTCGAACCGTCGGTGGCCGACGCGCTGCACCGAATGGCGCTGTTGTGCACCGACCGTACGTCCTGACCGGCCCGCGGGCCATCGAGAAGTCCGACTGGAAGGTACAGATGCGAACGATACCGGGAAGAACCGATGAGGTTGTCGTCGTCGGGGCCGGTCTGGCTGGTCTGGCCGCCGCGCTGCACTTGGCGGGACGCGGCCGCGGTGTCACCGTGGTGGAGCGCGACTCGGTCGCAGGCGGTCGAGCCGGGCGGCGCGATATCGACGGTCTTCTGCTCGACACCGGGCCGTCGGTACTCACCATGCCCGACATCGTCGCCGACACCCTCGCCGCGGTGGGGGAGAGTCTCGACTCCCGGCTGGACTTGCTGCCGGTCATCCCTGCCTACCGCGCGCACTTCGCCGACGGCAGCGGGCTGGATATTCACAGCGACGCCGCGGCGATGGAGGAATCGGTCGCGGCTTTCGCCGGGCCCGAGGAAGTCGAAGGGTATCGCCGACTGCGGGCGTGGTTGAGCGAGTTGTACCGCGTCGAATTCGATCGGTTCATCGCCACGAACGCCGACTCTCCGCTTTCACTTCTCACACCGGCGTTCGCGCGGTTGATCGCGTTGGGCGGTTTTCGTCGCCTCGATCGGGCGGTCGGATCTTTCCTGACCGACGAACGGCTGCGGCGGGTGTTCACCTTCCAGTCCCTCTACGCGGGTGTGTCGCCACAGCGAGCCCTGGCGTTGTACGCGGTGATCTCCTACATGGACACCGTCGGCGGTGTGTACTTTCCGCGCGGCGGAATGCGTGCGCTACCGGACGCCCTGGCCGCCGCTGCCGTGGATGCCGGTGTGCGGTTCTGCTACGACGAAACCGTCCACGATCTGGAACGGAACGGTTCACGCATCACTGCTGTATTCACCGAAAAGGGACGCAGAATCCCCTGCGACGCCGTCGTTTTGGCAACCGAGTTGGCCACAGCGTACGAATTGCTCGATCGCTCTCCGCGGCGTCCGATCAGCTGGCGTCCGGCACCGTCCGCGGTCGTCATGCATGTCGGCTTTCCCGTCGGCGTGCCGACCGCACATCACAACCTCGTCTTCGGTGCCGCCTGGAAACAGACCTTCGACGAACTGATCGATGGGGGAGAGTTGATGGCGGACCCGTCGCTGCTGGTCACCCGGCCCACCGCGACCGACCCTGCCCTCGCCCCGCACGGGCAGGACCTGTTCACCGTTCTCGCTCCGGTACCCAACCTGTATCGCGGCAAGGATCTGGACTGGGATCGCCGTGCCACCGCTTACAGCGAGGAACTCGCGGCGATCGTCGAGAACCGGTTGGTTCCGGGCTTCGTCGCGAAGTCCACGACCGTGCATGTGGACACCCCCGCCGATTGGCAACGGCAGGGCATGCTGGCCGGAACCCCGTTCTCCCTCGCTCATACCTTCGCCCAAACCGGTCCGTTCCGTCCCGCGAACATGCCACGCGGAGCGACCAATGCGGTGCTGGCCGGCTGTGGCACCGTTCCCGGCGTCGGCGTGCCGACGGCACTGTTGTCGGGTCGTCTCGCCGCCGACCGCGTGACCGGCACCGTGACCACCTCGCGGTCTTCGTTTTCCACCGCGACCAAGGACCGACGACGATGACTCGCACCGAACTCGACGCCGCCGGTATCCGTGACGCGGGGTTGCGCGCGTCCTATCAGAGGTGCCGGGAGCTCAACGCCCGACACGGGCGCACATTCTTCCTCGCCACCCGACTGCTCGCGCCCGCCCAGCGCCCAGCGATCCACGCGCTCTACGGCTTTGCCCGATGGGCGGACGACATCGTCGACGAACCCCCGACCGGCGACGCCACCGGTTCCGCGGCGGCACGGCTGGACGCGGTGGCCAAGACTATGCGCGACAGTTTTCGCGGTACCCACGACGACCCGATCCTTGCCGCGCTCGCCGATACCGCCGCCAGATACGAGATCGAGCACTCGCTGTTCGACGATTTCCTCGACTCGATGCGGATGGATCTGACGGTGACCGACTACCCGGATCGGACCGCGCTGGATCGCTATATCCACGGTTCGGCAGCGGTGATCGGCCTGCAGGTACTGCCGGTGCTCGGCACCATCGGCCCCCGATCCGATGCCGCGCCCTATGCGGCGGCGCTGGGAAAAGCCTTCCAGCTCACCAACTTCCTTCGCGACGTCGCCGAAGACCTCGACCGTGGCCGGGTGTATCTGCCTGCCGACGAGCTGGCTGCTTTCGGTGTGGACCGCGCCCGCTTGCAGTGGTGCCGGACCAATCGGCGCACCGACTCCGAAGTGCGGTCGGCGCTGGCCGCTCAACACGCCGTCGCCCGAGACTGGTACCGGTACGCCGATGCCGGAATCGCGTTGCTGCACCCGGTATCGCGACCGTGCGTTGCCACCGCGGCCGTCTTGTATTCAGAGATTCTCGACCGGATCGAACAGAGCGAGTTCGCGGTGTTCACCGCGCGGGCGACCGTGAGCAACGCGCGCCGGACTCGCGTCGCCGGTTCGGCGCTGGCTCGTGCGTTGTGGGCGCGGCGAGGTAGCCGGGCACGGGCACTGGCCCCCACCGAAGGCTGAGGTGATCGAGTCGAGCCGAAGGAAATCGCTGAAATCTCACCCTGTCGGCGCGCTGTCGGGGGTGCGTTCCGCAGTACTCGTGATGTTTCGGACCATGCCTCCGAAGACGGCGCTGTGGAACGGGCTGATCGCTTTCCAATACAGGTGTCCGGCGAGTCCGTGCGGTTGAAAGATCGCGCGCTGGCGGTATCGGGAACCACCGTTCGGGGCGGGTTCGACACCGAGCTCGAGCCACGCCAGGCCCGGGACTCGCATCTCGGCGCGAAGGCGCAGCAGGTGTGGTCGGTCGATGTATTCGACGCGCCACCAGTCCAACGCCTCGCCGGAGTGCAGGCGCCGCGGGTGTTTGCGGCCGCGGCGAAGCCCGACACCGCCGGCCACCCGGTCGATCCAGCCGCGTAGCGACCAGGCGAGCGGGAACGAATACCAGCCGTTCTCACCGCCGATGGATTCGATCACCGCCCACACCGTGTCCGGATCCGCGGAGGTGTGATGTTCGCGGACGTCCTCATAGAGGGAGCCGCCGGACCAGTCCGGATCGGTGGGTAAGGGATCGGAGGGTGCGCCGTAGGTGCTGGCATCGGACCAACGGGTGGGCACCTCGGAGTTGCGGATGCGGGTCAGCGCCAGCTCCACGGCGCGTCCGTACCGGGTGAGGCCCTCCGGGGGATCCGAGATGTACGCGGCGATGTCGTGCTCGCCACAGACGACCTCGTGGACGAGCGACTCGATGAGGGGTACGGCCAGCGCCCGGGGCACCGGGGTCACCAGGTTGACCCACTGCGCGGACAGCCACGGCGTGAGCACCGGAACCGGCAACACGACTCGACGATTCAGCCCGGCCACGACGGCGTATTCGCGCATCATGGTCAGGTAGGTCATCACGTCGGGCCCGCCGATATCGAAGGCGCGGTTGACCTCGGCCGGCAATTCCGCGGCGCGCACCAGGTAATACAGAACGTCTCGAACAGCGATCGGCTGAATCCTGTTGTGAACCCACCGCGGGGTGACCATCGCGGGCAGGCGTTCGGACAGATACCGCAGCATCTCGAAACTCGCCGACCCGGAACCGATGATCACCGCCGCACGCAACTCCGCGGTGGGAACACCGGAGGCACGCAGGATCTCGCCGACCTCGGCACGGGAGGCCAGGTGACGAGACAGTTCGGTGTGTGGCGGGACGATTCCACCGAGATAGACGATGCGCCCGACCCCCGCCGACAACGCGGCCGCCCCGACGATCCGTGCGGCTTCACGATCGATATCGGCGAAGTCACGACGGGTCAAGGAGTGCACCAGGTAATAGACGACCTCCTGGTCGGCCACCGCCGAGCGCACCTGGTCGCTGTCGGTGACATCTCCCTCGACCACCTCGACTTGATCGAGCCACGGCACTTCGGCCAGTTTCGCCGGTGTTCGGGCGACTACCCGGACATCATGACCGGCCCGAAGCAAATCGGGCACCAACCGGCCACCGATGTAGCCGGTCACCCCGAAGACCACACACCTCATGCTCGTTCAGCCTTCCGTGATGTCCGGTCGGGCCGCGTGGCCCGGTAGGCCCTGAGTACGTCGTGCCTCCTTCATCTCGGCCTCGTAGACATGGGTGCGGCCGCCCACGAGCCGGTCACGAACCGTCCGCTCGAGCTCGCGAAACACCGAGTAGTAACCCTCGTCGTACTCTTCCACGATCTGGAAGGTCCAGCGGCCGACCAGAACATTGCGGCCGATCAGTTCGGTCGACAGCCGATCAGCGAGTCGATGGTGGCCTGCCACGCGAAGCATGTCGGCCGCTTCTCCGAGCGCGAGATCGGCTCCGCCGGTGAGTTGGTGGAACTCGTAGAGGTGTCCGCGCGCCCGTTCCGTTGTCTCCAGCGCCTCCGACAACTTGCCGACCGCAGCGACAGTTTCGTCGCTGATACCGCTGGGCCGCCGGTGGCGGTCGGCCGGTCGGCCGTTGTCGGACCGGCTCTCGTTCGTACTCATCGCCACAGCTACGGCTTGGGGCGATCGACGTCGCCACGCCACGCTCCCGTTTCCGATCCACGGCCTTCGATGAAGTCCTTGAAGCGGCGCATGTCCCCCTTGATGCGGCGATCGAGCACGCCTGTTTTGTCCGCGATGTTCTCGACGAAGCCCTCCGGGTCGATGTCCATCTGCACGGTGACCCGGGTCGTCGAGTCATCGATGCGGTGAAAAGTGACCACGCCGGCATGCTCAGGACCCTCGTCGGACTTCCAGGCGATGCGTTCCTCGGGATGCTGCTCGGTGATGGTGGCATCGAATGTCCGTGTCGCACCGGCGATGTCGACGGTCCATCGGGTATGGGTGTCATCGAGTTGTTCGATCCGGTCCACCCCGTGCATGAACTGCGGGAACGATTCGAACTGGGTCCACTGGTTGTAGGCGGTCGCCACCGGCACCTGCACGTCGACAGCTTCGATGACAGTGCTCATATCCTCGTCCTCCTCGGATCGAATTTCGTACAGTCAGCGGCCGAGTGCCCGCTCACCACGAGTTCACACCGATTGATGCAGATTCGCTTCAAAGTGGGCGCCTGCTCCCACTTTCGCGAGGCGGTTGCGCGACGGTATCGCCTCTCACCCGCCGGATTTGAATCCTATTCAGAAAATCCTTGACCGACGTCGATGAGGCCGCCTAGGCTCCAAGTTACTGAATCTGATTCAAGAACTTAGGGGTGTGATGGTCGGCAATCGGCGGGGCGAGGCCTCGCGTGCGGCGCTGCTCGCGGCAGGCAAGGCTGCGTTCAGCAGCGACCGCTACGAAGAGGTCTCCATCGTCGACCTTGCGCGCTCCCTGGGGGTGGCGGCGGGATCGATCAGCTATCACTTCGGCGGGAAGCGAGGGTTCTACCTGGCGGTATTGGAGCAAGCCGCCGAGGAGTTCTGGGGAGATCTGCTGGCCATGCGAGGGCCGGCGCTGGATCGCCTGAACCGGGGCATCGACCGGCTGCTCGACGAGGCCGAGCAGCAGCCGCGTGCGTTCGAAGCGCTGTTCGCCGACGTCGCCGACGCCGAAGTGCGCGAGATTCGCGACCGGCACCGCACCCAGTTGACCGAAGCCCTGCTCATCGAGGTGACCGGCTCGGACTCGTCGCCGGTGTTGCGGGCGGCGATAAACGGTTTCGTGTCATTCATCGAAGGTCTGGTCCTGCACTGGTCGCGCACCCGCGAGATCAGCCGCGATCAGGTGAAAAACCTGATCGTCGGCAACATGTTCGGCACGATCCTGGCCGCGCTGCGCACCGACCCGGATATCGAGCTGACCCAGCGGGCGATCGATGCCGCGCTCGCCGATCCGCAAGCCGTGGCCTTCCTCGGTTCCCTGTCCACCATGTCGAAGACGACGGAGTGATCACTGATGTCTGAAGTTCTGCCCACCGGACCCTCGCGGATCGTCGAAACGCCGTTCGCTCGCGCGGTCGCCTGGGTCATCGGGCCGCGCGGGTTGCGCAGTCAGGCGGCGTTGCGTCGTGAGGTCGAGGGCAAGGTGGTCGTGATCACCGGTGCGTCGTTCGGCGTCGGCGAAGCGACCGCGCGATGGTTTGCCGCCGCTGGTGCCCGGGTGGTGCTCGCCGCTCGTTCGATGGAACGGTTGCTCGAAGTGGCCGAGGAGATCAATGCTGCTGGGGGAGAGGCCTATCCGTACCGGCTGGACCTGACCGACGAGCAGTCGGTCGCCGAGTTCGCGGCATCGGTGCGTTACGACCTCGGCGAAGTCGATGTGCTGATCCACAACGCAGGCAAATCCTTGCGTCGTTCGATCCACCTGTCCTATGACCGGCCCAAGGACATCACCGCCACCACCGGCGCGAACTATCTCGGGCCGATGCGCCTCACCCTGGCTCTGCTGCCGGGGATGCGGGCGCGCGGTAGCGGTCACATCGTGAACGTCTCCACTGTGGGGATCATGTTCCCGAACGCTCCCAAGTGGGGGTTCTACCTGTCGTCGAAGCTGGCTTTCGACTGGTGGATGCGTGCGGTCGGGATGGAGGCGCGCGCCGACGGGGTCACCTTGACCACGTTCTACGGTGGGTTGCTGCACACGCGGATGAGCGCGCCGAGCCGGTGGATGCGGGTGCTGCCCGGTCAGACTCCCGATGACGCGGCGAAGGTGCTGGCCAAGGCGGTGGTCGAGAAGCCGCGCACGATGACTCCGCTGTACGGATTCCCGTCGGCGATCAACGCGACCGTGTTCCGATGGCCGCTGGAAGTGATCGTCGAGCGGATCTTCCGCAATCTCGGTGACACCGAGGCCTCGCTGTCACGGCTGCGCCCGCACGTTCCGGCGACGCCGACCGAGGCCACCGCACCGCCGGTCACCGGCCCTTCCGGGAACGGGCAGGTGCGCACGGATGTCCGCTGACCTGAATCACAGTCTGCGTCAGTGGGTTTCGGCCATCCCGGCGGTCCTGTCATCGGGAATGCTCACCCCGGTCGGCCCGCGCAAGGCCGTGGCGTTGGCGCGCAGCTTCTACCGGTACGGCCCGACTCCGGCGATGTTGTTGGCGGCGTCCGCGATCCGGCATCCGGACAAGGTCGCAATCATCGACGACACCGGTCGACTGACCTATCGCCGCCTGCAGCAGCGTGCCGAAGCGATCGCCGCGGCTTTGTTCGCAGCGTGCCCGGCACCGCCGAAATCGGTGGGCATCATCTGCCGCAACCATCGCGGGTTCGCCGAGGCGATGGCCGCGGGGGCGCAGCTGGGCGCGGAGCTGATCTTCGTCAACACCGAGCTGCCCGCTCCGCAGTTGCACGCGATCCTCGCCCGGCACGATCCGGATGTGCTGATCTACGACGACGAATACGCCGTGACTGTGGAGAAGGCGAACTTCACGGGCTTGCGGGTACTGGCATGGCGCGAACCCCATGCTGATCTCGCAGGGTTGCCGACACTCGACGACTTCGCGGCTAGAAGCCACCCGCGCCCGCCCCGGGTCCGGCACGCGGTGAAGCTCACCCTGCTGACATCGGGGACCACCGGTCTCGCGAAAGGTGTCCCGCGCGCGATCAAGCCGCACGCGATCATGGCGCTGACACTGACCGCGATGGCGATCTTGCGCCTGCGCTCGACCGACCGCGTCTTGGTGGCGCCGCCGATGTTCCACGGCTTCGGACTGTTGTCGCTGCTGGGGCCCCTCGCACTGGGTGGGACCGCGATCTGTCGGCGGCGTTTCGATGCCACGACCGCGCTGGCCGACATAGCCCGTCACGAGGTGACTGTGGTGATCGCGGTGCCGGTGATGTTGCAGCGGTTGCTCGCCGCCGCTGGGGCGGCTGAGGCTGCCGCGGTGCGACGGCATCTGCGGATCATGGTGACCGGTGCGGCACCGATCTCGCCGACCACGATCTCGAAGCTGATCGAGGCCTTCGGCCCGATCCTGGCCAACGGGTACGGCTCGACGGAAGCGGGAATGGTCACCATCGCGACCCCGGCCGACCTGGTCGCCGCGCCCGACACGATCGGTCGGCCCGCGCTAGGGGTGTCCGTGCGTGTCCTGCGGGCCGACCGCACCGAGGCGGCGATCGGTGAGATCGGGGAGATCTTCGTGCGCAGCGGTCTGGAATACACCGGCTACACCCCTGACCCCGCGGCGAAGATCTCGACCAAAGAGGTCATCGACGGACACGTCTCCACCGGGGATATGGGGCATTTCGATCCCGAACGGAGACTGTTCATCGATGGCCGCGCCGACGACATGATCGTCTCCGGTGGGGAGAACGTCTTCCCCGGTGAGGTCGAAGACCGCCTCGCCGCCCACCCCGACATCACCGACGCGGTCGTGATCGGTGTGCCCGATGCCGAGTTCGGACAGGTCCTCAACGCGTTCGTCGTGCTCGAGCCAGGCGCCGCCGTGCCGGGGCAGGACGCGCTCAAACAGCATGTGCGCCAGGGTCTCGAGCGCTACAAGGTGCCCAAACGGTTCGTCGTGCTCGACGAGATTCCCCGCAACGCCAGCGGCAAGGTCCTGCGGGCCGAACTGCACGCCGCGGCTGGCTCCTGAGCCCTTGCCGGTTCGAACCGACAACCCCATCCCCGTGGTGAGCGGTCACATCTCGATCGTGTGCCACCCGAGCAATGTGACCGTTGACACTCTCACCATGACATGGAAATCTGAATCGAATTCAAATTGAATTCAGTTCAAAAAAGGGGAATCGATGTCCAGAGCCACGATCTCGGGTCGGCGAACACTGGGTATGGGCGGGGACGGACGATGGCCGGCGATACTCGCTGCGGTGGTCCTCACAGCCACTACGGCGCTGACCATCGGTGCCGGACCTGTCACATCGGCGCCGGGCACCGGTTCGGCCTCGGGGTCGTCGCAGGGTGGAGACTTCTACGTCCCGCCCACACCCCTTCCGGACGGCGAACCAGGCCAGATCCTGCGC
This sequence comes from Nocardia sp. NPDC003979, assembly GCF_053605015.1. Lineage (NCBI taxonomy): Bacteria > Bacillati > Actinomycetota > Actinomycetes > Mycobacteriales > Nocardiaceae > Nocardia > Nocardia sp. NPDC003979. Next base: position 237,721 of record NZ_JBSGIJ010000007.1, read on the forward strand.
AGCGAGACGTACACGCTGGCCTGGGCCGTCCCCGGGCAGCAAGGCCGGATACCCGCCGAGGCCACCCGCATCATGTACCTGAGCGCCGATACCCACGGTGAACCGGCCGCAGTCACCGGTACCTATTTGGAACCCACGCTGCCGTGGCACGGGCCGGGCCCACGCCCGCTGATCGCGGTCGCGCCGGGCACCCAGGGCCAAGGCGACCAGTGCGCACCATCGAAAACACTGGCCGAGCACATCCACTACACCTTTCCCCTCGACATCTGGGTCAGCTACGAGATGATCACCGCCTACGCGCTGCTCGCGCGCGGCATGGCCGTGATCATGACCGACTACCACGGCCTGGGCACCCCCGCCGTGCACGACTACGTCAACCGTGCCGCCGAAGCCCACGCCGTCCTCGACTCCATCCGCGCAGCCGAAGCTCTGACCGGAATCTCCCGCCCCACCGGCATCTTCGGCTACTCCCAAGGTGGTGGTGCCGCAGCAGCCGCCGCCGAACTGCAGGGCGAATACGCTCCTGAACTCGACTTGCGCGGTACGTACGCCGGAGCTCCTCCTGCGGACCTGCACGATCTCATGCTCAGCGCCCCGGCCGTCAACGGGATCATCCCCGGTGTGATCGGCGGCTTCGGAACGGGATTGCTTGGCTATGTACTCAACGGAATCGTCGCCGACCATCCCGAAACAGCCCCGATCATCGACGCCGCGACCAACCCCGCCGGCAAGCAGATGATGGCCGAGCTGGCCAACACCTGTATCGGCGAAGCCGTCTTGCGCACCATGCTGCGACCGGCAACCTGGTACACCACCGGCGGACGCACGCCCGCCCAGATCATCGACAGCTCACCGGAACTGTCGGCCATCGTCGACGAGCAGCGCATCGGCAGGCGCAAGCCCATCGCGCCGGTCCTGATCGCCGCGGGCACCAACGACGATGTCCTGACATACCCTCAGGTCCGCCGACTCGCCGTCGACTGGTGCGCACACGGCGCGACCGTGCAACTCGACACCACCGCCTGGCTACCGCCACTGTTCCCCAGCACCGCGATCGGACACCTGCTGGCATACCTACCCGCCACCTTCGCCGCCCATGACTGGCTCACCCAGCGCCTCGCCGGTGCACCTGCCCCGAGCAACTGCTCCGCACTGCCCTGATCTGCCGAAAGCCACTCGACAGCGAGCCCGACGGCCACCTAACGACGTCGACGACGTGCTCGAAGGCGCAGACCGGCGGGCTTGAGGGTGAGGGTTTCGCGCACGTCGAGGTCATATTCCGGGTCGGGTTCCAGGTCGAGCTGGTGCAGAAGTGCCGCGAGGGTGACGGTGATTTCGTGGTGCGCGAACTGGCGACCGATGCAGGCACGGGGGCCGGTGCCGAAGGGTTTGTAGACGCGGGGCGGCAGGCCGCGAATGTTGTCGGGCAGGAATCGGTCGGGGTTGAATTGATCTGCGTCGTGACCCCAGGCCGGGTCGCGGTGGGCGCCGAGGAGCAGCACCAGCACCCAGTCCTTCTCGGCGAACCGGTATCGGCCGCAGAGCGTGGTGTCGTGCTTGGCCCGGCGGAAGTATCCGGGGCCGGTCGGCCACAGTCGCAGGGTCTCGTCGATGACGCGGCGCAGACTGCGGAGCTTGGCCACGTCGTCATACCGGATATCGGGGAATTGCGCTGTGGGCCAGCGCTCGTCGAGTTCGGCGCGGACGCCGGCGGCGATGTCGGGACGGGTCGAGAGGTAATGGAGAGCGAAGGCGATGGTGTTGGCGGAGGTCTCACTGCCCGCGATGAGGAAGGTGAGGATTTGATTCCGGATGTTCACCGTGTCCAACCGCTCGCCGGTTTCCGGGTCGGCACTGTCGAGCATGAGATCGAGGATGTCGCGATACCGACGGTGTGAATCGCGTTTGCGGGCTTCGATGATGTCGTCGACGACTGCGTGAGCGTGCGCCAGATCGGCCTCGTGCCGAGCATGGTCGGCCCGACGGAAGACCTTCTCGTACAACGGAAGTACATCCGTGCGGCGGTTGGCATAGGAGAGCTCACGCACCATCGCTTCGACGAACGAACCGCTGTTCGAATCGGCCAGTGCACCGAAGGAATGCGAGAAACCCGCGCGCGCGATGATTTCGAACGTCAGCTTGTTCGTCGCCGCGGGCACGTCGATCCACTCCGGTGTCGTCGACCACAGGTCGGTCAATTCGCGGACGGTGCCGGTGATCGCGGCGTGATAGTCGGCCATCGCCGATTTGGTGAAGGCGGGAGCCAGAACGGCGTGTGCTCTGGCCCAGTTCGGTTCCGAGTTGTAGGCGGTGAACAATCCGTCACCCGCCAGTGGGCGCAGTTTCATCAACGCGTGCCCGACATGCTTCTCCCACCGCGATTCGTCGTTGACCTCCTCGACGGCCTCGACCCCGGTGACGATGACCGCGGGGTAACCGAACAACTTCTGCTCGAAGACCGGCCCCAACTCCCGCGCCTGCTCGGCGAGTCGCTGGCACGGCTTCGCGAAATCGGTGGTCAGGACGTCACCGAGCAGGGGCAGCCGAAACCGGGGATGCGGTAGCTTCTCGGAGAGCTCGGATCCGGGAATGCTTTCTCGCGCTACGAATTTCGCGAACACGTCGGGTTCCACATCGCGAGTGTAGGCGCAACTGGGTCGGCGAATGCCGAACGCAACGCTCCGGTCGATGACGCCCGGAGCGTTGCGTTTTCGCGGGCGGGGCCCGGTCGAACGGACCGACGGCCCGAGGTTGACCTGCACTGTGGTTGAGGTTGCACAGTGGCCGGATGCGGATGAATCAGATCACTATCGGTGCTACGAACCTTGGGCGGTCCGAGCAGTTTTATAGGCTGCTCGGGCTGCACCTGATCGTCAAAACCGACCACTACCTGCGTTTCCGATGCCCTGACGGTGACAGCACGTTTTCGATCGAGCTGGTCGAATCCCTGCGCGGCGGTGGGCCGATCTCCATCTACTTCGAGTCCGACGACCTCGACAACCAGTGCGCTCGGCTACGTGCTGCGGGCGTGGTGTTCGACAGTTCGCCCGTCGACACACCATGGCTGTGGCGCGAGGCATGGCTGCACGATCCGGACGGTCATCGGCTCTGCCTGTTCTATGCCGGAGCCAACCGGCTCGACCCACCATGGCGGGTCGCTGAGTCGACGTCCTGATTGCGGCCGACCCGCGGTCGATCAGGGGCGCTCGGTCACCGCGCGAGTTGTTTGCAGCGCCGACAAGCTCGCTGACTTGCAATCGGCGTCATGACACGGCACCGGGCATCTCGGCGAGACTGGCCGGGGCATCCGGGCTGGGGGCGCTCTCCACCCCTGCCTATGCCGAGGCTTCGTCGTAGGCGGCGATGATCTCGGCGGCGATGCGGCCGCGGGTGGAGACGGTGTGGCCGTTCGCGATCGCCCAGGCCCTGATGGCCGCGAGGTCGGTGCGGCGACCTGACTGGGCGGCGGGGGTCGCGGTGGCGTGTCGGCGAGTGTTGCTGGTTTTGGCGCGGCCGGTTCGCCGGGCGTACGGAACCCACTGTTCGAAGGTGTTGCGCAGTTTGGTGGCGTTGGTTTCGGACAGGTCGATCTCGTAGGTGTGTCCGTCGATGCCGAAGGTGACGGTTTCTTCGGCGGCGGATGTGCCGTCGAAGTCGTCGACGAGGGTGACAACGACCTTGCGCGCCATATGGATTCCTGTCAGTTGTGTATTCGGGTTCGGTTCGGCGATGGCCAGGGTAGTAGCACTCGGCGCGGGTCGTACATGCGGACCGTACGATCCACTTGTCTGGTTGAGGCGGACCCGTCCTCGCGGGCGGCGGCCGCGCGGAGGTTGCCGGCGAACAGCGCGCCGGCGAGCTGATGGAACCCGGTGTGCCAGGCGGCGACGGAGTGGGAGGTGGCTACCCGGGCGTGCACGGTGTTGACCAGCCCGTGCAACTGTTCGAGTCGGTCGACCACCTCGGCACCCTATCTTGAACCTCACTCAAGAAGGCGGTACGTTTCTTGAGCGGCATTCAAGAAATTGCGAGATGAGGCTGGTTCACATGGACTCCGACAACATGGCCGACGAGCTGCGCCGACTCGACACCCGAGGTCTGCTTGCCCTGTTCACCACTTTGGAAGCCCCCACGATCGCCGAAATCGACGGCGAATACGCCGCCGCTCTGCTGGCCCAGCCGAATCTGTTCGCCGTGGTGACCGGAAAGGTGGCCGTGGCCAACCCACTCGAGCCATGGCGGTGCAAGGCTTTCCGGCCTGTAGACGAGAACAGCGGGCGTGGTTACAACACCTTCGGCAGGTTCGGCCGAGTCCGGCAGCGCTACCCGATGCGCACGCTGTTGGCCCCGTCCCGCTACGACGGCGCACTGTCCTACACGCTCGTCTATCGCGCCTACACTTCGCTCTGCGGCTCGATCCACATGGTGGACGAGGTGCGGCGTGCCGCGCCGGGCGTCTACCTGGGTATCGGCACCTGGGGGTTCACCGATGCCCAGCGCCGCGTCCCCCAGCCCTTCCTGCTGACCGGCCCGATCGGCTCCTATCGAAAAGACATCGGTAGAGCCCGCCACGACTTCACCCCCGGCGCCCGCGAGCTGCCCGGCACGCCCGCCTGACACCACTCACGTCTCGGCCCTCTCCGAACGAAGGAACCATGACCGCAACTCCTCGCACCGCGCTGATCACCGGCGCGTCCGCCGGCATCGGCGCGGCGTTCGCCCACCACCTCGCCGCGAACGGTTACCAACTGCTGCTCGTCGCCCGCCGCGCCGATCGTCTCCAGGAACTCGCCACGCAGCTGACCGCACGCCATGATGTGCGCTGCGAGGTGTTCGCCGCCGACCTCACCGACAGCGCCGCACCAGCCGCGATCGTGGACTACGCCGACCGGCAGGGCTTGCCCGTCGACGTCCTGATCAACAATGCCGGTCTCTCGGGCAAGACGGCGTTCGCCGACACCCCGTGGAACGCGCTGGCCGGGGAGATCCAGTTGATGGTCACCGCCCCGACCGAACTCGCCCACCTGGTCATCCCCGGCATGAAGAAGCGCCACTGGGGTCGCATCGTCAACCTGTCGTCGGTCGCTGCCTTCGCCCCGCCTGGCGCCGGCTTGCTATACACCGGCATCAAGTCCTACGTCCTCGACACCTCGCAGGCCCTCGACATGGAACTCAAACGCCATGGCATCCACGTCACCGCCCTGTGCCCCGGCTTCACCCGCACCGAATTCCACGATGTCATGGGCACGCGCGACAAAGCCGACCATCTGCCCCGCATCCTCTGGCAGCAGCCCGACGCTGTAGTCGCCGAGGGCTGGGACGCTGTGATGAAAGGCAAGCCCGTATGTGTCCCGGGCATCGTCAACAAGATCTCCGCCGCCGCCATGAAGCCCCTGCCCGTCCGCCTGGGCTACTTCCTCGGAAAGACCTTGAACCCCTTCAAGAACAGCTGAAGCCGACCCGGGCCACCGCCCGGATCGGTGCGCCGTCGGCCCCGCGCAGCGGCAGCGGAAACAACGAAACCTCGATCGATGCGCCTGCCGCCTGAGCGTTCGACAGCTCGTCGAGTGCGGTGAGGTTCTCGGCGATCACGGCGTGCGCACCGCACAGGATCCGGTGTGCGGGCAGGTCCAGGTCGTCGGTCCCGGACGGGTCGATGCTCGGCGCGTCGATGCCGATGGTCCGGATTCCCTTGTCCACCAGCAGTTGTGCGGCTTCCGGGTGCAGGTATGGGTGGGTGAAGTAGTCCGGGGTGCCCCATCGCGACGACCAACCGGTGGCGATCAGCACGACCGTGCCGGGTGGCAGGTCGACGTCGAACAGTGCCGGTCCGATCGCGGTGTGGGCGGGAACCGATCGCGCATCCACGATCCAGGCTGGTCCGACGAAGCGCTCGAGGGGCAGTTGGTCCAAGGTCGGCAGACTGTCGTCCAGATGAGCGGGCGCGTCGACGTGCGTCCCGGATTGCGACCCGAGATGCACGCGCAGCACGTTCACCCCGTCGGTGGCGGCACGCAACGCCGGTTCCAGCAAAACTTCCGGATCGCCCGGGAACACCGGCATGCCGGTGTGGATCGGCCGGGTCAGATCGATCAGGCGCACCACGTCAGCATACGAGAGCCGTCGACCGTGCTGCGGCCGCTGTGCTGTCCCCGCGCGAAAACCGTTGGTGTTGTGTGCTATTCGACCGATAGCCTGGATGAGACCCGCCGAGTAGCTCAGGGGAGGAGCGAAACTATGTGGGACTGGGGGAAATCTGTCGCCGAGCACGCGGCCGCCACCGCGTGGACCACCTGGCCACCGCCGGAAAAGCCACCGACCGTCGTCGACCCACCGCCGGGTCACGCGCGCCGATCATGTCGAGTGGTGCGCAAGCGGGCCGAGGTGGTGGGGCCCACAGCGGAATGCCTCGCAGCCCGACCGGACGGCCTCGGTCACTTAGGTCGGAGCAGACCGTCGATCCATTGATCGATGGGAGACGCGTGGTTGGATCGGGCCGCTGCGGGTAACGGCCTGGTAGATCTCGGCATCTTCCCGGGAATATGCGGAGATCGAGAACGCGCCGGTTCAGTGAACGAGCCGGCGCGTTCGCCCGTCGGGGCCGTGTAGGTCATCGGCTCCGCCGACGAGTGGCTCGCTCGGCGGCACCGAGGAATTTGGGTTGTCGAGTCGAATCAATCAGTAGCGCAGCTGGTTTGGTGCGCGCGGATCGTCAGGCGCGAACCGGTGGAATGGTCATCGCCTCCGGTCGCACTCAACCCCTTCGACGACATCTCCGGAGACCATGCCGGAGCTGCAGATCCACCGTGCGCCGTCGTCAGGGCGTGTCACCACGAATTCGCCGTCGATCGGACCTTCGGTGGGTGCGTCCTCGCCCACGGTGCAGCCGGTGCCGGCGATGTCGGGGAAGTTCGGCTCGACCGTGGTGCACGTGTAGGACCACACCGATTCGGCGGCGGCTGTCGGCGCGCCGAGCAGCAGCGTGCCCGCCACGACGACCAACGCGGGTAGGAGCGTGCGGGCGATGCGAAGGCTTGTCATGAGATCTCCTTGTTCTGTTCCGTGGAAGGACGAATCGGTCGTCCACCCGGATCGGCTGACAGCGTGGCGCGCCGGGAATCCGGGTGGGCCATCAGGAGAAATGCGAAATGCCATCGAACGATAACGCGGCGGGCTGGGCATTCAGGGGCGACACGCGTGCTCAACAGACCATCAGATCCGCGGTCGGCCGCAGGCCCTCGACACTGCCGGGGGTGATCACAGCGAGGTCGTATGCGTGCCCGGCCGTGACCTGCCACTGTCCACCGGCCAGCGGCACGACCGCGACGCCGGGCACCGGTCCCGAGGTCCAGTCCAGTCGGCCGGCGATGGTCTGGATGTCGGTACGGTGCAATGCCTTTGCGATCGCGTCGGGATCGGTGGGATCGTCGGCGGCGCGCAGCGCGTGGACGGCGACCTCGAACAGGGCGTAGGCCAGGCCGAGGGGCTGCAACCACGGCCGTCCGGTGCGCTGGGTGTAGGCGTCGGCGAGTTCGGCGGCGATGGTGCCGTCGAGGGAGGACCGGTAGGGGTGCACAGGCGTCCAGTAGGCCAGGGTGCCCACGTTGTCCTGGCCTGCCTCGACGCCGGAGCAGGTGGAGGGTGGGTAGGCGAGCCAACGGGAGCAGGTGATCAGGCGCGGGTGCCAACCGAAGTCGGTTGCCCTGCTTCGGAACAGGGTGAGGTCGCGGGTGGTGGCCGCGCTGGTCACCAGCTCGACACCGCTGTCCCGGAAAGCGCGCAGGTGGGTGTCGAAGTCGGTGGCGGGCTCGTGATAGCCCGTCGGGTCGACCAGTCGGTGACCACGTCCTCGTGCGACGGGGGCGAAACCGTGGACGTGGTGGCGCGACCAGTTGCCCTGGGGGCCGTCGTTCCACAGGCAGCCGACCGCCGGGCCGTCGGGCGCCGCGCGCTCCCAGAGGTCGGCGAACACCTCGGCGATGTCGTCGAGACCCCAGCAGAAATGGAACGCCCGCTTCAACAGCCGATCGCCCCGGCCGTAGTAGTACACCTGCCAGGGGAAGGTGCTGGAAACGCAGACGCTGCCGAGGCTGTCGCACGTGTCGGCGACCACCGGCAGAACCTGGGTTCCGGCCAGGGTGAGCACGATGCGCGCCCGCTCGTCCCGGACGAGTTCGGTGACCGCCTGGCGAGCACCGTCGGCGGTCGACTTGCTGTCGCGGCCGACGATCCGCAGTCGGGTGCCGCGGGGCGCCAGCCGGTGCAGGTGAGGGGCGAGCTCCGCGAGGGCGAAGTCGAGTGGGTCGCCCAGGCTGGAAAGCCGGCCCGAGCGCGCGACGACCACCCCGATGGTCAGAACCGGTCGGCCTGCTTCGATGCGGGGGAGAGGTGCCTCGCTGCGGGCGGTGGGGCCTGCGTCCATGACATCTCCTGTCGATGGCGGATGCGAGTGGAATGAACCGTGCGAGACGAGCGCTCGTATCTGCCGAAGGATCGCATACCGAGTCGAAGAATCGGCGCAGCCCGACGTGTCGATCGGGTGGTTTCGTGTGTTCAGGTCCGGACGGGCACCGCGTCGCGCACGCGCGCGGTGGCGCTGCGGGTGCCGATGATCGAGCCGATGATGACGAGCGGGAAGCCGATCGCCATGCCGATCGTCAACGGCTCGCCGAGTGCCGCGATGCCGAGGACGATCGCCACCGCCGGATTGATGTAGGTGACCACGGTGGCCCGGGCTGGACCGACCTCGGCGATGAGCGCGAAGAACACGAGAAACGCGGCGGCCGTGCAGATCACGGCGAGCCCGAGCACCGACCAGGCCGCATCGGCGGGGATGTGTTCGGGCCAGGACACCGCGGTGAACGGGGTGTAGACCAGGGCCGCGAGCAGCAGCGACGCCGTGACCACGCCGAGTGCGGGCAGATCGGCGAGCGTGCGGTCGTAGATGATCGGGCCGATGGCGTAGCCGATGGTCACCACGGCCACCGCGCCCAGCGCCGCCGGTGCGGTGAGGTCGATGTCGAGACCGACCAGCGCCGCGACGCCGGCGAAGCCGACGGCGAGGCCGAGCGTGCGGCGGCCGTCGAAGTGGTCGTGGCCGAGCATCGTCACCAGAACGACGGCGATCAGCGGCACCGCGGCGAGCAGGATGCCGACGGTGGAGCTGTGCAGGGTCTGTTCGGCGTAGCCGAGCAGAACCCACGGGCCGATGATCTCGACGGCGGTGTAGGCGAGCAGCATCCGCCAGCGAGCGAGGACGCCGCGAAAGGCGTTGGTGTACAGGGCGATCGGTAAAAGAAGCAGGCCACCGATCGCGGTGCGGCCGAACGCGACGACCACCGGGTCGATGCTCTCGACCGCGATGCGGATCATCGCGTACGACACACCCCAGATCACTCCGAGGGCGAGGAACAGGACCCACCCGCGCCTACTCACCCGGCTCACCCACCATTTCCGATCCCGTGGGGAGCACGGCGCTCACCCATTTTCATCCTATGATTTCGGCGGTCCGGGCCTTACGCTAGTGGCTGATATGACAACTTTCGTCAATATTCCGCCAGTTCGCCTAGGCCGCAACAGGTTCCGGGGCCGCCGGAGACTCCGCCCGCGACCTGGTGGCCACCAGCAAGACCGCCAGCCCGGTCACCGCGAAGCCGACACCGACCCAGAGCGGTGAGACCCAGCCGAACCCGGCACTGATCGCCAGGCCCGACAGCCATACGCCCAGGAAGTTGCCGACATTGAAGGCGGCGATATTCGCCGAGGATGCGAGCGTCGGTGCGGCGCCCGCGTGCTCGAGCACCCGCATCTGCAGGCCGGGCGTCGCGCCGAAGCCGAAGAAGCCCATGGCGGGCAGCAACAGCAGCGCCGCGATCTTGCTGTCGGCCAGCAGCGCGAAGGCGGCGAGTGAGGTCGCGAGCGCGAGGGTGAGTCCGAGCAGCGTGCGGGTCAGCGCGCGGTCGGCCCAGCGGCCGCCGAACAGATTGCCGAGGAACAGGCCGACACCGAACAGCACGAGCAGCCACGGCACCAGTCCGTCGGAGAAGCCGGTGACGCGGGTGAGCAGTGGCTCGATGTACATGAAGGCGCCGAACATGCCACCGAACACCAGCACGGTCATGACCAGCGAATACCAGACCTGCGTGTTGCGGAACACCGACAGCTCGGCCCGCAGGTCCGGACGCGCGGCAGTCGCGGGTGAGTCGGGCACGAGCGCGGTGATCCCGGCGAGGGCTAGCAGACCGACGACGGTGATCACGGCGAAGGTCGCGCGCCAACCCCACTGCTGGCCGATGAACGTGCCCAGCGGAACACCGAGGACATTGGCGATGGTGAGGCCGCCGAACATGATCGAGATGGCGCCGGCCTTCTTCTCCGGGGCCACGAGCGAGGCGGCGAGCACGGCGCCGATACCGAAGAAGGCGCCGTGTGCGAGCGCGGCCAGGACGCGGCCGCCGAGCAGGGCGGTATAGCCGGGCGCGAGCGCCGAGGCCGCGTTGCCGACCGTGAACAGCACCATGAGCAGCTGCAATGCCCGCTTCGGTTGCCAGCGATTGACCACCGGCGTGAGCGCGAGGGCGCCGACGACGACGGCGAGCGCGTAGCCGGAAATGAGATATCCGGCCGTCGGCACCGAGACGCCGAGGTCGGCGGCGACCGGCGAGAGCAGCCCGGCGATGACGAACTCGGTGAGTCCGATGCCGAAGCCCCCGAGCGCGAGAGCGATGAGGCCAAGTGGCATGTGAACGCTTCCTTTCACCAAAAGCCGATAACCAGCGTGTGCAACTAACTGCATGCGACGATAGTTGCACACGCGCTCTATTGCAACCGCCAGCTATACTCGTCACATGGGTATTGCTGATGACGCCGTCGAGGTGCGGGCGACCGGCTGGCGCACCCTCGCCGCGCTGCACGGACACATCGAGAGCGCACTCGAGCGCGAGCTGGTGCGCGAGCACGAACTCTCGGTCGTCGAATACACCGTGCTCGACGCCCTGGCCCGCCAGGACGGCTGGCACATGCGGATCTCCCAGCTGGCTCGCGCCGCCGCGCTGTCGGCGAGCGCGACAACGCGATTGGTGAACCGGCTCGAGGATCGGGGCTTCCTCGTCCGGGTGCTGTGCGCCGACGATCGCCGCGGCATCTACACCGAGCTCACCGAAACCGGAAGGGCCGCTTACGAAAAGGCGCGCCCGACACACGATCGCATCCTCGAACAGGCACTCGCCGACGCCGAGGCGATCCCCGAACTCGCGCCGCTGGTGGGCTTTCTACACGGTGTTCCGGCACCGCGCTGAGCACGAGAACGCTTTGGTCCCTGGTAGCCATTACTTTGTGGCCGTGGACCCTTCGACCATGGCACCATCGGTGCCCATGTCGTCCTCCATGAGTACCGCTGAACTGGCCGACCGCACCGCGCGGGCCGTCGATGCCGCCGTCGCCGCCGGCCGCGCACAGGGGCTCACCGTGACCGACCCCGCTGTCCTGCACGACGTGTTCTCCGTGGTGGTGCACCTCGCCCCCGCGCCGGTCGTGGTGCGGGTACCGACGGTGGTCACCCTCCCCGTCCACGAGCAGTACCTGCGCCAGCGCATCGAACTCGATGTGGTGTCGTGGCTGGCCACCCGGCAAATCCCCGTGATCCCGCCGAGCCCGCTGGTCCCGGCCGAACCCGTACGCCGCGACGGCTTCTCGATGACGTTCTGGCAGTACGTCGACCAGGACCCCGACGTCGAACCCGACTACGTGCACAACTCCGCCCGGGTCGCCGACCTGCACCTCGCCCTGCGCGACTATCCCGGCGACCTGCCGTTCCTCGCCGCCGCCGAACCACACACCATCACCACGAGCCTGACCGTGCTCGCCGAGCGCCCCGACCTCCTCGCCCCGGCTGACCTGGACCGAGTCCGCCGCGAATGGGCACTGCTGGAACCCCTGGTCTCCTCGCGCACCGCGTTCGACGCCGAGTTCCCCGGCATCACGTCGCAGCCCATCCATGGCGACGCGCCCGCGGTCAATATCGTCACCACCCGCACCGGCCATCTCTACGCCGACTTCGAACTCGCCTGCCTCGGCCCCATCGAATGGGATCTGGCCGCCATGGGCCCCGAGGGGGCCGCCGCCTACGACGCCGCCGCCAGGGCCAACGGAACACGTCCGCTCGACCCGCGCGTCGCACAGTTCGCCGAGGCGGTAGGCATGGTCCGTGCCATCACCTGCCTCACCCTGGTCGACCAGCAGCCCATCCTCGCCGACGCGCTCGCGCCCGCTCTCGACGTCTGGCGAAAGCAACCGTTCGCGAACGGGCTGTGCCCTGGTCGTGGATGAGAGTGAATGACCTTGCGCGCCAGCGGAATTCCTGATGGTCGTGGCCTTCATCAGCCTGGTCGGGTGGGAGCGATGGAGTTCGGTGGTGTCGGGTCGGATTTCGCGGGTCCGGCTGAGGGTGGGGGTGTGGGGGCAGCGATCCTCGGGTTTCGTACCGGGGAGGGACAGGGCTTGGACCTTCGCGTCGCGGCGGCGCCGGCGGTCACCGTGGTGATCGGTTTCGGAGATGCCGGGTTCGTCGTCGACGATGCCGTGGGCCGGCAGAGGTTGACCGGACTCGTCGCCGGACCTGCGCTCGAGGCGATGCGTGTTCGTAGCGAGCGAGCCGAGTGCATCGAGATTCGCTTGTCGCCGGTGCGCGCCTATTCGCTCTTGGGTGTCAGCCCGCGCGATCTGGGTCGAGGCGTGCAGGAGTGGGAGGAACTGTGGGGTGAACCGGCTCGGCGTCTGCGGGCTGAACTGTCCGCTGCCTCGGACTGGGATGAGCGCTTTGCCCTGACGAAATCCTTTCTGACACGGAGTGATCTGCGCCGCGAACCGGACTCGGAGGTGATCGCCTGTTGGAACGACATACTCGCCGCCCGGGGGCAGGTACGCGTCGCCGACCTCGCCCGGTCGTGCGGGTGGAGCCGCAAACGTCTCTGGTCGAGGTTCGAGTCGCAGATCGGCTTGACGCCCAAACGTGCGGCGATGCTGGTCCGATTCCGGTGTGCGGTAGACGGTTTGCTGGCGCGTCGGTCCGCCGCCGAGGTCGCAGCGGAAGGAGGCTACGCGGATCAGGCGCATCTGCACCGGGATGTATCCATTTTCGCAGGCAGCACACCTGGCGTGCTCGCCACGCGGTATCTGCCCGATATCGCGCGCTACCGCCACCGGGCGTGGGGAACATTTTCTCAATACTCGACGGTTCCGCTCGGCCGATAGTGGTGTTCGCCTCAGCCGAGGCGACGACCACGAGAGGACATATGCCGTGAGTGATTTCTTCGATCCCGACGAACTACAGGCCGCACTCGATACCGTGCATCGCGCCGGAGTGCCGGGAGTGTTCGCCGAAGCGCGTGCCGGTGAGCGGATCTGGCGCGGCGCTGCCGGGGTCGCCGACCTCGCCACCGGCCGGCCGGTCACGGCCGATATGCGACATCGTGTCGGCAGCATCACCAAGACGTTCACCGCCGCGGCCGTGCTGCAGCTGGTCGAAGCCGGCGAGATCGGGCTCGATACGCCGATCGGCCACTATCTGCCGGATCTGGTCCCGGGTGAGCGCGGCGCCGCGATCACGGTCGAGATGCTGATCAACCACACCAGTGGTCTCGCCGAATACCTCCCACACGCCTACCCGTCGCTGGCCGCGTTCCCCGATCTGGCGAGGACGACACCGGAAAGCTTGGACGACAACAGGTTCAGCAAGTTCAGCTGGGACGAGCTGATCGGGTTGGGCGTCGCCGCACCCGCGGTCGGTGTCCCCGGCAAGCCGCCAGGGGTGTACTCGAACACCAATTACCTGCTGCTGTGTCGGCTGATGGAGGCGGTCACGGCGACTTCGGCGGAGAAATTCATCACCCGAAATGTCATCGAACGTGCCGGTCTGCGCCATACCGAACTGCCCGCGGGGCCCGAGATCGACGGGCCGCATTCCCAGCATTACGAATCTTGGTTCGGCATGATCGACCCGCCGCGCGACTACAGCGTTTACGACATGTCGTGGGTAGGCCCGTCGGCTTCCCTGATCTCGACCGTCGCCGACCTCAACCGGTTCTTCGATCTGCTCCTCGCCGGTGAGATCATCAGCCGCGCGATGCTGGAACGGATGCAGCGCACCGTCGCGGTGATCTCCTTCGAAGGCAAGACCGTCGACTACGGGCTCGGACTGCACCGGATGGAAATTCCCGGCTGTGGGACTTTCTGGGGTCACGACGGCTCGGTCTGGGGTGGCGGCGCCATCACCCTGACCAGCGCCGACCGAACCCGCCAAGCCTCCCTCGCGCTGAATCTCCAGCGCTGGAATACTTTGGCGCCGTCTGGTCGCCCGCAACCGCATGCGATCGATGCTGCTCTCGATGCTCTCCTGCGAACACTGACCGGCGGTCGCCCCGGTCCGTCACCGCGCTGACAGTGCGCAGGTTCCCCGGAACCGGACCCACGACACCCGGGAATCATCCGGCTCAGGTGTACCGGGAATTCAGCGGCTCATGCCGAGTAGGCCGAGGGCGAAGTCGGCGTAGGCGGTAGCGATCTGCTCAGGGGTGGACGGGCCGTCGAGGCGGAACCATTGTGGGAGGGCGGTGCACATTGTCGCGATCGCGCGTCCGGCGGCTTTCGCCTGGTCGGTGGCGCGGTTGTCCTCGGCGAGGGCGGCGTCGATGTCTTCGTCGAGCAGGTATTGGATCATGTTGCGGGAGTGAGTAATGCGCTGTCGATTGGCAGGATCGAGGCTTCGCATCTCACTGGCGCCGATGAAGGCGAGTTCGCGGCGATGGGTGTGGAACAGCGCGAGCGCCTCGACTGTGCGGATCAGCCGGTCGCGACCGGTGGCTGCCTCGCTCCGGGCGGCGCCGACGCGCCAGTGCAGCTCGTCCATGGTGAGGTCGAGGGCCCGCACCAGCAGGTCCTGTTTGTCGCGGTAGTGGTGGTAGACGCCGGGCACGCTCATGCCGGCCCGGTGCGCGATCGACCGCATGGTCGCGCCGTGGTAGCCGGTTTCCACGAAGGATTCGATCGCGGCGGTGAGCACGGGATCGATGTCGAGCGGCGGGAACTCACGCCATGCGCGGGTCGTCTCGGTGATCGGCTCGGTGACGGCGCCGCGCGGACGCTGTGTGGTCACCGGGTTTCGTGACTCGTCGAGCAGCCACTGCGTCGTGGTGCCGAGTTCGGTGGCCAGTCGGCGGAGCCGGGGTACCGAGACGCCCGTCTTGCCGGTCTCCACGGCACTGAGCGTGGCCGGGCTGACCCCGATGCGGCGCGCGGTCTCCCGCAACGACAGCCCTGCCGCGACTCTCGCTTCTCGCAGCCGCGCACCCAGATTTGTCGGTCCGTTGTCGAGCGTGTACATGGTGTTCAGAATAGCTGAACATAACACGAGGCCGAAAAGCGCAGTTGTTGACAGGTACTGACGGACATGTCAGTGTGCTGAGTGTCCGACGCCGAACGATCGTTCGGTCTGGGAGCGAGGAGTGGTTTCGTGGCGATCGATCTGTCCTATCCGCCCGAGGTGCAGCGGCTGGCCGACCGCACCCGCGGGTTCGTTCGCGATCGGGTGCTGCCGTTCGAGGACGCGCACGACGGCGACATCACTGCCGCGGGCGGCGACGCACTGCGCAAGGATCTGCAACACGCCGCACGCGAGGCCGGTGTGTTCGCACCGCACGCACCGACCGAATACGGCGGGCACGGACTGGGAATGGTGAACCGCGCACCGATCTTCGAGGAAGCGGGCTACTCGCTGTTCGGCCCGACGGCACTGAACATCGCGGCCCCCGACGAGGGCAATGTGCACATGCTCGCCCACATCGCCGATCCCGAGCAGAAGCAACAGTTCCTCGCTCCGCTGGCACGCGGCGAGGTCCGCTCTGCCTTCGCGATGACCGAACCCGCTCCCGGTGCGGGCTCGGACCCCTCCGCGCTGACCACCCGCGCCGTGCGCGCCGAGGGCGGGTGGCGGATCAACGGTCACAAGTGGTTCATCACCGGCGCCGACGGCGCGGGCTTCCTCATCATCATGGCCCGCACCTCGGGTGAACCCGGAGATCGCGGTGGCGCGACCATGTTCCTCGCCCCGGCCGAGACCCCGGGAATCCGAGTGGGCCGCCATATCGACACCCTGGACCGGTCGATGCTCGGCGGCCATTGCGAGGTGTTCTTCGACGACGTGCTCGTCCCCGACTCGGCTGTGCTCGGGGCGGTCGACCGGGGCTTCGAATACGCCCAGGTGCGGCTGGGGCCTGCCCGCATGACTCACGTGATGCGCTGGCTCGGAGCTGCCCGCCGTGGTCACGACGTCGCCGTGGCGCGGGTGGCCGAGCGCCGCGGATTCGGTTCGCGGCTCGGCGATCTCGGCATGATCCAGCAGATGATCGCCGACAACGAGATCGACATCGCCGCTACGCGGGCACTGCTGACCCGCGCATGCTGGGAACTCGACCTCGGCGAACCCGCCGCGAACGCGACGTCGATCGCGAAAACCTATGCGGCCGAGGCGATCTTCCGGATCATCGATCGCAGCATGCAGATGTGCGGTGGCCTCGGCGTCTCCGCCGACCTGCCGCTGGCTCGGCTCTCCCGCGAGGTCCGGCCGTTCCGGATCTACGACGGTCCGTCCGAGGTGCACCGCTGGGCCATCGCCAAACGCGCGGTGAGCGCGGCCCGTCGCGCACAGCAGGACATGAAATGAGCCTTCCCGGAATGGATGTCGTCGCACTGGAGAAGTTCCTGCGCGACAGTGGGGTCGCGGTGCGCGGTGAGCTGCGGGTGGCATTGATCGGCGGTGGCCGCTCGAACCTGACCTTCGAGGTCGCCGACGACGAGTCGACCTGGGTGGTGCGCCGTCCGCCCGTCGCCGGGCTCACCCCCTCCGCCCACGACATGGCCCGCGAATTCACCGTGACCCGGGCGCTCGAGGGCTCGGCGGTGCCGGTCGCGAAGACCGTCGCATTCGATGCGCAGGGCACCGCGCTCGGCGCCCCTATGACCGTGGTCGAATACGTCGACGGAACGGTGATCCGCGACCAGGACGACCTCGCCGCCCTCACCGACGCCCAGGTGGCGGCGAGCGCGGCCGAGCTGGTGCGCGTGCTGGCCCGATTGCACGAAATCGACCCGGACGCGGTGGGTCTCGGCACGTTCGGACGTCCCACGGGTTTCGTCCAACGGCAGGTGAATCTGTGGGCGTCCCAATGGGATCGGGTGAAGACCCGTGAGCTCGCCGATGTCGCGGCGCTGCACGCGGCGCTGGCGGAATCAGTGCCGAACGCCTCCGCGGCCTCGATCGTGCACGGCGACTTCCGGATCGACAACACGATTCTGGACGCGGCCGATCCGGGCCGGGTGCGTGCCGTCGTGGACTGGGAGATGTCGACACTGGGGGATCCGCTCACCGATGTCGCGCTGATGTGTGTGTACCGCTCACCGGTGTTCGACCTGGTTCTCGGCTCCTCGGCCGCGTGGGCCAGCGATCGGATGCCCACCGCCGACGCTCTCGCACAGACCTACGCGACGGCCTCCGGCCGAGACCTGGGCGACTGGGGGTTCTACCTCGCGCTCGCCAACTTCAAACTCGGCGTGATCGGCGAGGGCATCACTCACCGCGCGCTCCAGGGCTCGGGCGCCGGAGCAGGCGCCGAACGCGCGGCCGAGGCGACGCCGGAATTCATGGCGGCCGGGCTGCGGGCGATGAAAGGACACCGGAAATGACCAGGTCCGCACTCATCAGCGGCGCCTCCCGGGGTATCGGCCTCGGCATCGCGAAACACCTGGCGCAGCAGGGCTATTCGCTGACCATCACCGCGCGCGACGTCGACCGCCTGCACGCAGTCGCCGCGGAACTGCGTGCGGACGGCGCGGCGGAAGTGGTCGTTGCCGCTGCCGATATGTCCGACGAGGAGGGCGTCGCGCGCGTGCTCGGCACGCACACGGATCGATTCGCGACGATGTCGGCACTGATCCTGAACGCGGGTGTCGGTACCGCGGGCCCGCTGGCCGAATCGTCGATGCGGCGCTTCGACAAGACCATGGAAGTCAACGTCCGCGCTCCCATCCAGCTGATCCAGGGCGCACTGCCGCTGTTGCGCGCCGGAGCCCGGGAAAACCCCGGTCGCGGTGCGAAAGTCATTGCGCTGTCATCGATCACCGGTGTCTACGCCGAGGCCGGGCTCGCCGTCTACGGCGCGGCAAAAGCGGCGCTGATCTCACTGCTGGCCACGCTCAACGCCGAAGAATCCGGGAACGGAGTCACCGCCACCGCCATCGCACCCGCCTACGTCGACACCGAGATGAGCGCCTGGATCCACGATCGGGTTCCCCCTGAGCAGATGCTCGCCGTGAACGACATCGTCGAGATGGTCGACGCGCTGCTGCGATTGTCCGCCCGCGCAGTGGTGCCGACGATCGTCATGTCCCGCGCGGGCACCGACGGCTACCGGGCCTGACCGCGCTGTCGCGACTAGACTTCGGCCCTTTCATCAGCTCCACCAAGCTGGAGAAGCTGTCCGCCGCGTGTCCCGCGTTCATGCCGCGCCGGAACAGAGCGGCTACGGCCGCTGGGAGTGTGGTGTCGACGCCCGCGTCGGCGTTGGTGTGCAGGACGTGCTCGACGCTTGCCATGCCCATGGCGAGGCGGTCCACGTCGCCAGGATGTTCTCCGGCGTCGATGCGTTCGGCGTAGAAGGAAAGAAAGTCCGGCAGTCCGGTCATGGTCTCGGTGGCATACGGGAGGACGTCGGTTGCCGTGAGCCCGTTGGCGTCCGCAAGTGCTACGACCTGCCAGTAACTGAGCGCGGATGTCCAGAACATCATCATGCCGATCTGGTACAGAAGTGCCGCCAGGCCGGGGTCCTCACCCCGGTAGTCGGTGCCGGTCAGGACTTCGAGGGTGGATCGGTGTGCCTGGAAGGCCCGGTGCGAACCGCTGTAGAAGGTGGACGACCCCGGTTGTCCGATACCGGAGGGCGAGGCGTTGACGCCACCGGTGAGGTGGACCCCACCGCGTTCGGACACCCATCGTGCTCCGGCGCGGGTCTTCTCCGGGGTGTCGGAGCTGAGGTTGACGATGACGCGGCCGGCCAGTGCGTGGGCGACCGGTTCGAGCACGGTGTACATCGCGTCGTAATCGGTGAGGCTCAGGACGACCAGCTCGTTGGCGGTGACGGCGTCTTCGGCGGAGTTCGCGAGTACGGCGCCACGCGCGACGAGGGCGTCAGCACGGGACGGAGTGCGGTTCCAGACGGTGACGTGGTGTCCCTCGTCGAGGAAGGCCTGGACCATTGCCTGCCCCATGGGGCCGAGTCCGATGACGGTTACGGACTGCTTGCTCTTCATCGAAAAGACCTCCGTCGGTGCGCATCACTAGGCGATTAAAACGAACGTTCTAGCCAGACTGAACCTACCACGGCTCTAAAACGAACGCTCTATCCAGTAGGGTGGATGCATGGGACAGGCCAGCACTCGGGACCGGATCGTCATCGCCGCAGCGCGGCTGCTGCAGCGGCAGGGCTATGTCGGCACGGGCATCAAGCAGATCGCCAAGGAGGCGGAGGCGACGCTGGGTTCCGTGTATCACTTCTTTCCCGGTGGCAAAGAGGCGGTCGCGGTCGCTGCTATCGAGCACAGCGGTCGGGAGTTCGCGGAGGTCCTCCGCGACGCGCTGGCCGGCGAGGAGGAGCCGGGTGCGGGCGTTCAAGCCTTCGCGCGGCAGCTCGCCGAAGGTCTGCGCGCGTCGGGTTGGACCGACGGCTGCCCGGTCACGGCAGCGGCGCTGGAAACCCTGGGCGTCGACTCCGAGATCCAGCAGGCGTGTGCCGAGGCGTTGCGCGGCTGGGAGCAGGCGGTCGTCGACAAGCTTCTGCGTTCCGGTTTCGGGGTCGGCGACGCCCGGGAACTGGCGACCACCATCATCAGTGCCCTGGAAGGCGCCGAAGTGACGGCGCAGGTCAACCGCAGCGAGGAACCGCTATGGGCGACGGGTCGACAACTGGCCCGCTTGATCGGTTCCTACGCCGCATCCCGCCCGTAAGGGTCATGAGCTCACGGGGTTTGGTTCGTCGCTTTCGTGCTCGCCCCATCGTTCCGTAGTCGACCTTGAACGGAGCTGTTGCCGAGCGGAGTCGTCGCGAGTAACTTGAACTATCGTACAAATAGTACGTTAGTTCAACTAGGTGGGGTTCGGCGATGAGCGGTGATCAGGAAAATCGGCGCGCGGGATGGCGGGAATGGGGTGGGCTCGCGCTGTTGGCATTGCCGACCATGCTGCTCGGCCTTGATGTGACGGCCCTGTACTTGGTTGTTCCGAGTTTGGCCGTTGACCTGGATCCTTCCGCGACCGAGACGTTGTGGATCATGGATGCCTACGGCTTCTTGATCGCCGGGCTCCTGATCACGATGGGAACGCTGGGGGACCGGGTCGGTAGGCGCCGGCTCCTGATGATCGGAGTGGCGCTTTTCGCGACAGCCTCGGTCGCGGTGGCATTCGCTCCGACGGCCTTGTGGTTGATCGCGGCGCGTGCGCTGCTCGGAGTGGCCGGGGCAACGCTGATGCCTTCGACCCTTTCCCTGATCAGCACGATGTTCACCGACCCCGGGCAGCGAGCATCGGCCATCGGTGTCTGGGCGACGGCGTTCGGCCTGGGGATGGCCGCGGGCCCGATCGTGGGTGGCGTGCTGACCGCGGCACTCTGGTGGGGTGCGGTCTTCCTCATCGCCGTCCCGGTCGCCCTGCTGGTGCTGGCGTCCGCGCCCACGCTCCTTCCGGAGCGATGGTCACCTGCCGGTCGGCTCGACGTGCCCAGTGCCGGGCTGTCACTGGCGGCGATACTGCCGGTCGTCTACGCGATCAAGCATGCCGCCGCGCACGGTATCGACCTCCCCGCGGTGACGGCCGCTGTCGTCGGTGGTGTCGCCGCCGTCGCGTTCGTCCGCCGTCAACTGCGTCTGCCGGAACCGCTGCTCGACGTGAAGCTGTTCACCAGTTCGACCTTCTCCGCGGCTCTGTCGGTGCTCTTGATCGGCCTCGTCGGATTCGGTGGCGCGATGTTCCTGGTGACGCAATACCTGCAGCTCGTCGCCGGCTTCTCCCCGACAACGGCCGGTTTGTGGATGGGTCCGCCCGCGCTTGCCATGCTCGTCGGCGCCATCGGGGCACCGTTGCTGGCGCGGCGTGTCTCGCCCGGTGTGGTCATGGCGGCGACCCTGGCGTTGTCGCTGGCGGGGTATGCGTTGTTGGCACTGGCGGGCACCGACGGCAACGGCACCGTCGTCGTGGGCTTCGCCCTTGTCTATCTCGGCCTCGGAGTTATCGCCGCGCTCGGCACCGACATCGTTGTCGGCGCGGCGCCGCCGGACAAGGCAGGATCGGCGGCCGCACTGTCCGAGACCGTCCAGGAACTCGGCATCGCAGCCGGTGTGGCACTCTTGGGAAGCTTCACCACCGCGATCTACCGCGGCAGCATCGAGATCCCCGCCGGGTTGTCGGCAGCGGTGGCCGCGACCTACAGTGACAGCCTCGCCGGCGCGTCATCGTTGGCGAGCCGGATATCAGGCGACGCTTTGGAGCATGCGCGAACCGTGTTCACCGTTGGACTCAACACCGCGTCTATGGCAGCAGGTGCCGCGATTGCGATCGCTTCCCTGGTGTGTTTCGTGACGCTGCGGCACCTCGAGCCCCTCGGTACCGCCGGTCGGCCGACCGAGGCGGCGGCCTCGCCATCCGGGAGCGAGTGATGAACGACGACAAGGCGATGGCAGTCGAGCCGGACGTTGCCGACGGACGCAAGGCGCGTGGCCACCGGCGACGAGCTCAGATCATCGAGGCAACGCTGGAGATCGTCCGCCGCGACGGCGCGACGGGTGTCACCCACCGCACCGTCGCCAAGGAAGCCGGGATCACCACCAGCCTGACCCTCTACTACTTCGCCACCCTGGACGATCTGCTGGTGGCCGCCTTGACGAGCGTCACGCAGCAGTACACAGACCGCATCCAGGATCTCATCGACACCGACGACGATCCCCTCGACGGCTTGTCGGAACTCATCGCGGAATCCGCCGGCCCGGGACGTGAACGAGCTCTCGCCGAGCGGGAACTGTCGACCCTCGCGGCGCGCCGTCCGGCGCTGCGCCCAGCCGCGCGCGCCTGGCGCGACAAAGTCGCCGAGCTCGCCCGAACACAGACCGACGACCCCGATGCGATCGAGGCTTTCGTCGCGCTGTCCGACGGTTTGTGTACTGCCATCCTCCTCGATGATCGGGACGCCGACCCCGCACACATCCGAGCGGTTCTCCGGAAGGCGCTGTCGCGAAGCGGCTCGGTCGACAGCGATCGGGTGTCGCCTCCGAGACCCGTATGAATCGCGCCATCGACAATCTGGGCACAAGCACCCAACCCTGAGGTGTGCCATGATCGCGAGGTGGACAGTGCCGATGGTCCCGCCGCCGATCGCGCCGAGTTCGACCGCCTCGTCGGCCCGTTGCGCGCGGAACTGCACGTGCACTGCTACCGCTTCCTCGGTTCGGTTCATGATGCCGACGACGCCCTGCAGGAGGCCCTGCTCCGCGCGTGGCGCTCGCGCGCGAACCTCACCGACCCCGGCAAATTCGGGCCGTGGCTGTACAAGATCGCGACCAACCGGTGCCTGACCATGCTCGCACAGCGCGGCCGCCGCGAACTCCCGATGGATTCGGAGCCGGATGTGCCTGCGGCCGAACGGATATGGCTCGAACCGTACCCCGGCATCGGGGTGGGGGAGCCCGGGCCGGAGGCACGCTATACGGCTCGCGAGTCGATCGAATTGGCGTTCATCGCGGTGATCCAGCAGTTGCCGGGCGTGCAGCGGGGTGCGTTGCTGTTGCGCGATGTCCTCGGCTTCACCGCGAGCGAGACCGCCGAATTGCTCGACGTGACCGTGGCATCGGCCAACAGCGCCCTACAACGGGCGCGGGCCCGCCTCGATCAGCGCGAACCGTCTGTGGCGCCCGACGATCCGCAGGCGCGCCGCCTCGCCGAGCGATACGCCACCGCCTGGGAGAACGCCGATGTCGACGGCATCGTCGCGCTGCTCGCCACCGACGCCCGCTACGCCATGCCGCCACTGCCCGAGTGGTATGCCGGACAACCGGCGATCCGGGAATTCCTGGTGACCGGCCCGCTGCACTGGCGCTGGCGCTTCCGTCCGACCGTTGCCAACGGCCAAACTGCGTTCGGCACCTACTGGTGGGACCCCGAGCGTTCCGTCTTCGCGGCCATGGCCCTCGATGTGCTGACAGTGCGCGGCGGTGCGATCACCGATGTGGTGTCGTTCCTCGACCCAGCACTGTTCGCCCGCTTCGCCCTCCCCGAATTCGTGACCGACTGACGATTAGTTCGGCACGACCGGCTGGGTCATACCGGTTAGTGGGACGTTCCCACGGCCGGGGCCCGCCCTCGGCACCTCGAAGGGAGACCGTCATGTCGCACGACGAAGACCAGATCCGCACCCTGATCAACGAGTGGGCCGCGGCCGTCCGCGCCGGTGACCTCGAGCATGTGCTGGCCGATCACACCGCCGACATCGTCATGTACGACGTACCGCCACCGCAGAACGGCGTCCGTGGCATCGATGCCTACCGGCAGACCTGGCCACCGTTCTTCACCTGGCTCGGCGGCGGCGCCGCCTTCGACATCGTCGAGCTGAACGTGTCGGCCGGCTCCGACATCGCCTACGCACACGCTCTGCTTCGGTGTGGATCACCGGAAGAGCTTGCGGCCGAACCCGATACCCGCCTGCGCCTCACTCTCGGCCTGCGCAAGGAAGGTGGCCGGTGGACGGTGGCCCACGAACACCATTCGTTCCCCGACACCACCGCCGACCCGGCCGACGACATCGCCGAGATCCGCGCACTGCATCAGCGGTGGTTCGCCGCGGCTGCCGAGAAGGACCTCGACAGCCTGATGGCGGAGATCGCGGACGACGTCGAATCCTACGAACACGACGCACCGCTGCACTACACCGGCGCGGACAACGTCCGCGAGGTCTGCAGGCGGGGACTCGCCGCCCCCGGGCGGGTGACCTGGGACGTCCCCGAAATGGCAGTCGAGGTCCGCGGTGATCTCGCCGTGGTGTGGGGCCTCAACCACATGAGCGCCGAGGACGCCGATGGGCAGGTCGATCACTCGTGGTCGCGAGGCACCCGGGTATTCCGCAAGCGTGGTGGACGGTGGTTGCTCGTGCACCAGCACGTGTCCTACCCCTACGACCCGGAAACCGGTGTTGCGGCAACGGATCTCGGACCCGAGGACGAGCCGCCGCGAAGTGCGTGACCACCCTGCGTCGGTACTGCCGCGTCGCAGGGTGGCCACCGATCGGTGGAGTTATTCGACCTCGGTCATCGCGAGGAGTTCAGCGCGGGCGATCTCGAGGTCTTCGTCCGACAGGTAGGGGCTGGCGGCGGCGACCGCGAGCCCTTCTGTGGCGTATCGGATCAGGAGGAGCCGGGTGTGGGGGAGACCGTCGGCGGCGAAGGCATCGGCAAGGATGCGGGCGTCTCGTTCGTAGAGGGCTTCGCGCTCCGGTGAGGTGCCGAGGGTGGTGATGAGGCTGGTGGGGGCGAGGACTCGTTTCACATATTCGCTGTCGCCGGTGAAGGCGCGGATGTAGGCCCGGGTGAATTTTCCGGGTCTGTTCTCCGACAGGTCGATCTGGGCGCGCACCTCTTCGTGCAAGCGGGTGAGGATGTGCTCGGTGACTCCGTTGACGAGTGCTTCGCGGTGAGGAAAGTGGTGCATGAGACCGCTTTTGGTGACACCTGCCGCGACCGCGATATCGGCCAGGGCCACATTGGCGCCGCGTTCGGTGAATACTGCCTCGGCCGCGTCCAAGATGGCGCGGCGGGTTCGTTCCTTGTCGCGGGTAGCGGTGCGGTCGCCGGTGGTTGTGCGGTCAGACTTCGTCATGTCGAGCTACTTTCACAGTGCCGTGGGAAGGGATGGCACGCCAAGCGAGGATCGCCGCGACGGCGAGGATCGCCGCCGCGATGAACGATGTGGTCTGCATGGCGTGGGCGAAGGAGTCCTTGGCCAGCGCGACGATGCCGGGGTCGTCGACCGTCGCGACGGTGGCGGCGAGCGAGTCCTCCACGACAGCGGCGCGGGACGGGTCGGTATCGGCAGGCAGGTTCACATGCGACCGGTAGTTCGCCAACTGGATGGACCCGAGAACCGCGATCCCCAGCGCCCCGCCGAGTTCGTACGCGGTCTCCGCGATCGAGGACGCCGCGCCCGCGCGTTCCCGGGGCACGGCGGTGACCACGGCGTCGACCGCCAGGGTCATGGCCACGCCCACGCCGAGACCGAGTACCGCCAAGGCGACACCCAGACCCCAGTAGCCGGAGTGGGTGGCGGACAACCCGAGTAGGAGAAGGCCGACCGCGGCAGTGGCGAGACCGGCGCCGATCGAGCGGCCCGGGCCGAATCGGGTGACGAGCACACCGACGAAGGCGATCACCACGATCGACGCGATCGTGGCCGGAAGTTCGGCCATCCCGGCCCGCAGCGGCCCGTAACCGCGCACGAGCTGAAGATACTGGGAGAGGAAGAACAGCAGACCCATGAACGCGAAGATCGACAATGCCGACGAGGTGACCGCACCCGTGAATGCCGGTCGGCGGAACAGCGCGATATCGAGTAGCGGGTACTCGAGATTCAACTGCCTGCGCACGAACAACCATCCTGCCACCACACCCGCTGCCACGAACGCGAGCACAGTCCAGTCGAAACCCGTTACGACCCAATGCTTTATCGCGTACACCAGGGGCACGATCGCGACAATCGACAGCGCCGCCGAGACGAGGTCCACCGGCCGGTCGGCGTCGCCGCGCGACTCCGGGAGCAGCACGACGCCCGCGACGAGGACGACCAGCATGATCGGCACGTTGATCAGGAACACCGAGCCCCACCAGAACCGTTCCAGCAGCGCACCGCCGACGAGTGGCCCGAGCGCGGCACCTGCAGTGGCGCCCGCGGACCAGATCGCGATCGCGGTGGTGCGTTGCCGTGGATCGCCGAACAGGTGACGGACGATCGACAGTGTCGAGGGCATGAGTGTCGCGCCCGCGACACCGAGTAGCGCGCGAGCGGCGATGAGCGTTTCCGGGTTCGGCGCGAACGCGGCCAGTACCGACGCACAGCCGAATGCCGCCGCACCGATGAGCAGCAGCCGTTTGCGCCCGATCTTGTCGGCCAGATTGCCCATCGTGATCAGCAAGCCGGCCAGCACGAACGAATAGATGTCGCCGATCCACAACAGTTGCGTCGCGGTCGGTGCGATGTCGGTGGTCAGCGACGGGACAGCCAGGTACAGGACCGTGCCGTCGATCGTGAGCAGCAGCACCACCAGGACCAGGGCGGCGAGCGCCCACCATTCGCGCCTACCCGCACGTTTCGTTTCGAGGTCTGGGCTCACCGCTTAAGATTAACCGACCATCTGGATTGTTGTACAGTATGACTGGACTGTAAATTCGAAATAATAGCTCGGCGGGTCGACAGGCAGGGTTTATGAGGCGGGGGTCGTCGCGGACAATCTCCGAGTGACGCTTACTCTCGCCGAACTTGTCGGCTACACCGATCGTGGTCTCGACGCTGATCTTTCCCGCTGGTTTCCGGACGCCGAACCTGTGACGATTTCTGCCGAAAGCCGTTCGGCAGAAACGTTTCTCGAACGACTCGCCCCGGCCGACGCCGCTGCGCTCGAGGCCTTCGACCGCCGGGTCCGCTCCGGTCGGATGCCGCAGTTCCTCGACATCTTCGAGTGGTCCTACGCGTTCGACTTCGCGGCCAACGGCTGCGGGATTCTCGATGCGGACTACAGCACCGAACTGGCTGACGACGACGTGTTCTCCGTCGGCGCCGACGGCGGCGGCAACCTGTATGTCCTGCTCACCAACGGGCAGGTCGCGGTGTGGTTCCACGAGGAGGAAGTGCTCGAGGGCGACACCCGTTTCGACAACCTCGATGTCTTCCTCTGGTCGTATGTGCGCTACCGGGCAGTGCGGGCGGGCAGGCTGGCACCGGCCGATATCGAGGCCGACTTCATCGCGCTCGGCCAAGACGGTGCGCTCGCCGAGGAGCTCGGGTTGTTGAGTCGAATCACCCAGTAGCGCAGCCATTGTCGCGTGCTCGTTGTACCGGCGATCCGGAACGACGCGTGGATCGTCAGCGCCGACCCGGCGGTAGGTCCATCGCTGCGGTCGCAGTCGGCGCCTCCGGCGATGCGGTCTCGGACGGAGTCCACATGCCGTGCGTCTTATGCGGTGGGCCGCTCGATGGTCAAACCCCTGAGCAGGGCACGTGCCAGCGAGGCGGCCTCGGCACGCCCGGTCGCGGTGTCTTCGGCCTCGGCGACGGTCAGTGACATCTCGGTCAATGCGCCGTAGAAGGCGCTGGCGAGGAGTTCGGGCGGATGTGGCTGCACAGCGCCGGATTCGAGCAGGTTGCGTGCTCCCTCGAAGACGAGGCCGTTGAGGTGGCGCCGGTCGATCTCGCGCCAGCGGCGCCAGCCGAGTGCGATCGGGCCTTGGAGCAGCACGATGTGGCGGTATTCGGGGTCGGTGCACACGTCGAGAAAGGCTTCGAGGCCGGCCTCGACTCGGTCGAGTGGGCTCGAGTGGGCGTCGATGGCCGACCGGATATGGTGCGCTGCCCGGTCCTCCAGCTCGTCCATGACCGCCTCGAACAGGCCCTTCTTGCCGTCGAAGTGGTGGTAGAGGGCGCCGCGGGTCAGCCCGGCGGTCCGAACCAGTTCCTCGGCGGTCAGCTCGGTGTAGTCCCGCGCGGCGAACAGTCGCGCGCCGGTGTTCAGGAGCGTCCGTCGAGTGTCCTCGATGTGCTTGTCACGTAGTGACTCCATGCGGTACGTTTACCACATACATCGTGTATGAGAGATTCGCGCAGTATGAAGCTGGAGGAACGAGATGGGCACATCAGTGGACGTCGTCGTCATCGGCGCGGGCATAGCCGGTCTCGTCGCCGCCCGTGATCTGTCGCGCACCGGTCATGACGTGCTGGTTCTGGAAGCGCGCGACCGGGTCGGCGGGCGCTTGCTCAATGCCGAACTCCCCGGCGGTGCGCCCATCGAGGTCGGTGGACAGTGGGTCGGCCCGACCCAGCATCTGGCCATGGCGCTGATCCGCGACCTGGGCCTGAGGACTCATCCCACCCACAACGCCGGTCGTCACATCGCCGAAATCGGCGACCGCCGTTCGGAGTTCACCGGCCGGATCCCCAAGCTGAGCCCGCTGGCCCTGCTCGACATCGCCCAAGCTCAACTGCGGCTTGACCGTCTGGGGCGCCGGGTGACCCGGACCGAACCGTGGCGTGCCAAGGGCGCCGAGGCGCTGGACGCGCAGACCTTCGAGACCTGGCTGCGCCACACCACCCATACAGCGGACGGGCGAGCGTTCTTCAAGCTCGTCACCGAGGCCGTGTTCTCCGCCGGGCCGGAGGACATGTCGGCGCTGTGGGCGAGCTTCTACCTCGGCGCGGGCGGGGGAGTCGATTCCATGATCGGCGTGGTCGGTGGGGCCCAGCAGGATCGGGTGGTCGGTGGCACGCAGGCCATCGCGCTGGCACTGGCAGAACAGCTCGGCGACCGGGTCGTCCTCGGCTGTCCCGTGACCGAGATCGACTGGGACGACTCCGGTGTCCGCGTCCGCACCGGTGCGACTGTCGTCCGCGCCCGCCGAGCCGTGGTCGCGGTGCCGCCACCGCTGGTCGCGCGGATCAGGTTCAGCCCCGGCCTGCCGGGCGATCGTGACCAACTCGTCCAGCGCATGCCGATGGGCCGCGCGATCAAGATCAACGTGGTCTACGACGAACCGTTCTGGCGGTCCGAGGGCTGGAGCGGACAGGCCGTCAGCGACCAACGACCACTCGGCGTCGTCTTCGACAACACTCCACCCGACGGCTCGCCCGGCGTCCTCGTCGGCTTCCTGGAAGGTCGCCACGCCGACACCGGCTCGCGGCTGAGTCCGGCCGACCGGCGCGCGCGGGTCCTCGACGACCTCGTCGGCTACTTCGGCCCCCGCGCCCGCACACCGATCGACTACATCGAGAAGGACTGGGCCGAAGAGGAATACAGCCGCGGCTGTTACGGGGCGTTCGCCACACCGGGCACGCTCACCCGATTCGGCCACGCGTTGCGACCGGCCATCGGCCCGCTGCACTGGGCCGGAACCGAAACCGCCACCCGCTGGGCGGGATACATCGACGGCGCCGCCGAATCGGGCCATCGCGTCGCACAGGAGATTCGGTCGGCCTCCGTCGACGCCGAATCGACAGGCCGTTCGGCATGACCGGTGTCATAGCAGGCCAGGGTGCCTCCGTCGCGCCCGTGGTCGCGCGATCGCGGGCGCCTGTTCGATGCCGGAGCAACTCGCCCGCTGGAGGCACGAGAGCGTCGATTGCGCAGCCTTCGGTCGATGATCACCGATAACGAGGCCGCCTTCGAGGCGGCGCTATGGTCTGACTTGCACAAATCCGCCGCCGAGGCGCAACTCACCGAGATCGGTGTGGTTTTCACCCGATGCAATTGCTGCTCGATCCGCTCGTCGGTGCCCTCGCCGCGGGCAACACCGCCGTGCTCGAACCGAGCGAGCTGTCCCCGGCCACTTCGGCGCTGATCGCACGCCTCGTGCCGCAGTACTTCCGAACGCCGGCCAGACCTGCGTGGCCCGGACTACGTGATGACCACGCCCGACCGGATCCCGGCACTCACCGCCGCCCTGCGGACCGCGATCACGGCCCTCTGGGGCGCGGACCCATCGGCGGGCAAGAACTACGGCCGCATCGTCAGCGACCGTCACTTCGACCGTCACACCGCCCTGCGCGCCGATGCCGACATCGTCATCGGCGGACAACACGACCGCACCGAGCGCTACCTCGCGCCCACCGTCGTCACGTTCGCCCACACGGGCGAACGCCCGACGGGTCGGGCCCGATGCGTGTTACTCATACGGGGGTGCGGCCTGAGTCCGCTGCGCTGCTCTGTGGGGGCGGCGTGTCGGCCGGGACCAGCCGATGCTGAGTTGGACGGCCCGTTGCCAGTGCTGGTATTCGTCTTCGCGAGCGGAGCGGTCGTGACCGGGCACCCATTGGGCGGCTGCTCGCCAGTTGCGGCGTAGTCCTTGCAGGTCCGGCCAGTAGCCGACCGCCAGGCCCGCTGCGTAGGCGGCGCCGAGGGAGACCGTTTCGGTGACCAAGGGTCGTGTGACGGGGATGTCGAGGACGTCGGCGATGATCTGCATGAGCAGGTTGTTGGAGGTCATCCCACCGGCCACCCGCAACGAGCGTGCGCGCAGGCCCGCGTCGGCGTTCATGGCGTCGAGGACATCGCGGGTCTGCCAGGCGGTGGCCTCGAGTGCCGCGCGGGCCAGGTGGCCCTTGGTGACGTAGGAGGTCAGGCCGATCAGCAGGCCGCGGGCGTCGCTGCGCCAGTGCGGGGCGTAGAGGCCGGAGAAGGCGGGGACCAGGTAGCAGCCGCCGTTGTCGTCGACAGTGCTTGCGAGGGTTTCGATTTCGGGTGCGGTGGTGATCAGGCCGACGATGTCGCGCAACCAGCCGACCAGTGAGCCGGTGACCGCGATCGGGCCTTCCAAGGCGTAGACCGGTTCCTCGCCGATCTGGTAGCCGATGGTGGTGAGCAGGCCGTGTGCGGAGCGGATGAGTTCGGAGCCGGTGTTCATCATGAGGAATCCGCCGGTGCCGTAGGTGCATTCGGTCTCGCCGGGTGCGAAACAGGTCTGGCCGAACAGGGCGGCGTGCTGGTCGCCGAGTGCGGCGCCGATCCGCACGCCCGGTGCGGCGGTGACCGCGGTGCCGAAGTCGCCGGTGGAGGGTTCGATGCGGGGGAGCATGGCGCGCGGAATGTCGAACAGCCGCAACAGTTCGTCGTCCCATTTCCGGGTGGTGAGATTCATCAGCAGGGTGCGGCCCGCGTTGGTGACGTCGGTGACGTGCACGCCGCCGGTCAGGTTCCAGATCAGCCAGGATTCCATGGTGCCGAACAGCACCTCACCGCGTTCGGCGCGCGCCCGCAGCCCCTCGACCTCGTCGAGCAGCCAGCGCAGGCGTGGCGCGGCGAAGTAGGTCGCCAACGGTAGTCCGCTCAGTTCGGTGATGCGTTGTGCCGCAGGCGAACTACGGAGGGATTCGACGAACTCTTCGGTGCGGATGTCCTGCCAGACGATGGCGGGACGCACCGGTACACCCGTCGCCCGGTCCCACACCACGGTCGTCTCGCGCTGGTTGGCGATGCCGATGGCCGCCACCTGCTCGACCCCGATCCCGGCATCGCGCAGGGCGGCGGGCAGAATCCGTTCGACGGTCCGCCAGATCTCGAGCGCGTCCTGCTCCACCCAGCCGGAGCGGGGATAGTGCTGACGGTGCACGCGCTGAGCCAGCCCGGCCAAGCGCGCGTGGCGGTCGAAGACCAGGCACCGGCTCGAGGTGGTGCCCTGATCGATCGCAAGGACGAAACGTGGCGTCATAGAAGGCCTTTCGGCAGGTTTCGCTCGATCATCGTGCCGCCGTCAGGTCGCGATGCACTGCCTGTGCGGCGGCACGCACCTGGTCGACCAGTCCGGCACGCGGCTGCGAGTGGCTGTCGCACAACCGGTCGACCGGTCCGGAGATGCCGATGGCCGCGACCACCAGCCCGCCCCTGGTGCGGATGGGTGCGGCGATGCCCGCTTCGCCGGTGCGGTATTCCTCGACCTCGCCCGCCCAGCCCGCACGCCGGACCTCGGCGATCGAACGAGCCGAGGCGGCGGGATCGGTGATGGTGCGATGGGTGAACGCCTGGAGCGCACCGCGTTCGGTGGCCGGTTCGTAGGCGAGCAGAACTTTCCCCAGGGCGGTGGCGTAGGCGGGCAGCACTTCACCGACGGCGAGGACCTGCTCGCTGTTGTCCGGCCGGAAGACGTGGTGCACCACCGTCACCCCGGCCGGCCGGGCAACCGCCATGCGCACCGACTCGCCGGTGCGCGCGGCGAGTGCGTCGGCGCGGTGGATGGCGCGTGAACGCAACTCGTTGACGTCGAGGTGGTCGGAACCGAGCTCGTGCACGGCGGGTCCGAGCAGGTAGCGACCCGTCACCGGATCCTGGTCGACGAAACCCGTGCCCAGCAGTGTCCGCAGGATCCCGTGGGCGGTGGGTTTGGCCAGGTCGAGGGCGGTCGCCACCTCGCCGACGCCCATCGGGCCCGACCCACGCGCGAGCAGCCGCAGCACGGCCGCGGCACGTTCGATCGATTGGATCGGACCCGGCATCGTCTGAACCTATCAGCCCGGCGTTCAGCATTGTCGAACGGTGACCGTGGCCCGCCGCTCGACTCGTTCCTAGCGTGGACCCCGGTGAACGGGCTCGACGGCGAGCCCGCGGAAGGACCACGATGAACCGGTATGTGGGCGCGATCGATCAGGGCACGACCTCGACGCGCTTCATGGTTTTCGATCACGCGGGCAGCGTGGTCGCACGGCATCAGCTCGAGCACGAGCAGATCCTCCCGAAACCCGGTTGGGTGGAACACGATCCGACGGAGATCTGGGAGCGCACCCGCACCGTCGTCGGGACCGCGCTCGCCCGGGCCGGTCTGACCGCCGCCGACCTGGCCGCAGTCGGTGTCACGAATCAGCGCGAGACCACCCTGGTCTGGAACCGCCACACCGGCCGCCCGTACTACAACGCCATCGTCTGGCAGGACACCCGCACCGATCGCCTCATCGCCGACCTGGACGACGATCACACCGAACTGATCCGCAAGCGGACGGGCTTGCGTCCCGCGCCATATTTCTCCGGCGGCAAACTGCGCTGGATCCTCGACAATGTCGAGGGGGTTCGCGCCGACGCCGAACGTGGCGACGCCCTGTTCGGCACCATCGACAGCTGGTTGATCTGGAACCTCACCGGCGGCACCCACGTCACCGACCCGACCAACGCCTCGCGCACCATGCTGATGGATCTGCGGACCTTGCGCTGGGACGAGGAACTGTTGCGCGTCTTCGACATTCCGGCCGCCATGCTGCCCGCCATCGCGCCTTCGTCGAACCCGGCCGGATACGGAACCACGATGCCGGACGGCCCCTTCGGCGGGACGGTGACGATCGCCGGCGCACTCGGCGACCAGCAGGCCGCGGCCGTCGGCCAGGTGTGCTTTCGGCCCGGCGAGGCCAAGAACACCTACGGCACCGGCAATTTCCTGATGCTCAACACCGGCACCGACATCGTGGATTCCACCCACGGGCTGCTCACCACCGTCGCCTACCAGTTCGGTGACGACGCGCCCGCCTACGCGCTGGAAGGGTCGATCGCGGTCACCGGTTCGGCGGTGCAGTGGTTGCGCGACCAGCTCGGCATCATCGCGGGCGCCGCGCAGATCGAGGACATGGCGGCCCAGGTCGACGATTCCGGCGGCGTGTACTTCGTGCCCGCGTTCTCCGGCCTGTTCGCCCCCTACTGGCGGCCGGACGCGCGCGGCGCCGTCGTCGGCCTCTCGCGCTACAGCAACAACGCCCATTTGGCGCGGGCGACACTGGAATCCATCGCCTACCAGACCCGTGACGTGGTCGAGGCCATGCAGCGTGACGCCGGGACACGGTTGAGCACGTTGCGGGTCGACGGTGGTGTCACCGTGAACAACCTCGCCATGCAGATCCAGGCCGACCTGCTCGGTGTCCCCGTCTCCCGACCTGTCGTCGCCGAGACCACGGCCCTCGGCGCCGCCTACGCGGCCGGGCTGGCCGCCGGCTTCTGGGCGGGCACCGACGAACTGCGCACCAATTGGCACGAAGACCTGCGCTGGTTGCCCACCTGGTCCGACGCCGACCGCGAACGCGGCTACACCCGCTGGCTCAAAGCCGTCGAACGCACCCTCGGCTGGGCCGACCTCGACTGATGCACCACCACACCAAGGAGCACACTGTGTCCGTTTCCCTGGACCCCACCTACCGCGCCGCGGCGATCGCGGCACTAGGCGACACCGAGATCGACGTGCTGGTGATCGGCGGCGGCGTGACCGGCGCGGGCGCCGCGCTCGACGCCGCCGCGCGCGGCCTGTCGGTGACCCTCGTCGAGGCCCGCGATTTCGCCGCGGGCACCTCCAGCCGCTCGTCCAAACTCATCCACGGCGGGTTGCGCTATCTCGAGCAGATGGACTTCACCCTGGTCCGGGAGGCGCTCAAAGAGCGTGGGCTGCTGCTGAATTCGCTCGCACCGCACCTGGTGCGCCCGGTGCCGTTCCTGTTTCCGCTACGGCATCGGGTGTGGGAGCGCGCCTACATCGGCGCGGGCATCGCCCTCTACGACACCCTCGGCGGCGCCCGGACGGTGCCCATGCACAAGCACCTGACCCGTTCCGGCGCACTCGACCTGGCTCCCGCGCTGCGCGACGACGCCATGACCGGCGCCATCCGCTACTACGACGCCCAGGTCGACGATGCCCGGCACACGATGATGATCGCGCGCACCGCCGCCGAACAGGGCGCGACGGTCCTCACCCGCACCCAGGTGATCGGGCTCGAACGCGACGGTGAGCGGGTCGTCGGCGCACGCGTGCTCGATCTGGAAACCGGTGCCACCCATACGGTCCGGGCGCGCACCGTGATCAGCGCAACCGGTGTGTGGACCGACGACATGATCTCGATGACCGGCGTCGACTTCCCGTTCCACGTCCAGATGTCGAAGGGCGTGCACATCCTCGTGCCCCGCGACCGCCTCGACCTGCACATCGGCCTGATCATGCGCACCGAGAAGTCGGTGCTGTTCGTGATTCCCTGGGCCGAGCACTGGATCATCGGCACCACCGACACCCCGTGGTCGCTGGACAAGAACCACCCCACCGCCACCGCGGCCGACGTGGACTACATCCTCGAACACGTCAACGCGGTGCTGCGCGAGCCACTGACCAGGGCAGACATCGTCGGCACCTATGCCGGGCTGCGACCGTTGATGACCGGGGCGTCGAAGGAGACCGCCAAGCTCTCCCGCGAACACGCCGTCGCCGAACCCGTGCCCGGCCTGTTCGTCATCGCGGGCGGCAAATACACCACCTACCGGGTGATGGCCGAAGACGTCGTCGACGCCGCCGCCACCAGGCTCGCCCGGCACGTACCCGCGTCACCGACCGCGCGGCTGCCGATCCTCGGCGCGGACGGCTATCGCGAAATGCTCGCCGCGACAGAGGAATCGGCCACCCGCACAGGACTGACGCCCGAGCAGGTGCGGCATCTGCTCGACCGCTATGGTTCCCTGGCCACCGACCTGTTCGATCTCGTCGGCGCCGACCCCACCCTGCGCGCACCCCTCGCAGGCGCCCCGGGCTACCTCGCCGCCGAGATCGTCTACGCGGTCACCCACGAGGGCGCCCTGCATCTCGACGACCTGCTGACCCGCCGCACCCGCATCTCCATCGAGGTCCCCGACCGCGGGCTCGCCGCAGCCCCCGTCGTCGCCCGCCTCGTCGCCCCGCTCCTCGGCTGGGACGCCGCGACCACCGATCTCGAAATCGACCGCTACCGCGACCGGGTCCACGCCGAACTGCTGGCCAATCAGGCGAGCGACGACGAATCGGCCAACAGCGCCCGCCTCGTCGCCGTCGGCTGATCGGCGAAGCCGCCGCACCCGGGGCGAACGCGCCGGGGTGGTGCGGCATGCGCTTCTTGCGTGCATGATGTCGGCATGAAGTACGTGTTGCTGATCTGCGACGACGAGACGACTTCGCCGACCATGGAGGAGATCGCCGCCGATCCGGCGTACCGGGCGTACGAGGACGAAGTTGCGCGGCGCGGCGCCGGCCTCGGTGGCGCGCGATTACGCCCGGTGGCCGATGCGACGACAGTCCGCAACCGCGATGGGGAAACACTGGTGTCCGACGGGCCGTTCGCGGAGACCAAGGACTTCATCGGCGGCATCGACATCATCGACTGCGCGGATCTGGATGACGCGATCGCCATCGCAGCACGTCATCCGTACGCGAGTCGGGGTTGCATCGAGATCCGCCCCGTCTGGGAATGACTGCGCCACAGGCGGTTCGCGCGGCGGTCGCCGCGGCGTTTCGCGACGAATGGGGTCAAGTTGTCGCGACCCTGATCGGGATGACCGGAGATTGGGATCTCGCGGAGGACTGCGCGCAGGAGGCGTTCGCCGCAGCGCTGACGACGTGGCCGCGCGATGGTGTGCCGAGCCGTCCGGGCGCCTGGCTCACCACGACGGCGCGCAACCGTGCGACCGACCGGCTCCGCCGGGACACGGCCGCGGCCGCGAAGCTGCGCCGGCTCGCCGTGCTGGCACGAGACCCGATCGAGCCCCCGACGGACAGGATTCCCGACGAGCGGTTACGGCTGATCTTCACCTGCTGCCATCCGGCGCTGCCGTTCCCGGCCAGGGTCGCTCTCACATTGCGCACGCTGGCGGGCTTGAGCACCGCCGAGATAGCGAAGGCGTTCCTGACGGCCGAGCCCACGATGGCGCAACGCTTGGTCCGCGCGAAACGCAAGATCACCGAGGCAGGCATCCCGTACCGCGTGCCACCGCCGGAACTGCTGCCGCAACGACTCCCCGCCGTCCTGGCGGTGCTCTATCTGATCTTCAGCCAGGGCTACGACGACGAGGACGAAACCCGCGGGCTCGCGGCCGAGGGGATTTATCTCGCGCGGGTCCTCGTCCGGCTGCTGCCCACCGAGCCCGAGGCGCGCGGCCTGCTCGCCTTGATGCTGCTGCTCGAGGCACGCCGCGAGAACCGCACCGACCACGGCGTGCTGGTCACGCTGGAGAACCAGGACCGGTCCCGGTGGGATCGCGCGCTGATCACCGAAGGCGTGGCGACGCTCGACGACGCGCTGGCCGCGCGTCGTCCCGGCCCGTATCAGGTGCAGGCCGCGATCGCCGCCTGCCACGCCACCGCGCCCGACGCGGCGTCCACGGACTGGCCACAGATCGCAGCCCTCTACCGCGAACTCGCGCAGTTGGCGCCGTCCCCGGTCGTCGATCTCAACCGTGCCGTGGCGGTGGCGATGGCCGAGGGCATCCCCGCCGGCCTGGCCCTCGTCGACGAGATCGCCGAGTCCGGCCGCCTCGACGGCTACTACCTGCTGCACGCGACCCGAGGCGATCTCCTCCGCCGCGACGGCCGGTTCACCGAGGCCGCCGCAGCGTACGAGGCCGCGCTGGAACTCGCCCCCACCGACGCCGAACGTCGCTACCTGGCCGAACGCCTTCGCGGACGCTGACAGATCCGTTCCGGAAATCTCGGAGAACTTTTTCTCGCGCCGATGTCGATCCCGCGTGCTCTGTTTCGTCGGTGGTACACAACCACCCGATAGAGAGAGGCAAGAAGATGTCGAACACCGAGTACCTGAGCACAACGATGTCGGTCGGCCATACACCCGAAGAGGTCTTCGCCGCCGTCACCGATGTGCGCGGATGGTGGAACCAGAACATCATCGGCGATACGGCCGCCGTCGGCGACGAATTCGTCTTCACCGACGACGTCGACTATGCGGGCCAAACGGCCAGGACGAACAAGGACGGCATCCGGTTCAGCCGGTTCCGGATCACCGAGGTAGTGCCGGGCAAGCGGATGGTCTGGCACGTCGTGGACTCCGACCTCAGCTTCGTCGACGACCGCGACGAGTGGACCGGCACCGATGTCGTCTTCGACATCACGGCGGACCAGACAGGCACGACCCTGCACTTCACGCACAAAGGCCTGACCGCCGCGGACTCCGAATGCTTCGACGAATGCTCCCGCGGCTGGAACTTCTACATCACCAAGAGCCTGCCGCAGTTGATCACCACCGGCACCGGCCTGCCGTTCGCCAAGTACGACGCCTGATCCATCGCGGCTCGACTGGCCGGCTACCGCACTGTTTCGTCGGCGATGCGGTACCCGGCCGAGGTCTGTTGAGCGCGAAACCACTGGTCTATGAGAACGGAGGCTCGTTCTGGGGTGGGATCGGACTTGATCATCGCGCTGATGCGCTGGGCTTGTGCGGTTGTCGGCAAGAAGCCGACCAAGAGGGCAGGGAGCAGGAGCCTGCGGGCCAACAGTTCTTGTCTCGAGGTCGCCTGGGGCCTGCGGACTACCGAAATGTTGACGCGGATCGCGTGTTCGTTGCCCGGCGGAACACCTGGTCGATCGGATTCGATGGCGGCATAACGGAACCCATGCGCGAGGTTGCAAGCGGAGCAACCCAGGGGGCCGCGGCTGAGACGGTCGCCACATTCGTCGCAGGTGATCCGGTCGAGCGCGGCGTCGACGACTCGCCAGTCGTGTTGGTCGGGTTCCGCAGCTATCAACCGGGCAACGTCGAGTTCACTTTCGCCTCGCCACTGATCGAAGAAGTGCTGCCACTTCTCCTCCACGATGCGATCGACGAGAAGCCGACATCGACGACAATCAGGTGCACCACCGTACTCGTGACCACCACACTCGTCGCATCGCACCAGCGCGGCACCGACCCCTGGCCTCATACAGATTCTCGCGCCGACAAGATGGCTGGCGCCAACGAATTGCTCAGGCCAAGGCTCGTTCCGCAAGATATGTTCGATCGCTGACCGCACGCGATATCGCAACTCTCCACGATCCTGAGGGCTACGTCGGGCCCGGGTCCCGAGGACGAGCGGACGCCGGCGCGCGGCAGCCACCGGTCGACAATGTGTTGCCCGCTACCGGGCCCGTGGGCGTGTGGGCGTAGCCACCGCGCTTGATCTCGCCCAGGGCAGCGCGATCGGCATCGCCGAAGTCAGGTCGGCAGAGGGAGATCTGGATAGCCGGGTCTCGGCGTGCAGTGCTGTTTCACTGTCACAGTGTCGCCTTGTTGACCGGATCGGGCGCGGGTTCGGGGGAACCGTCCTGGTCCCAGTCCCGGCAGTACGGGCACCACGGACGCAGCCTGTGATGCAACCAGATCGAGTACATGAAGGTCGCCCAGAGCGCATCGACCGGCAGTGAGACCACCCGCGGTAGGCCGACGGAGTGGACGAGGAACGCCGGCACACTGATCATCGCCAGGACGATGAGTAGGCGAGGGGTGGTGCTTGCCCAGTGCCGCAGCCACAGCAGTCGCTGCCGGCGTTCGGCGCGAGGGCCGGCGTCTGCGGGCACTTCCTGCATGCACTGCACGCACAGTCGTTGGAAGTCGTTGTGCGTCAGTCCGATGATCAGGATGACGTTGCCTATGAGGAGTGTGAGTTCGACGAGGATGCCTGTGTAGTCGAAGTAGGTCGCGATGCGCGCTGCAGCGACTGCCGCGAGTGCGTACAGCATCAGGTGCGCGATGGTGGTGAGGAGTCGGCGCAACCGGGACTCGTCGTTGTCGAAGGCGTCGTCCATTATCGCCACGTTGGATGTGTCCTTCATGATTCGGGCAGCGGGGTGCGTTGAGCCGCGCCGGAGCAACCGGCTGGTTGTCAGATCG
The DNA here is from genome assembly GCF_053605015.1 of Nocardia sp. NPDC003979. NCBI lineage: Bacteria > Bacillati > Actinomycetota > Actinomycetes > Mycobacteriales > Nocardiaceae > Nocardia > Nocardia sp. NPDC003979. The sequence goes on from NZ_JBSGIJ010000007.1 coordinate 277,196, forward strand.
TAGGCTGGGGTACCGACCGCTTCGGTGACATGCATGGCCTTGTGCTGCAGGCGAACTCGCTGGCGCCACCGGAAAAAAGAGGGAGTTGCTTCGCTGGGCTGGTGGATTCAGCTCTTGGTGGTCAGCCATTCGCGGACATCGGCTAGGGCTGTGCCCCCGCTGTCGGCGTCGATGTCGGCGGCCAGGTCGGCGATCGAGATGTGGGCGAGCGCCTGTGCCCACGCGGTTTCGGCGGCAGCCATCGCACGGGCGATCGCGCAGGGTCGTGCACATTGCCCGGCGGGGATGCCCAATGGTCCGCGCTGCCTGATCTCGGCGCATCGGTAGGCGGGTTCGTCGCCATCGATAGCTTGCACCACCTGTAGGGCGCTGATTTCCGAGGCGGGTCTGGTGAGGGTGTAGCCACCCGCTTGGCCCATGGCGGACCGCACGATGCCGGCTCGCGACAAAGCCTGGAGGTGCTTGGCCGTATACGCCGGCGGGGTGCCGTGCAGTTCCGCCAGCCGGGCAACGGGCACCGGTTCATGGCTCTGACCGAGCGTGACACAGCTGTGCAAGGCCCATTCCACGCCGCTCGACATCTTCACGCCACCATCCTAACCCATCTCGGACATTAACTATCCGAGATGTGATACAACTCGGATACTTATTGTCCGAGAAAGATTGCTGGAGCCATGACGCTCAAAGAAATGCCGTCCAACCCGGTGCCCTCCGACCGCACATCCTTGGGCCTGGCGGCCTTGGCACTGTTTGTCGCGGCCGCTAACCTGCGGCCTGCGATCGCGGCGGTCTCCCCGTTGGTCGGCCAGATCCGCGCCGACCTCGATCTGTCGGCCACCGGGGTGTCGCTGTTGACCACCATTCCAACGCTGGCGATGGGAGTATGCGCCCCGCTCGGTGCTTACGTGGGCCGGCGCTACGGGCTGCAGGCCGGTGTGCTCGTCGGGCTCATGATCATCGCTATGGCCACCGGTGCGCGAGTGTTCGGCGCTTCCACTTGGCTGCAGTTGAGCAGCGCGGCGATGGTAGGCGCGGGAATCGCCATCGCACAGACGCTGCTGCCCGCCGTGGTCAAGTCGCGCTTTGCCGCCCGACCCGGACTGGTCACCGGCATCTACACCGCCGGACTCGGCTCGGGAGGCGCGGTGGCGGCCGGGGCGACCGCGCCGTTGGCCGCGGCTCTGCACTCCTGGCCGGGTGCGTTGGCGTCCTGGGCGGTGCTCGCGCTGGGAGGAATCGCACTGTGGTCCGCCGCTGAGAAGGCTTTGCACCTGGACGATGTCACGGCCCCCGCCGGGCCCGCGACCGAAGGCATGCCCTGGCGCAGCGGGGTGGCCTGGAGACTCACCGTCCTCTCGGCTGTCAACTCCGCGCTCTACTACTGCGAGCTGGCCTGGGTGGCGCCCCTGCTGCACGATGATGCCGGTCTCGACGCGTCCACCGCCGGTGTCATGCTGACGGTGATGATCTCGATCCAGGTGGTCGCGATGCTGGCTGTACCGGCGCTGCTGGGAGAAGGCCGGGGGCCCCGGGCGGGACTGGCGTTGATGATGACGCTGACCGCCGCCGGTTTCCTCGGGTTGGCGTACGCGCCGGGCGTCGGGACGTGGGTTTGGATCGCAGTGCTCGGAATCGGGCACGGCGGACTCTTCACGCTGGTGCTGACCCTTCCCGTGCTGGCCGGTCGGGATCCGGGAGAAGCGGGACGAATCAGTGCGATGGCGTTCTTCGTCGGCTATGCCTGCGCGGCGCTGGCCCCGCTCCTGGTGGGCGCGCTGCGAGATGCCACAGGCGACTTCACCGTCGGCTTCGGAGTGCTGGGCGGCCTCGGCCTGCTGATGCTCTGGCCCATCGCACGGCTGCGCAGTACCATCGGGCCGAATTCGGTTCGCCCCCTTTAACATTGGTGTGAGGGCTGTCCACCTGCCTGTCCGCTGGTTGTCACGACGCCGGACATCATCGACCGAGTCTCGGGTCGTCGCCATTCCCACTGTTCCGGGTGATGCTCGCGACGAGTCCGTCGATGATGTCGGCAACCGCTGTCTCGGTGTCGAATTCGGCGCGGATGTCTGCCCACTGGGGGAGCAGTCTTGCGACGGTGGGGAAGTCGGTGAGCTGATCTGTGGTGATCAGGTCCGACCAGTAGGGCTGGGCGGGCTCTGTGCCGTGATCGTTCCGGCCTCCCGCACGGAACCGCCGGAATCGGGGGTCGACGGGGCATTGCCGCACATCGCTCGAGTAGCCGGATGGTCGCGACACGTGGCCGGCGCTCGCGGGATCCGGCGTAAAGCCCGAGACCAGCGGTGTCGGTGCGAGACGAGAGCGTTGTAGGGTCGTATCCGGCGTAGGGAACACCGGTGTGAATCCGGGGCTGTCCCGCAACTGTCACCGGGGAGCAATCCGCCGATTAGTGGTCACGACCTACCCAGGTTGGAAGGCCGGCGGAGGTGCGTCGATCCGGGAGCCAGGATACCTGCGCCCGAAGTATCGGGATCCACCCACGAGGATGGCAATGAACAACTACACATCGGATCGGCCTGGGCTCGGCCGCCGGAAATTCCTGCTGGGCAGCGCGGGAGCGTTCGGCGCTGTTGCGCTGGGCGCGACCATGACGGGCTGCGGCTCGGAAGCCGGCCAGGCGGGTTCGTCGCTGGGACCGTCACGGCCGGGCGGACGTTTGCGCTCGGTGATCGCCGGAAGGTCGGCGAGCGCGGATGTCCTCGACCCGCACGAGGCCGGTAGCTCGGCGGGTGGCGCGGTGTCGAAGAACGTCTGGGACAAACTGGTTGCCTACAACAATGATCTGACCCTGCGCTACCGGCTCGCGCGGTCGCTGGAGCCGAACGCGGACGGCAGCCAGTGGCGCATCGACCTGCGCCCGGGGGTGGTGTTCAGTGACGGAACCCCGCTGACCGCGCGCGATGTGCTGTGGAGCTTCGAGCGGATGCTCGATCCGACGAGGAACTCCTCCGGTGATCTCTCGATGGTCGATATGTCGCGCACCCGTGCCGACGGTGACCTCGGTGTCGTGGTGGCGATGAAATCTCCGCTGGCGGACTTCGGTTCGGTGCTGGCGGGCTGGTACTGCTACATCGTCAAGGCGGGCACCGGCGTCATCGACGGGTCGGCGCTCCCGGTGGGCACCGGTCCGTTCGCGTTGGCCCGCTGGTCACCGGGTGACCGAACCCTGTTGCGTCGTAACGAGCGGTACTGGGACGGACCGGTACCGCTCGATGAAGTGGAGATCATCCAGATCGCCGAGACCGAAGCGCGTATCAATGCCTTCCTTTCCGGGGAAGCCGATGTGGCGCACGAGATCTCGTACCTGCAGGCACGGACGCTGTCCAGTGATCTGAACACCACGGTTGTGGTGCCGCCCGCCGGGTTGATGGGTGCGTTCCAGATGCGGGTCGACACCGCGCCTTTCGACGATCCGCGGGTGCGGCAGGCCATGCGGTTGGCGGTGGACCGCCAAGCCATGGTCGATTCGGTGTACTACGGCTACGCCGAGGTGGGCAACGACATCTACGGCAGGGGCGCACCGTTCTATCACGGCGATCTGCCGCAGCGGTCCTACGATCCGCAGCGCGCGCGAGAACTGTTGCGCGAGGCCGGAAAAGAGAACTTGACGGTCACCCTGCCCACGGCGGACGGAATGCCCGGCATGCTCGAGGCCGCGACCTTGTTCGCTGAGCACGCCAGAGCCGCGGGCATCACGATCAAGCTGGAATCGGTCCCCGCGGACACCTACTTCTCCCAGGTCAGCGGGAAGGCACCGCTGTCCCACGTCGGCTGGTGGAACTACAGCCTCGACTACTTCTACGGCCAGACCATGACCAGTTCGTCGCCCAGTAACGGCACCGGCTGGCGACGACCCGGCTGGGATGCCGCCTTCGCCCAGGCCCGCGCCGCGATGGATTCGCAGCGACGGAGCGAGCTGTATCGCCAACTGCAGGAAGAACTCTGGAACGACGGCGGCTACATCCTGCACAGCTTCGCCAAACGCCCCGACGCGGCGAAGAACTATGTGGGTGGAGTGCGAAACGGCGTGCCCGGCACCGACGACTGGGCCAACTACGCGACCACCTGGCTCGCCGAGCAGTGATCCGCCGCTCGTGATCGTCTACGTCGCGCGGCGCATCGGCGGCGGCTTCGCAGTGCTGCTCGCCGTCGCGCTGGTCGTCTTCATGCTGTTCGAGACACTGGACTCCGATGCGGCCACGGTCATCCTGTCACGTGCCGGTGGTGGCGACCCCACCCCCGAGCAGCTGGCGGCACTGCGTGCCCAACTCGGGCTGGATCGGCCCGCGCTCGTGCGCTTCGAGGACTGGCTGGTCGCCTTCGTCCAGGGCGATTTCGGGAATTCGCTGATATCCGGTCGGCCGGTCGGCGATGTGCTGCTCGGACGCGCCACCAACAGTGTCGCGCTCGCGCTGATCACCGCCACGCTGCTCGTACCCACGTCGCTCGCGCTCGGTCTCCTTGCCGGTGCCCGTGCGGGGTCGCGGACCGACCGGGTCATCAGCGTCGGTGCGTTGGCGGCGGAATCGGTGCCCTCGTTCGTCTTCGGCGTCCTGCTGGTGGCGACGGTGTCGTTGTCGCTGCGTCTGCTGCCCGCTGTCTCGCTGCTGCCGACCGGCGCGAGCGTGTGGGACCGCCCGGAGATCCTGGTCCTGCCGGTGACGTGCCTGCTGATCGGGTTGGCGCCGCATCCGGTACGGATGGTGCGCGCGCAGACCGCCGAGGTCATGGCCGGCCCGTACATAAAGACGGCGCGGCTCAACGGGATCGCGGGTGCGCGCCTGATGCTGCGCCAGGTCGCGCCCAATGCGGTATCGGCGTCGATCCATCCGCTCGCGGGCTCGGTGGTCGGGTTGATCGGCGGTGTCGCGGTGGTGGAGACACTGTTCTCCTATCCGGGTCTGTCGCAGGAGTTGTTGCGGGCCATCGAATCCCGTGATTTTCCGTTCGTCCAATCGGCCGCGGTGCTGCTGGCGGCGGTCGGGATCGGCATCTATCTGCTCGCCGATCTGCTCACGCTGCTGGTGAGCCCGCGTGCGCGGCAGGTAGCGATGGGAGACCGGAGATGAGGAACCGCGGCAGGATTCGATCCGTGTGGCTCGTGGTCACCGTCGCTGTGCTGCTACTGGTGGCACTGGGTCCGCTCCTCGCGCCCTACTCGCCGACCGCGGTGACGGCACCGCCGTTCCAACCGCCGTCGGCGCGGCACCTCCTCGGCACCGATGTGGTCGGACGGGATGTGGTCTCGCGAGTGCTGCACGGCGGTCTGCCGTCGCTGTCGATCGCCGGGCCGGCGCTGATCGTCGCCTATGCGTTGGGGCTGAGCCTCGGCCTCCTCGCCGGGTTGCGCCGCGAATGGGACCACTGGGTCATGCGGCCGGTCGACGCCATCACCGTGGTGCCGTGGTTTCTGCTGCTCGCGGTGATCGCCACCGCGATGGGGACGGGGCCCCCGGCGATCATGGTGACCGCGGCACTGGCATCGGTGCCCTGGATCATCCGCACCGTCCGCACTGGTGTGCTCGAACTCGCGTCGACCGGTTATGTCGAATCCGCCCGAGCTCGCGGGGAACCGCTGTGGCGGCTGGGGCTGGTCGAGGTGCTGCCGAACCTGCGGGCCGTGGTGCTCGCCGACGCGGGTGTTCGGATGTCGGCGACCATTTCGCTGGTTGCGGTGAGTGGATTCCTCGGGTTGGGACTACGCCCGCCCGCGCCCGACTGGGCGTTGATGATCACCGAGAACCGACCCGGGATCGCTCTGCAACCGTGGTCGGTGCTCGCGCCTGCGCTGTTGATCATGGTGTTGGTGGTTTCGGTCAATATGGTCACCGACCGAGCCTTCGGCACCGATCAGCCCAGCGCGGCGCATCAGCCGGCGCAGGATTCCGAAGCGGGACCGGGGCTCGCGGTGAATGGTCTCTGCGTCCGGAATCCGAGCGGAGCCCTTGTGCTGGAGAATGTTTCGCTCCATGTGCCGCCCGGCAGTGGCGTGGCCGTGGTCGGAGCGTCCGGTGCCGGAAAGACAACGCTGGCGCTGGCGGTGCTCGGTGCGCTACCGCCCGAACTGACCGCCGTCGGCTCGGTCGGCATCGGCCGATCCGCTGGTCGCCGCACGGTCGGTTACGTCCCGCAGGACCCGGCGACCGGGCTCAACCCGGCGCTACGCATCGGCACCGCCCTGCGTGAAATCGCCAGGCGGTATGACGCGTTGGGGGCCGGCAACGGTGTAGCGGAGGCACTGCGGCGGGTCGACCTGCCCGATGATCGCCGATTCCGACGCCGATTCCCGCACGAGCTGTCCGGCGGCCAGCAGCAACGGGTATTGCTGGCCATGGCGCTCCTCGGTGATCCGGCGCTGCTGGTTCTCGACGAGCCGACCACCGGACTCGACGCGCACGCCCGAGACCGACTGGTGCGCACACTGCGCCGGATCCGGTCCGACAACTCCACCACGCTGCTCGTAATCACCCACGACTCGGCGGCGCTGGAACCGCTGGTGGATCACGTGCTCACCCTGAACCGGGGCCGGGTCGAATCGATGGCTGCCCCCGGAACATCAAGGGCGACACCAGTTGCGCGGGTGTCCCGCATCGAGACCGCGACCTCGCCGATACTCAGGGTCGAGAACCTGTCGATGACACACCGGCGCGGCCGCAACCCCGAGCGAGTCGTCGACGGGTTGTCGTTCACCCTGCACCCCGGTGAATGTCTCGCCATCACAGGCAGATCCGGGGCGGGCAAGACCACGCTGGCACGCGCCCTCTCCGGCCTGCACGCGCCGGTGGGCGGCATTATCGAACTGGACGGCACAGCACTGCATCCGCGCGTGGACCGGCGCCCGCCGGCGCACCGCCGCGCCATTCAACTGATACCGCAGAATCCCGCGACCTCACTCAACCCGTCCTATCGCATCGGCGGCCAGATCAGCCGACCGCTGCGCCACCTACACGGCATGAACAGCGCTGCCGCCTCGGCGCGGACCCGAAGCCTGCTCGACGGAGTAGGCCTCGATTCCGAACTGGCGACACGGCGTCCCGACCAGCTGTCCGGCGGCCAGCAACAGCGCGCCGCCATCGCCCGGGCCCTCGCCGCCGAACCCCGCATCCTGATCTGCGACGAAATCACCACCGCGCTCGACCCGAATTCTCAGAACATGGTGCTCGACCTGCTCGAAGACCTGCTGCGAAATGGGATCGCGCTCATCGTGATCAGCCATCAGGACGCCGTAATCGACCGTCTCGCCGACCGGGTGCTGGGACTTTCGAGCAGGGATGCGGCAAATGAGCTGGAAGAGCAAGCAACCGGGGGTCATTGCCTCATGAATCCGCAGTGAAGGGCCTGCCGATAGACCATCACTTCCATGCGAATCAGCTGGCGCTCGTGCCCGTTGGTGCGACCGCTCCGTCCTGCGGGCGTAAGGATCTGACCGATGCGCGCCGGTCGCGTGACCGGCCGATCATCGCGGTCGACAGCACTATCACCGCGAGTATCGCCAGGTGCCCGGCGAACAGGGTCAGGAGCGGCAGGGCGAAGCCCTCGTCGGTGAGTTCACCGCGCGCGCCTACGCAGTAGAGCGTGTAGTTGATCGAAGTTCCCTCGCCGTCGTAGAACTTGTCTGCGACGACCAGGGGATCGGTGGCCGGGGCAGAACAGAACAGGGGTGCGGTAAGTTTCGCTTCACCGGGCCACACGCCGACGGTCAGGGCCAGGGTGAGGAAGGCGGCGCCCACGGCGGTCGACACCGCGGCGATCATGAATGCGCGCATTGTCTAGACCCGCCGCACCCGCAGGAAGGCGGCGGTGCGGTCGAATTCGACGACCGTCTCCGCGCGTGGTGACAGCACGTTGGCGACCATTCGGATGTCGGGGCCGAAACGGCTCACCACCAGCACGGTGACCTGCCCGTCGGGAAGGTCGCTGCGCGCGAGGGCCGTGTCGACGATGTCCTCGATGCGCGACAGGCCGGGCACCTCGCTGACGAAGAAGTTCTCGCCGTCGAGATCGTGGAGAGCCGACACGCGCACCGGACGGGGTGCGCTGAGGTCACCGAGGGTGAACGAGTAGTCGTCGAGTTGACGGGGTCGGTCCGGTGGACGGACTCGCAAGTGGACGGTGGGCGTCCGCGCGGACAAGTCGTGGTCGGTGGTCATCATCCTGGTGACCTGGTCGGGTTGGTCGACCAAGGTGAGCCGGAACTGTGTGGTGTTCGGCGGGGAGACGACGATGACATTCGCCTCGACGTCGGTGGCGCCGATACGCCGGCCGAGCGCGGCGACCGCTTCCAGCGGCAGTGCGCTCACCAACCCGCCGCCGCGCGAACGCATCTGGCTCTCGAAATCCGGGCGATCCACCGCACCGAGGCATCCACTCGTACTGCTGCCGAGCACGGCACAACACACCATGACTCGAAGCCATCCACCGCGGCGCATGCCCGAATGCTAAGGGCCGCGCGGCGATCGTGCTCATCACCACCCTACGCGGCAAGACTAGATGCACTGCGACGTCGATATTTGCCGTCACGAATGCGCCTGATCCTCCAGGATCGACGTCAGAAATCGGCGCCGGTGCCGCAGGTCCTCGGCTGCTGCCCCACCTGGAGCCGAACTGGCCCCTCAACACACCAGGGCCCGGATCCAACGCGAGGATCCGAGCCCGAGTGCTGAGCGATGATCAGCGCGCGTTGTCCGTGCAGATCACGTCGATGACCTTGGTGCCGCTGAGATCGGACGACCCGAAGTTGGCAAGCTGTGCGACCGGAACGCCCTCGGCCAGCTTGTCGATAGCCCTGCGCACAGCCTCGCTGCGGTTGGCTGCCGCCGCGGCGGCGACCCAACCTTGGTCGTTCCAGACCAATGCTCCGCAGCCGTTCGCCCACGTGACCATCACCTCGCAGTCCTGCCCGCCGCCACAGTTCTCGATCGCGCGGGCGCGCCCCTGCCCCTACCGGTCACAGCCAACTCCACAGGAAACGTCATACCGGATTGATCACCCGCGACGAAAATTTGTGTGTGGCAAAGCTACTGGGAAAGGTAGCGGTGGTGGCCGTCACAGCGGGATCAGCTCTGGCACCGCCCGCCGAATCCGGCAGGATCGCGCAGGGTGCCCAACAGCAGCCAGCTGAGCACCGGCATGAGCACCAACGGGATCAGTGCGATCTGCAAGGTGGTGGCGTCGGCGAGCGAGCCGAGCAGCGGGCCGGCCAGACCGCCGATGCTGACGGTGAGCCCGAGGGTGACGCCGCCGGCGGTGCCGACCCGGGTGGGCAGGTAGTCCTGGCCGAGGGTGATCTGCAGGGAGAACGGCACGTAGAGCCCGATCGAGGTCAGTGCGACGAACGCGTACACGGCCGGTCCGGGGATCCACACCACACCGGCGATCGCGGCCGCGGCCACCAGGTAGGACCGACGTGAGACCAGCACCCGGTCCCAGCGCTCGGCCAGCGATCCGCCCAGCACCGACCCGATGACTCCGCCCAGGTAGAACACGAACAGCGCGACCGTGCCGGCGGTGGTGCTGCCGCCCAGGCGCTGGGTGATATAGAGGGAGATGAAGGTGCTCAGCCCGACGAAGGCGATCGAACGGAAGATCACCGCTGCCGACAGTCGCAGGAACGAGGTCATGTCGTCGGGACCGGGCGGGGTGGACCCCCTGTCTCCGGCCGCCTGGCGTTGCGCCAAGGCGCGCAGCACCGGCAGCGTCAGCGCGGCACCGGCCAGGGCGGGCAGCACCAGCAGCGGGGTCCAGTCCAGCCCGCCGACCGATACGGTGGCAGCGACCAGTAGCGGCGCCAGCGCGAAACCGATGTTGCCGCCGGTGGAGAAGTAGGCCATCCGGGTGTGGCTGCCGCCGCCGACCGCCCGCGCGATCCGCGCGGACTCCGGATGGTAGGCCGCCACTCCGATCCCCGAGATCGCCACGAACACCGATGTCAGCGCGTAGGAGCTGCTCAACCCGCTCACCGCGATCCCCGCACCGCCGACCACGGTGGCCACCGGCAGCAGCCACGGCATTGGCCACCGGTCGGTCAACGCACCGAACAACGGCTGTACCACCGAGGACAGCAGCGACGCCGCGAGCACGATCCCCGAGGCCGCGGCGTGGGTGTAGTCGCGCTCGGCGACGAAGAACGGCACGAGGGCGGCCACCGCGCCCTGATAGACGTCGACGCATGCGTGTCCGGTCGACAGCAGCAGGGTTGAGGTATTCCGTCGCATCCAACGATGCTGCGCGAGTAGGCCTTTGACGCGCTTCCGATAAACTGACAGACAATAATGGAAATCCGCCACCAATCCGTCGCGCCGACTCGCGCCCAGCTCCTGGTCCCCGGCGAGGAGATCGACGCCCACCGCCACGACGATCACCAGATCGTTTACGCAGGCCGCGGGGTGCTCTCGATCAGCACCAGCGCCGGAACCTGGGTCGCGCCCGGTACGCATGCGATCTGGGTGCCCGCCTGCACCGTTACGCTCACCGCGCCTACGGCGAACTCGAACTGCACCTGGTCGGCCTGCCCGTCACCGACAACCCGCTGCACCTGAACACTCCCACCGTGCTGACTGTCGGGCCGTTGCTGCGAGAACTGATCATCGCCTACACCCGCGACAGCGCCGACACCCCACAACGTGCCCGGATGCGTGCGGTCCTGCTCGATCAGCTGCACGCCGGCCCGCAGCAGCCCCTGCACCTGCCTACGCCGACCAACCCCGTGCTGCGCGCGGTCTGCGACATCCTGCGCGCGGACCCCGCCGACCCCCGCACCCTGGCCGAACTCGGCCGCGAGGTCGGCGCCGGCGACCGCACCTTGTCCCGGCTGTTCCGCAACGACCTTGGGCTGACCTTCCCGCAATGGCGAACCCAGCTCCGCCTGCACCACGCGCTGATCCTGCTCGCCCACAAGACCCCGGTCACCACAGTGGCCCATCGTTGCGGGTGGGCGACCGCGAGCGCGTTCATCGATGTCTTCCGCACCACCTTCGGCCACACCCCTGGCACGCACCTGCACCACTGACGCCCCCGAAAGCCCAGGCGGGCCGGCAAGACCGCGCCGCGCTGAGGCGCACCTTCAGTCCGGCATCAGCGGCTCGGCTGTCCGGTGCGCCCCGGGTGTGAAGCCGAATCAACTGCTCGACACCGGATCCCACGTCATTGGTCGCGTCCTGTTTGCGAGCCACATGGTCAAGAAGGGGAACACAACCCCGACCACCAGGGCGGTCAATGCGATCTCGGACGGAATCGACGGCGACCCGCTCTCGGCAGGGAGCGTGTGTGGGCGATCGGTGGTAACGCCATACAAGACGAGAAGCAGGACGAAATCCGTTACGAACAGCCAGCATCCACCGACGATCACCGCCGGACGCGCGATAACCGCGCCGACCACCAGCACGACAGCCCCGATTCCGACGGTGATCGCTTTGACGACCAGGAGCTCGTTCACACCCGGCGCGACCTGCGCGTCGGGTGCCCCGCCCACCAGCCACGCAAAGCCGTAGACCAAGACGAGTCCAGCACCGGCCGAACTCCCGAATCCAGCAAGTACCCTCGCCCATAGCTGTGCCGATCCCACAAGATGACTTCAGCACAGAAATATGGGGATTCAGTGAAGAAACCGGTCAGAAGCGCAGCACATGGTCAACTGGCAGAAGAGGATCTACGCGAGGGGGCGATCATGGAGACCAAAGCGACCATCGTCACTCCGGCACTGCCGGACACCGAGCAACGACCCGGCACAGTGACGATGCACCAGCACCTCAGCGTGTCGTCGGATGCCTTTGTTGCAGTACCGAACGAGGCAGTGAATACGGCGAACCGCCCGAGCACGAGCAGCCGATGACGACCGATCTCCGTCAGCTCAGAGCCGGTGTGTGCTTGCTGATCGCGCTGGCGGCGGTGCCGATCGGGCTGGTCTTGACTGCCGTCGGCGGTGTCGCATCCCTTCAGGACCCCGATGCCGGGCCGACGTGTGACGGGCAAGTCATGACTCCCGGCACGCAGTGTTGGCGTTTCGGAGACGACTCGGCCGGGGTCACCAGCTATGAGCACGCAGCTGAGACTCAGCGTGCGAATCGTGAGTCTGCAACCGAGATGCTGCCAGTCGGCCTCGTGGTCCTTGTCATCGGTATCGGTGCTGCCGCGGTTTTTCGCGAGGGCACTCGGTCCGCGGCTGGTACCGGTTCCACGACCGCGGCATCGCCGACCATGTCGTCTCGGCCGCGGCCGGATGGCTCTGCCGTGGGGCCTCACAGGCTCGGCCCTCGGTCCTACGACCAGTCCCAGGGCCGCAGGCCGTCATTGACCGAGCTGGACGCCCAAGCGAGGGCGGCGCTCGACCAGGGTGATCTCGACACTGCGCTGTACTGGTATCAGATGGCCGCCGACACGGGTGATGCGGCCGCGATGAACAATCTCGCGCGTCTACTGCAGGACCGGGTTTCCCGGCAGAGTTGGCTGCAGCGATGGCGGCACAGGTATCGAAACGGCGGTGACCTCGTCGAAGCCGGTCTCTGGTTTCGCAAGGCCGCTGTCGGGGGCAATCCCGACGCGATGGCCGGTCTCGCGGCGATGCTACGCAAGGACGGAAATGTCGACGAAGCCGAATTATGGTGCCGCAGAGCGACCGAGGCGGGTTTGCGACACCGGCCAGTCGACACCGCATCCGGCGGCCGGACTCCGTCGCCGCCGGCACCGACGCAGTCCGCGTCGGTAGCTTCGGGCCGTTCCGCGCACAACTCACCGAGCGAGTTGGAACTTCTCGGCCTGGTGATGGGCAACCACTCCACGGCCAACCGGCTCATCGACTTCGAGCAGCGAAAAGATCCGGCCGCTGATCGAGCGGTATCGGTCAGGCGGGCAATCGAGCGTCTCCGCGAGGATCGACGTCGGCAAGGCTGAACGATGTGCGTCCGGGTCCGGCCGGACCCAGGCAGGTCCGGCCGGACGTGCTCAGCTGTCGAACAGCTGCTGACCCAGGTAGTGCCCAGGCCCTGGGACACCCGGTGGGATCACGAAGACGGCGGAGCCGATCGGTGTGGTCCATTCGTTCAGCGCGTCGACCTCGGCCAGCCGTTGTTGCACCGGCAGGAACTGGGTGTCGACGTCGCGCTGGTAGGCGACGAACAACAGCCCCGAGTTCGACACCTGCCCGGGTTCGGGTGGTTCGTCGTAGTTGAACCCGCGGCGCAGGAACCGTTCGCCGTCGCTGGTGTGTCTGGCTCGGGCCACATGCGAGGACGGCGGGATCACCGGGATTCCATGGCGGTCGACGGCAGTCAGGTCCGGCTCGTCGAACTCGGTGGTACCGGTCAGCGGCGCACCGTTGGACAGTCGTCGCCCGACGGTCAGTTCCCTGGCCTCGACGTCGAGCTCGTCCCAGCGATCGAGGTCCATCGCGATGCGCCGCAGGACCAGTGACGTGCCACCGGCCAGCCACGGCACCGACGTGCCGTCGTCCCAGACCAAACGCTCGAAATCGGGCGCGGCGATGGTGACCGTTCCGTCGACCTGTCCCATGAGGTTGCGCATGGTCGCACCCGACGGTGGGTCCCGGAAACCCCGCTGCACCCATCGCACCCGAACCAGCGACTTGACGTGCTTGGACAGCACCCGAACCGCGTGCGCGACGGTGGTCGACTCCTCAGCGCAGACCTGTATCAGCAGATCGGCGCCGGTATAGGCGGGGTCGAGCCGGTCGATGGGGAAGACGGGTAACGGTCGCAGCCACGAGGGTCGCCGCTGTGGCAACCCGGCGATCGTGAACAACTCCGGCCCGAATCCGACGGTGATCGTCAGTTTGCCGGGCCGGGCGGCCAGTTCCGGTTCGGTGTCGGCCAGCGCGGGCAGACCTCTCGTCAGACGAGCCGCGTCGTCGGTCCAGATGCGGAGCAGGCCGATGATGTCGTCCCGAGTGGTGCCCGCGACGAGGTCGAAGCCGACGAAAGCGACGTGCCGCTGTGGGGTGGTCTCGATACCGGCCTGGTGCTTGCCGTAGAACGGCACGGTGTCGAGCGCCCAGTCGCGCGCTGGCTCGCGATCGGTGAGGCCGGCTGCGCCCCAGCCTGCTGCCGTCGCGCCGACCACGCCCGCCGCTGCTGCTCCTCCGCCGAGCAATCGTCGCCGGGAGAGTCGCGGATCAGCCACTGTGCGACGGGCTCTCGGTTCCGGGGGCATAGTTTTCCTTGCCACCCGCGAAGTCACGGACCTGTGCGGTGACGACCAGTGTCTGCCCGTCGGCGAAGGTCAGGGTGATCGTGGTCTGCGCGCCGGTACGCAACGGCTGAACCAGATCCATGAACATCAGGTGGTCGGCGCCGGGTTTCAAGGTCACCTCCCCGTTCGCGGGGATGGTGATGCCCCCTTGCTTGGGTCGCATGGTCTTGGTGCCGGTGCTGTCGGGCACGACTTCGTGGATCTCGACCCGCTGCGACGCGGGACTGGTCGCGGCCACCAGCGTCACCGGAGTGTCACCGGTGTTGCGCAGGTTGCCGAAGGCCGCCGACATGCCGGACTCGGCGGCTTTGATCCACTGATCGGTCATGCTGACCGGGGCGGTGCTCGGCGCCGTGCCCGCCGAAACGGATTCGGCACCGGAACAGCCCCCGGTGAGCGCGGCCAGTGTGGCCATGGCGACGGCAGCGCCGAAACCTCGCACGACACGAGGTGAGCGCAAGCGGGTACGCGGAGAGAAGGACATGACGAACTCCGATCATCAGGAGAGGGGGACCCGGACCGGCGCGTGGATTCGAACCGCTATACCGGTGCGGGGTGAGATGCGCGTAACCCGTGCCGCGGCGGGCCGCGCAGGCTGATGACGGGCCGACGAAGAAGTTGTCGAACGATCGCCCGTTCGGCGTCCGGCACCGGAACTGTCGGGCGAGAAGGCACACCGACGACGCCGACCAGCGCGATGACAAGCCGACACACGCTGCTGATCGCCCGCCCGAGCCCGACTTCGGCACCGCGGATCGCCAACGCGCCCAAAGGGATCGCCACCAGGTGCGCGATCACCATCGCCACGGTGACGCCGTGATGGGAGTGGCCGGGGCCGAGGGAAAGCGCCGTGTGGCCGACGTATTGCCCCACCGCCAGAACCGCCATGGTCGACACTGCGTGGGCGCCGCGCGGGAACGTGCCCGCGACGACACCGACGAGGGCGCAAGCAGCGAACAACAGGACAAGCGAAGAGCTCGCGGGCACCCCGCTCGCACCACCGAGTCCGTGCGCGAGAACCGCGACCGCCCCGGACGCCGCACCCACACTCACACCCCGGATGCCCGCGGTCTGATCGGTGGGGGAGCGCACCCTGCCATCCTACGACGACGTGTAGTGGTTCTTGTGGCGAGGGCAGGTGAGCAGCTCTGACGCCAGTCGCCATTTACCGTGCGTAATGGTCTGCGCCACTGGGTGCGATCGAGACCGATCACGCTGAGTGTCGACACTCAGCGTGATCGTTGTTGCCGGGAGCGTCAGCGTGGCGGGGCGGTGCGGACGCATCGCGAGCGCGCGCTATCGGCGGCGATTTCGGTGGCGAAGCGCCGCCGATAGCACGGTCGACCTGTCGGGTGAGGCGGTCGGCGCTATTCAGCCGAACGCAGCAGCAGTTCTTGTGCGTGCGACAGCATCCGGTCCAGCGTCTCCGCGTCCGGGCGGAGTCCGGCGATGATTTCGTCGAGCTCACGCAGTCCCGCCCGATGCAGGAGTCGCTTCTCGTTGGTGACCCACTCGCCGCGTGCGGCCAGCACGGCGTGCGCGGCCTGCATGCCCGCGGTGGCGAGTGCACCCGCGACTTCGGTGACCTGGCCGCGTGCGGCGTAGGCGCTGCGGGCGTACCGCAATGTCAGTTCGGCCTTTTCGCGCCAGATCGGTGGGGCGGTGTCGCGCAAGGCCTGTGGGAACTGCGGTCGCTGGAGCTGTCCGCGCAGAACCTGGTTGAGGGCCAGTTCTGCGACCAGCAGATAGCTGGGGATCCCGGCCAGGTGGAACATCAGCGGCTCCCAATGGAACCGGCCCTGGCGTGCCTCGGCGAGTTGGTGTTCGACGACATCGAGATCGCGATAATGGATATCGGCGGCTCGGCCGTCGATGGTGAGCCACGCGCCGCCGTTGAACACCCCGCCACCCCACGCACCGATCTCGGAGACCGTCCCGGGCCAACCGACCTCACGTAGGTCATCGGGAGAGAAGGGCCCCCGGTAGTAGACGGCGAAATCCCAGTCGCTGTCCGGGGTGTGGGTGCCGGTGGCGCGGGAACCGCCGAGTGTGACGGCGTGCACGGTGCGCAGGGCAGCCAGGCGTGCGGCGACCAGATCGCAGAATTGTTTGTCGGTCATGAAATCTCCATGGCGGATGGTCGACGAAACAGCACCGGAGCACGAGGCTCGAACGATGCCGTAGGTAATCGGATGTGATCGGAGTCGTCATCACGCCATGGCTCGACTATAAATCACCAACCACCGGTCGCCACCGCACGAATGTCCTGATCGGCTCACCGCCGACCCGTACACATATCAGGCGCGGTCGTACGCGAGGTAGCTGCGCTGGGTGGCGATATGCCCGGCGACGTATCGGGCGTCGTGCCACACCCCCCAGATGAAAGAGGATCCGCGACGGGACAGCCAGGGCAAGCCGACGAAGTAGAGGCCGGGCTCGGCGGCGACTCCGCGGCGGTGCTCGGGCCGTCCGTTCTCGTCGAACGCGTCGACCTTCAGCCAGCTGTAGTCGGTGGCGAAGCCGGTGGCCCACACGATCGACGTGATGCCGGCGGCGGCGAGGTCGAGCTCCAGGATGGGATCGGTGACCGAGGCCGGGTCGGGGCCGAGGACGCGTGCCTCGGGCTCCTCAGGGAGGTCGGCGTTGTTGCGTTCGGCCCAGGCATCGGCCTGGTCGAGGAGCTCGAGGTAGTTGGCATCGCCTGCGGCGATGTTGTCGGCGAGGTCCCGCGCGAAGCGCAACACGCCGTCGTCGTACGACTCCGCCCTGCCGACGAGATGGATTCCCTGCGTGGCGAGTTCGCGGAAGTCGACCGTGTGCCCGCCGCGAGCGCCGCTGACCGCGATGGTCACGTGCTCGGCGCCCGCAGCGGGCGTCTCCATGTCCCAGAGGCCGAGGACCCCGAGCCACCAGCAGAAGTCGCGGCCCCGGTAGCTGCGTGGGGGCCGGTCGTGTGGGCCGACCGAGAGGTATACCTGGCGCCCGGAGCGCTGGAGTTCGTCGGCGATCTGCACACCGGACGACCCGGCGCCGACGACCAGCACGGCGCCCTCGGAGAACTGGGCGGGGTTGCGGTAGCCGCTGGAGTGGATCTGCACCGGAACGGCTCCCTCGGGCACGATGGGCGGGATGATCGGGCGCTGGAACGGTCCGGTCGCGGCGACAACGAACTGTGCGTCGATGACGCCCTCGGAGGTCTCGACCCGGAATCCGCGCTTGCCGACGTGCCGCCGCACCGAGGTCACCTCCACGCCGCATCTGATCGGCGCCGCGATCTTCTCGGCGTAGGCCTCGAAGTACTTCGCCACCTGGTCCTTGGACGCGAACGCCGAGGGGCTGACGTCGTCGAACTCGAGGCCGGGAAAGCGGTCGTGCCAGGCCGGTCCGTTCGCGACGAGTGAGTCCCACCGCTCGGTGCGCCACCTCTCCGCGATCCGGTGTCGCTCCAGCACCAGGTGCGGAACGCCACTGTCGCTGAGGTGCTCACTCATCGCGACGCCGGCCTGCCCGGCACCGACGACGAGGACCTCGATCTGCTCGCTCGCCACTCCAAACCTCCACACTCTCGACGGCTACCAGTTCGGGTGTGCCGTGCTTGTCCGCAATCCTCAGCTCTGGACTTACCGGTGTCCAACAGATGTTGTTGTCGCTCTAGTTCTGTTTTGTAGATGCAAGGACGACCGGCCTAGCTATCGGATCAGCTGATGCAGATGCTCATAAACATCTGTTGGACATATCGCTTCGGGTGCAGTGGACTGGGGCCAGTCACCTGTCCAGGAGTGAGGAATCACGTGAGCATCGTCGCCGGCGGCCACACCCGCATCCGTCCGTTCAACACCCGGGAGACCTATCCCGAGCAGAACCTCGACAACGACCTGTGCCAGGCGGTGGTCGCGGGCAATACCGTCTACGTCCGCGGCCAGATCGGCCAGGACCTCGACACCAGCGCCTCGGTCGGCATCGGGGACGTCGAGGCCCAGACCGAGCGGGCGATGGCCAATATCGACATGCTGCTCACCGAATCCGGCGCCCGCATGGAGCACCTGGTCAAACTGACGATCTACATCGTCGACCCGCGGTATCGCGAGACCGTCTACCGCACCATCGGGCGCTGGACCAAAGGCGTGCATCCGATCTCGACAGGGCTGGTTGTCTCGGCGCTCGCCCGGCCGGAGTGGCTGGTCGAGGTCGACGCGATCGCCGTGATCCCGGGAGCCGAACAGTGACCTTCTCCCTGCTCGCCATCGACGGCAACGGCGCCATCGGCATGGCGGTAACCTCGTCCAGCCCTGCGGTGGCCGCGCGCTGCATCCACCTGCGGGCCGGTGTCGGCGGCGCCGCCTCCCAGAACGTCACCGACCCCCGTTTGGGCACAGCCCTGTTGGATGCGCTCGATACGGGCCTGGACGCGCCCGGCGCGATGGCACGTGTCGTGGCGGATCGCGACCACATCGACTTCCGCCAGCTCACCGTTCTCGGTCTCGACGGCGCAGGCGCCGCCTTCTCCGGAGCCGGTGCGCTCGGCATCCACGCCGATCGAGTCGGCCCGGGTGTGGTCGCGGCGGGTAACCTGCTCGCCCGACCGGAGGTCGTCGACGCGGTCGTCGACGGTTTCGCCGCCGCGACCGGTGAGCTCGAGCAGCGTCTGGTCGCCGCGCTGGTCGCCGGTCAGGCGGCGGGCGGCGAGGTCGACCCTGTCCGCTCGGCCGGACTGGCCGTCGTCCGCGAAGTGCCGTGGCAGGTCACCGACCTCCGGGTGGACTGGAGCGACGAGCCGATCGAGGACCTGGGTCGCCTGCTCGACGTGTGGCTTCCTCAGCGCGACGACTACGTGACGCGCGGGCTGAACCCGACGGCGGCGCCGTCCTTCGGCGTCGGCGGAGACGAGTAGACCGATGATCCAGGACTTCAGCACGGCGTCCAGGTCCGACGGTGCGGCCCGTCGCAGCGTCGCGGGCACCGTGGACGCGGACGCCGACCGTCTGATCGCACTCTCCGAACTGCTGCACGCGAACCCCGAAACCGCCTGGGAGGAACACCGCTCCTCGCGCTGGGTGGCCGAGGCGCTCGCCGAGGCGGGCTTCACGGTGACCACGAACTACCTGGGACTGGAGACCGCCTTCCTCGCCAGCTGCGGCAGCGGCCCGTTCCGGCTCGGCCTGTGCGCGGAGTACGACGCGCTGCCCGGACTCGGACACGCGTGCGGCCACAATCTGATCGCGGCGATCACTGTCGGCGCGGCACGCGCGCTGGCGCCGCTCGCCGATGCGGCGGGCCTCACCATCGAGGTCTACGGGACCCCGGCAGAGGAGGGCGGCGGCGGCAAGATCGAATTGCTGGAGCGCGGCGCCTTCGCGGGGCTGGACCTGGCCATGATGGCCCACCCGGCGCCCGTCGACGTCGCCGAGGCGCAACCGTTCGCGGTCTCGCACTCCCACGTCTCCTACCGGGGCAAGGCGGCGCACGCCGCGGCCTACCCCGAGCAGGGTGTCAACGCGGCGGACGCGTTCACGATCGCCCAGGTCGCGGTCGGACTGCTCCGTCAGCAGTTGCCGCCGACAGTCCGCGTGCACGGCGTGATGACCAATGGCGGCGAAGCACCCAACGCCATCCCCGCGCACACCGAGGGGCGCTGGTACGTCCGTGCGGAGAGCCTGGCACAGCTCGCCGAGACCGAGGAACGGGTATGGCGCTGCTTCGAGGCGGGGGCCATCGCCACCGGCGCCACTCTCGACATCGCCGCCGAGAGCAAGCCGTACGCCGAGTTCCGCACCTACCAGGCGGGGCTCGACGCCTACGTCCGCAACGCGCAACGGCTCGGACGCGTCTTCGACACGGCCTCGCCTGCCCGCCGAATGAACAGGGCCTCCACCGACATGGGCAACGTTTCCCAGGTGGTGCCCGCAATCCATCCCTACATCGGCATCAATTCCCTTCCCGCCCTGAACCATCAACCCGAGTTCGCTGCCGCCTGCGTCGGCGGTGACGCCGAGAAGGCAATTCTCGACGCCGCGACGGCCCTGGCCTGGACGGCGCTCGACATCGCCGAGGACACCGTCACGCCATGAGCACCGCCCCCTTCCGCACCGAGCACGATTCGCTCGGCCCGCACGACGTGCCCGCCACCGCCTACTGGGGTGTTCACACCGCCCGCGCACTGACGAACTTCGCGATCAGCGGCACACCGGTCGGCGCGCACCGCGAGCTCGTCGCCGCCCTCGGGGCGGTCAAACTCGCTGCCGCCCGCGCCAACCACGAGCTCGGCCTGCTCGACGATCGGCGATTCGACGCCATCGCGGCCGCCGCGGACGAGGTACGCATCGGGGCCATGGACGGACAGTTCGTGGTCGATGTGATCCAGGGCGGGGCCGGTACTTCGACCAATATGAACGCCAACGAGGTCATCGCCAACCGCGCGCTGGAGATCCTCGGACTCGCACGCGGTAGCTATCACGAGATCCATCCACTCGACCACGTCAATCGCTGCCAGTCGACCAACGACGTCTACCCGACCGCGGTGCGACTCGCGCTGCTGACCATGATCGAGCGGCTGAGCGAGTCCATCACCGCCCTGGCCGATGCGTTCGCGGCCAAGGCGACAGAATTCCGCACGGTGTCGAAGATCGGACGCACCCAGCTGCAGGACGCCGTCCCCATGACAGTGGGCCAGGAACTCGGGGCATACGCCGTAACTCTTCGCGAGGAACTCGCCCGGCTGGCCGACTCGCGCACACTGCTGTGCGAGATCAATCTCGGAGCCACCGCGATCGGCACCGGCATCACTGCGCACCCGGACTACGCGCGTCGAGCCGTCGCGCATCTGGCCGAGATCGTCGGCCGGCCGGTCACCGGGGCCGGTGACCTGGTCGAGGCCACCAGCGATACCGGCGCGTTCGTCCAGGTCTCCGGCGTCCTCAAACGGATCGTGGTCAAGGCCTCGAAGATCTGCAACGACCTGCGTCTGCTCGCGTCGGGGCCACAGGCCGGTCTCGGCGAACTCCAACTGCCCGCGCGCCAGGCCGGATCGAGCATCATGCCCGGCAAGGTCAACCCGGTGATTCCGGAGATGGTCAATCAGGTCGCCTTCTGGGTGATCGGGAACGACCTGACGGTGACGATGGCCGCGGAGGGCGGTCAGTTGCAGCTCAATGCCTTCGAGCCCGTCATCTGCCACGGGCTGCTCCAGGGATTCGCGTGGACGGCCGCGGCCTTCGACTCATTGCGTGAGCACTGCGTCGACGGCATCCGCGTCGACGCTGTCAAGCTCGCCGCGGCCGCGGCAGGCAATGCCGGTCTGGCCACGGCGCTGACGCCGTTGCTGGGTTACGCGCGCTCCGCCGAGATCGCCAAGGACGCGCTGAGCGGGGTCGCGGATGTACGCACGCTCGCGCTCGCCATCCATGGCGTCGAGGCCGAGGCCCTCGACGCACTGCTGCGCCCCGAGCACCTGGCCAATCTCCTTCCCGAGTCGGCCGACGACAACGCCCGGATCGCCTCGCAGAGCAGTCCGCCGCACTGACCGGACCGTGGAACGCGCTCGCCTACCATCACTACTGATCGGGCCCATCCGGCCCTCGACTCCTGGTAGCGGAATGGACAAGGACGCCCGCGTGACGAACTACGGTTTCACCCTCGTGCAGTTGCGCTATTTCGCCGCCGCCGCCGAGCTGGGCAGTATGACGGCAGCCTCCCGGAAGTTGATGGTCTCCCAGTCCGCTGTCTCGACCGCCGTCGCCCAGCTCGAGAAGGAGCTCGGCGTGCAACTGCTGCTGCGCCAACACGCGCGAGGGCTCACGCTCACCGCGGCCGGCGAGGAGTTCTACCGGGAGCTGCGCAATTATCTTGTGCACACCGCGGAGCTGGCCGAGGTCGCACGTACCGCGGGCCGGGCGCTGATCGGAGATCTCACCATCGGTTGCTTCTCGACGCTCGCCCCTTTCGCGTTGCCGCAAATGCTGGCGGCCTGCGAGCAGGAGCATCCCGGTATTCGCGTGTCGGTGGTGGAGGACGAGCACGCTGTACTGAAGCAGGCCCTGCGCAGTGGCCGGTGTGAGTTGGCGTTGATGTACGGCTACGACCTCGAGGAGGACATCGACCATGTCCGCGTCGGTGTCGCGTCGCCGTATGCCCTGGTCGCGAAGGGGCATCCGCTCGGGCGTCGCAAGCGGATCAGGTTGCGCGATCTCGCCGATGAGCCGATGGTGCTGCTGGACCTGCCGCACAGCGGCCGGTATTTCGAGCGCCTCGTGGAATCGGCTGGTTTCCAGCCGGTGATCCGACATCGCACGTCGGGGTTCGAGACCGTCCGGGCGCTGGTCGCCAACGGCCAGGGGTGGTCGGTGCTCAACCAGCGCCCGGCGAGCAATACGACCTACGACGGATCCGAGGTGGTCGCGCTCGAGATCACCGATCACGTGGAGCCCCTAGACGTCGTCCTGGCATCGATGGCGGGCACGCGCCGTACGGCGCGTGCCCAAGCCTTCATCCGATCCTCGATCCACGCAGCAAGGAGCCGAGCGGACCACTGAACCTCAGTGTGTACCGGCCGGTGGGGTGAGGGGCGCCTGCGACTTCTCCGCGGCATCTGCCGCTTCGGTGTTCGAGAAGCGAACCAGGAGCAGGTACACCACAGCGGTCACCGCGAACCCGACGAGCCACGCGAGGTCGAGGTTGTGCAGCGGTGCCGCGAGCGGGCCGGTGAACAGCGGTGTCACCATGAAGGGCAGCTGCGCCGCCAGGCCAACCGCGTAGCTGATCAGCCCGACTCGATTCCATCGGCCGTACTGCCCGCCGTCGCGCATGTAGAGGTCCGCGACGGCGTAGTGGCCCTTGCGGACGATGAAGTAGTCCGCCAGGTTGATGGCCGACCACGGGATCAGGACGTAGAGCAGCAGCGACAGGAAGCTCTCGAACGTGGTCATGAAGTCGCCCTGGCCCAGTAGTGCGACCAGGGTGGCGGTCGCACCGCACACCAGGGTTGTCAGCACGCGGGTACCGGCCGTCACGGTGACCTTGAACATCGACTGCAGCACGGTCAGCGCGTTCATGACCGCGGAGTACAGCTCGACGCTGTTGATGAGAGCCGAGGTGACCGCGAAAACGATGAGCGCGACGACCCCGATCCAGCCGAGATGGTCGGAGAGCGCGGCGAGGGGGCTGGCGACATTCGCCGCACCGAGCAATACGCCCAGGGTCATGACGAATACGGAGCTCCCGACGAGTCCGAGATAGGTGCTCCAGAACGCCGATCTGGGCCCGGTCTGCTTCGGCAGGTAGCGCGTGTAGTCCGAGACGTACGGCGCGTAGGCGAGCTGCCAGACGATACCGATGGCCAGCATTCCGAACAGGCCCTCGAAGCTGAAGGCAGCCTCCGCGCGCTCTGCGGTGACTTCGGGCTTCATCCAGAGCAACGCCATCGTCACCGCGACCGTCACGCCGATCAGGACGGACATGTACACCATCGTTTTGCTCAGCAGGTCATAACCGAACACACACAGCACGACGCCGATGACCGCGAAGACGACGATGACCAAAGAGCCGTTCAGCTCCGGAAACACCACGGCGAGAGCATCTTTGGCGACGATCAGGATGCTGGCGAAGAAGCCGAGGAACATGATGAGCGCGATGACCGCGAAGAGGCTGCCGCCCTGGAACCCGAACTGGGCGCGGGCTTGCAGCATCTGGGGAATACCGAGGTGCGGTCCCTGCGACGCGTGGAGCGCGGCGCCGACGGCCCCGATCACATTGCCGACCAGGATGGCGAGGATGCTCCAGCCGATGGTGAGGCCGTAACCGCTGCTCGCGACCGCGCCGGTGACCACGGCCAACGGCATCATGTTCAGCCCCACCCAGATGGCGAACAGTGACCACGGGGTCCCGGTGCGTTTGTTCTCCGGGATGGGCAGGATGTGCTCCTGCTCGAACTTCGCGAATGTCGTGGTGGCGACCTGTGGTTCGTGGGTCATGATCACTCTCTCTCGGCGCATCACCGCGCGGCTCCGAAGTGGTGCGGATCACGCCATCTTCCCGACGAATCGGCCATCTGTACACTTCACAAAACTGAACTTCGGCATCTGCAAAACAGATGAAGCCCCCGCCTCGAGCCATTCGTTCCGTGAGAACGTCGCGCCGTTGGTGGGTAGCAAGGCGCCGCACGAAACCTCGGCCGTCGGTGATTCCTTGCCGTTCAGGGCAAAGTCAGGAACCGACGACGCTTGTCTCCCCTGGAGCCACGGGGGTGATCCGGACGCCCGTCGCCGAGTGTGCGTAGCTGGCCAGCTGCTGCTCCGCGCGCGCCAAGGTCATCGACGAATTGTGCGCCAGCAAGTGCAGTCCGAGGGCATCCTCGAGGGCCACGAAGTTACGCGCGATCACGTCGGACCCGTCGGTCAGGTCGAACTCGCCGAGCGCCCGACCGACCTCGAGGACCGAGGCGTAGAGCGAGACCTCACGGTCGAAGAGCAGCGTCATCAAGGTGGCGTGGATCGGACTGCGGCTCGCGCTCACCGAGATCTCGTCCAGCACCTGACTGAGCAGCAGGTCCTTCCCGCGAGGAAGACCCGAGTACATCAGGCGTGCGAGCTTGACGGTCGGGCTGTGGTCGCCTTCGATGTCGCGTTGCCGCGACCAGTAGTAGCGGTCGGTGGCCGCCCGGTGCGCGGCCTCGATCAACTCGTCGAGCTCCGGGTAGTAGTACGCGATGAGACGGGCCGAGACGCCGGCCTCCTCGGCGATGTTCTTCATCGTCGCGCCGGCCAGGCCATGGCCGGCGATGGTCGTGAGAGTCGCCGCGATCAGATGCTCGCGGCGACCGGCCTGGTCCTTGAGTCGCGCCATGGGAGTCACCGTAGCGCTCCCGTCACAGTGCCGGACACCGAGATTGACAGCGGGTGTGTTCCACGGCATATTTGCGGTCCAGCGCAAAGAAAGGTTCGCTCGTGAGAACTCACCAGGACTGGATCGAGCTGGCCGCCGCGGCCACGCTCCACACCCGATCGTTCATCGGTGGCCGCTTCGTGGAGACCGGCGAGGCAGCATTCGAAAACCGCAACCCCGCGACGGGCGCGCTTCTCAGCGAGGTGGCCGACGCCGGACAGGAGGGGGTCGACGCCGCTGTTCGCGCCGCCCGCTCCACCTACGAGACAGGGGTGTGGAGCCGCGCCGGTGTGGCCTTCCGCCGTGAGCGGCTGCTGCGCTTCGCCGATCTGCTGGCCGAGCACTCGGCCGAACTCGCGGTCCTCGACTCGCTCGACATGGGCAAGCGGGTCGTCGATGCCCACGATCTCGATCTGCCCTTCTCGGTGAACCTGTTCCGCTACTACGCGGAGGCCATCGACAAGATCAACGACGAGGTCGCGCCGACGCCACCGGGGACCCTCGGCCTCGTCCGGCGGGTGCCGCTGGGCGTGGTCGGCGCGGTCATCCCCTGGAACTACCCGGTCGACATGCTGGCATGGAAGGCCGCGCCCGCGATGGCGGCGGGCAACTGTGTGGTCCTCAAACCGGCCGAGCAGTCACCGTCCTCGGCGCTGCGGATAGCCGAACTCGCGGTCGAGGCCGGAATCCCCGAAGGCGTGCTCAATGTGGTCCCCGGCCTCGGCGAGACCACCGGGCGGGCATTGGGTCTACACCCGGACGTCGACGTGCTCGCGTTCACCGGCTCCACCCAGGTGGGACGGTTGTTCCTGCAGTACGCGGGCCAGTCGAACCTCAAGCAGGTGTGGCTCGAATGCGGGGGCAAGAGCCCGCACCTGGTCTTCGCCGACGCCGAGGACCTCGCCACCACCGCCGCGCAGACCGCGCTCGGCATCTGGTTCAACCAGGGCGCGGTGTGCTCGGCCCACTCACGCGTGCTCGTCGAACGCTCCGTGCACGAGGACTTCGTCTCCTTGGTCGCGGCCGAGGCGGCGGCGTACGCGCCGGGGGATCCGCTCGACCCGGCCGCCGGTATGGGCGCGATCGTCTCCACCGAACAGGCCGATCAGGTGATGGCGTTCGTCGACGGGGCCCGCGCCTCGGGCGCGCGCCTGGTGACCGGAGGCGAGCGTCTCACCCGAGGCGACAGCGACTGCTACGTGCAGCCCACGGTGTTCGACGACGTCGACCCGGCTTCCGCGCTGGCTCGCGAGGAGGTGTTCGGCCCGGTGCTCGCCGTGACGCCCTTCGACAGCGAGGAGCACGCCGTCGCGCTGGCCAACGACTCGGCCTACGGGCTGGCGGCCTCGGTCGCCACGAGCAACCTCTCCCGCGCGCATCGCCTGACCGACCAGATCCACGCAGGCACGGTCACCGTCAACGGAGTGGACGCCTTCAGCGCGTGGACCCCGTTCGGCGGCTTCAAGGGATCCGGCTTCGGCCGCGACCTGTCACTGCATGCGCTCGACAAGTACGTCGGTCTGAAGACCGTGTGGATCAACCACTGAGCCGCGCCGGCACCACTCACCCAGCCTGACCTAGGAGATCTCCCATGACCGAGCAGCCGCCCGCCGTGGCCGCCCCGTACGACATCCTGTTCGAGCCCGTCAAGATCGGGCCGTTCACCACCAAGAACCGCTTCTACCAGGTGCCCCACTGCAACGGCATGGGCTATCGCGACCCCAGTGCCCAGGCCGCGATGCGCAAGATCAAGGCCGAGGGCGGCTGGTCGGTGGTGTGTACCGAGCAGGTGGAGATCCACGCGACCTCCGACATCGCCCCCTTCATCGAGCTGCGGATCTGGGACGATCAGGATCTCCCCGCGCTGAAGCGGATCGCCGACGCGATTCACGAGGGCGGCGGCCTGGCGGGTATCGAGCTGGCGCACAACGGTATGAACGCGCCCAACCAGCTCAGCCGCGAAACCCCGCTCGGCCCCGGTCATCTGCCGGTGGCCCCCGACACGATCGCGCCGGTCCAGGCGCGGGCGATGACCAAGCCGGACATCGCCGACCTGCGACGCTGGCACCGCAACGCGGTCCGCCGTTCGATCGAGGCCGGCTACGACATCGTCTACGTGTACGGCGCTCACGGCTACAGCGGCGTCCACCACTTCCTGTCCCGGCGCTACAACCAGCGCACCGACGAGTACGGCGGCTCGCTGCTCAATCGGATGCGCCTGCTGCGTGAGCTGCTCGAGGACACCCTCGAGGAGTGCGCGGGCCGGGCAGCCGTCGCGTGCCGGATCACCGTGGAGGAGGAGATCGCCGGCGGCATCACGCGTGAGGATATCGAGGGCGTACTGCGGGAGCTCGGGGAGCTTCCCGACCTGTGGGACTTCGCGATGGGCAGCTGGGAGGGCGACTCGGTCACGTCCCGGTTCGGTCCGGAGGGCAGGCAGGAGGAGTTCGTCGCCGGTCTCAAGAAACTGACAACCAAGCCGGTTGTCGGCGTCGGGCGCTTCACGTCACCGGACGCGATGGTGCGCCAGATCAAGGCAGGCATCCTCGACTTGATCGGCGCGGCCCGCCCGTCGATCGCCGATCCCTTCCTGCCCAACAAGATCCGTGACGGCCGGTTGAACTTGATCCGCGAGTGCATCGGCTGCAATATCTGCGTCTCCGGAGACCTCACCATGTCACCGATTCGCTGCACCCAGAACCCGAGCATGGGGGAGGAGTGGCGGCGTGGCTGGCACCCGGAGCGGATCCGGGCGAAGGGCAGCGACTCCCAGGTCCTGGTGGTCGGTGCCGGGCCTTCCGGTCTGGAAGCGGCCCGTGCGCTCGGGGTGCGCGGGTACGACGTCGCCCTCATCGAGGCACGTCGAGAGCTCGGCGGTCGGGTGCGCCAGGAGTCGCGACTGCCTGGCCTGTCGGCGTGGGGGCGCGTCCAGGAGTACCGCGAGGCCGCGATCGCCGAACTGCCGAACGTCGAGGTCTTCCGCGAGAGCCCGATGACGGCCGCCGACATCATCGAGTTCGGCTTCCAGCACGTGCTGGTGGCCACCGGTGCGACGTGGCGCACGGACGGTGTCGCCCGCTTCCACACCACACCGCTGCCGATCGCCGAGGGTGCGCAAGTGCTCGGGCCGGACGACCTGTTCGCGGGTCGACTCCCCGAAGGCAAGACGGTCCTCGTGTACGACGACGACCACTACTACCTCGGTGGAGTCGTCGCGGAACTGCTCGCCCAGCAGGGTTACGACGTCTCGATCGTCACCACCCAGTCGCAGGTTTCCGCCTGGACGAACAACACCTTCGAGGTCAACCGCATCCAGCGCCGTCTCATCGAGAACGGAGTCACCCGGCTCACCGACCACGCCGTGACCCGCGTCGGTGTCGGAGGGGTCGAGGTGACGGACGTGTACGCCGGCGCAGTCCGCGAAATCGAGTGCGACGCCGTGGTGATGGTGACCGCCCGCTTGCCACGCGAGGAGCTCTACCTCGAACTCGAGGGGCTCCGCGCGCAGGGCGAGCTGCGGTCGGTGCGCGGCATCGGCGACGCCTGGGCGCCCGCCACGATCGCCGCGGCCGTCTGGTCGGGCCGCCGCGCCGCCGAGGAATTCGACGCCGAGCTACCGTCCAACGACGAGGTGCCCTTCCGTCGTGAGGTGACCCAACTCGCCTGAGGTGTCGGTCGACCGGCGCTGTCCACAGGGCGGTCGACCCCACCCCGCGCGCGTTCGAGGAACCGGATCCACCGTCGTCGATCAATCTGCGCCGCCGGGGCGAATCAGTGCGATGGCGTTCTGCGTCGGCTATGCCTGCGCGGCGCTGGCCCCGCTCCTGGTGGGCGCGCTGCGAGATGCCACGGGCGACTTCACCGTCGGCTTCGGAGTGCTGGGCGGCCTCGGCCTGCTGATGCTCTGGCCCATCGCACGGCTGCGTAGTACCACCGGGCCGAATTCGGTTCGCCCTCTGTGTTATTGGCGCGCAGCGGCTGTCTACCTACCTGTCCGCTGGTTGTCACGACGCCGGACATTATTGATCGAGTCTCGAGTCGTTGCCGTTCCCGAGTGACAGCACCACGGGCGGGTGTGAAGTATCAGGAAGGCGTGCCGATACTGATCCCCGCCTCGGCGGCGATTCGATCGGGCGAGACGTATGTGATCCCTGGTTTGGAGTTGTCCGCCGCCCGAAAAGGAGTGGAGCCGACCCACGACAGCGCGTTGGATGACTACCTGCGGAGACCGCAGCGCGGCCCGCGAACACCGATGACCGAGGAGTACATGATGCCGAAAGCCACACTGCGAGGCGTGACTCTGGACTGCGCTGATCCCCGGGCTCTTGCCCGGTTTTACCAAGAGCTGACGGGCATGCAACTCGGCTACGACGCCGACGAATTCGTCGCTCTGACCGATGGTTCGGGTTGTGACCTGGGCTTCCAGCGGGTCACCGGATACCGGGCCCCCTCGTGGCCCGGTCAGGACGTGCCGCAGCAGTTACACCTGGACTTCAGGGTCGAGGACCTCGACGCGGCGGAGAAGTTTGCGTTGGGTCTCGGCGCGGTCAGGGTGGACCACCAGCCGGGCGTCGACCGGTGGCGGGTGCTGCTGGATCCGGCCGGTCACCCGTTCTGTCTGGTCGTCGGCTGATAGAGGACTGGAACTATTGCGGGTCGGGATCTACGTGGACGTGGAGGAATCCTTGGTCGAGAAGTCTGGAGCGGTCCGCTTGGCCGCCTGATCGCACCCATTGACTGGACACGGCATCCAGTACAGCGGTCGCGGCGTTGACCAGTAGAACTGCGGCGTACGCGTCCATGACAATCCGAACCACCTTTCCGTCCGGCAGCGACGATTGCGCGGCCTGGCTGACCGTGCCGGACTCGGCGGGCCCACATCCGGTCGGGGTGCTCGTCCACGGCGGCGGAGCCACCCACGCGATGATGCTCGCCCAGTACGAACAGGCATTCGCGCACGCGGGATCGGCCGTGCTGGCCTTCGACTTCCGCCACCTCGGCGAATCCGGTGAGGAGCCGAGGCAACTGGTCGATCAACGCCGTTACGCCCAGGACGTCGATTCGGCACTGGCGTTCGTCCGCTCCCGCCCCGAACTCGATGCGGACCGAATCGCACTGTGAGGCAACTCCTTCGGCGCCAGCCACGTGCTGGCCGCCGCACGCCACCAGAACCTGCGTGCCGCGGTCGTCCAGTGCCCGGTCTTCAGCGGACGCGCTGTCGTTTCCCGTGCGGGCCTACGCCATCTGCTGCGGCTCACCTTTTCTGTCGTCTCCGACCTGATACGCGCCACCTTGCGGCTCCCGAGGCATTATGTGCCGTTGGTCGGCCGTCCGGGCGAACTGGCCTTCGTCAACCAGCCAGGCGCACTGGAGGGCTGGTGATCGGTGATGCCCGCCGGATACGACTTCGACAACCGCATCACCGCGGCCTCCGGGCTGGACATGCTGTTCTACAACGCCGCCTCAGACGCGCACCGGGTGCAATGCCCTTTGCTGGTCTTCGCTTGCGACCGGGAGAATCTGATCGATTCGGCGATCGCCGGAAGAGTCGCGGCCGCTGCGCCCCGCGCCACCCTCAACCACTACGACGCCGACCACTTCACCGTCTACCACCCGCCGGTGGTGGAGAAGATCCTCGCCGATCAGATCGACTTTCTCACCACCCACCTGCTGTGACGCCGAGCCGGCGCGGGACTGCAGGTTATCGGGCGGGATATTCACCGGGAACGGAGCTGCCGGTCGGCTGATCGGGGCGATGTCGGCGACCCTGACCAGATTCGTTGCGGCGGTGGTGAAGTCGCGATCGAACCGCTAGGCCACGAAGACAAATCCGTGCGGAAGCCTGCTCAGGAATCGGTGCGCTTGATCAACCGTCGGGGATCGAAATCCATCACGCTCCATACCCGCTCGACGACGGGATGGGCGTTGACCAGCCGTATCGACCGGTGTGCACGCTGGGACGGATCCATGCCCGCCAGTACCGCCGAGGCGCGCACACTCAGGAACGCCAGACCGCTGACGTCGAGGTCGGCGCCCTCGCTCGGTAAGACCTCGAGCGCGCCGATCAGGGCGGGAATGCCGAATTGATCGATCTCCCCGTCAAGGATGCGGTGGCCGTCTCGCCAGTACATTCCGAACGTCGTGGGGACCCGGGAGGGGCCGTGGCGCAATGGGTGTACGGCCATGACCGCGCCCAGATCCTGCCCGGTCGCGGTGAGGTCGTAGGCACACATCGCGGCTACCGGGTTACCGCCGGCCATGAACGCGTCCGCGACGTGTTCCCACCGGACGTGACCGGGACGGCGTGCGGGATCGAGGTTCAGGGCGGTGATGTCGGTGAAGACGCGAATGCCCGCGAAACCCGCGTCGAGGGCCGATGCGACTTCGCCGCGGAAATGAGCAAGCTGGGCTTCGGCGTCGATGGGCGCGGACAAGTCGTAGACCTCCCCGAGGGAGGTGTGGGTCAGCTCGTAGCCGGCATCGGCCGCGGCGAAAGCGGCTCGCAAGCGGTCACCGGCATCGTCGTCGTCGGTGACCGCGAGCAGCCGCTGCCCGAGCGCGGCACCCTCGAGCAGCCATTCCACGGCGGCGCGGTCGCGTTCAGCACGGGTGGTATACGCCACACAGGCATGATCGTGGCGGCCGCCGCTTCGCTTATCGATCAGTGCACCAGCCGCCCTGGCCACCGAGGAACCGCGCGCGGGTGCGGAGAGATCGATCGACATATCTCAGATTCCTTCCCTCGGGTCAGGAGAGGGGATTTCGCACCACACGTTCTTGGCGTGCCCTGCCGGGTCCGGTTCGATGCCCCATCGGTTGCCCAGTGCCGCGATCAGGATCAAGCCACGTCCACCGACCGCACTTCCACGGTCGGTACCCATCACCGGTCGGCGCGGGCTGAGGTCCTCGGCCTCGATCCTCACCGTCCCCTCGGTCTGGGACAGACGGATCCGGAACGCGGTGTGCGCGTGGGCAACCGCGTTGGCGGCGAGTTCGGAAACGACCAGGGCGGCATCGTCGATGACCGCGGGGCCGTGCTGCCATTCCCCCAGCCTGCCGGTGACGAATCGGCGCGCGGCGCTGACGGCGCTGGGTACCGGCAGATAGGTTCGAGAATCGCTGTCCGGGTCGGCGCTCGGCCCGAGCTCGGGCTGGGCGGCGGTGTAACTGTCGGGAGCGACGATCTCCGAATGATGGGCGCACACTTGCTGCAGGCGCATCAGATCGTCGGCGCCGGCGAGTAGGTCACGCGGATAGGCACAGTAGAGCAGGAACCGATGGCTCTGAGCCAACTCGTTCCACATCGCTTCGAGCTCGATCGCAGCGGCCGGATCGCCGTCGGCCCACAGCAGCGCCACCATCTCACCGAACGCGCGCACGGAACGCCCACCCGCACTCGCAGCGGCGATGACCTCGCCGATCACTTCGGCGAAACGAGCCTGATCGAGTGCGCCGTCGATGGTGAAGCTCGCCAAGGTCTGCGCGGCATCCAGGGCTCGATAGCGCCCGGCCGCGGCCAAGGCAGCCAAGTCCAAGCCGTGCTCGCTCAACCGCGTCGCGATGGCTTCCCGATGGGCGGGTGTGGCGATCACCACGGCCGCACCGTCGGTGTCCAACCCCTGCCCGAGGAAGTCGCTGACGTTGCGGGCCAGTTCCTCCAGCCCGTCATAAATGCTCACGACGTGGTCGTGCGGTGGAGCCACTCCAGCCTGGACACTCATAAGGACGAGGCTACGGTATCCGGCCGGTCACCGGGACCGCGATTCCGAGCGGAGTGGAACTGCGTGGGCCCGGCGAGGCTGCTCTACTGCGCGCGCCCGTGCAGGAACCAGAAGCGGCGCGTGGGAACGACTGGCCGGGCGTGGTCGGCTTCACAGCCAAACATGTAGGACAAACGGTGGCTCGGTGGCTGCGCCAACAACCACCGAGCCCAGCAGTGAAACTTCGGATCTTGTCGATCGACGCTGCGACCGGCCATCGCTTCAGAACTGAACCAGTTGATGATTCCGTGCCCCTCCGCGCATCGTCTCGAGCAGAACAAGCATCGTGCCGCTTCGCGCGCGTCGGCGACGCCCACCGACGGGATCGTCAGCACTCGCTGCCTGATCCGATCTTCCAGGTGCGGCCGAGTCGGCAGGTAGGTCGTCACGTTCGGCTGCATCTGCGGGCAGAGCCGGTTGTCCGCGATCGAGAAGTAGAAGTCGGTGTAGTCCTCGATCGTTTTCGTGTTGTGCGCGACGAGTTCGGCGAGCAACCCGGGAAACAGCGTTTCCAATGCCCGCGATCCGCTCGGCAGTAAAACGTGCACGTGTTTGCCTTGCGGTACGCCCCGACGCGCGCCGGCTGTTGCGTCGAGCCGATCTCGTTCGACGACGGTGACCCGATCGTAGGCGTCGGACAGCACCCGTGCGGCGAGCAGACCCGCCACGCTCGCACCGAGTACCACCGCATGTTCACCCTTGCGAACCATCGCGCTCCTCCTGAAGTTTCGGCGATGGTGGCGAGTGTGCGATGCGGAATTGCTCAGTTACCAGTTCACTTCACTGCTCATTGCGGTGCGATGGGGACTGTGGGGGTCGGTACGCCGCGCGCACCGTGTTTCCGGCCGCGTCAGATCGTGTGCTTGACGGAGCGCTTGGGCTCGGACCGGTAGCGGCTCGACGGACCATCGATGCCGAGCAGCTTCCAGACCTTCTTGGCGATCGGGTTCATCAGACCGATCTCCTCGGCGAGGGCGCGCACGTCGACGTAGTAGTCGGCGAAGGTCTGTTTGGCCTCCTTGGAGCCGTAGAACAGTTCCTTGCGGACCGCCGTGGGCATCTCGAA
>NZ_JBSGIJ010000008.1:0-279920 GCF_053605015.1 Nocardia sp. NPDC003979
TCCCATTCCGAACCCGGAAGCTAAGGCCACCTGCGCCGATGGTACTGCACTCGACAGGGTGTGGGAGAGTAGGACACCGCCGGACAATCATTCACGAAAGCCCTCTGACTACGGTCAGGGGGCTTTCGTCGTTTCCGGGGGTAGTTCCGGGCACGAAACAGAACCGACCAGCGAATGTTTCGGATTCGGCAACGGCGGAAGCGCTTGTCCGTCACCATGATGCGACGTCGCTCTGGAGGTTGTCGCATGGACCGGCTCGCTCATCAAGTTCTCCGTCGCGGCGCTGCCGCGCTCGTGCTCCCCGCCGCCCTCATCGGGGCGGTCCTCACCGCCGCACCGGTAGTCGCCGAACCGAAACCCGACCCGCTCGCGGGCATCACC
This sequence comes from Nocardia sp. NPDC003979, assembly GCF_053605015.1. Lineage (NCBI taxonomy): Bacteria > Bacillati > Actinomycetota > Actinomycetes > Mycobacteriales > Nocardiaceae > Nocardia > Nocardia sp. NPDC003979. Next base: position 382 of record NZ_JBSGIJ010000008.1, read on the forward strand.
GACCGGGTCACCGCCGACATGCTCGGCGCCGCGAATTCCCTTGCGGGGGTGGCGGGAATCGACCTGCCCGAAACCTACGGCCCCGAGACGGCGATCGTCGTACTCGGCTACGGCCTGCAACCCGACGGCACCATGCGTGCCGAGTTGAGCAACCGGCTGCACGCCGCGCTTGTTCAGGCGTACATGTCACCCGCCTCGCCGGTGATCGTCACCGGCGGCAATCCGCGCAACGGGGTCACCGAGGCGCAGGTGATGGCCGACTGGCTGAATGCTCGGGGAGTAGCCAGGCACCGGCTGCACGCCGAAACCGAAGCCGGTTCCACCGTGCAGAACGCGAAATTCTCGGCACAGCTCATGGCGGCACTCGGCGTGCACAAGGCGGTACTCATCACTTCGGCCGACCATATGCGCCGGGCGCTGGAGAACTTTCTGGCAGCCGGGGTGCCGGTCGTCGCGACGATGACGCCGGACGTGGCGCCGCTGTGGGCGCAGCCCTACGGTGCGGACAAATGAACCGAACCGCGCCGATGTCGGTGCCGGAGTTTACGATCATCGAATGCCGCCGGGGCGCGGCACGGAAAGACAGGGGTTGATCGGCGATGGACAGGCCTGCCTGGGCACCGGACGGTGTCGATATGCAGCAACCGAGCCCGGCTCGGATGTACGACGCACTACTCGGTGGCTCGCACAATTTCGCGGTCGACCGGATGGCTGCCGAAATGGGAACCAAGTTGGTGCCGGATCTGCCGCGCTTGGCGCTGAGCAACCGTGCGTTCCTGCGGCGGGCGGTCCGCTTCATGCTCGACGCGGGCATCCGCCAGTTCCTCGACATCGGCTCCGGAATCCCCACCGCGGGCAATGTGCACGAGATCGTGCACGAACTCGACCCGCAGGCCCGCGTGCTCTATGTCGACATCGATCCGGTGGCCGTCATGCATTCGCGCACGATCCTGCACGGGAACGAGCGGGCGGGCGCGATCGAGGCCGACCTGCGCAAGACCGACGACCTGCTGGCCGCCGTCCGGGAGACCGGGCTGATCGACTTCGCGGAGCCGGTCGGACTGCTGCTGATCGCGGTGCTGCATCTGGTGTCCGACGACGACGATCCGGCGGGGAAGGTGGGCGCGCTACGCGAGGTGCTCGCGCCGGGCAGTCTCGTCGCCATCTCCCACCTGACCTCGGAATTGCGGCCGGAGGACGCGGGTAAACTGAGCGCCAACGCGGCGAACGAGAACCGGGTCGGTATCCATTTCCGGCCCAAGGACGCGATCGTCGCCATGTTCGATGGTTGGGATCTGGAGTCGCCGGGCGTGGTAGAACTGCCGGCGTGGCGACCTGAGTCGGAGCGAGATCAGCACGAGAAGCCCGGGCGTTCGCTCGGTCTCGGTGGGGTCGCGCGCAAGGGCTGAGCCCGTCGTCACGGCGGTGCGAGAGACGACGACAGGGGCGGATGAACGGTGGGGTCATGGGAGCTGGCGCAGCGGTGGGCTGACGCGCTCGACGGTGTGGTCGCTCCCACCCTCACCCGCTCCCAGATCGAGGACATGCTCGCCGCCCTCTGCACAGGTCTCATCGATGCCGCGCGCGGTGGTGAAGACCCCGATGTGGCCCGGCAGGCGGCGCGCATGCTGGTCGCGGTGAACTACCGCGACCCGGCCGCGGTGAGCCGCACGGTTCCGGTGCTGTGCACCGACCTCGTCGAGCACGCCGCCGCCGGCTCCGACGATCCCGCACTACCCGAAATACGCAGTCGGGCAGTCGCTTTGGCGGCCGACTTCGCGGCCGGTTTCACCGCCGCGCTGCGGGCGGCGGCACTGGCCGAACAGGAACAGACGCTGGCCGCGGTGCTCTCGGCCGCGCAGGAGGCCGAGGACCGCCGCGCCCTGTCGGAGGCCCGTTTCGAGGCCGTTTTCGACGGTGCGCTGGTCGGCATCGGCACCGTCGACATGACCGGCAGCGTGGTGAACTGCAACCTGACCCTGGCCGAAATGCTCGGACAGACCCCCGAGTCGATGGTCGGACGCACCGTCGCCGACATCCTCGGCCCGGCGAACCTCAACGATGCCTTCATCGAACTGCAGCGGATGGTCGCGGGGGAGTCGGAGAGCTTCCGGACCGAGACCGAACACATTCGCGACGACGGTCGGGTCACCTCGATCGATCTGTCGATGTCGGCGGTTCGTGACGCCGAGGGCGCGATCCGGTTCCTGGTCGGCGTCGCGGTCGACGTCACCGAGCGCAAGCAGCTGGCCGACCGGCTGTGGCACGACGCCAACCACGACGCGCTCACCGGCCTGCCGAACCGGTCGCACCTGTTCAGCCGCCTCGCGGGTGCCGAACCACCGGTCGGCGTGTGCTATCTGGACCTCGACGGCTTCAAGGAGATCAACGACCTGTGGGGCCACACCATCGGTGACCGAGTGCTGCGGGTGGTCGGCGACCGGCTGCGCGACACCCTCGGCCCCCGCTCGGCGCTGCCTGCGCGTATCGGTGGCGACGAATTCCTCGTGCTCGTCGAAAAGTGTTCGGGTGAACAGGCATTGACGGAGCTGGCCGACGAGCTTATGGCGGCGTTGTCGGCGCCGCTCGAGGTGGACGGGCACATGCTCGCCGTTGGCGTGAGCATCGGCACCGCCTTCTTCGAACAGCCACCGGCCGCCGCCGACGAACTGCTCCAGGCCGCCGACGCCGCGATGTACCGGAACAAACACCATGCGCGAGCGGCGATCCGGCCACAGGTGCACCGGTCGCCGCCCGCGCTCGATCAGACCAGCTGACGTTGCTTCGCGCGCGCGAGTGAACGATCGCGCTGTTCCTCGAAGCGCACCACGTCCTGGCGCAAGCGGTCGAGGAAGGCGGCCAGATCTTCGCGCGCCTTCTCACCCCGCGGACCGAAATCGGTGCGCTCGAAGATGTTCCATTTGCGCAGCACCGGCAGCAGGACTTCCTCGAGGTGCTGGCGCAGATCGTAGATGCCGTGCTTGGCCATCAGCACACCGTTGCGGCGCCACCCGGGCATGCCCGCGCCCGGCATCTGGAATCCGGCCACGATGGTCGCGATCGCCTCCATGGTCTGGTCGGGTGCCAGGTCGAGGGCGGCCGCGCACAGGTTGCGGTAGAAGATCATGTGCAGGTTCTCGTCGGCGGCGATGCGGGCGAGCATGCGGTCGGCGATCGGATCGTCACAGACACGGCCGGTGTTGCGGTGGCTCACCCGGGTGGCCAGTTCCTGGAACGTCACATAAGCCACCGAGTACAGGAGACCGGCGCCGGAGGTGTCGCGCACATCGAAGGCACCGGCCTTCTCGTCGACCACCGACATGGCCGAGTAGCCGTTGGTCATGTGGATCATCCGCGCGTTCTCGAGTGCCACCGGGTCGACGCCGCGCGTCACGACCAGATAGTCACGCATCACGATGCCGTGCCGGTTCTCCTCGGCGGTCCAGCGACCCACCCAGGTACCCCAGGCGCCGTCCTGGGAGAAGTTCTCGGCGATCTCCCGGTGATAGGACGGCAGGTTGTCCTCGGTGAGCAGGTTGGTGATCATCGCCGCCTTGGCGACCTCGTTCAGCGCCGATTGCTCGGGCGCCCAGTCGATTCCGCCCATCGATGCGAAATTGCGGCCCTGCTCCCACGGCACGTAGTCGTGCGGGTGCCAGTCCTTGGCCATCGATAGATGACGATCGACATTGCGCGCCGCAACATCTTCCAATTCGATCAGCAGTTCCAGCTGGGTGAGGTTCCTGGCCACGCTCGTGCCCTTTCGCTGCAGGGAAAAGCAAGAGTCGGTAATGTTGCCGGTCGTCGCCGAGAATAGACCCGGCACAAGGCACCTGGCGAAACGCGGTGCCATTCTCTACGCTTCACCAGTTCAGCTCCATCAGCGGTTCCCGTTCAGTCGTGGCATAGCTAGAGAGAGTGAGCGAAGAATTATGACGGACATCGTGGTCACGAGCCTTGCGGCGACCACGTCGATCGCGGGCGACGTCGACTCGACCTGGAAAGGTCTGCTCAACGGCGAGAGCGGGATCGACGTCCTGGAGGACTCCTTCATCGACGACTTCGACCTTCCGGTGCGGATCGGTGGTCACCTGAAGGTGTCGCCGGCGGCCTCGCTCACCCGCGAGGAGGCGCGCCGGCTGTCCTACGTCGAGCAGATGGCTGTGGCGCTCGGCCGTGAGGTCTGGCGTAACGCGGGCAGCCCCGAGGTCGACCTGGATCGGCTCGGCGTCTCCATCGGCACCGGGCTCGGCGGCGCCGAATCCCTGCTGTACGCGCGGGACAAGCTGTCCAACGGCGGCTACCGCAAGGTGTCGCCGCAGACCGTCGCGGCCATGATGCCCAACGGCGCCGCCGCGTGTGTCGGCGTCGAATTGGGTGCGCGCGCAGGCGTTTCCACGCCCGTTTCGGCGTGTTCGTCGGGTTCGGAGGCCATCGCCAACGCGTGGCGGATGATCGTGATGGGCGATGCCGACATGGTGGTGACCGGCGGGGTGGAAGGCTGCATCCAGGCGGTGCCGATCGCGGCATTCACCCAGATGCGTGCCATGAGCACCCGCAATGACGACCCCAAGGGTGCCTCGCGTCCGTTCGACGTCGACCGCGACGGCTTCGTCTTCGGCGAGGCCGGGGCGATGATGGTGATCGAGACCGAGGCCCATGCCAAGGCGCGCGGGGCGACGATCCACGCGCGCCTGCTCGGTGCGGGAGTCACCTCCGACGGCTTCCACCTGGTCGCGCCCGACCCCGACGGCACCGGTGCGGCCCGGGCGATGACGCGGGCCATGCAGACGGGCGGCATCAGCCGCACCGACGTCACCCACATCAACGCCCACGCCACCGCCACCCCCATCGGCGACACCGCCGAGGCCAACGCGATCGGCAAGGCCATCGGGTCGCATGCCTCGGTGTACGCGCCGAAGTCGGCGCTCGGGCATTCGATCGGCGCGGTGGGTGCGCTGGAATCGGTGATCACCGTGCTCAGCGTGCGCGACAGCATCGTCCCGCCCACATTGAACCTGGAGAACCAGGACCCCGCGATCGACCTCGACGTGGTCTCGGGTCAGGCGCGGCCGGGCCGCATCGATTACGCGGTGAACAACTCGTTCGGCTTCGGCGGGCACAACGTGGCCCTGGCCTTCGGGCGGTTCTGATGATCGGCGAGACACTCGACGACTACCTCGACGAGCAGGGCGCCATCCGCATTCCTGGTAACCAGACGCTCATCGATTTCGTCGACAAGCACAGCGAGGCCAACGGCGACGAGCTGGCCTACCGGTTCATCGACTACTCGCGCGAACGCGACGGCGAGTACCAGGAGCTCACCTGGCGTGAGTTCGGGGTGCGGTTGCGGGCGGTTGCGGCGCGCTTGCAGCAGGTCACCGAGCCGGGTGACCGGGTGGCGGTTCTGGCGCCGCAGGGGCTCGACTACGTGGTGGCGCTGTTCGCGGCGGTGTACGCGGGCAATGTCGCGGTGCCGCTGTTCGATCCGGAGGAACAGGGGCACAGCGACCGGTTGCACGCGGTGCTCGGCGACTGCGAGCCGGCCGCGGTGCTCACCGTCACCGGTTCGGCGGCGGGGGTACGCAACTTCTTCCGTGAACAGCCGAACACGCGCAGGCCGAGGATCATCGCGGTGGAGGCGATTCCCGACGCTGTGGGGTCGCGTTGGCGCAGGCCCGACATCTCGATCGACAGCGTGGCCTACCTGCAGTACACCTCCGGCTCCACCCGGGTGCCCGCCGGTGTGGAGATCACCCACCGCTCGGTCGGCACCAATTTGCTGCAGATGATCGACGCCATCGGCATCACCGAGAACGCGCGTGGTGTCACCTGGCTGCCGCTGTTCCACGACATGGGTCTGCTCACGGTGATCCTGCCGACCATCGGCGGCAAGTTCATCACCATCATGTCGCCGAGCGCATTCGTCCGCAGGCCCTCACGCTGGATCAAGGAACTCGCCGCGCAGGCCGACGGGGCCGAGATCTACTCGGCCGCACCGAACTTCGCGTTCGAGCACGCGGCGGTACGCGGGTTGCCCAAGGGCGACGAGACGCTCGACCTGTCGAACGTGATCGGGCTCATCAACGGCAGCGAACCGGTGTCGGTGGCCTCGATGCGCAAGTTCAACGAGGCGTTCGCGCCGTTCGGGCTGTCCAAGACCGCGATCAAGCCCTGCTACGGGATGGCCGAGGCGACGCTGTTCGTGTCGGCGACCCGCCGCGAGGACGAGGCGCGGGTGGTCTATGTGGACCGGGGCAAGCTCAATGCCGGGCGCATGGTCGAGGTCGACGAGCATGCCGCGCAGGCGGTGGCGCAGGTGTCGTGCGGGTATGTCGCCAGGTCGCAGTGGGCCGTGATCGTCGATCCGGAGACGGGCATCGAGCGGCGCGACGGCGAGGTCGGTGAGATCTGGTTGCACGGCGACAATATGGGCATCGGGTACTGGGGGCGGCCGGAGGAGACCGCGCAGACCTTCCACAACCGGGTGACCCGCAATCCGACCGGCAGCCGGGCCGAGGGCGCGCCGGAGGACGCGACCTGGATGCGCACCGGCGACTTCGGTGCCTACTACGACGGGGAACTGTTCATCACCGGCCGGGTGAAGGACCTCGTCATCGTCGACGGACGTAATCACTACCCGCAGGACCTCGAGTATTCGGCGCAGGAAGCGAGCAACGCGCTGCGGCCGGGCTTCATCGCGGCGTTCTCGGTTCCGGCCGGAGAATTGCCCGCGCCGGTGCGGGTGGCCGACGCCGACGACATCGCCGAACACTTGGTGCTGGTGGCCGAAAGAGGTTCGGGGGCGGCGAAACTCGATCCGCAGCCGATCATCGACACGGTGCGTGCGGCGATCTCGCGCAGGCACGGTGTGACGGTGCGTGATGTGCTGCTGGTGCCTGCCGGTTCGATTCCGCGGACATCGAGCGGCAAGATCGCTCGGCGCGCGTGCCGGGCGGCGTACCTCGACGGGACGCTGCGTGGGGGTTACCGGCAGCAGGACTATCCGGACGCTCCGGTCGACTGACGTCATCGAACGGCTCGGCCGCTGGGTAACTGGTGGCCGAGCCGTTTGTCGTAAGCCGTTAAGCGCTCAGTTCACGCAGGGGATCGTGTCGCCGATATTGGTGGTGAGTGGTTTCCCGGCGTCCGGCAGGGGCTGTCCGGCGACGCTGGTTGTCGTGGTGACGGGGCGGGTGGTGGTGGTCGGGCTGAGTTCGGCCGGGGGAGTGAAGTCGGTGCCGAGGATGACGCGCACGTGGCCGTCCTCCACCCAGGGTGACGCGGAAACCGGTAGCCCACCGAGGATTTCGGCGACAGCACGAGCGTCATGGATGGCGCCGGGGCCGTAGGTGACCGCCGAATAGGGTTCGTCGTTGCCGTCACCGCCGCCGACCTCGCCCTCGCCGTAGCCGCGCGCGGTCAGCATCTTCGACACCAGGGCCGCCTGCCCGGTCGTCGAGCCGACATTGTGCACGTCCACCACGGCATCGGGATTCGCCGCCGTCACAGTGGTTGTCGGGGCCTGCTGACCGAAAGCGGCACGTACCTCGCGTTTGATGGCCGCCGGGTCGACGATATTGACGTCCTGACCGTCGATCACGTCGTAGCGCAGCACCGGCAGGGTGCGGAACTCGACCGGGATGCTGCCCGCCGCACCGAGATCGCGGACGAATTCGAACAGGTCCCAGCCCTGCGACAGCACGATGTCGCGGTGCGCGGCATCCATCAGGGCGGACAGCTTACTCAGATCGGTGAGCGTGCCGGAGTCCTTGAGCGACTTGGCAACCGAGGTGAGGAAGGCCTGCTGACGGTGGGTGCGGTCGAGGTCGCCGTTGGGCAGACCGTGGCGCTGGCGCACGAACGCGAGGGCCTGGGACGCGTCGAGATGCTGACGGCCCGCCGGGAACACCGCGCCGGAGAACTCGCTGTCGTCGACGGCGTTGGTCAGGCACACATCGACGCCGCCCACCGCGTCGGCCAGGTCGTAGAACCCGGCGAGCGAGATCTCGGCGAACCGATCGATCGGCACCCCGACCAGGTTGCGCACCGTGGTGACGATGGATTCGCGGCCCGCCTCCCGGCTGCGGCGCTCGAGTTCCACCGGGTCGTCGACGCCCTGCTCCATCAGTTTCGCCTGCACCACAGCCTTTTTCAGGCCGTACGCTTCTTTGATCTTGATGCGCGAGTAGCCGGGGATGCCGGTGACCGCCACATAGTTGTCGCGGGGGATGGAGAAGGCGACGATCTTGCTCATATCGGCTGGAATGTGCAGCAGGATCAGTGAATTGGCGTTGTAACCGCCTTCGCTGCCGTCACCGGCGTGCAGCTGATCGAGGATCGCTTTCGGCAGGTCCTTGCCGTCGAGGTCCTTGCGGGTGTCCAGGCCGATCAGCAGGACGTTGACCGCGCCGTCGAGCGAGCGCGGCGCGTCGTCGCCCAGCGCGTCCGAGTGTAGGAAACCGGCATCGAAACCGTTCTTCGCCGACCAGGCGAGGCCGGTACCCGCCAGCACCGCGAGCGCGGCGGCGGCGACGACCATCCTGGTGACGATCGAGCCGATGCGGCGCAACCGGGCATGGCCGGTCGACCGGGGGACGGGTGGGGCGCCGATACGCCTGGGTGGCTCCCGGCGCGGCCAGGGCGCCGGTGGTTCATCGATCCGGTTCACCTCAGGGCACTACCCGCCAGCCACTGGTCCCAGGGCACGCTCCAGTCACCGTTCTGCCACACTTCGAGCGGTGCGCCGCCGGTATTGCGGATCTCCACCACATCGCCGGGCTGGGAGAACTCGTAGAACCAGCGTGCGTTCTCCCCGCTGAGGTTGAGGCAGCCGTGCGAGACGTTGGTGTTGCCCTGCGCCCAGATGGTGTCGTCGAGTTGGTGCAGGTAGATGCCGTCGGTGCTGATCCTGGTCGCCCAGCCGATGGTCTCTTTGTAGCCGAGGCGCGAGTTCACGGGCAGACCGTAGGTGGAGGAGTCCATGACGACCGGGTTGGCCTTGTCCATCACGGTGTACACGCCGGGTTGGGTCCAGAAGGAGATCGTCTTGCCCGCGACTACTTCGCTGCCGCCGCGACCCATCGAGGTCGGCATGGTGCGCACGAGCGTGCCGTTCTCGTAGACCTGCACCTGTTTGGTCGTGTCGTCGACGATCGAGACGTGGGAGGGGCCGATGGTGAAGGTGGTCTTCGTGTCCTCCTGGCCGTAGAGGCCGCCGCCGAGGTCCTTGCCGTAGATGTCGGCGGCGAGCGTCACGCGGGTGCCCGGCTCGTAGTAGTTCTGCGGGCGCCAGTGGGCGTTGCGGTCGTCGAGCCAGTACCAGGAGCCGGTGACGGGCGGGTCGGTGGTGACCGACAGGTGCCGTTCGGCGGTGGCGCGATCCGGCACGTTCTCGTCGAAATGGGCGACGACGACCGTGCCGACGCCAAAGGTCCCCTGCGGTGAGAGGGCCGTGCCGCCCGTGGTGCGGAAATACACCTTGGTCTGGTTGTTGGGGGCCAGCGTGGTGAACGTCGAGGTGGTCGGCTCGGTGCCGCGATCGGTCGCGGCGGTGATCGTGTAGGTGCGGCCGTAGCCGAGGGGTTCGGTCGGCTTCCACGCGGTGCGGTCGGGGGTGAAGACGCCCTCGACCTCGTTGCCCTGCTCATTGGTCATCGTGACCGAGGTGAGCGTGCCTTCGCTGGTGCTGACCCGGACCGGGGCCAGCGGGTCGATCTCGGTGGCGCCCGACTCGGGCGACACCGAGACGACGGCCTCGGGCGGGGCCTCGGTCGACGACCCGGAGTCGGTGGTCGAGCCGCCGCAGGCCGCGACCAGCAGCAGCACGAGCACGGCGGCCAGCGCGGCCGAACAACGTAGTCGGATCATCTGCCCCTCCCTCGGTCCGGTTCCGCTCAGCTCTGCAGGCCGACCTCGATGTCGAGGGACAGGTTGATCTTGTCGCCGATCACCGCGCCGCCGTCGGCCATCGGCATGTCGATGGTGAGGCCGAAATCGCGGCGGTTCACGGTGGCGGTCGCGGTGAAACCGGCGACCGGCGCGTCGGCCATGCCCGGGCCGGTACCGAGGAACTCCACGTCGAGGGTGACCGGGTGGGTGATGCCACGCACGGTGAAATCACCGGTGACGCTGAATTCGGTGCTCAGGGCCTTGAATCCGGTGGCCTTGAAGGTGGCCGTCGGATAGTTGGCGGCGTCGAAGAAGTCGGCGGTGGCCAGGTGGGCGTCACGCTGGGGGTTGTCGGTGGTGAGCGAGGCGACCTGGATCTCGGCTTCGGTGTCGGCGGTGCCGTCGTCGTGGACGACGAGGGTGCCGGAGAAGTCGGTGAACCGGCCGCGCACCTTGCTCACCATGAGGTGACGAACCGAGAATTGGAGGCTGGAGTGGGCGGGGTCGATGACCCAGGTTCCCGCGGCCAGTCCCTTGGCAGGTGCCGACATGATCTCTCCTCACTTGACGATCCGGCCGAGGGACGGCCGACGGGGTGTGAAGCGATAACGAACCCAGCCTAGCCCGGCGGAGAGTATCGGTCAGCTATCGCTGCTCGTCCGTTCGCCGAGGAATCGCAGCAGCGCGGGGTCGGCGGAGGTGAACCGGTCGACCTCCTGGCCGCCGGTGCATTCGAACAAACCGATGGTGACGCTGTCGGCGCGCCGGGCGAGCACCCGCCAGATCGCGCCCGAATCAGCCCAGCGACGCAGGGTTTCGACCGGGTCGGTGCTCATACCCGTTCACGATAGTTGGCCGCGACCAGCGCGAGGCAGGCCGCGGCGATCACCGCGGTCACCAGATACATGGCGGGATAACCGAAGCCGAAGCTGCCGTGCAGCGCCGACAGGATCGCGGGCACACCGAAACCGAGGTAGCTCACCGAATAGAACACCGCGTTGAGCCCGGCCAGGTCACCGGGGCCCGCGATCCGCTCGATCTGCTGCAGTCCCGCGACCAGGCCGATGCCGTAACCGCTGCCGAGAACGACGGCGGTGAGCAGCGTCGCGCCGATGGTGAGGGTCGACGCGGTCCACGCCGCGAGCAGCATGCCGGCGGTGAGCAGCACGAGCGCGAGTACCGCGGCGCGAGCGGTGCCGGGCCGGTCGATGCGGCGCGCGACCGATTGAATGGTGAAACCGCAGCCGAGCGTGACCATGGTGACCAGGGCCGAGAACGCGATCGGGGCCTCGCCGACCTGCCCGAGCATGAGCGTGGGCAGCACGGCGTAGGCGGTGGCGTTGGCGGTGAACAACCACAGGGCCACGGGCACCGCGACCCGCAGGAAGCGGCGGTGACCTGCGGCGGGGATCTTCAGATCGTCGAGCAGCCGGCCCGGATGTGTCTGTCGGCGCACGGTTTCCGGCGCTCGCACCAGCCAGGCTGTGGCCAGGACACACAGCGCCACATTGACCAGATACGCGGTGGAATCGGGCAGCGGACCCCACTGCGCGAGCACACCCGCCACACCCGCGCCGAGGGCGAAACCGGCGGTCAAGCTCATCGCCGAGCGCCGGGCGCCGACGCCCGGCCCGGACAATTCCTTGAGCCAGCTGCCGCCGACGGCCATCGCCAACCCGAGCGCGACACCGCACAGCATCCGCCCGGCCGCGAGCATCGGCACCGACGACGCCCCCGCCGCCAGCAACAGCGAACCGGCCGCGGCGATGAGCGGGGCGGGCAGCATGAGCGGGCGCCTGCCGAATCGGTCCGACAGCGGACCGCCGATGAGCAGGGCGGGCACGATGCCGAGCACGTAGTAGAAGAGCAGCAGATCGACGGCCGTGGCGGCCAGCCCGTGCCCCTTGTACATCACCAGCAACGGGGTGAACTCGTTGCCGCCCCAGGCGATCGCCACCACGGCGGCCGAGACCGCCTGCCAGGCGCGGGTCGCCGGGACAGCACGGGGCCGCTCGCTGGTGAGAATCGCCATCACAGGCCCTTTCCGTCGTGCGCGCACCGGGGAAACGCGCACGGGCGAAATGGTGGCAACCGGTCTCATTTTAGGGACGGGCGCTGGCTGTAATACGGTCGGGTGGTGCGTGAGCTGCGGGTGGGGTGTGCGATGTGGACTCATCCGCAGTGGCCCGCGTCGGCCGAGAAGCTGCGCTCCTACGCCGCGCACTGCGGTGCCGTGGAGGGCAATACCACCTTCTACGCGACCCCCTCGGCGTCGACGGTGCAATCCTGGGCGCGTCAGACCGCGCCGGACTTCCGGTTCGTCCTCAAACCGCCGAGGGCGATCACGCACGAACGCAGGCTCGTCGACGCGCGCGCCGAACTCGCCGCCTTCCTGGACGTGATGGCGCCGCTCGGTTCCCGGGTGCACGCGCTGTGGCTGCAGCTGCCCGCCTCGTTCGGTCCCGGTGATCTCGGCGCGCTCGCCCGGTTCCAGCGTGAGCTGCCCTCGGGGCTGCGCTGCGCCGTCGAGGTGCGGCACCCGGCCTTCTTCACCGACGACCACGCCGCCGTGCAGCTGGAACGGGTGCTCGGGCGAATCGGCGCCGAATGGGTGCCCTTCGATACGACGGTGCTGTTCGACGGGCCGTCGGCCGACGCGGCCGAGGTGGAGGCGCGGGCTAAGAAGCCTCGGGTGCCCAGGCGTACCCGAGCGCTTACCGAGTACCCGATCGTGCGCTATCACGGCCGTTCCGACGAGGAGCGCACGGTGGCCGGGTGGGAGCCCTGGGTGGCGACGGTGGCGCAGTGGTTGCGGGAAGGCCGGTCGCCGACGGTCTTCGTGCACACGCCCGACAATGCGGCCGCACGCGACCTGGCCCGCCGGTTCCACGCCGAGGTCGCCGCGGTGGTTCCCGAACTCCCACCGCAACCCGCGGGCGGGACCGAGGAACCGATGACACTGTTCTGACCAGCCTGTCCGCGTCGATTCCGCGCACACTTGTCGGAGGGTCGTGGCATGCTGTGCGCCAGCACTGGGGAGTGTGTGGGCGGGACTCGAGGGGACAGCCCATGTCTGGGTCGATGGACGGAACGTCGTTGTTGCCCGCGCCGCACTGTGAGCCGCGCTTGGAGCACGGCGGGCGATCGGAAGAGGTTGTGCCGCACCGGGTTATCCGGGCGCGCACGCGGCGGTCCGGGCACGGCACGCCCGCCGGGATCAGGCGCGCGGTACGCGGTACGTGTGTGGCGCAGCCGCCGGTCGTCGAAGCACGCACGGAGACAATGCGATTCGCCGAGCAGGTGCTGCGGTGGGTGCTCGAGGTCCTCGACCGGCGGCGGTCGGTCACGCATCTGCGACCCTTCGCCGATCCGCTGGTGGTGTCGGCGGTCGCCACCATGCTCGCCCAGGATCTGGTTCCCGGAAAGGGATTGGGCGCCGCCAATCTCACGCGTGTCCGGCAGACCTCGGCCGAACCGGGAGCAGCCGAGGTGTTCGCCCTGTATCAGCGGGGCGACCGCACCCTCGCCATCGCCGGACGGATCGAATCGGGCAAGGACACCTGGCGGTTGGTCGCGCTGCGAATGTATTGAAGGAGGCTATTCGGTGCCCGGCCGATGCTGGTCGGCCTGGTCGCGGCCGCTCCCGGGCGCATCGTCGGAGCCATCGGGCAGGCGGCGCGTGCCGTTGGCCACCTCGGCGACGAGATCGTCGTAGCCGCAGGCCAATTCGTGCAACCGCTGCTGGGCGGCGCGCAATTCGGCCTCGGCGCCGCAGGCCAGCGCCCGGTAGGTGAGCGCGGCGAAATGGGCCATGCGATCGACGACGGCGCCGATGCTCTCGGTGTGCATCGGCGCCGTCGTCGGTGGTTTCGGCGAGCGGAGCAGCACCCAGCGGTCGATCTCACAGACCAACCGGGCACGCTCCCAATCGATGTCGCTGGTGTCGCCGGGCATCAGCTGTTCGCGGCGTTCGTGCAGGACCGCCAGTTCGTGCGCGGCCGCGAGCACGGGGTCGGCGGACCCGGTGACCCCGCACACGGCACGCATCATGTCGGCGCGGGCAGGCAGTCCCGGTTCCCTGTCCACGTTTCGCCGCACCGTCCTCGTCCTGTCCGTACCGCTTTCCGAAGAACATTCGTCCCGGTTGCGGATACGGATAGGTCGGACGGTTCGGCCCGCGGCCTACAGGCTGCGCGCGATGATCTCCTTCATGATCTCGTTGGTGCCCGCGTAGATCAGCTGCACGCGGTTGTCCACCCACATGCGCGCGATCGGGTACTCGTTCATGTAGCCGTAGCCACCGAACAGCTGCAGGCAGGTGTCGGCGATCTGCATCGCCTTGTCGGTGCACCACCACTTGGCCATCGCGACGGTGGGGATGTCGAGTTCGCCGCGCAGGTGCTTCTCGATGCAGTCGTCGATGAACACGCGCGCGATGCGGGCCTCGGTGGCGACCTCGGCCAGCTTGAACTTGGTGTTCTGGAAACCGAACACCGGGCGGCCGAACGCCTCGCGCTCCTTGGTGTAGCGCAGCGTGTGCTCGAGCGCGACCTCCATGCCCGCGACCGCACCGTGCGCCACGATCAGGCGCTCCTGGGGCAGCTGCTGCATCAGCTGGACGAAGCCCTGGCCCTCCTGGCTGCCGAGCAGGTTGCTCACCGGCACGCGCACGTCCTCGAAGAACAGCTCGGAGGTGTCCTGGCCCTTCTGGCCGATCTTGTCGAGCACGCGGCCGCGACGGAAGCCCTCGCGGTCGGCCTCGACCAGCACCAGCGAGACACCCGCGGCGCCCTGGGTGGGGTCGGTCTTGGCGACCACGATGATGAGGTCGGCCTGGGCGCCGTTGGTGATGAAGGTCTTGGAGCCGTTGATGACGTACTCGTCGCCGTCGCGGATCGCCTTGGCCTTCACGGCCTGCAGGTCGGAGCCGGTGCCGGGCTCGGTCATGGCGATGGCGCCGACGACCTCACCGGAGGCCATCTTGGGCAGCCACTGCTTCTTCTGCTCCTCGGTGCCGTAGGCGAGCAGGTAGTGGGCGACGATGCCGTTGTGCAGGCTCACGCCCCACGAGGTGTCGACGGCGCGCGCCTGCTCCTCCATCAACACCGCCTCGTGGGCGAAGGTGCCGCCACCGCCGCCGTACTCCTCCGGGATCGACAGACAGAGCAGACCGACTTCGCCCGCCTTGTTCCACAGGTCGCGATCCACATGGTGCTGCTCGCGGTACTTGTCGATATTCGGGACGAGTTCCTTGGCCAGGAAGGCGCGGGCGAGGTCGCGCAGGGCGTCCAGATCCTCGTTCATCCAGCTGGACCGATTGGCGGCCATCGAGTCTCCTTATACGGCTCGGCACAGCACCGGCCTCAGGCGTGACCGGTGGTTACGGATACAGTGTGTACCAATATTGGCGGAGTGACAATAGCGGCTTCGATCGGGGTGGCGAACGGTGTTCGACAACATTTGAGCCGCAGTGAAGTGAAAAGTGGGCTGTTTCGGCCGCAGGTGTGAAATGCGCGTGTCGCTCGCGGCGCGCCGCATTTGGGCAGTGGTGTGGGAGCATCGGTTTCGCGCCGGAGGGTGAATGCACTAAGAATGGCGTGTGCCGTTCACACGTGTGCTCACCTGTCTGCCATCGCGATCCCGGGGCGGTGGTCTGGCATGACCAGCGAATCGCCCCTCGAGGACGACGTCAGCCAGCTCGCCCAGCGCGTCGAACGGGCGCGCGGACGACTCGCCTACCAGTTCGACCCGGCGCTTACCGACGCCCTCTCCGAAGACGAACTGCGCGCCGAACGTGAACTCGCCGAACGCATCCGTGAACAGGATCGCGAACAGCGCTGGAAACACACCCAGGCGATGGCGCAGGCCTCGGACCGCGCAAGGCAGACCACCGAAGCTATCGAGAAGGCCGACATGCGAGATCTGCTGCTCGCCAGGAAGGCGATGGCCGCCCAGCGGCGCGAATCGAGCCCGCACGCCAAACTCGCCTCGCTGTATCGGCACCGGTCCTGGTCACTGAAGGCGCTGGCGGGCGTGGTCGCCGCGGGCATGCTGTGGTCGGCGGTGAACGTGCAGCAGAACATCGCGCCCGGCGGGCCGACGGACCCGCTGTTCTGGTTCAGTTACCTGCTCGAGGCCATGATCAGCGTGTGTCTGATCATCATCATGGTCGGTACCAACAAGGTGGCCGAATGGGGCGTCATCGACAACCGGCGCCAGGTGGCGCTGGCCGAGATGGCGCTGCTCTCGCTCACCGTCACGCTCAACACCTACCCCTATGTGCGTGACGGCCGCTGGTACGACGCCGCCGTGCACGCCGTCGCTCCGGTGATGATCGGTGTCGCGCTGCTCATCCACGACGCGGTGAGTGCCAGGTACGGACTGGCGATCACCCGGGCGACCAGCCAGGTCAGGGACCTGCCCGACCCCGCCGAGAGCATCCTCAACCGCCAGGCCGTCGACGGCGTGCGCCTCACCTACACCCCGCCGATGACCGGAAGCACCCGCATCGAATCGGCACCGCCCGCACCGTCGGTGACCGCACCGATCACCCGCGAACCCGCCTGGACCCCGTCGGAGCCGGTCTCCAACGGCAGGCCGGCCGAGAAGCGCAAGCGTTTCGGCATCGGCAAGCCGTCCTCGGGTGACAAGGCCACAGCGAAGAAGACCGTCGTCGCCGCGCCCGAGCCGGTGAAGGAAACGCCCAAGCCGGCCGAGCAGGTGAAGACCACCGACTCGGTCCCCGCCGCCCGCAAGAGCACGATCTCCGATATCGAGGCCCGCGTCGAAAAGGCCTTCGCCGAAGCCAACTTCGGCTACGAGGCCATCGAACCGACCAGCATCTACGACACCGGCCAGTTCCGCATCGCCGAGAGCCTGGAACAGGAACTCAACGAGATGCGCGAGGCCCGGAGGCAGGCCCGCAAGGAGCGCGCGGGGTCGTAGCCACTCCTTCCACACGCGCAAAACCGCCCTGGTTCCGAGCGAACCAGGGCGGTTTCGTGTGTGTCAGCCGAAGAGGCTGCCGCCGGTGCCCGCTTGCTGGCCGCCGCCGGTGCCGCCGAGGAGGCCGCCGGGTGGGAGTTCGGAGGGCTGGACGATCACGAAGCCGCGGCCGGAGAAGGACAGGGTGCTCGCTTCGCCGGTGCTGCGGCCGATGAGGCGGCCGAGACCGAAGGAGTCGTTGCGTTTGATGCCGGTCTGCAGGCTGGAGGACCAGGCCACGGCGGCGTTGGGGTCGGCGTAGGTGGCCTGGTCGACGGTGAGGACGACCGGGGTGCCGTGGGTGGTGATGGCGATGCGGCCGCGACCGGTGAAGACACAGTTGAAAAGGCCCGCGTTGGAGGCGATTCCGGCTGCGCCCTGTACCCGGCCGATGTCGTAGCGCAGGGTGGAGTCGAAGGCGAGCACGTTGGCGCCGTTGATGGTGAGACCGTCGGAGCCGTCGAGGTCGATGATGTGCACGTCGGCGGCGCTGTTGGCAAGGAACAGGTCGCCGCGCCCGCTCACCTTCATCAGGGGCACGCCTTCGCCGGTGAGGTGCTGCCGGATCGCGCGGCCGATGCCGCCGGAGCCGAGCGCTTCGAATTTCAGGTCACCCTGGTAGGCCACCATCGAGCCGGACCGCGCCATCACCTCCCCGTTCAACCCGACCTTGACCATCTTGCCGCCCTGCTTCTGGATACCGAGGCCGTTGACCTCGGCATGCGAGGGGTCGAACAGGTCGCTGTGCACGGGCGGGACTCCTTGCTGAGAGGCGTACGAGGATTGCGCACCAGGGTGAGCGGGTGGTGGGGAACCAGGCTGACCAGGCGGGGGGTAGGCGGCCGGTCCAGGGGTCGGGCTCTGCCCTGGTGGTGGTGGGTAACCACCCGGTGGTCCGGGCGGTGCGAACTGCCCGGGAGGCATCGGGGCGCCGGGATGCTGCGGTGCACCCTGTGGCGGGTGCGCGGGAAATGCTGTATTCCCCTGGGTCGCGGCGGGTTCCGGTTCATCGTCGAGGTTCACCCCGTAGGCCGAGGCGATGCCCGCGAGGCCGTCGTCGTATCCCTGGCCGATGGCGCGCACCTTCCACGCCCCGCCGCGCCGGTAGATCTCCACGCACACCACACCGCTCTCGGTGGTGAGCCCGGAGACAGGGAACGTGAGGGCGGTCGGCCCGGACTGAATGGTGGCGGTGAGGTTGCCGACGGCGGCGAAGGTCGCGGGTCCGCGTCCGTCGAGGCTTGCCGTGACCACCACCTTGTCCACGTCGGCGGGCAGCGCGGAGGTCTTCACCTGCACGATGTCGGGTCCGCCGTTGCCGTGCCGGTACACCACGCCCGGCCCGGTCGGCTGGTTGAAGAAGACGAAGTCGGCGTCGGAGCGCACCTTGCCCGCGGTGTCGAGCAACAGGGCCGACACGTCGACCGGGGCCGAACAGGCCACGGTGACGGTCAGCTCATCGCCCGGCGCGGGCCGGTTCTCTCCCGGTGCGAGCACGGTCACGACACGGCACCCGAACGCGGGCGGTTTCGCTGCTGTTCCACGAGTTCGATAGTGCCGTGTGTGCCGTCACCGCGCCAGTTCTCGATTCGGCCGGTCGAGGGGGATCTCGAGGTGCACCGTCTGGAATCCGTCGTGCGGACCGCGCGCGTCGTGGACGATGTGGCCGAAGGTGAGCCAGAACTCCAGGGCGCCCGGAGTCCGCGCGTCGGTGTGCAGGTACAGCCGGTCGAATTCCGGCGTGGCCCGGACAGTTTCGACGGCAGCGGTGACGAGTCGGGTGGCCAGCCCGCGCCGGTGGTGTTCGGGCCGGACGTAGACCCGGAACAGCTGGGCGGTGGTGTCGTCGGGATAGCGGCGTGCCAGCTCGGCCGGATGGGGTGGGTGCGCAGGTCCCTTCGCGCGGATCGCGGTGGTGCCGACGACGACTCCCTCGTGCTCGGCCACCCACAGCCGATTGCGCGGGTGACGCAGGTACGTGGCGTCGAGGTCGATCACGTCGTGGTGGTGTTCGGGCAGGTAGCCGATGCCGAACACCTGGTAGAAGGTGTCGAGCATGACGCTGCGCGCGCCGGTCAGGTCGGCGGGACCGGCCGGGCGGACGAGGTAGTCGGTGGTGGTCGCGGTCATCGCAGGCCGGCCAGTTCGCGGTCCAGCACTTCGAGACCTTCTACGGCGACCGGTCCCGGACCGGTGTAGCCGAAGGGTGCGACGATGATCCGGTTGTCGCGGATGGCGCGCAGCCCGGCCAGCTCGGGGCGCTGGCGAAGGGTGGTTCGCACCGATTCGGGGGTCTGGTCGCCCTGGGTGAGCAGGATGATCACCTCGGGGTCCTGGGCGATGAGCGTTTCGGTGTTGGCTTCGAAATTGCGTTTGGCGATGTCGCCGTAGATGTTGGACAGCCCGAGGATGCGCATCTGTTCGTGGACGGTGCTCTGGGAGCCGTAGGCCTTGAGCTGGGCCCCGTCGCGCGACAGGATCAGCGCGGCCGCACGTCGAGGGGTCGTTGTGCCGCTGTGCTTTTCGGTGACCGTTCGCACGCGCTGCCGCAGCGTGGCGACTTCGGCGTCGGCGGCCGCCGAGGTGCCGAAGAGCTTGCCGTAGAGCGAGATGTCGGCGAAGACGTCCTCGAAGGTGCCCGCCGCGTCGCGGCAGTAGCCACGGGTGACGATCAGCGGGATGTTCACCTGGGCAAGGTCGTCGGGGGTCACCGACAGTCCCTCGACGCTCACCACGAGGTCGGGGGAGCGGGCGATGATCTCCTCGCGAGCGAGTTCGGCTGTCGGGGCGGTGATCTCGATGTCTTTCAGGGCATCGCCGTACTGGCCGGGGAAAGCTGCGGCTTCGAAGGTTCGGGTGACGATGCGGTCGGCGGCACCGGCGGCGGCGAGCGTCGGCGCGGCGATGGAGCCGACGGTGACGACCCGCTGCGGTGGCGCGGCGAAGGTGACATCACGCCCACAACTCGAAACAGTCAGGGGGAAGCCGTCTTCCGCCGTGGTGGTGGCCGGTGCGGGCGCGCCGCAACCGGTGACCACGGCGGTGAGCAGCGCGAGGGCGGGGATCGCACGGTGGCGTGCGGAGGAGACACCTGTGAACACGGTGATCGGTATTCCTTTCGATGGAGCAGAAATCAGGAGGCGCGGGAGCGGCGGATCAGCAGCAGGAGCAGGGGCGCGCCGACGGCGGCGGTGACGATGCCGATCGGCAGTTCGCGCGGCGCGAAAACGGTGCGCGCACCCACATCGGCGATCACCAGGAACAGCGCTCCGAGCAGGGCACTCACCACCAGCAGGTGCCGGTGGGTTCCGCCGACGCACAGCCGCGCCACATGCGGAACGATGAGCCCGACGAAGCCGATCGCCCCCGCGACGGCCACCACCGCGCCGACGGCGAGCGCGACGATCAGCAACGCCCACAACCGGATTCGATTCGGGGCGAAGCCGAGCGTGCGCGCGGTGTCGTCACTCGCGGCGAGCGCGTCCAGGCGTGGCGCCATCAGCAGCACCGCCAGCAGGGCGCCCGCGACCACGGCGACGGTGGTCGCCACCGAGGGCCAGGCCGCCGGGGCGAGCGAGCCGAGCAGCCAGAACAGCACGGTCCGCGCGCCTTCGGGGCGGTCGGAGGCGAAGATCAGAAAGCTCGTGGCGGCCGAGAAGATGTAGCCGATGGTCACCCCGCCGAGCAGCAGGCGCAGCGAGGTGAGCTGCCCGTTGATCCGGGAGATGGCGAACAGCAGCACCGTGGCGATCAGTGCCCCGATGAACGCGCTCGCCGCGAGTGCGGCGGAGGTGGCCGCCGCGCTCACGCCGAACAGCAGGTAGACGGCGGCACCGGTCGAGGCGCCCGAGGTGACGCCGAGGATGTGCGGATCGGCGAGCACATTGCGCACGATGGTCTGCAGAACGGCGCCGGTGATCGCCAATGCGGCGCCGACGAGCGCGCCGAGCAGCACACGCGGCACCCGGACCAGCCAGACGATCGAGTCCTGCGCCGTGGTCCAATCGGGAGTCACCGGCCGGCCGAACGTGTGGTGGCCGATGATCCGGGCGACGGTGCCCGGCGGAACGGCCACCGGCCCGAGCCCGGCCGCCACCAACACGGTGACGGCGAGTGCGATGAGCAGCCCGCCGATCAGCAGCACTGTGCGCGTGCGGTGCCGTGCGTGATCGAGGTCGTCGACGATCTGCTCGACCTCCAGTGTCGCGGTCATCGCGTCGCCGCCTCTCGGGTCTCGGTCGACGGGGACCCGCCGTCATCGGTGAGTTCTGCTGAGCCGCCGTCAGTGTGGTCAGCCGGTGCGGGGTGGATCTCGGCGGCCTCCGCGACAACCGGGTTGTGTTCTTCCGCATCGTCGGCCGGCCCGAACAGGAGTTGGGTGGCGCCGAAGGCGGTGGTGCGGCGGACGGGGATGCGGTAAACGGGTTCGAGGGTTTCGGGGGTGAGGACCTCGTCGACCCGGCCCGCGGCGGCGACGCGGCCGTTGTCGAGCAGGACCAGGTGGTCGCAGTAGCGGGCGGCCAGGTTCAGGTCGTGCAGGACGACGATGGTCGTCGTCTTGTCGAGGCCGCGGACCAGGGCGAGCAGTTCGTGCTGGTAGCGGATGTCGAGGTGGTTGGTCGGTTCGTCGAGGAGCAGATGGTCTGCCTGCTGGGCCAGGGCGCGGGCGATGAGGACGCGCTGGCGTTCGCCGCCGGACAGGGTCGCGAAGGGGCGGTCGGCCAGGTCACGGGCGCCGACGCGGGCCAGGGCGGCGGCCGCGGTGATGCGGTCGACTCGTGAATACCCTTGGAAGGCACCGACCCAGGGCGCCCGGCCGAGCAGAACCGTCTCGGTGACCGTGATCGGTGTGTCCGGTGGTGATTCCTGGGCGACGACGGCCAGGCGTGTGGCGAGATCGCGTCCGCGTAGTGTGCCGACCGGCGTGGCATCGATCGTGATGGTCCCACCGGCCGGGCGCAGGGCGCGGTACAGCAGGCGTAACAGCGTCGACTTGCCCGACCCGTTCGGGCCGATCAACCCGACGGTGCTGCCCGGGTCTGCCCGAAAGCTGATGTCTTCCAGTGTGATTCGTCCGGCGTAGCCGAAGCGGACCTGTTCGATGGTGATCATGCGGGTAGCTCTCTGCTCGGGAGGCGCTCGTGCGGAAGCCGGTGTCCCCGGACCGGTCGGCGGGTGTGGTGCACGCTCACCGCGCAGCCGAACGAAGCGCAGAGCTTCTCCGCGGCAACGAGTCTGGTGCGATAGTCGCGGTCGTTCTCGCTCAGCAGGATTCCGGTCGTCGTGCCGCTGTGCGCGACGACGACACCCACCGCGCCGAGCGCGCGTGCTTCCCGGATGGTCGAGTCCAGATGCGGGCGGTGGCGGAACGCGGCACTGAGCACTGCGCTGCGGGTGGCCACCGCGCCGATCCCGGCCACGTCCCCGCGCACGATCGCGACACCGAGTTCGTCGAGCAATCCGGCGTATTCACGCTGGTGACAGGGGTCGAAAGACGGTTCGGTGCGGTTGAATTCGACAGTGTCGACCACGCCGCCCTCGTCGCCGGTGACGATGGTCAGCGGCGGCAGCGCGCCCAGGCGGGTGTGCAGACGCACCTCCCGATGGAAGTAGGCGACCGTGCCGGAATACATCACCCCGTCGGAGGGCTCGATGGCACGCAGGTCGGCTTCGAGTTCGGTGAGGCCGACCGTGCGGCCTTCGGCGTCGGCGACCGCGCGAGCTGTCGCCACCAGGTCGGCAGTGGAGCTGGCCAAACCTTTGCCCTCGGGCAGTTCGCTGCGCACGGTGAGTCGTCCACCGCGCAGCACCCGTGAGCGCGCCACCATCGCGCTCGCCAGGCGCCGAGCCTTCGACTTGTGCCCGGGGACGACGGTGATGTCGTCACCGCCTGGTTCGAAGACGGCGACGGAGCCGCGCTGGATGGGCAGCGTGACGAGGAAATGGCGGTCACCGTAGAGGACGCCTTGCAGCAGTTCCCCGCAGCTGCCGTTGGCGCGGCCGACGCCGATACCCGGAGTGTCGGCCGTCGGCGGTGTCCGGTGCTCGACGAAAGGCGTGCGCCACTCGCGCACCGGGTGGCGGGGATCAGTCATGTGCGGTCTCCCGAGTGAGCGATGTCGGCATCGGGCAGCACGGCCCGCCGATGCAGGCCGAGGATCGCGACCGCGGACAGCACACCCGTCCCGGCGCACAGCAGTGCGGGCGGCCAGGTGAGCGACCCGCCCGCCCAGTCGAGCACCGCGCCACTGAGCGAGGTCGCGACCACGGTGAACAGGCCCGATGCCAGGTAGAACGCCCCGAAATAGGTTCCGGTGAGCCGGTTTCCGGCAAAGCGGCCGATCGACTCGTTCACGAACGGCTGCACTGCCGTCACCCCGATGGCCAGCACCACCGCGCCCGCCACCACGGGAGTGACCCGCAGTACGGTCCCCGCGAGTCCGCTGCCCACGCCGGTGACGACACCCGCGGCGGCCGGGGCGATCAGGAACGACACGCCCATGATCGCCATCCCCGCCGCCATCGCGGGCCCGCGCCGAGGCCGACGGATGAGCACCGTGGTGACCCGAACCTGCAGGGCCACAACGGCTATGGTCTCCACCACGAACAGCGCGGCCACCGCCCCCGCGCGGTACCGGGGATCGGCGCTGTCCTGTGCCTGCAACGTGAGCAGAAAATAGATCTGGCTCTGCAACGCGAACATCGGCATCAGGGCGAGGGTGAACGCCCAGAAGCGGCGATCGGTGAACACGGTCGTGAAGTCGGCGCCGATCCCGCTCTCGTGCGCGGGCACCGGGCGCGCGGGCAGCAGCACCCACTGAACCACCGCCAGCACTACGAAAATCACGGCGGCGACCAGCGCGGATATCCGGAAGCCGGCCGCGATAAGCACGGTCCCCAACACCGGCCCGATCGCCGAACCAGCGTTGCCGAACACATTGAACAGCGCGAACGCCTCCGCCGACCGCGAACCACTGTCGGTGGCGATATACGCGCGCACGGCCGGATTGAACAGCGCGCCCGCGAAACCCGTGAGGATGGCCGCCGCGAGCACCACCGGCAGTGAACCACCGAGTGCGAACAACGCGAACCCGAGCGCCCGCACGGCCAGCCCCACCATGATCACGCCCCGCGCCCCCAGCCGATCCGCCGCCGACCCCCCGACGAGGAACAGGCCCTGCTGACTCAGATTGCGCACCCCGAGCACGACACCGACCACCGCCGCCGACAGCGCGAGGTCGTGCAGCAGATAGTCGGCGAGAAACGGGATCAGCAGGTAGAAACCGATATGCCCGACCAGATGATTGACCAGCAGCAACCGCACACCCTTGGGCAGCGCGAGGAAGGTTGTTCTCACCCGACCACCTCGGCAGCGTCATCCACCGCGGTGGCGGATTCGCGCACAGGCTCGGCGGTGCCGCGCACTTGGTCGGCGGGATCCTGCGCCCGGGACGGATCACGCATTTCGGTGGCCTGAGCCTGCGCGGCGGCATTGCCCTCTTTGCCGGTGAGCGCACGTGCCACCCCGGTTCCGGGTTCGTGGCCTTCGGCTGCGAGATGACGCGGGGCAGGGGTGGAGTGGCTCACCTCGGTGGTGAGCGCCGCCTCCGGGGTGCCAGGGCCGTGGCCTTCGGTAGCCGGATCGCCGGACGGAGCGGCAGGGTCGCGGACCACTGTGCAACGGCCCCAGCCGCTGACCTCGGCGCTGTCGGGGGTGAGGATGGTTGTGGGTTCTGGTGCGGGAGGGGCGAACAGGCCGTTCGCGCTGCACCAGGTGTCGTTGTAGATGGTTCGGAGGTAGCGGTGGGGGCCGTCGGGGAAGACGGTGAGTACGCGGGAATGCGGCTCGCGGTCGGCGATCCAGCCGGCGACCAAGGCAGCGGCACCGGTGCTCCAGCCGCCCGCGATTCCGGTGTGGGCCGCCAGTGCGCGGCAGGACGCGACGGCTTCGGCGGCGCCGACCCAGTGCACCTCGTCGAAGTCGGCATAGGCCACGTTGCGGGGGAGGATGCTGCTGCCGAGGCCGCGCATGAGCCTGCGGCGGTCCGGTTGCCCGAAGATGCGGGAGCCGACGGCGTCGACGCCGACCACCCGCAGCCGAGGCCAGCGGGTACGCAGGACGCGGGTGAGCCCCGCACAGTGGCCGCCGGAACCGATCGAGGCGACGAGCACATCGACGTCGTCGACCTGCGCGAGGATCTCCGCGCCCATGGCCTGGTAGCCACCGGCATTGTCGGGGTTGTCGTACTGGTCGGGCCAGTACGCGCCGGGCGTCGCGGCCAGCAGTTCGGCGAGTCGGTCGAGCCTGGCCTGCTGCCAGCCGCCGGTCGGGTGCGGGGTGGTGACCACCTCGAGGGTGATGCCGAACGCCGAGAAGAGACCGCGCAGGTCCGGTTCCAGTTCGTCGTCGACCACGAGCACGATCGGGTGACCGAGCGCCTTACCTGCCAGTGCTAGACCCAATCCGAGAGTGCCGCTGGTCGATTCGATGATCGTGGCGCCCGGTGCGAGTTCGCCTCGCGCGGTCGCCGCCCGCATCATCGACACAGCCGCACGGGCCTTCATCCCCGCGATGCTCGCCGATTCGAGTTTGGCTGTGTACCAGGCGTTTCCGGTGGGAACCTGGACGACCGGGGTGTTGCCGATCAGCTGCAGCAGGCCGGGTTGCGGTGCGGTCATGAGAGCTCCCGGTAGGTGACCAGGGTGCTCGCGGCACCGTCGAGAGAGAAGAACGGGTAGGGCTCGGCCGAGATCGCGTGCACGCCGGCGCCGAGGAACCAGGGCAGCACCGCGCTGCCCGTCTGGGCGAAGAGAACCAGGGGTAGTCCCCGCTCGCGCGCGATGGCACGGAATTCGTCGAATGTGCCGTTGCCCAGGGTCATTCCGGTGACGAGCAGCGCGTCGTAGTCCGACGGAGCCGTCGCCACGGAGTCGAAGATCGGTTCGCCCCACTCGGTGACGCCACCCGCCAGATCGCAGGGCACATAGGCGATGCCACGGTCGCGCAACTCGGCCAGCAGCGAACCGACCACCCCGACCACCAGCACCTTGGTGACTTCGGAAGGGAGCAGATCGACGACGGTGTTCGCGCGGCGCCGCGATTTCGTCAACGAGGTCGGCCCCGCCACCACCACGGGGCTACCGTGCAGACCCGCTGCCTTCGGATGCGGGTGCACATGCATCAGATAGGCATCGAGCGCCGCGACACGCACCGCCCCGACCTGGTGTTCGAGCAGGTCACCGACGGTCGCCGCGACACAGTCGTCGATCAGCTCGCCGGTGGCCGAACCGGGTTCGAGCCCGCACGAGCCGACCGCCGCACCGACCCGGATGCTGAGCACCTCGTTGCGGTAGGCGCGGGTGCGTCCCGCGTGCCTGGTGCCGTAGGTCGTGAGAAAGGCGGTCGATGCCTTCAGAGTGTCGGGGTCGGGGCCGAGTCGCCCGGTCCGTGCCCACGTGGTGAGCTCGGCCACCGAGGCGGGATGCGTCTGGATCACGCGACACCGCCGTCGAGCTCGACACGCAGCTCGGCGATCAAGGAATTCGCGAGTTTTCCTGCCTCACCGGTGTTTTCGGACGTTACGAGGACGTGACCGAGGTAGGTGTTGTTGTCGGTGGCCGGGCGGACCTCGGCGCCGGGCTCGGGGAGTTTGTGTTCCACGATGCGCGGATCGTCGGCCCAGCCGGCCACACCGGCGACACGGGTCACCACGCCTGCCCGGTCGGGCACGGCGAAGGCGACGGCGGCGCTCCCGGCATCGGTCTGCCGTGGGGTGAGCTCGGGTGTCCCACCCAAGACGGCCTCGACATGGACCCTGGTGAGGTCGATGCCGGTGACCCGGCGGACCAGTTCGGTGATCCGGTTGCCCGCGGGTCGTGGATTCACCTCGATCAGGCCCGGCCCGTCGGCTGTGAGCTTGACCTCGGTATGGGCGACGGTCGCGTCGAGACCGAGCGCCTCGACCGCCGCCACGGCGGTCTCGGTGACGGCCCGGCGATCGGTAGCCGACAGGTCGGCCGGGAACATATGGCCAGACTCGATGAAGGCGGGGGCGCCGGTGAGCTGTTTGTCGGTCACCCCGACGACAGTGGTCTGCCCGGCGACGGTCACCGTTTCCACACTGAATTCCGGTCCCTGCACGCATCTTTCGATCAGCACCTGCGGTGACCTGCGCTGCCCACGCGCGTTCACCGGGAACCCGGCGATGCGCTCCATCGCGGCGCGCAGCTCGGCGTCGCCGTCAACCCGGCACACGAACATCCCGCCACACAGGTCGATCGGCTTCACCACCAGCGGATAGCCCAATCGAGCTGCGGCACCGAGAATCTCGTCCATCGTCTCGGCTACGGCGAAGTCGGGCCCGGGGACTCCGGCCGCGCGACAGATCTCGCGGGTCCGGTACTTGTCGCACGCCGCGACCACCGCCTCCCGGCCGGGGCCGGGCAGGCCGAGATCGGTGGCGATCGCGGCCACCGTCGGCAGGTAGTAGTCGCACGAGGTGAGTACGCCGTCGAAACCGAAGAGCTCGTGCAGCTTTCGCACATACGGCAGCAGCGCGGCCTCGTCGTTGGTCTCGGCGGTGAACACATTGTCAGCGGCCAGCAGCGGGTGCGGCGACGGTGTGCCCGGGCGCAGGTAATGCCCGAGATCCCTGGTCAGGAAGCTGAATCGGTGTCCGCCGTCCTTGATTCCCTGCGGCAACAGGGTGCTCATCGAGCCGACCCAGCTCTCCACCATCAGCAGATGTCCCACTACGACCTCCCAGCCTCATCGAGATGATAATGATAACCATTATCGCTAGGATTGCCACCGCCGGTCACCGCGATCGGCTGAAATCGATGAGGAATCACCCATGTTCTTGAAGAAAATCGCTGTGCCCGTGGCCCTCTCGCTGTCCGCTCTGGCCGTCACCGCAGCCGGAGCCCAGGCGGAACCCGCGGCACCGCGGCCTGTCGAATACACCGCGCACACCGACGGCACCACCTCGGTCATCGAGATCGAGCACGGTTCGCTGGTGGTCGACAACGGCACCCTGCAGGTGCGCGACGCCGCGGGCACCGTCGTCGGCGCGACGCCGCTGACCTTCGCGATCGACGACTTCCAGTTCCCCATCGACGCCCGGGTCGACGGTCGAACGGCGACCCTCACCCCCGCGCTGAGCATGGACAAGGCCGTGTACAAGCCGGTCGCCCTGCCGTTCGAGGACAAGGCGCCGTGGAAGTCCGAATACGACCGTGAACAGGCCGCCTGGTCCCGGATGACGAGCACCATCTCCATGGGCGCCACCATCGGCACCCTCGTCGGTGGCATCGGCGGCGCGGCCCTCGGTTGCCTCGCCGGTGCCGCCGCGGGCGTCGTGCTCACCGGTGCCCTGCTCACCCTGTTCGGTGCGGGACCGCTGGCCGGTTGTGTCGCGGGTGCGGCCGCCGTCGGTTTCCTCGGTGTTCTCGCGGGTCAGATCTTCGTCACCGCGCCGGTCGCCATCGGCGCGGTGATCCAGTACGTCACCACGATCAACCAGCCGTTCACGGCGCCCGCCAAGTAGGCACACCCTCGTGCGGCTCGCCCACTGCCGGGCGGGCCGCACTGTCTGGCCGAAGTTCGTTACCCGCGCGTACGGTCGCGATTAGGCTGCGGTCATGAGCTCTGCCGTCCACGGATTCACCGACGACGCCCTCGGCGACCACGACGCCGTCGGCCTCGCCGCCGCACTGCGCGCCGGGGAGGTGAGCCGGGCCGAGGTGATCGAGGCCGCGATCGCCCGGACCCAGGCCGTCGACCCGCGCCTCGACGCCGTGCAGGTGCGCAGCTTCGAACGGGCCGCCTCGGCACCCGAAACCGCCGGGGTGTTCGCCGGCGTGCCCGCCTTCGTCAAGGACAACACCGATGTCGCGGGGCTGCCGAGCTGTCACGGGTCGGCCGCGTTCACGCCGCACCCGGTGACGGCGACCAGCGGGCCCGCCGCGCAATTCCTGCACTCGGGTGTGGTCGTGCTCGGCAAGTCGACGCTGCCGGAGTTCGGGCTCACCGCGAGCACCGAGTTCGTCCACCGCCCGCCGACGCGCAACCCGTGGAATCCGGAGTTCTCGGCGGGCGCGTCCTCGGGCGGGTCGGCGGCGCTGGTCGCGGCCGGGGCGGTGCCGATCGCCCATGCCAACGACGGCGGTGGTTCGATTCGGATTCCCGCCGCCGCGACGGGTCTGGTGGGCCTGAAGCCCACCCGGTACCGGCTGCTCGACCAGCCGGGCGCGCGCAAACTGCCGGTGCACCTGGTGGCCGAGGGTGTGCTCACCCGGTCGGTGCGCGATACGGCGTACTACCTGGCCGCGGTCGAGAGTTTCGGTGCCCATCCGAAACTGGTGCCGGTGGGGCTGGTGGAAGGGCCGAGCGCGCGACGACTGCGCATCGGCGTGGTCACCGCGGACGTGTTCGGCAGGCCGGTGCATCCCGACAACCGGGCCGTCCTCGATTCGGCCGTCCATGTCTTCGCGGGTCTCGGGCACGAGATCGTCGCGAAGCGGCTGGAGGTCGACCCGCGCTTCGTCGACGACTTCAAGCAGTACTGGGCGGTGATGGCCGCGGCGATGACGCTGTCGTTCCGGCTCGGTCATCGCGGACGCTTCGACGCGCGCAAACTCGACCCGTTCACCACCGGCCTGATCGGAATGGCCAAACGCAACCCACTGGGTTCCGCGGCGGCCGCATGGCGCCTACGCGCCGGAACCGCCGCCTACGACCGGCACTTCGCCGATATCGATGTGATGCTCAGCCCGGTGCTGTCGCATCCGGCGCCGCGCATCGGTGAGCTGGCGCCGGATCAGCCGTTCGACGACCTGTTCGCCAAGCTCGTCGACTATGTCGGCTTCACGCCGCTCAACAATGTCGGTGGGGGACCGGGCATCTCGCTTCCGCACGGACTGCTGCCGACGGGTCTGCCCGGCTCGGTGCAGCTGGCCGCCCCGCGCGGCGCGGAGCGAACCCTGCTCGACCTGGCCTACCAGCTGGAAGCGGCCAGCCCGTTTCCCCGGATCACCGACCGTCGCGCCGACGCGGGCGCGGCCTGAGGGCTCAGTTGTGGCGGGTCGCCACGTTGATCGGGCGGAGGCTGCCGGTGGTGCCCGCCTCGAACGCCCAGTGCTCGCCACGCCAGGTGGGGTGCTCGGCGCGCCAGCGGTCCACCAGCCGCGGGTCTTCGAGGGAGGCGACGACACCGGCGGAACCGGTGTACTGCAGCCGTTCGTACTTGTGGCGGGTGATGGTGTCGACCGAGGTGGCGGTCGCTAGAGCAGACATTCGAACTCCGAGATAGCGGGAACGGTGCGTGACGAGGCACTGCCCGGACCGGCGGCCCGGGGTGCTGCGGTGGCGCGTCACCGCTCGCAGCCGAGTATGCCGCTCGTCGCGATGCCGCGCGCGGGTTTCGAAAATCCTGTTGTTCGGATTAACGGATACCTGACAACAGATCGTTCGTCCGCCGCGAAGGGTTACGCCCTCACCAGCTCGGGCGGACCCGACTCGGGGCGACGACCCGCGCCAATACGTCCCTGACCTGGTCGAGGTCACCCGCGCCAAGGGTTTCGGACCAGTTTTCGGTGAGTTTGCCCAACGCCGCGTCGGCGGCGCGAGTGCACGCCCAGCCGCGATCGGTGAGCGTGATGAGCCGGGCGCGCGCGTCGCGTGGGTGCGGATTGCGTTCGACATAGCCCTTGGTGACCAGTTCGTCGACCAGTTGGCTCGCCGCCTGCTTGGTGACGCCGAGATGCTCGGCGATCTCACCGACGGTCGCCCCGTCGGGTGCCATTCGCACGAAGGCGAAGCCGTGTGTGGGCCGTACATCGGGGAAGCCGGCCGCGGCGACCCCGGCCTGGACCGCATCGGTCACCTGGGCGGCGGCCGCGAGCAGCAGTAATGGGAGGTCACCGGCAGGGGGCACGTTCGTCATTCTGGCACTTGACGGGATGGGAAAGCTACTTGACTATATAGACAAGTAAATTGACCAATAGGAGACGCAATGCCGGTAGTCCGTTCCGCCGACGCCCAGGTGCACGAAGTGCACAACGCCCGCTTCACCTCATTGATCCGCCCCGGTACCGGCAGTGCCGACCTGTGCGTCTGGCAGACCGAGGTCGCGCCCGGCACGGCCGGAGTCGCCCACCGGATCCTCGGAGAGGAGGTATTCGTGCTGCTCACGGGCGAAATCGTCCTCACCATCGACGGCGAGGCGGCCACCCTGCGACCCGGTGATGCAGCCGTGGCACCCGCCGGTTCCCTCATCGCGCTCACCGACGAGGCCGGGACTGGCGCGCGGCTGCTTGTCGCCGTCCGGACCGGCTTCGCCGCGGAGTTGCCGGATGGGTCGACCTTCGTCCCGCCCTGGGCATCATGACCGTTCACCACCGCTGTTTCGGTGGCAGAACTTGAAAGTTCGGTCACCCGAACAATATAATTCCGGGATGAAGGTTGGGTTCCACCGCTCGTCGCGGATGCTCGCGGCGTGCGTGCTGAGTGTCATGGTGTTCGCGCTCACCGCCTGCGGTGGCGTCGGCGCGTCCGACGACGACCGAAAGGTGGTCCTCACCACCTTCACCGTGCTCGCCGATATGGCGCGCAATGTGGCCGGTGAGCATCTACGGGTCGAGTCGATCACCAAGGTCGGCGCCGAGATCCACGGGTACGAGCCGACGCCGGGGGACATCAAGAAGGCCGCCAAGGCCGATCTCATCCTCGACAACGGCCTCAATCTCGAGGCCTGGTTCGCCCAGTTCGTCGCCGACCTCGAGGTGCCGCATGCCGTGGTGAGCGAGGGCGTGACGCCGATGAACATCAGCGAGGACGCCTACGCGGGCAAGCCCAATCCGCACGCGTGGATGTCGCCGGTGAACGCGCAGATCTACGTGGACAACATGGTTCGCGCGTTCACCGACCTCGACCCCGACCACGCCGAGGCCTACCGCGCCAACGGCGAGGCGTACAAGACCCAGCTCGGTGCGGTCCGTGACGAGCTGGTGGCCGCCGTCAGCACGCTGCCCGCCGACCAGAAGGCCCTGGTCACCTGTGAGGGAGCGTTCTCCTACCTGGCCCGCGACGCGGGACTGACCGAGAAGTACATCTGGCCGGTCAACGCCGAACAGCAGGCCACACCGCAGCAGATCGGATCGGTGATCGACTTCGTCCGCCAACGCGGGGTGCCCGCCGTGTTCTGCGAGTCGACGGTGTCGGACGCGCCCATGCAGCGCGTGGTCGAGGCGACCGGTTCGCGCTTCGGCGGCACGCTGTATGTCGACTCGCTGTCGGAGGCGGACGGCCCCGTGCCGACCTACCTCGACCTGATCCGGCACGACGCCGACACCATCGCGGCGGCACTGGCAGGAGCACCGAAATGACCGAGCCGGTAGTCGAAATCCAGGACGTGACAGTTCATTACGGTGATGTGCTCGCCCTCGACAACGTCGAACTCACCTTGAAATCGGGTCGGGTGTGCGGCCTGATCGGGATGAACGGGTCGGGTAAGTCGACACTGTTCAAGACCGTCATGGGACTGGTGACGCCCGACCGCGGCCGGGTGCTGGTCAACGGTGGCGCGCCCGCCGCCGCACGCAAGGCGGGCGCACTCGGGTACGTGCCCCAATCCGAGGACGTGGATTGGACTTTCCCGCTGTCGGTGCGCGATGTGGTGATGACCGGGCGCTACGGGAAGATGGGGTTCACCCGGCGCGCGAGCAAGGCCGACAAGGCCGCCGTGGAGGAGGCGCTGGCCCGGGTCGAACTCACCGATTTCGCCGACCGGCAGATCGGGCAGCTCTCCGGTGGCCAGAAGAAGCGGACCTTCGTGGCGCGCGGTATCGCGCAGGAGGCGACCATCCTGCTGCTGGACGAACCGTTCGCCGGTGTCGACAAGCGCTCCGAGGCCACCATCACCGCATTGCTGCGTGAGCTCGCCGCCGGTGGTGCGACGATCCTCGTGTCCACCCACGACCTGCACGCGCTGCCTCGATTGGCCGACGAGGCTGTGCTTTTGAACCGCCGGGTGCTCGAACACGGCGACCCCGACGTGGTGTTGCGGCCCGAGAACCTGGCCAAGGCGTTCGGATTGGACACAGACCAGTGAACCTCGAAGAATTCTTCCTCGAC
Organism: Nocardia sp. NPDC003979; assembly: GCF_053605015.1. Lineage (NCBI taxonomy): Bacteria > Bacillati > Actinomycetota > Actinomycetes > Mycobacteriales > Nocardiaceae > Nocardia > Nocardia sp. NPDC003979. The sequence continues at coordinate 33,389 of NZ_JBSGIJ010000008.1, forward strand.
CCGTTGCGCTACGAATTCATGGTCCGAGCGCTGGCGACCACCGTCACCGCCGCCGTGGTGTGCGCGGTGCTGTCGTGCTGGCTGGTGCTGATCGGCTGGTCGCTGATGGGTGACGCGGTGTCGCACGCGGTACTGCCCGGGGTGGTGCTCGCCTACATCGTCGGCTGGCCGTTCGCGGTGGGTGCGGTGATCTTCGGGTTCCTCGCGGTCGCGTTGATCGGGGTGGTGCGCGATACCAGCCGGGTGAAGGAGGACGCGGCCATCGGGATCGTCTTCACGACGCTGTTCGCGTTCGGGTTGGTGCTGGTTTCGGTGACACCGAGCCAAACCGACTTGAACCACATCGTTTTCGGCAATCTGCTCGGGGTGAGCCGCGAGGAGATGATCCAGATCATGATCCTCGCGGCGATCGTGCTCGTGGCGTTGGTGCTGAAGCGGCGCGACTTCACCCTGTACGCCTTCGACGCCACCCACGCCCACGCCATCGGCCTCAACCCCCGCGTGCTCGGCACCGCGCTGCTCGCACTGCTCGCCCTCACCTCGGTGGTGGCGTTGCAGGCGGTGGGAGTGGTGCTGGTGGTGGCCATGCTCATCATTCCAGGTGCCACGGCCTACCTGCTCACCGACCGTTTCTCGCGGATGCTGCTGATCGCGCCGACCGTGTCGGTGCTGTGCGCGGTCACCGGTCTGTACATCAGCTACCACCTCGACACCGCCGCGGGCGGGATGGTGGTGGTCACCCAGGGCGTCGCCTTCACCCTGGTCTACCTGTTCGCGCCGCGCCACGGCATCATCGGCCGCCGCATCACCGCGAGCCGGGCCCGTTCGGCCAAGCTCGCCGTCTGAACCTGTCGGTGCGTTTTGAGATGATCGGGTCATGACAGTCACCGGGGACGACGTCCGCTCGTTCGCCTTGTCCCTGCCCGGCACGGCGGAGGAATTCGCCTGGGGCATGCCGATTTTCAAGGTCTCCGGCCGCCTGTTCCTCACCCTCCCCGAGAACGAGACCTCGATGGCCGTCCGCTGCCCGATCATCGACCGCGACGAACTGGTCCAGGCCGAACCCGCCAAGTTCTGGATCGCCTCCCACGAGGCGAACAACGCCTGGGTCCGCGTCCGCCTCTCAGCCCTCGACGACCACGACGAACTCACCGCCATCATCACCGACTCCTGGACCCAGGCCGCCCCCCGAGCCCTCCTGGAGTCTCATGAGTCCGCTACCAACTAGGGTGGCGGGTCTTATGGGAATCAGCGCTACTGTGCACACTTTTGCTATTCAGCTCGCCGATGTGGATCGGGGGGTTTATGAGGAGTTGGAGTTGCGGGTGGCGCGGCATCCTTCCGAGACGCTCGAGTACATGGTGACGCGGATTCTGGCGTACTGCCTGCAGTACGAGGAGGGGATCGTGTTCAGTGAGGGTGGGATCTCGGCTACCGACGAGCCCGCGGTGCAGGTGCGGGATCTGACGGGGCGGACGACGGCCTGGATCGAAGTGGGGGCGCCCGACTCGGAGCGGATTCATCGGGGGAGCAAGCTGGCTGGGCGGGCGGCGGTGTACACGCATCGGGATCCGGTGAAGGTGCTGGCGCAGTACGCGGGCAAGAAGATTCACAACGCGGCCTCGATCCCGCTCTACAGCTTCGATCGGGCGTTCATCGACGAGGCCGCGCGGCTGGTGGACCGGCGCAATTCCGCGAGCCTGTCGATCACCGAGGGTGTGGTGTACCTCGACCTCAACGGAACGAGCCTGCGTACCGAGATCATCGAACAACCGCTGGGCTGACTCCCGCCCGTCGCGCGCGGCCGACGGGTATTTTGGCGGGAACCCGTGTCGTCGCGGGGGAGTGGAGGTCGTGGTGGCGACAGTGATGAGTCGGTTCGTGATTCCGGGGTTCCTCCGTGTCGCCCGCCGCAACCGCAACTACATCAATGCCGAACGCGCCGAGGCGAATATCCGCGAACTGGCGCTTCGTCCTTTGCCTTACGGCCCACCGCGCACCCTGCGCGGAGTCGACATCACCGTGGTGCGCGAGGCGGGTTGGCCTGTGTACACCCTCACCCCGCGCGCCGGTAGAGCACGCGGCGGTCTGGTCTACGCGCACGGCGGTGGCTGGGTCGGAGAGATCGCGGTGCAGCACTGGCGCCTGGCCGCCATGCTCGCGATCCGCGCCCGGCTCAGGGTGACGGTGCCGATCTACCCGCTCATCCCGTTCGGCACTGCCGCCGAGGTGATACCCCGCGTGGCCGACCTCGTCCGCACCAGCGCCGACGAACACGGCCCCACCTTCCTCGCCGGTGATTCGGCCGGCGGCCAGATCGCCCTGTCCACCGCACTGCACCTACGCGACCTCGGCGCCACACTGCCGCGCACCGTCCTCATCTCCCCGGCTCTCGACCTCACCCTCGAGAACCCGCAGATCGATGTCGTGCAGCAGCGCGACCCGTGGCTCGGTCGCGACGGCGGCCTCGTCTACGGCCGCCGGTGGAGCGGCGAGCTGCCGATGAAGGACCCCATGGTGAGCCCCCTGTTCGGCGATCTCACCGGCCTCGGTCCGATCACCCTGTTCACCGGCACCGACGACATCCTCAATCCCGATGCCCGCTTGCTGCGGGACAAGGCGCGCGCGGCCGGTGTCGACCTGGACTTCATCGAGAAACCGGGTCTGGTGCACGTGTATCCGCTGACCCCGAGTCCCGAAGGCGCAACGGCCCGCCGCCACATCGTCACCACGCTGTGCGCGGATCTCAATGGCGCACAGGATGTTTCACCTCAACGCTGAGACAGGTGATAGTTGAACAGGATGGTCAGCTGGGTGACCGCCTGATCGAACGGATGCGCCGACTTGAGCGCCCGGCTGTGCACGATGGTGCCCTCGATGGTGGTGAGCAGGAACCCGGCCAGTGACACCGCCGTCGCCCGTTCGATCCCGGCCGCGACGATGCCGTCGGCCAGACGCGCGGTCCATTCGGCGAAGGCCTGCCCGGCGATCGACTGCACCACCGGATCGCTTTCGTCCAGCGCGGCGGCCATCATGAACGAACCCGCCCGGAACTCGCTCTGTTCGAGCGGCACCCGCCAGAAGGCGAACAGGTCGGTCAGCCACTGCTGCGCCGACGGCGCGGTCTGCAGGGCGTCGGCCACGGCGCTGACGTGCGAGTACACCAGCCGCGACACGATGCGGGCCGCGGTCTGCACCAGTTCGCTCTTGCCGGAGGGAAAATGCTGGTAGAGCGAGTTGCGTGAGGTATTGCTCCGCTTGAGCAGTTCGCTCAACGCTGCCGCGTGCACACCGTGCTCCTGCACGGTCGCGATGGTGTGCTCGATCAGTCGGGCGCGTGGTCCGGCCGGCATCCGACTCTCCTCCCCGAAACGCTTGATTGAACCGATCGGTTCATGTTAGACCTTATGACGGATGAACCGATCGGTTCACATGGAGAGGATGTCATGCCAACCCCCATCGCCACCTCGATTCCGATCACCCACACGGGAATTCTCGGCCTCGGCGTGTACCGGCCGCGCCGCGTCGTGCCCAACTCGGAGATCGTCGAGGCCATCGACTCCTCCGACGAATGGATCAAGACCCGATCCGGCATCGCCGCCAGGCACTGGGCCGAAGACGACGAGACCATTGTGTCGATGAGCACCGCCGCCGCCCGCGACGCCCTCACCGCCGCGGGCATCACCGCCGACCAGGTCGACGCCGTGCTGCTGGCGACCTCGTCGCAGATGGTGCTCGGCCCCTCGGCGGGTGCGGTGGTCGCCACCGAACTCGGCATGCACGACACCGCCGCCTACGACATCTCCGCCGGGTGCGCGGGGTTCTGCTACGCGCTGGCCGATGCCGCCAACCTGGTCCGCTCCGGTCAGGCGCGCCACGTGCTGGTGATCGGTGTGGAACGGCTCTCGGACCTGCTCGACCGCACCGATCGCGGCACGGCGTTCATCTTCGCCGACGGCGCGGGCGCGGTGGTCGTCGGCGCCGCCGAGCAGGAGGGGATCGGCCCGGTGGCGTGGGGCTCGGACGGGTCACGCACCTCGGCGATCAAGCAGGACAAGGACTTCCAGGAGTACTTCGCCGAGGTGGCGGCCGCCGAGGCCAGTGGCGGTACGACGGTGCGGCCCTACATCCGGATGAACGGCACCGAGGTGTTTCGCTGGGCCGTCACCTTTCTGGAGCAGGCGTGCCGGGAGGCCTTGAAGCTGGCCGGTGTCACCGCAGCCGACCTGGACGCCTTCGTGCCCCACCAGGCCAATATCCGCATCACCGACGCGCTGGTCCGCACCCTCGACCTGCCCGACACCGTCGCCGTGGCGCGCGACATCGTCGACACCGGTAACACCAGTGCCGCCTCGATTCCGATGGCCATGGAACAGTTGCTGCGCACCGGCGCCGCCGAACCCGGCCAGACCGCGTTGCTGCTCGGCTTCGGTGCGGGTCTGGCGTACGCGGGCCAGGTGGTGCACCTGCCACCGATCGTCTAGCCGGTGAAGCGCTTCTCGCTCTCGCCCAACATCTCCAGCGCGCATCGCACCGACTGCTCGAGCACCTGCTCGGGTTCGCCGTCGAAATCGCGATGCACGGCCCAGGAGGTGTCGCGGGTGGCGACAGCGCACCACACCGACCCCGCCGGTTCGCCGTCCTGATCGCCCGGCCCACCGACGCCGGTGGTCGCGGCGGCGATATCGGCGTCGGTCAGGGCCCGCACGCCTTCGGCCATGGCCAGTGCGGCCGTCTCCGATACCACCGGCACGTCGGGCACGCCGAGAACGGACTGCTTCACCGTCACGGAGTACGCGACGACCCCGCCGCGGAACCATTGCGCGGAGTCGGGTGCCGCCGCGAGGGCGGCGGCGAGGTTACCGCCGGTGAGGGATTCGGCTACGGCGACTGTCAGCCCGTGACGCTTGGCGAAGTCGCCGACATCTGCTGCGGTGGTGATGATGGCCTCCTCTGACGCGCCTGATCGCTCACTGGAACAGCGTAGGCCGCTCCGTCGCGGATGCCGAACTCGAACCGGCACGGGAACAGCGACGGCAGGCCGGTGGCGCGCAGGTCGTAGTTCGCGGCGAGGGTCTGCATGGCCCAGTTCTGCAAAGAATCCGGCAGTCGCAGGGTGGTGCCGTCGACGCAGGAAACATAGGCGTGGGTCTGTTCACCGTCGACCGGAAGCGGGTTGCGCAATCCGACCGCGCCGATGTCGAGAATTCGTCCGGAGTTGTGGGGAGAAGCGACGCTCGGCAAATCCAACTCGATGTCGTCCATGTGGGAAACCGTAATGCAGCAACTATCCAGGGAACATCGAAATCATGCCCCCTATACCGAACTTCGCAACATTGGCTGAACGCCGCATGTGTGACGATCGGACTGCGCCCATCGCAACACCATCGCAAAGAACCGGAAATCTTCTCGTTCCGTGAGCTTCATCGCCGGGTCCTCGACTGGTTCTCACCCCGCCATGGGGCGCGTGAATGCTTCGATCCGGCCCTCGACGCGCCCTGCCAGGTGCCGACGTCGAGGCGATACCGCTCGAACCTGATGAGGGGAAGAATGACAATCAAACGCTTCTACGTGGCCACGGCCGCCGCGGTCGCACTCGGTGGTTTCGCCGCCGGTTCCGCCGGCGCCGACGCTTTCGTCCCGCTGCCCGACGGCCAGAAGGCAGGCCCGGGCGTGACGATCACCCGCACCGCCGAGCGCGCCACCGTTTCGCCGTCGCTGGCGGCCAACGGCGCCGGCCGCGTCGCCTGGGTCTCGGGCACCGTTACCGCCGACGTCACCGCGACGCCGGAGGGCGAGGTCGGCCCGTTCAACGGTCCGTCGGGCAAGGACGGCTCCAACAACTCCTCCACCCACGGTGCCTCGCAGCTCAACACCGGCTACATCGTCGGTTGCCAGGTGGCCATCGGTGACGACGCCATCTCCGCGGGCGTCTCCGGCGGCATCGACCTGTCCGGCGGCAGCATCGGCGGCTCGGTCGGCCTCGACCTGGGCCCCGGCGAGGTGAAGTTCGTCCAGATCGAGAAGAAGGACATCCTGAAGGCGGGCGTCTACTCGGTCGAGTACCAGGACGTCGAGATCGAGATCCAGGGCTGCGCCGGTTACGCCCAGGCCCGCGCCTACTCGGTCGTGGAGATCATCGGCGACCACTACTCCAAGACCACCCTCTACGGTGCCCCGTTCAGCATCGGCTGAGCGCATCCGACTTCGATCGCAAGGAATGACACACATGATCGACCGTAAGAATTCGGCCCGCATGGCCGGTCTGGTCGGCGCGGCCGCCGTGACCTTCGGCCTGCTGTCCGCCGGTGCCGCCAACGCCGACACCTTCGTTCCGCTGCCCGGCGGCGAGATCGTCAAGACCCTGTCCGACGGCTCGACCGTCACCGTTCGCCTGGTCGGCGAGTCGGCCCTCATCAGCCCGTCGATGGGCTCGACCCCGGTGCACCGCAACGCGTGGGTGTCCGGCTCCGCGCAGGTCGAGGTCTCCGGTAACGCCAAGGGCGGCAAGATCTACCCCGGTTACGTGGTGGGCTGCCAGGTCAACATCGACGGCGGCGGCGTCGAGGGTGGTGTCGAGGGCGAGAGCAGCTGGGACGGCGAGGACGTGAGCGTCGGCGCCGAGTCCGGTGCCGAACTGAGCCTCGGCCCCGGCCAGGCCAAGTCGTTCTACATTCTCGACATCGAGAAGGCCGACGACTACGGCAACGAGGACCACGGCACCAACAACAAGTTCAAGGGCAAGAGCGGCTCGGTGACCTGGGCCGACTCGACCATCGGCCTGAGCGGCTGCGCCGGGTACGCCCAGGCGCGTGCCTTCGTGAAGGTCAAGGTGGAGACCGAGAACGTGAGCTCGGTCGTCACCCTGTGGGGCCAGCCCTTCAGCATCGGCTGATCCTGACAACCCCAGCGGGGCCCGGCGTCCGAGTGGCGCCGGGCCCCGCCGCGTTGTGACGAGAAGTCACCGGTGTCGGTGTCGCGCGACGACTTCGGGAATCGGCCGCGTGCCGTGGCAGCGCGACTTGTCCTCCTCCAGCCCGAGGCCGTGGCGATCACCCGACCCGGTGACCGTGACGAGAATGGATCACTTTCATTGCGGCGGCTCGGACGTTTTCTTTGCGATCACGTGACGATCCAGCGCGGGCAGTGTCAACTCGAAGCGCGCACCACCGCCCGGCCGCTCCGAGCAGCGGATCCGGCCCTGGTGTCCCGCAACGGTTTCGGCGACGAGAGCCAGGCCGATGCCGGTGCCGCCCGTGCGACGCGAGGCGGTGACGAAGCGTTCGAAGATGCGTTCGCGGTCGGCCGCCTCGACACCGGGGCCTTCGTCGTCGACGGTGACGCGCACGTCGTCGCCGTCGCGCTCGACGCGCACCGCGGCCACACCGCCACCGTGACGTTCGGCGTTGACGAGCAGGTTGAGCAGGGCGCGTTCGAGTTCCATCCGCCGCCCGCGCACCAGCCCCGGGTCGGTGGCCGTGAGCACCTCGGCCACGACGCGACGGCTCGCGAGCAGGTGGGCCAGCAGTTCGGCCAGCGACAGCGGCGCCGGGTCGGAGCGGTGGATGCCCGCCTCGGCGCGCGCGAGGGCGAGCATGTCGTCGAGCAGACCGCGCAGGTAGGTGGTCTCCTCCACGAGCAGTCCCAGGGCGGCGCGCGGTCTTTCGGACAGTTCGTCGCGATGCCCGGCCAGCACGGTCGCGGTGGTGGTCAGGGTGGTGAGCGGGGTGCGCAACTCGTGACTGAGGTCGGAGACGAGCCTGCGTTCGCGTTCGATGCGCCGCTGCAGGGAGTCGACCATGGCGTTGAAGGCCTCGACGGTCGGCGACAAATCGACGTCTTCGGGCCGCGACAAGCGCAGGTCGAGGTCGCCCGCGGCGATGCGCGACGCGGTGCCCGCCACCTGGCGCAACGGGCGCAGCGCGAGGTGCGCGGCCCAGGCGCCGAGCGCGGCGGCCACCGCGACGGCGAGCACCGCGCAGGCGAAGAGGATGGTGCGCAGCATCTTCAGGGTGTCCTCCAGCTCGCGCAGCGGCGCGAATTCCTGGAGGACGGCACCGTTTTCGACGTAAGTCGCGGTGCGCAGATAGGGCTCGCCCGCGATGCGCACACGGGTGGCGGGCGAGGGCACCTCGGCGGCCCGTTCGAGCGTGGCGACGGTGGCCTGGTCGGCCCCGAGCACGCCGGTGCCCGTTGTGGTGTCGAGGAGGGCGATGGTTCCGGCGGGCAGCCGCAACGATTCGAGGGCCTCCTGCCCCGTGGCCAGCGATTCCATCCGCAACCGCAGGATCTCGGCGTGCACCCCTACCGCGCGTTCGACCGTCCGAACCCGTTGGGACTCCATGTAATTGGTGCTGATGGCATACACCGAACCCGACAGCAGCACCGCGACGAGGCTGGCGCTGAGGACGAACGCCGCTGTTACGCGACCACGCAGGCCGCGTAACCGGGTGGGCAACTCAGGACCCGGCATCGAGGCGATAGCCGAGCCCGCGCACGGTGACGATCAGGCGCGGTTCGGCGGGATCGCGTTCGATCTTGGTGCGCAGGCGGCGGATGTGCACGTCGACGATGCGGTCGTCGCCGAAGAACCCGCGGTCCCAGATCTTGTCGAGCAGCACCTGCCTGCTCAGCACGAGCCCGTCGTTCTGTGCCAGTTCGCACAGCAACCGGAATTCGGTGAGCGTCAGGTGCACGTCTTCGCCCGCCAGCCGCACCGAACCGCGCTCCGGGCAGAGGATGAGCTGCCGGTCGGCGTCGAGGACGAGTTCGACCACCTCGCGTTCGGTGTTGTTGCGGGTGCGTCTGCCCACGGCCCTGATCCGCGCGGTCAGTTCCTTGACCTCGAAGGGTTTGGTGACGAAGTCGTCGGCGCCCGCTTCCAGGGCGGCGACCACGTCGTGGGTGTCGTCACGGGCGCTGACCACGATGATCGGTACGTCGTGTTCGCGGCGCACTTCCCGGATGCAGGTGAAACCGTCCATGCCGCCGAGCATGAGGTCGACGATGAGGACGTCCGGCACGCCGACTTTGTGCACGTGTTCCAGCGCGTGTTCGGCGCTTTCGGCCTCGGCGACGATGTACCCCTCGTCCTCCATCGCCAGCCGCAACGACTCCCGAACCCGGGTGTCGTCCTCCACGATCATCAACTGCGCGCTCATACCGGGCCCAAATATACGGTCAGCTGGGGCAGGGCGACGGTCGGGTGATCGGCGAAGATCGGGTCACCGATCATCGTGAACTCCCAGCCCGTGCCGGTGCGGTGCAGTTTGCCGAGGACGAAGCCGGTGTGCGAGGTGGCGCTCGACAGGTCGACGCGCACGAGCTCGACCCCGGTGACGCTGTCGGCGACGCGGCAGAAGCCGTTGACGACCTGCTCGAAGGTCTGTCCGGTGTAGCAGGTGACGAGGAAGACGATGGTGCTGGTCGCGGCGTCGACGCGGGTGAGGTCGACGGTGATGATCTCGTTGTCGCCGTCACCGTCGCCGGTGACGCTGTCGCCGAGATGGCGCAGGGCGCCGTCCCGGGAGGTGAGCTGCTCGTGGAACGCCGCGTCGACGAAGTCGTTGCCCGCGAATGCCAGGGCCGTCACATTGAGGTCGATGTCCTTGCGGGTATTGCCGAAGGGGCCGCTCGGAGGCGCGGGGTCCCAGCCGAGGCCGACGGTCACGTGGGTGAGAGACATGGTGGAGCTCCTGGATCAGTGTGGGGTCTGCTGATAGACGTCCGGGATGCCGTCGCCGTCGGCGTCGACGTGTTCGGCCTCGTCGAGGCGGCGGTAGACGCGGTTGCGCGCGCGCAACACGATGGTCGCCAGCAGGGCCGCGGCCAGCGTGCCGCCCAGCACGCCGATGCGGACGTGGTCGGCGCGGGTGTGGTCGTCGGCGAAGGCCAGTTCGCCGACCAGCAGCGACACCGTGAAGCCGATGCCGCCGAGCAGCGCGACACCCGCGACGTCCACCCAGGCCAGGTCGGCGTCGAGTTCGGCGCGGGTGAGTTTGGCGGTGAGGTAGGTGGTCGCGGTGATGCCGACGAGCTTGCCGACGACCAGGCCCGCGATGATGCCGAGCGTCACCCGGTCGGCGAGGGAATCGGTGAACCCGCTGAGACCGCCGATGGTGACACCGGCCGCGAAGAACGCGAACACCGGCACCGCCACCCCGGCCGAGAGCGGGCGGATGGTGTGTTCGAACCGTTCGGCCAGGCCGTGTTCGGTGTCGGTCTCGCCGCGTCCGGCCAGTACCGGAACGGTGAAACCGAGCAGCACGCCCGCCACCGTGGCGTGCACGCCGGAGGAGTGCACCAGCCACCACGTGACCAGGGCCAGCGGCACCAGCAGGAACGGCGAACTGATCCGGCGCTGCACGGCGACGGCGAACAGGGCGATCGGGATCAGGGCCAGCGCCAGGTAGGGCAGGTGCAGTTCGCTGGTGTAGAAGACGGCGATCACGGTGACGGCGAGCAGGTCGTCGACCACGGCGAGGGTGAGCAGGAAGGTGCGCAGCGCGGTGGGCAGGTGGGTGTTGATCACCGCGAGCACGGCGAGCGCGAAGGCGATGTCGGTGGCGGTGGGGATCGCCCAGCCGTCGACCGCGCCGCCCCGGTTGATCGTGAAGTAGATGAGCGCGGGCACGGCCATTCCGCCGACGGCCGCCACCACCGGCAGCGCGGCGCGGCGCGGATCCCGCAGGTCGCCAGCCACGAACTCGCGTTTGAGTTCGAGGCCGACGACGAAGAAGAAGACGGCGAGCAGCCCGTCGGCGGCCCACTGGCTCAGCGTCAGGTTCAGGTGCAGTGATTCGGGGCCGACGCGGTAGTCGCGCAGTGCCACATAGGCATCCGCCCATGGCGTATTGGCCCAGACCAGGGCGACGATCGCCGCGACGATCAGCAGGACGCCGCCGACCGTTTCGCGGCGCAGCACCTCGCTGACGCGACGGGCCTCGGGCCAGCTGCCCCGGGTGAGAACGGTGCGGCGTGCTGCGCGGATCATCCGTGCCGGGGAGTGGTAGGTGCGGACATGTGGGTTCCCGTCTTCGCTCGAACCCCACTCGACGGAATTCGAGCCGGGCTGCCGACCAGACTTCCCGGCGCACCGAGCCTAACTTTGCCGCACCGACCCACCCGGTGCAAACCGTGCGCGTCGCTAGCCGAGGGCGAAACGCAGCAGCGCCTGCTTGTCGCCCTGCTTGATCTTGCCCTTGCGATCGAGCACCTCGAGCTGCCACACCGGGCCGTTGCGGAAGGCCCGCGCGATGGCGTTGGCGTTCTCGGCGCCGAGCAGCGACGGCCAGATATCGGCCACCGGCTGGCTGTCGGCGCCGGTGGCGTCGTAGATCTTGAACGAGACGTTGTTGGCCTTGTCGAACGAGGAACCCTTCTTGAACGCGGCCGCGACGAACACGATGGCGTCGATCGCGGTCGGCACATTCGCGAAGGTGACGTGCACGGTCTCGTCGTCGCCCGCGGCCGCGCCGGTCTGCTCGTCACCGGTGTGCAGCACCGCGCCGTTGCCGAGCGGGTCGAGCGAATCGAGACCGGCGAAACGCACCGGCTCGCCACCCTGCATCAGGACGGCGACGAGGTCGAGGTCGACGCCGCGCTTGCGCCGGGCGATGCCGAGCAGTCCACCGCTGGAACCGGCCGACGGGTCCCAGCTCACCCCCACGCTCATCTTGGTGATACCGGCGAGATCGGCCGCGCCGTCTTCCTTCTTCAGAGTAATCACAGCTCCGAGGCTACGGACTTCCCGAGTTGCCCGCATGCCCAAGCGATTTCGGTGCCTCACCACCATCCGAGCACGGGGCCGATGGCGCGGCCGAGCGCGTCGGCGAGGGTGCGCGAGTAGGTGGCGGTGAGGTGGTGCTCGTCGTGGTAGATCAGCACATTGCCCTCGGCGACGGCGCAGACGGTCGGGCCGCACACGGCGTCGGTGAGGTCGACGGGGAAGACGTGCGGGAAGGGTGCCGCCGCTTCGCGCTGCGGGTCGATCGGGTCGAGTGCGTCGCTGCGGCGCATGCCGCAGCTGATGCGGTCGCCGCCCGAGGCCAGGCAGTCGGTGGCGCGGTAGCGCACGCCGTCGCGGCGCAGCCACGGTGTGTCGCGCAGGGTGAGCACCGCGAGGCCGCGCTCGGACAGGGCCGTCCACACATCGAGGAATTCCGGCGGGGTCTCGTCGCCGCCGGCGTCGCGGGGCCGGGTGCCGATGGTGAACACCCAGTCGGGGCGGTCGGTGCCGAGCCGGTCGATCACCTCGCGCGACCAGTCCCGGCAGTCGGGGATGGGTTCGCCGTTGTAGGTGGCGTCTTCGGCGAGGGTGAGCGGGCACCCCATCTTCAGATACACCTGGATGCGGAAGGAATGCTCCTCGGCCAGCACCTGCAGCGCGGGCAACCAGTGTTCGACGTGGGAGCTGCCCGCCATGGCGATGGTGCGTTCGGCGTCGGGGTCGCCGTAGGTGCAGGTGACGACGGAGCGGGTGTTCCAGTCGGCGATGCAGCCGTCGAGCGTCGGCGGCGGCTGGTCGTTGCGGGCCTCGAAGAGGTTGGGCCGCAACGGTTCGGGCGCGACGGGGGTGTTGGCGGTGAGTGCTCGCGCCCCGGGGTACCTGGTCGCCTCGACGTCGGTGGTCGCGGCCGGTGGCGCCGCTCGCACGACGGCGAACTCCCAGGCCGACGCGGTCGCCACCACGGCCGCGAGCAGTGCCGCGATGCCCGCGGTGACCAGGCGCCTGCCGGGCCTGCGGGTCTTGGCGCGCAGTGGTTTCTCGATCAGCTGGTTGGTGAGCCAGGCCAGTGCCAGCGACACCGCGATCACGCCGGTGCCACCGAGCAGGTCGACGTCGGTGCTGTCGCGTTCGGTGAGGAAGAAGATGAGAATCGGCCAGTGCCACAGGTACAGCGGGTAGGCGAGTTCGCCGAGCAACCGCATGTGCCGGTGCGCGAGCAGCCGGTTGGGGCCCTCCCATTCGTGGCGTGGCACGTTCGCGACCGACACGATTACCGCGGCTGCGGCGAGCACCGGAAGCAGGGCGGCCGGGCCGGGGAAGCGGTTGGCGGCGTCACCGATCAGCCAGCCGCACAGCACGACTCCCGCGATGCCGAGGGCGGCCAGCGGCGCCCGGCACCAGCGCGGCAGCACCAGGTACGGTGCGGCGACCGCGAGTGCCGCGCCGATCAGCAGTTCCCAGCCGCGCGCGAAGGTGTCGTAGTAGTTCCAGCCCTGATGGGTCGCGGTGCCCCGGGTCGCGTACACGAATGATGCGGCGGCAGCGGCGATCACGATCACTCCGACCACGGCTCGCGCCTGGCGCAGTCGTGCGCACACCGCGACGAGGATCAGCGCGACCAGATAGAACTGGCCCTGCACCGACATCGACCAGAGGTGTTGCAGTGGGCTCACCGACGGGTCGGCGGCCAGATAGTCGGCCCAGGTGAGCGCCAATTCCCAGTTCTGCGCGAACAGCAGCGAGGCGAGCGTCTGCGCCGCGACCGCCGACCACTGGGTGTAGGGCAGCAGCAGCGTGGAGGCCACCAGTACCCCGGCCAGCACCACCGCCATGGCAGGCAGCAGCCGCCGCGCGGTCCGGCGCACCACCGGCCACACCCACCCGCGTGGACCGTGCTCGGCGCGGCGCAGCAGCATCCCGGTGAAGAAGTAACCGGACAGCACCAAAAAGACGTCTACGCCACCCGACACCCGGCCGAACCAGATGTGGAAAACCACCACCAGGGCGATCGCGAGGCCACGCAGACCGTCGAGGTCGGAGCGGTATTGCACTGTGCCGCTGCGTTGTTCGGCCGTCGAGCCCGAACCTGCCGAGGTCTCCGGCGAGAGAACCGAGGGTGACCACGCCATGTCATGTGACTATCACGCGGCCCGCGTGGATGTCACATCGAGGCATCGAAAACCGTGCGCCGCAGCGAAGATGGTGCGACGGGTTTGCCTTCCACCCGAACAGACGCCAAAATTTCGGGAAGGGACGCGGACATCACCGAATCGATGCCGCGCGGGGCTGGGAGAGACCTGTGACACGCGAAGATCCGCCCGCCGGGGGTGCCGACGATCAGGGTTCGTGGTGGATGACACCGCGTGCCGACGGACAACAGGCCGATGCCGCCCCGCCGACGGTGCGCGCGGATGCGTCCGGTTTCGGGCAGCAGCCCCCGCCGAGCCAGCCGCAGTGGCCGGTCGGTCAGCAGAGTCAGCCGTGGCAGCAGCCGCCGGTGAGTCAGCCGTGGCAGCAGCCGATGCCCGGTCAACCCATGCAGGGTCAGCCCATGCAGGGTCAGCCGATGCAGGGTCAGCCGATGATGGGGCAGCCGCAGTGGCAGCAGCCGCGGCCGCCGTACGCGCGGTCCGGATCGTCGTCGACGCCGTGGCTGATCGGCGGTGCGGTGGTCTGCGCGTTCCTCGTGCTCATCGTGATCGCGGTGGTGATCGGCGGCAACTCCGATTCCGATTCGCCCGTCGTCGCCGCGGCCACCACCACGTCCTCGACGGTGCCGTCCACCTACTCCACCACCTCGGCCGCACCGACCTCGAAGCCGTTCGACTGGAACTCCCTCGACAGCGCGTCCACCGACGACACCCCGCTCACCGTGAAAGCCCTGCTGCCGCAGAGCTTCACCGACTCCAAGGGCGTGCTTTACACCCTGCGCGCCAGCGGCGAACACGGGTGCGACCAACCGGGCAACTCCGACAATGTGTCGTCCGCGATCACGTCCAACGGGTGCACAACCAATATCACCGGCTCCTACATCGACAAGGACGACCACATCCTGGTGTCGGTGAACGTGCTGGTGTTCCCCTCCGACTCCGCCGCCCGCTCCGCCTACGACACTCTCGACGGCCAGACCCAGGACTGGGGAATCTGGTGCCCCACCACGGGTCTGGCCAGCGATACCTGCCACGGCGACATCATGTCCGCCACCCGGGTGCAGTGGTCGGCCTACAGCCACCGCTACTTCACCCAGGCCACCGGCATCTATATCGACCTGTCCGACAACAGCAGTCTCGAGGAATGGTGCAAGGCGGGCGCCAACGCGGCGGCCACCACCGTCGGCCCGAAGAACTACTGGCAGAAGTGATCAGCGCGGTCGTCGCTCGGCGAGCAACGCCGTGAACTCCTCGGCGTAAGCGAGCTGGCGGCGTAGTTTCGCGACGCTGTCCTCGGCTTTGGCGTGCAACGCGGCGAGCAGTTCACGGGCCGACGGGTTACCGAGATCGTCGAGCGCGGACAGCAATTCGCCCATCTCGGCCAGGGTGAAGCCGAGCGGCTTCATCCGGCGGATCACCAGCAGCCGGTCGATATCGTCCTCGGTGTACAGGCGGAACCCGCCCACGCTGCGTGCCGAGGGCCGCACCAGGCCGACCTCGTCGTAGTGCCGAATCGTCTTGACCGACAACTCCGTTCGTTCGGCGACCTGACCGATCTGCAAATGCGCGCGGGCGGGCATCTCAGTGCCCTGCCAGGTGCCCGGAGAGCCTGCCGTGGCGCTGTTCGGAGGCCGCGTCGAGCCCGACGATCTCGACCTTCTTGCCCTTGGACTCGTACTTGGTGGTGATCGCGTCCAAGGTGGCGACCGTCGAGGCGTCCCAGATGTGCGCGTCGGACATGTCGATCACGATATTGCGTGGGTCGTCGACATAGTCGAATTGGTACACCAGGTCGTTGCTCGAGGCGAAGAACAGTTCGCCGCGCACCTTGTAGACCCTGGTGTCGATGTCGCCGTCGTGGTCGATATCGGCCTCGCCGATCTTCTCGACCTCGGTGAAGTGGGCGACGCGGTGGGCGAAGGCAACCATCGCGGTGAGCACGCCGGTGATCACGCCGTAGGCGAGGTTGTGCGTCGCCACCGTGACGGCGACGGTGACCAGCATGACCGTGGTCTCGGCGAAAGGCATGCGGCGCAAGGTTTTCGGGGCGATCGAGTGCCAGTCCAAGGTGCCGACCGACACCATGATCATCACGGCGACTAGGGCGGCCATCGGGATCAGGGCGACGATGTCACCGAGCCCGACGACCAGGATCAGCAGGAACAACCCGGCCAGGAACGTCGAAATCCTGGTGCGCGCACCGGAGGACTTCACGTTGATCATCGTCTGGCCGATCATGGCGCAGCCGCCCATACCGCCGAAGAAGCCGGTCACCACATTGGCCACACCCTGGCCCCAGCCCTCGCGGGTCTTGTCGGAGTGGGTGTCGGTGATGTCGTCGACGAGCTTGGCGGTCATCAACGACTCGAGTAGGCCGACCAACGCCGTCGCCAACGCGTACGGGGCGATGATCTTCAGCGTTTCCAGCGTGAACGGCACATCGGGGATCAGCCAGGAGGGCAGGCTCGACGGCAGCTCGCCCTCGTCACCCACGTTCGGGACGTCGAGCGAGAACACGAGGGTCGCGGCGGTGAGCAGCACGATCGCCACCAGCGGGGCAGGGACGACGTCGGACAGCTTGGGCAGCAAGACCATAATCGCGATACCGATGGCGACCATCGGATACACCAGCCACGGCACCCCGAGCAGGTGCGGGATCTGCGCGGTGAAGACGAGGATCGCCAGCGCGTTGACGAACCCGACCATCACACTGCGCGGGATGAACCGCATCAACCGCGCGACCCCGATCACGCTGAGCACGATCTGCAGCACACCGGCGAGGATGACCGTGGCGATCAGGTAGTCCAGTCCGTACTGCCGCATAACGGGTGCGATCACCAGGGCGACAGCGCCGGTCGCGGCCGAGATCATCGCCGGGCGGCCACCGACGAACGCGATGGTGACGGCCATGGTGAACGACGCGAACAACCCGACCCGCGGGTCGACCCCGGCGATGATCGAGAACGAGATGGCCTCGGGGATCAGTGCGAGCGCGACCACCAGCCCGGCCAGTACTTCCGTGCGGAGCCGGCGCGGGCTGCGCAGCGCGGCCATCACCGACCCTTCGGTCTGTCTACTGGCGGACACAGGTGTCCCCATCGGCTGCTCCCAACGAAAAAGTGTCGCTCTCACGGCGCTCGGCCGGCACGAGCGGACGCCCGTGCGATCGACCGACTCTACCCTCCCGTAAGGGTAGAGTCCGTCGCCGGTGGTCACGAGGAGATAACCCCGGGGTGCGAGCTTCGCCACTGCCGCCCGCGCTCGTGACGGGGGAGTGGGCGCTGGATTCGGCGATCGACGGGGGTTCTCGCGCGATCCGCGCCCAGGTCACGAACTGGTCAAGGGCCCAGATCACATGGAAAGTGCCAGGTGGCGCGCCTAGGGTCGGTTACCGAGCTCGACGAAATGGAGTATTCGCCAAGAGGAAGTCGGGGGCGGACATTGCTTCGCAAGAGACCCAGTACACAGACGTGCCGTGACGCGGTGGAGTTGGCTGTGCGGGCACCGTCGGTGCACAACACCCAACCGTGGCGGTGGCACATCGGGCACGGCCGCGTCGACCTGTTCGCCGATTTCGGCCGTCAGGTCACCGCGACCGATCCGCGCGCTCGCGCGCTCACGGTGAGCTGCGGTGCCGCGCTGCACCATCTGACCGTCGCCTTCGCGATGCTCGGCTGGCACGCGGTCGTCGAACGGTTGCCCGATCCCGCGCGGCCCGATCACCTCGCGCGGGTGGAACTCACCCCGCGCTCGCCGAGCGATCACGACATCCGGTTGGCCGCCGCCATCCATGAGCGCCGCTCCGACCGGCGCCGCTTCCCCGACCTGCCCATCCCGGCACGCGACCTGCGGACGGTGTCGCGCTGTGCCTCCCGGTTCGGCGCCGCGGCCCGCCACGTCCCCGACATGCTGCTGCCCGAGCTGGCCGAACCCATGCGCTCGGCCGCCGCCCGGCACGCCGTCGACGGTGACTACCTCGCGGAACTGAGCGAGTGGAGCGGTTGCCACGGTGAGCTCACGGGAGTGCCCGCCCACAACGCCCCCGCGCCCCGCCGCCCCGACGAACTACCGGTGCGGGTCTTCGCCGACGCGCAGCTGTCGGAATTCACCGACGAACCCGACGCCGCGCACTGGCTGGTGGTGTGTACCCCGCGTGACACCCGGCTCTCCCAGCTGCGCGCGGGCGAGGCGACGAGCGCCATCCTGCTCGAAGCCACCCGGCTCGGTCTCGCCACCAGTCTGCAGTCCGAACCCCTCGGCATGCTCGACCTGCGCGACCAGATCCGCACCACGGTCCTGCAGGAATGTGCCTTCCCGCATGTGATGGTCCGCCTCGGCGTCATGCCCCACGCCGCCGCACCCCTGGAATCCACTCCTCGCCGCCTCGTGGACGACGTCATAGAGTACGACGAAACCGTGTTCGCCATGGCCTAGTTCTCCGCCCGGCAGTCCCCGTCAGCGCCGCCGCCCGATCCGGGTGCGCGGCGCTGACGTGCGTTCGGGCTCGAACGAAATCGGCTCGCCATCCGTAATCATCTCCATGACACGGCGATATACGACTGTATCGCCAGACGCGTACTGCCGCTTCGGACAACGATACGTGCGGGTAACCCTGCCTCGCGGTACACATACGTGGCAGAAGAAGGCAGACTGCCAGCAATCGCGAGTTTCGCAACCTCACCCGTCCGGGCCAGGTCCTTGGAGAATTGTGGAAGGAGTCGGCGAGTGTTCAGCCGTATCGCCATCGTGAATAGGGGAGAGGCCGCTATGCGCCTCATCCATGCCGTGCGTGATCTGGCGGCGGCGACAGGACTACCGATCGAAACGGTGGCCCTGCACACCGACGTCGACCGCACCGCGACCTTCGTGCGCGAGGCCGACATCGCCTACGACCTCGGGCCCGCCTCGGCCCGCCCGTACCTCGACCTCAAGGCGCTCGAGAAGGCACTGGTCGCCACCAAGGCCGACGCCGCCTGGGTCGGCTGGGGCTTCGTCGCCGAGGACCCCGCCTTCGCCGAGCTGTGCGAGCACATCGGTGTCACCTTCATCGGCCCGAGTGCCGACGCCATGCGCAAGCTGGGCGACAAGATCGGCGCCAAGCTGATCGCCGAGGAAGTCGGCGTCCCGGTGGCGCCGTGGAGCCGCGGCCCGGTCGACACCATCGACGACGCCATCGAGGCCGCTGGCCGCATCGGCTACCCGCTGATGCTGAAGGCCACCGCCGGTGGTGGTGGGCGCGGTATCCGCGTCATCACCAACGAAGCCGAACTCGTCGACGCCTACGAGCGCACCAAGCAGGAAGCCGCCCGCGCCTTCGGCAGCGGTGTCGTGTTCCTCGAGCGCCTGGTCACCGGTGCCCGCCACGTCGAGGTCCAGGTGATCGCCGACGGTCAGGGCAGCGCGTGGGCGCTCGGTGTGCGCGACTGCTCGGTGCAGCGACGCAACCAGAAGGTCATCGAGGAATCGGCGTCGCCGGTGCTGAGCGCCGAGCAGACCGCCGACCTGAAGGCCTCGGCCGAGCGGCTCGCGATCGCCGTCGGCTACTGCGGCGCGGCCACCGTCGAATTCCTCTACCACCCCGGCGATCAGCTGTTCGCCTTCCTCGAGGTCAACACCCGACTCCAGGTCGAGCACCCGATCACCGAGATCACCACCGGTTTCGACCTCGTGCATGCCCAGATCCGCGTCGCCTCCGGCATCAAGCTCGAGGGCACAGCGCCCGCCGAGCGCGGCCACGCCATCGAGGCCCGCCTCAACGCCGAGGACCCGGATCGCGACTTCGCGCCCGCCCCCGGCCGCATCGTCCGCCTCGACCTGCCCGCGGGCCCCGGTATCCGCGTCGACACCGGTGTGAGCGAGGGCGACACCATCCCCGCCGACTTCGACTCGATGATCGCCAAGATCATCGCCTACGGCCGCGACCGCGACGAGGCGCTCGGCCGGTTGCGCCGGGCCATGGCCGAGACCCGCGTCGTCATCGAGGGTGGTGCCACCAACAAGAGCTTCGTACTCGACCTGCTCGACCAGCCCGAGGTGATCGACGCCAGCGCCGACACCGGCTGGATCGACCGCGTGCGCGGCGAGGGCCGCCTGGTCACCCACCGCCACTCCACCGTCGCCCTTGCCGTCGCCGCGATCGACGCCTACGAGGAAGACGAACGCGCCGAACAGCACCGGCTGCTGTCCACCGCGTCGGGTGGCCGTCCGCAGGTGCAGCATCAGAGCGGTCGTCCGCTCGACCTGAAACTGCGCGGCGCGAGCTACCGCGTGCGGGTGGCGCGCATCGGCGCGCACCGTTTCCGCGTCGGCATCGAGGCCGGTGCCGATTTGCGCACCGCCGATGTCGATCTCGATCGTTTCGATCGCCACACCGGCCAGATCGTCGTCAACGGCACCCGGTACCGCCTGATCACCGGCACCCACGGCCCCACCCACGTGGTCGATGTCGACGGCATCACCCACCGCATCAGCCGCGACGAGGGCGGCGTGGTCCGTTCGCCCGCGCCCGCGCTGGTCGTCGGCACCCCGCTGGAAGTCGGCGCCGAGGTCGAGGCCGGTGCGCCGGTGCTCGTGCTCGAGTCGATGAAGATGGAAACCGTGCTGCGCGCGCCGTTCCGCGCCCGCCTCAAGGAATGCGCGGTCTCGGTCGGCACCCAGGTGGAGACGGGCGCGCCGCTGCTGCGCCTGGAACCGCTGGCCGACGACGACGCCGAGGACACCGCCGCCACCGGCACGGTCGTCCTCGACCTGCCCGCCGAGCCGACCCCGCGGAGCCCGCACGAGCGGATGTCGCGTGGCCTGCAGGACCTGCGCAGCCTGCTGCTCGGCTTCGACGTCGACCCGCACGACAACAGTCGCGTACTCGACGACTACGTCATCGCGCGCAAGGAAACCGTCGCCGACAACATCCGCCCGCTCGGCGAGGAACTCGAACTGGTGCAGGTCTTCGCCGACCTCGCCGAACTGAGCCACAACCGCCCGGCCGACGACGACGGCGCCCACAGCCACGTGCACAGCGCCCGCGAGTACTTCCACACCTACCTGCAAAGCCTCGACGTGGAGCGGGCCGGGCTGCCCGAGTCCTACCAGGCCAAGCTGTCGGCCGCGCTCGGCCACTACGGCATCACCGAACTGGACCGCACGCCCGATCTCGAGGCCGCCGTCTTCCGGATCTTCCTGGCCCAGCAGCGGCCCGCCGAGACCGGCGCGGTGATCACCACCCTGCTGCGCGAATGGCTCACCGAACCCATGCCCGATCAGGTGCTGCGCGAACCGGTGGGTCTTGCCCTCGAACGGCTCGTCGCCGCCACCCAGGTCCGTTTCCCCGTGGTCGCCGACCTGGCCCGCGGCCTGGTGTACGCCTGGTACGGCCAGCCGCTGCTGCGCCGCAACCGCGCCCGCGTCTACACCAATGTCCGCAGGCACCTGAGCTACCTCGACGCCAACCCGCAGGCCTCCGACCGCACCGAGCGGATCGCGGAGATGGTGCGCAGCACCGAACCGCTCGTCCGCCTGCTCGGCCAGCGGTTGCAGCGCGGCAAGGGCGACCACACCGCCATGCTCGAGGTGCTCACCCGCCGCTACTACGGCAACAAGGGCATCACCGGGGTTCGCACCGAGCAGGTCGGTTCGACCACCTTCGTCGTCGCCGAACGCGCCGGGTCGAGCCTGGTCTCCACCGCGGTGAGCTTCGCCGCGCTCGGTACCGCCCTGGACGGGCTGGCCGAGCTGGCCCGCGGCGCGGTGTCCATCGACGCCGACATCTACCTCAGCTGGGAGGACCAGCCCGAGGACTTCGACGCCATGGCCGTTGCCCTGCAGGAAGTGCTCGGCGCGCACCCGCAGCCGAACCAGGTGCACCGCATCACCGCCACCGTCGCGGGCAGCGGCGGCTCGGTCATGCACCACCACTTCACTTTCCGTCCCTCGGTCACCGGCATGGCCGAGGAGCGGCTCATCCGTGGCCTGCACCCCTACATCGCGCAGCGCATGCAGATGGAGCGGTTGCGCAAGTTCGACCTCACCCGCCTGTCGTCCTCGGACGAAGAGGTCTACCTGTTCCGTGCCGTGGCCAAGGAGAACCCCTCCGACGATCGCCTGATCGCCTTCGCCCAGGTGCGTGACCTGGCGGCGCTGCGTGAGCAGGACGGCAGGCTGGTCGCGCTGCCGACGGCCGAGAGCGCCATCGCCACCTGTGTCGATTCGATCCGCCGGGCCCAGTCGCGGCGCCCGTCGGCCAAGCGGCTCAACACCAACCGCATCGTGATGTACATCTGGCCGCCGATGGATGTCACCCGGGCGGAACTCGAGACCATCGGTGGTCACGTGCTGCCGTCGGCGGCGGGTGTCGGTCTCGAGGAGATCCTGCTCATCGCCCGCCAGCGCGATCCGCAGACCGGCGAGCTGAACAAGATCGTTGTGCGGATCTCCTTCGACGCCACCGGCGGCACCGAGGTGACGGTCGGTGAGCGCACCGACGAAGCTGTCGAACCGCTCGACGAGTACCGCCAGAAGGTGCTGCGCGCGGCGGCCCGCAACACGGTCTACCCCTACGAATTGACCGGGCTGCTCGGCGAATTCACCGAGTACGACCTCGACGAGAACCACGCGCTCGTCCCCGTCGACCGGCCGAAGGGCCACAACAAGGCGGCGCTCGTGGCCGGTGTGGTCACCACGCCGACCGCGCGTCACCCCGAGGGTGTCACCCGCGTGCTGCTGCTCGGTGACCCGACGAAATCCCTTGGTGCCCTTTCGGAGCCGGAGTGCCGCCGGGTGATCGCCGCACTGGATCTGGCCGAGCAGATGCGTGTGCCACTGGAGTGGTACGCCCTGTCCTCGGGTGCCCGTATCTCGATGTCCTCGGGCACCGAGAACATGGACTGGGTCGCGGCCGCGCTCAAGCGGATCGTCGAATTCACCCAGGACGGCGGCGAGATCAATATCGTCGTCGCGGGCATCAATGTCGGCGCCCAGCCGTACTGGAACGCCGAGGCCACCATGCTCATGCACACCAAGGGTGTGCTGGTGATGACGCCGGATTCGGCGATGGTGCTCACCGGCAAGCAGTCTCTGGACTTCTCCGGTGGCGTGTCGGCCGAGGACAACTTCGGCATCGGCGGTTACGACCGGGTGATGGGCCCCAACGGTCAGGCGCAGTACTGGGCGCCGAACCTCGGTGCGGCGCGCGATGTGCTGATGTCGCACTACGAGCACACCTACGTCGTCCCCGGTGAGTCCGCACCGCGCCGGGCCACCAGCACCGACCCCGTCGACCGGGACATCTCCAGCTTCCCGCACACGCTGGCCGACAGCACCTTCGCCACCGTCGGCGAGATCTTCTCGGCGGCCGCGAACCCGGATCGCAAGAAGCCCTTCGACATTCGCACGGTGATGCGCGCGCTGGCCGACCAGGACCACCCGGTGCTGGAACGCTGGGCGGGAATGGCCGACGCCGAGACCGCCGTGGTGCAGGACGCGCACCTCGGCGGAATCCCGGTGTGCCTGCTGGGTATCGAGTCGCGCAATGTGCCGCGTCGCGGCCTGGTGCCGACCGACGGTCCCGACACCTACACCGCGGGCACCCTGTTCCCGCGCTCGTCGAAGAAGGCCGCCCGCGCCATCAACGCGGCCAGTGGTAACCGTCCGTTGGTCGTGCTGGCGAACCTGTCGGGCTTCGACGGTTCGCCGGAATCGATGCGCAAGCTGCAGCTCGAGTACGGTGCCGAAATCGGCCGCGCCATCGTCAATTTCGACGGTCCCATCGTGTTCTGTGTGATCTCGCGCTACCACGGCGGTGCGTTCGTCGTCTTCTCGAAGGCGCTGAACCCGAACATGACCGTGCTCGCCCTGGAAGGTTCGTTCGCCTCGGTGCTCGGTGGCGCACCCGCCGCCGCCGTGGTGTTCGCCGGTGAGGTCAACGCCCGCACCGCCGCCGATCCCCGGATCGGCGAACTGGAGGCGCGCGTGGCCAACGCCTCGGGCACCGACCGGGCGACCCTGGCCGCCGAACTCGACGAACTGCGGTCGTCGGTGCGCGCGGAGAAGCTGGGCGATGTGGCCGCCGAATTCGACCGCGTGCACAACATCCAGCGCGCGGTGGAGGTCGGCTCGGTCGACGCGATCGTCAGCGTCGCCGACCTGCGCCCGCGCATCATCGAAGCGATCGAAACCCGCCTGGGCTAGGCGATTTCGGTGACCGGCCGCCCTGCTCGGGCGGCCGGTCACAGCTTCGTCATGATTCCGCTCGCCCGAACTGGGTAATTCTCGGTTGGCAGCCTGTCGGCTGTCGATCGAGAAGGGATATGGTTTGTCGATTTCCGCTGACGAATCCCAGAGTCGAAATCCGAACAAAGGTTACATTGCCCTTTTGGGCTGGAGTTTGAACGCCGTAGCGGCTGTCGATCGTTTCGATCGGCGCTACATCGTGGTAGCCCCCGCATGGGCGCAAGATTATTGCACAGAACACAACATTCCCTATATTCCATGGGATTTCGAACGTCTCAACGATCGTTCGATGGAGATCGCGGAAACGCTGAAGGATCTGGGCGTCGACGTCGCCATCCCGATCTTCGAGGAAACCGTCGAATGGGCGGGCGCGATCAATTCCGTGTTGCTCGACAATCCGCGCCTGCTCGGTCAGGCCATGTTGCTGCGCGACAAGTCGCTGATGAAGCGGCGCGCCCAGCTCGGCGGCATCCGGGTCGGCATCTTCGAGGAGGCGCACGACCGTGACGACGTGGCCCGTTTCCTCAAGCGGGTCAACCAGACCCTGCTCAAGCTCGACGGTGACCCGAACGACCCGATCCACCTCAAGGCCTTCGACAAGGCCGGCTGCCTCGGTCACCGCGTGATCCGCACGCCCGACGAGATCGACACCATCCCCGACGACGAGTTCCCCATGCTGATGGAATCGCATCTCGACGGCTGGGAGTTCGCGGTGGAGGCCTGGGTACACAAGGGCCGTATCTGCTTTCTCAACATCTCCGAATACGTCACCCTCGGCTATTCGGTGTTCGTTCCGGCCACTCCTGAACTGGAGAAGTATCGGCCGGAGATCACCCGTCAGGTCGAAAAGCTCATCAAGACCTTCGACATCGAGTTCGGCTTCATCCATCCCGAGTACTTCGTCACCAGTGACGGTGAGATGTACTTCGGCGAGGTCGCCTACCGGCCACCGGGTTTCAAGGTGTTCGAACTGCTCGAACGCACCTACGGTTTCAACGCCTATCACGCGCTGGTGCTGGCCTTCGACCCGAAGACCACCGACGAGGAGATCGACGCCTTCTTCCCGAAGGAAGTCGTCGACGCCACCGGGCACGCCGGATGCTTCGGGGTGTACCCGCGCAGGCGGGTGGTCAGCCAGCTGTCGATTCCACCGGAGACCGAGGACCACGACTATTTCGAGTCCCACGAGCTCACCGAGCCGTTGGCCGAGAAAGTCACCAAGCGAACAGCTTTCGGCAACCATTGGGGCCTGCTCTACTTCTTCGGTGACGATCCGTACACTCTGCGGGATCTGCTGAAGCGACAAGAAGAGCTCGACTTCTACATCTGATCGGATCGGCGATTGAGTCCAAGCGACCAGGCGACGCTCGACAAGCGTCTCGCCACCCTCGACCACGCCACCGGTGCCCTGCACGACACCGGCGAATTCGGCAGGCAGGTGAAGCTGCCGCGAGTGCTCGACGCGCTGCGCCGGGTACTGCTGGTGCCAGGCGGGTGTGCGGCGGTGCGCGAGCGAGCGCAGCGCCTCGAGGCGGCAGGCCTGTTCCTCGGCACCGATTGGGCGCAGCCGCAGATTCTCATTCCGGCGCTGAGCACCGGTTCGCTGCGCAGTGCCAATGCCGACACCGTTGTGGTGGAGGCGGTGAGCGACCTGCGGTTGCTCGCCGTGGCCAAGGGTGATTACGAGCATTCGCTCATCTCGGCCGCGGCGGCCACCGAGCACCTGTCGCAGGTGCTCGCGGTGAATCTGTCGCTGCTGTTCTCGCCGCCCACCGAGGCCGAGCGGGAGCAGCAGGGGCGGATGGCGCAGGTGTCGCGCGAGCTGCTGCACTACCTGGTCGCCGAGGTCGGGTACGAGAAGGTGCTCGAGAATCTCGTGGACGAGATCTGGCGCATTCTGCGACAGCGGCCCATCCAGGTGGACGCGGTGAAGCGGATGATCACCCAGATCGCCGTGGCCAGAGCCAATCCCGATGTCGATCTCGGCGCAAGTGGACTCGGCGCCGACCGGCTCATCAGCAGTCTCTACGGCACCACCGAGGGGTGCCGGGAGGATCCCGGCGTCGAGATCTACCGCGCCCGCCTCGAATCCATGGACGACAGCGCCCTGCAGTACGAGGCGACAGGTTTCGCGCGTTCCATGCACGACACCGGCCTGGTATCGCCGTATCATGCTGTGCTGCTGCGCTTTCTGCTCGGCAAGGGTGAGTATCTGCTCGGTGAGGCGATGGGCTTGTCGAGCACCGGTCGCGACAGCCTGCTCTGCTACCACGAACTCGTCCGCACCCTGATCGAGCAAGCCGTGTTCGTCGAAACAGCGCAGTGTGTCTACGGTTTGGCGTTGTTGCTCGAACGCGGCATCCTCTATCAGCCGCCGGTGGCGCCCGCGCTGTGGCGGCAACTGTCGCTGCGCCTGTCACCGCATTCACAGCAGCGGTTGACGCAGGTGTTCGGCGCCGTGCCCGACCCGCGCGCGCGGTTGCTCGCCGGGGTGCTGTCGGTGCTCGGTCAGCCGCTCGGCATCGGCCAGGGCGACAACCCCACCTGCCAGTCGGCGCGGGCCCTGTCGATGTGGGCCTACAACGACCCCGACTACCTGCTGCAATCGGTGGTGTGGGCCGCGCGCGACGACGAGATCGTCATGCACTTCGAAGGTCAGCCGTTGTCCTCACGCGAGCACGGCGACCAGGCGAACGCGCTGCTGCACCACGACCTCGACCCGGTATCACTGCTGGTCGTGCCCCATCTGGACCGCATCTACGCCGAAATGGGCCGCCGGTGCGCCGGCCGTGAGGGCGACCCGCACCGCTGGATCAACCCCGAATTCCACGGCTGGTGGTCCGGACGGGGTTTCCGCATCAATGTCGATGTCGCCACCGGCAATCTCGTCGATCTCGACGATTTCCAGCGCCACTTCTACGCGAGCTATCACCCCTTCTACAACGGCAATCAGCCGGTGATCCACCCGCAGCCCGCCGGTATCGCGGTCACCGACAGCGCTGCCCGCTTCGTCGGCTGGCACGCGATCACCGTCCTGCGCGTGAGCCTCGACCCGCAGGGCAAGATGCGCGTCTACTTCTACAACCCCAACAACGACAGCGGCCAGGACTGGGGCGACGGAGTAGTCGTCGGCACCGCCGGGCACGGCGAACGCTTCGGCGAAGCGTCACTGCCCTTCGAGCAGTTCGCCTCACGGCTCTACATCTTCCATTTCGACCCGCTCGAGCCCGGGGAATCGGCAGCCGTGGACCGCGCGGAATTGGATCGGGTCACCGGCTACATCCGGCGCAGTTGGGGTGCGGACCGCCTGCCACCGGAAGATGGTGTGGCCGAACAGGATTAACTGTGTGTCGCGAGGTAGACCAGCGTGGCCACGCCGAGTGCGAGCGCGCCCAGAATGCCGCCGGCGATGGTGTCGGCGCGATTTGTCGCGATCCCGCGTTCGATCCGGTCCCACCCGACGAACGCCGCGCCGACCGCGATCACGGCGGCGGGCACCGCGAGAAACTCACTCGCGAACGGGATCACGGAGAATCCGCACGCGAAGATGCCGAGGACCAACGAGAGCAGTCCCGCACCGTTGCGCGGCGGCGGCACCTGGGGTCCTGGCATTCCCCGAGCGTAGCGGGAGGGGCGTCGGCGGGCACTGCGCCGCCGACATCATGCCCAGGGCTGTGAACCGTGACGGCGCGCTCGTCGCCGGGATCGGCGTGTCGCTGATCGGTTGCTGATCTGATCTCGGCATCTCTTCTATTTCATTTTCGTTCGGAAGTTACTCCGCGTTATATCGTGCAATTCCCTGTTCGAATGTGCTGATGCTCAGGATGAAATGGGGTTGTCGACATGGTGGTCGGGGCAGAGAAGGGTTCGCTGAGGGGAAGCCATCGCGCGGTTCGGGTGCGTGCGCGGCGGCCGTTGCGGGTGACGGAACTGGTCACCGGGGCGATGGTGTTGCTCGCCGCGGGTGGCGCCATGGCAGGGCCGGTCGTCGCGGCCGTGCTGGTGTATCGGGCCGGTGGGCCGCAGGTCGGCACCGCCGTCACAGCCTCGGTGGTCGTGGCGGTCCTGGCGGTGGCGGCAACCCTGGTCACCGGAGTGTGGCTGCTCGCCACGGCGTGGAGTCGTCGCACCCCACATCCGGCGCCCGGGACCTCGACCGTGCGAATTCCGATGTCCACCGGCCTGCGTCCCCGGCTGGGAATGACCGGCGTCGCCGTGCGAGGTGCGCCATGACGGCGGCAGAGCGGGTCGGCGTCGTCGAGTGCCATCGGTGCCGGTTGTTCGTCGAGGTTCTCGACCGGGACCGGTGCGGGACGCGGCTCGCCCAGCTTCTCGCACGCGCCAGGCAGCACTGGACCAGCCACAGCGATCGCGCCGTGTTCGGTCCACGAAACCACTGGGACGGCATCACCCTCGACGATGCCGTCCGGTGCCCCGGCGACCTGGTCGAGGCGGCCGCGGCCGGTTGCGGCTGCGGTGACCAGGCCGAGGACCTGGCCACCGTCCTCATGCTGCTCTCGGGCTGTCCCGTCGTGGTCGAGCCGGTCGCGGGGCAGCCGTGTTTTCTGCTGTCCCTGTACGGCCTGGCCGACGACGATCTCGGTCTCGCCGAAACCCTCGTCCAGGTCTTCGAACTCGACCATGCCCTGCGCGTCGTCGACCGGACCAGCTGGACCGTTCCGGTCGCCGCCCGCTGACCCTCAACCGCGCACCGCGAGCGCGTCCACCTCGAACAGCATTCCGGGCAGGGCGAGCGCGGCGACGCCGAGCAGCGTCTGGGTGGGTGGTCGCTCACCCCAGATCTGCGCGATCTTCTCGCCGAGCACGGTCAGCTTGTCGAGGTCGTGCTCGACGATGAACGTGCGCAGCTGAGCGACGTCGCTGTAGTCGAGACCCGCTGAGCGCAGCGCGGTTCCGAGGTTGGCGAAGGCCCGCTCGACCTGTCCGGCGAAGTCGTCGGTGGTGGTGTGTCCCTGTGCGTCCGAGTCGTACTGACCCGCGATCAGCACGAGCTCACCGCTCACCTTCGCGACATGGCTGTAGCCGAATCCGGTGGGATCGTGCAGGTCGGCTGGGTTGCTGATATCCAAAGGCATGGCGTCTCTCCTGTGTGCGCGAATGGCCGGCACAGGGGAGACGACGCACCGCCGGACAGTGTGACAACCGCTAGCGTGCGTCCAAGGGGTGGGGTCCGGTACCGAACGGGTTGGGCTCGTCGTCGGCGAGAACGCCCACGAAGGGCTCGCCCTCACCGGCGAACACGTACGCGCCGTCGGCGATGCGCTCGATGAGGCCGCGCGTCCACCTCGCTTCGCTGTCGGCCGAGTCGACCCACATGTGCATGATCTCGCCGATGTGCCCGAGCTGCCCCGGTCCCTGCTCCGGGGTGTAGTACTCGGTGACCGAGGTGCGCCACTGCTCGAGCTTGCCGATGCGCTGTTCGAGCAGGGTCATCACCTCGTCGCGGGGGAGGTCGACCATGAATCCGATGCCCGCCGAGAGCATGTCCACCTTCTGGTCGTAGGAGGTGAGGGCCTCGCGCAGCAGGGTGAAGTATTCCTCGGTGCCCGCCTCGGTCAGCTCGTACTCGACGCGCGGAGGTCCGCCGACGGTGCTCGGCGCGACTTCGTGGGCGAGCAGGAGTCCCTGCTTGGCCGACTGCTTGAGCGCGTGGTAGATCGACCCGGGTTTGGCGTTGGACCATTCGTGGGCGCCCCAGAACTCCAGGTCGTTGCGCACCTGGTAGCCGTGTGCGCGCCCGTGCTGACGGACCGCGCCGAGAACCAGCAGCCGGATCGCTGACATGGCCGTCTCCCTTCCGCGTGATGGCAACCAAAGGTAGCAGCGGATCAAGTTTGACTACTCGAGTCAGTAATCAAGTTTGACTAATCGAGCATACGCGCGTACGTTGGCCGATCTAGTCAAGTTTGATTAATGGAGGGTGAAGTGAGCGACCACGAGATAGTCGTCGAGGGCCTGCGCAAGAAGTACGGCGCGAAACAGGCGCTCGACGGACTCGACCTGGCTGTGCGCACGGGCACCGTGCACGCCGTACTCGGCCCGAACGGCGCGGGCAAGACCACCGCCGTGCGCATCCTCGCCACGCTGCTTCGCCCCGACGAGGGCCGGGTGGAGGTGGCCGGTCTCGACGTGCGCACCCGGTCCGACGAGGTCCGCGCCCGCATCGGATTGCTCGGCCAGCACGCCGCCGTCGACGAGGAACTCAGCGGCCGCCAGAACCTCGAGATGTTCGGTCGGCTCTACCGGTTGGGCGCACGCGGTGCGAGCGCACGCGCGCAGGAACTGCTGGCCCGTTTCGGGCTGGCCGACACCGGCAAGAAGGCGGTCAAACAGTACAGCGGCGGCATGCGACGCCGGCTCGACCTGGCCGCCTCGCTCATCTCCGCGCCGCGGGTGCTGTTCCTGGACGAGCCGACGACCGGGCTCGACCCGCGCGGGCGCACCGAGGTGTGGAACTCGGTGCGCTCCCTGGTCGACGGCGGCACCACCGTCCTGCTCACCACCCAGTACCTCGAGGAAGCCGATCAGCTGGCCGACCACATCTCGGTGATCGACCACGGCAGGGTCATCGCCGACGGCACGGCCGACGAACTGAAGGCCGACACCGGCGGCGACCGCATCGACGTGGTGCTGCGCGACCCGGCCCACCTGACCCGCGCGGCCGCGCTCATGCCCGGCGATCCGGTGATCGATGAGGACCGCCGGATGGTCAGCGCCACCGTCGGCGACCGGATCGTCGCTCTCACCGAAACCGTCCGGGCATTGAGCGACAACGGCATCGACGCCGAAGACATCGCGATCCGCCGCCCCACCCTCGACGAAGTGTTCCTGCACCTGACCAAGGAGAACGCGGCATGAGCGTGACTCACACCCACCCGGCTTCGACACTGAGCGCGGCGCTGGCCGACTCCTGGACCATGACCCGGCGCGAACTCGCGCACTGGGCGCGCCAACCCGTCCAGGTGGGCGTCGGCCTGGTGTTCCCGGTGATGATGCTGCTGATGTTCGGCTACCTGATCGGCGGCGGACGCGGCATCGACGGCGACTTCACCGACTACCTGGTCCCCGGAATGCTCACCATGACAATGGTTTTCGGCCTCGACGCCACCATGGTCGCGGTGACCCAGGACCTCGGCAAGGGCGTGATCGACCGCTTCCGTTCGATGCCGATGAACTCGGCGGCGGTGCTGGTCGGGCGCAGCGTCGCCGACATGCTGTCGTCGGTGCTCGGCCTGGCCGTGATGATCGCGGCCGGGTACGCCATCGGCTGGCGCTGGCACGACGGACCCGCCGCGTTCCTGGCCGGCGTCGCGCTGTTGCTGCTGTTGCGTTTCGCGATGCTGTGGATCGGGATCTATCTGGCGATGGTCGCGGGCAAACCGGAGCTGGTGCAGACCGTGCAGCTGCTGATCTGGCCGCTGAGCTTCCTGTCCAACGCCATCGCCTCACCCGAGTCGATGCCGTCCTGGCTGGGCGCGGTCATCGAATGGAACCCGATGTCGGCCACGGCCACCGCCGTGCGTGGCCTGTTCGGCAACCCGGTCGCCGCGGGCGACTCCTGGGCTGCCCACCATGCGGAACTGCTGGCGGTGGCGTGGCCGGTGGCGTTGATCGCGGTGTTCTTCCCGCTCGCGGTGCGGCGGTTCCGCGACCTGAGCCGCTGACCTATTCGACGGTGACGCTCTTGGCCAGGTTGCGTGGCTTGTCCACGTCGCGGCCGAGGGCGAGGGCGCAGTGATAGGCCAGCAGTTGCAGCGGGATGGTGAGCAACATCGGGTCGAGTTCCGGGGCGACCTTCGGCACCCGGATCACGTCGTCGGCGATGCTCGCGGGCAGGTCCGCGTTGGTGACGGCGATGACCGGGCCACCGCGGGCCTTGATCTGCTCGATCGTGTTGATGTTCTTGGCCAGCAGTTCGTCGTCGGGGACGATCACCACACTCGGCATCTCCGGGTCGATCAGGGCGAGCGGGCCGTGCTTGAGTTCGGAGGCCTGATACGCCTCGGCGTGCACGTAGCTGACTTCCTTCAGCTTCTGCGCGCCCTCGCGGGCCACCGGCCAGGCACGCACCCGGCCGATGAAGAACATGCTGCGCGCCTTGGCGTAGCGCTGGGCGATCTCGGCGATGGCCGCTTCGTCACCGATCAGCTGGTCGATGGCGTCGGGCACGGCGCGAAGCCCGTCGACGATGCGCTGCCCGTCGGCGGCCGAGAGGTCACGCACCCGCCCGAGCAGCAGGGCCAGCATGGTGAACGACACCGTCATATTCGTCAGCGCCTTGGTCGAGGCGACCGAGATCTCGGGGCCCGCGTGCAGGAACACACCGGCACCGCACTGGCGGGCGATCGCGCTGCCCACCGCGTTCACCGCACCGATCACCCGGCCACCCTTGCGCTGCAGTTCCTGCACCGCGGCCAGGGTGTCGAGGGTTTCCCCGGATTGGCTGATCGCCACGTACAGCGCGTCGGGGTCGACGACCGGATTGCGGTAGCGGAACTCCGAGGCCGGTTCCGCCGTGGCGGGGATGCGGGCGAGCTCCTCCACCAGTTGCGCACCGAGCTGACCTGCGTAATAGGCCGACCCGCAGCCGAGGAACACCACCTTGCTGATGCCGCGCAGTTCGCGGGCGTCCATGTTCAGACCGCCCAGGCGCGCGGTGGCGAAGCGGTCGTCGAGGCGGCCGCGCAGGGCCCGGCGCACGGCCTCGCTCTGCTCGGCGATCTCCTTGCGCATGAAGTCGGGGTAGCCGCCGAGCGCGTAGTCCTCGGCGGCCATGTCGATGGTGGTCGGTACCTTGTCGGTCTGCTCGGGTTCGGCGCCGAGGGTGCTGGTGCGGAATCCGTCGGCGCGCAGGGTGGCGATCTCGCCGTCGTCGAGGAACACCACCCGCTGGGTGTGGTGCACCAGGGCGGCGACATCGGAGGCGATGAACATCTCGCCGTCGCCGACACCGAGCACGATCGGGCTGCCGTTGCGGGCAACGACCAGCTCGTCGGGCCGGCGCGCGTCGAGCACCAGCAGCCCGTAGGTGCCCTGCACGCGGTGCAGCGCGGCGCGCACGGCGGCCTCGAGGGAGTCGGTGACGTCGAGCTCGGCCGCGATCAGATGCGCGATGGCCTCGGTGTCGGTATCGGAGACCAGCTCCACACCGAGCGTGGTGAGCTCGGACCGCAGCTGTTCGGCGTTCTCGACGATGCCGTTGTGTACCACCGCGATTCGGCCGCTGGTGTCGGTGTGCGGGTGGGCGTTGGCGTCACTCGGCTCGCCGTGGGTGGCCCATCGGGTGTGCGCGATGCCGACATTGCCGGGCAGTGTGGCGGTATCGCCCTTGTCGCGCAGATCCTGCACCCGGCCCTGTGTCTTGCGAACCCGCAATTTGCCCCGGTACGGCAGTGCAAGACCCGCCGAGTCGTAGCCCCGGTACTCGAGTCGATGCAACCCTTCCAGCAGCACCGGAACCGCTTGCCGATGCCCGACGTACCCGACGATTCCACACATGCCGGCTCCTTTACCCGTAGACGATGCGCCGCAACTGCCGTTCGGTGAACCGGGGAGCCGCCACCGGCCGCTGCGCGAGTTCGCCCGCGAGCAACCGCCAGATCTCGGCATTGCGCACCTGCCGGGCCTGCAACTCCCCGTGCCTGCGGCGCACGAACTCCTCGGCCGTCTCGTCGAAATATCCGACGATATCGGCGACCACTCGAGCCGCGACCCGCTCCGGAAGCCCCGTGGACATGGCCACATGCCGCACCAGCTCCGCCGAGGATCCGTCGTTCACCGCCGCAATCTTACCCGCCGCGATCGTTTCCGCCAAGTTCCCTGCCCGATTTCGGGCAGAATCGTTGCTCATGGCACCGCGCGCGCATTCGGCGGACACTGGAACCATGGTCGACAGAGAACAACGCACCCCCTTCTACGGGGTGGTGCTGATTCTCGTAGCGCTGGGAGCAACCATGGCGGTGACGTTCTACGGTCCGACCTGGCTGCGCGTCGTCGTGTACCTCTTCATGGTCGTAGCCATCATGGTCGGCGGCGTCATGACCTTCCGCGATTACTCCCGCTGAGCTGCGATCCCGCCCGCGCCCCTGGTCCACGCCAGCGGGCGAGCGATCTGCGGGTGCTTTCGGGCACCGCCATCATGGGTGAGCCGTGGCACCATGCGTGGGTGGGTGACTATTTCGAGCGGATCGTCGATGTCGAGGTGGGTGCGGCCGCAGCGGAGGCGCTCGGTGCGCGGGTGGTGGACTGGATGGTGTCGCGTGGCTTGCTGACGCGAGAGATGTCCAGCGAGTCGATGTACAGCTCGAAGGTCGAGGCGGGCTACGTCCCCGGGGCGCAGTGGGCGGGTATCGCGGACAACTGGGGCGCCGATTGGCTGCCCGGCCCGGTCGCCGTCATCGTCGGCCGCCACGCCCATCACGGCGGCCAGGGTGAAACCGAACCCGAGTACGCCACCTGCCCCCACTGCGCCACCCGCACCGTCATCATCGACTACCCGAACCGATGGGAAGCCGACCCCACTGTCTGGCAACCGTTTTCGTCCGCGATCGAGGAATGGGTGACCACCGGCGTCGGCGACGTCACCTGCCGAACCTGTCGGACATCCGCACCGATCAATGCTTGGACCTGGTCAGACGACTTCGCCCTCGGCGCGCTGGCGGTCGAATTCTGGCACTGGCCACCGTTGCACGACACCTTCGTCAGCGAACTCGCCACCCAGCTCGGCCACCGGATCGTGCACCACACCGGCAAATTCTGACTAACCGATCCGGCTGATCCCCGACCACAGGTCGCAATGATGCTGTTGCGCAAAAGAATCGCTGGTATTGATGCCGGCGCTGCTCATTTCGAGGGTGGCGCCGGAGGTGGTCGGCCAGTCGGCGAAGTCCGCTGTCACCGGATCGCCGGTGTGGGCGAACCGGGCCCAGCTCTGCTGAATGCGGCGGGAGAGCTGGTCGCCTGCCGGTGGCAACGGGATCGGGATGCCGAGCAGATCGGTGAACACGTAGGGAAGTTCGGCCGCGTGAAAGGCGCCGGGCAGCAACGGGTTCTGGCCGAGTGGTGCTTCGTTGAATCGGTATTGCCAGACCTCGGCGCCACCGGCACGTGCGGCCTCGGTGGTGAAAAGTGCTGGGCAAGCGAAGAATCCGTCTGTGAGCACCTTTTCCTTCGCCTTGACCGGGGAGGGAAAGTCGGCCGACGGGTATCGGCGCAGAACCTGGCCGGCGTTGTCGCCGAACAGTTCCTGCGCCCAGGTCAGGTAATCGGATTCATCGGGGATCGTGCCCTTCAGATAGTCGAGCAGTGCGATGAAAGCGGCGCCCTCGTCGGCATTGCTGCCGACCACCAGCGGTATATCGCGCGCGGCTCCGGCGGCGAGCGCCTCTTCGGGAGTGGAGGTCAACACGACCCCGTCCTGTACGGGGCTCCAGGTGATCGCCATCGAATGCAATTCGGCACTGGGCGAATCCAGCAGCTTTTCGACCGGAAGCGCGCGCAGGCAGTTCAGTCGCGTGTACGGATCGTGGCACCCGAGGCTCGCCGCGTAGTCGGCCGACCGCTGGAAGGCGAGTTCTCTGTCCGGCGGTGACAGCGGGCTCCGCGCGCACGACCCACTCTGAATGATCGCCCGGTGGAAAAGGCCCTGTGCCAGCGGCGAAGCGAGCTGGGTGCACACACTCATCCCACCGGCCGATTCGCCGAAGAGGGTGACATTGCCGGGGTCACCACCGAACGCGGCCGCATTCTCCTGAACCCAGCGCAGCGCCGCCTGCTGATCGAGCGTGCCGTACGTTCCCGTGATGCCGCTTGTGCTGTCGGCCAGTTCCGGCAGTGCGAGGAAACCGAACGGGCCGACCCGGTAGTTGGGGATGGCCACGATGACCTTGCCCTCACGCACCAATCGGTCCGGGGAGTCGTACTGAGCGTTGGAGCCGAGTACGAAGGCGCCACCGTAAAGCCAGACCATCACCGGAAGATTCGCGCCCGCAGGGTTTTCCGGCACATAGATATCGATGCTCAGGCAGTCCTCACCGGATTCCTGCAGCGCCAGTCCGAACGGCGCCGGAGACGCCTGCGGACACTGCGGTCCATGCGCGACCGCCGCACGCACATCTGTCCACGGAACAGCGGGCCGCGGAGGGGCGAAACGGTTTTCGCCCGCGGTCGCGGCGGCGAACGGAACACCGAGGTATTCGACGATGCCGTTGGTGTGCCGACCGCTGATCGGCCCGCCCGAGACGGTGACCACCGTATCGTCGGGTGCCGCGGCGGCGGGCGAAACCACCACCGCCGCACCGGCACTCGCGAGGACAACGGCTGCCGCCAACAACTGGCGGATGAAGTTCGGGCTCCGCAACGCACGCTCCCACAGTGAAATGCTTTTGAAACAAAACTACTGTAGGTGACCGGCCTCACAGTGGGAAGAGTGCGCGACCTATTCGTCCAGCACGGCCAGCAGCCGCTGCAAGGCGGGCACGGCGGATTCCAACACCCGTCGATCCGCCGGTGACAGTTTCGCCAGCGAGTCCCGCAGCATGGCCGCACTGGCCCGGTCGTACCTGGCCAGCAGTTCCCGGGCCCGCGCCGACGCCACCAGCACCGCCCCGCGCCCGTCCTCGGTCGACGGAACCCGATCCACCAGATCGGCCATCGTCCGAACCAGATTGCTCACCGTCGACTGCGCCACCTTGAGCTCGTCCGCGGCGCGCCCCGGCGCCAGACCATCATGTGCGACAAGCAATCTCAGTAGTTCGATCCGCGCCTCCGGCAGATCGGGCAAACCCTCCATTGCCCGTGTCCGCCGCAACACCGCCCGCCGCAGCGGTCCGAGCAACGCACTCAACTGAGCTTCGACGCCACCTGCCATCCCGCCATTCTCCCGGCCCCCGACGAATGGCTGTCCGCGGCTACCTACGTCAGGTGTCGAGAGCGGCGGGGCCGGCCGTGGTGTGCGGCAGTTCACTCGAACAGTTCCGGCATTTCGATCGGGCGGGAGCCCTCGCGCAGGGACCGCGCGCCCACGACGCCGACCAGCGATGCCGCGATCGCCTGCTCTACCGGGACCAAGGGCTTCGCGCCGTGTTCGACGCATGCGCGGAACCCCTCGAGGATGCGGACCGTGCCCTCGGCTTTCGGCTCGACCGGAGTGCCGTCGGCCAGACACCTGGGTGTGGGTGCGCGTTCTTCGTCGACGGTGACGCCGCCCACCCATCCTTCGGTGCGCACCCGCACCGACCAGGCGCGATCCCCGGGCGCCCGCACCGATTCCGCCAGCCCTTCGGTACCGCGCACCGAAACCCAGCTCCAGTGGCTGTCGGGTTCGCCTTGCAGGAACCCGTGCCTGCTGATCGCCAGCCCGCCCCCACTGAGCCGGACCACCATGACGACGGCCGCTCGCGGATCGGCGGTGTCGACCGGGTACGCCGACACCTCGACCGGCAGTTGACCGGTGAGGGAGAGGATGGGGGAGAGGGTGTGCGTGCAGTAGGCCGTCGGTTCGATGCGTCCGCGCCAGTGGGCGGGATCGCCGATCAGGCCCGTCACGTCGGCGGGCGACATGGCGTGCAGATAGTCGGCCTCGATCAGGGTGGGTCGGCCGATCTCCCCGTTCGCCAAGGCTTTCCGGATGAGATTCACATGAGGATGGAACACGTAGTTCTCGGCGAACGAGTACGTCGCCGACGACCGCCGCTCGGCCGCGAGCAACTCCGCCGCCTGCCGCTCGTCCACGCAGGCAGCCGATTCCGACAGGACGTGGATGCCCCGATCGAGGAAGGCGATGGCCAAGGGTGCGTGCTCGTCGAAGTCGTTGGCCAGCACCACGGCATCCATGGGTTGATCGAGAAGCGCGGCCCATTCCTCGAAGAAGGTTGTCCCAGGCAGCATCTCGGCCGCCTCGCCCCGTCTCGCCGCATCCCGATCACACGCGGCGACCACCTCCATTCCCAGCCGCCGACACCACGTCGCCAGATGCAACCCCATCCGCAAACCCACAACCCCGACCCGCATTGCCCTGTCCTATCATTTCATCCTGGACCGCCTACAAGACCGAGGTCAGGAAGACTCTTGGTCCGCAGCCCCCCATCCGCGAGTCCACCCGCATGCGAGATCTTTGGCGGCACCCCGAACCGGCAGCGGGTCGGTGAAGATCACCCACACCAGCAGAGCCGCTTCGAGGTACGTGAGCTGGTTCGACGTCCGAAACGACGGAAGATACCTCTACACCCGCCACGGCGAAGATATCCACATCGATCCCTGCACCGACCATCAGTTCATCGACGGCCTTCGCCGACTGGTGGATCTGTGTCGCTAGGCGTGGGGCGGTTTACGGGAAGATCCTACGGACGTTCGACCGGTACCACCGTGACGACACCTTCGGTGCCCTTGAAGTCGTCGGGATTGGTTGTGAACAGCGGCAGACGACGGGCGACGGCGATCGACGCAATCATCAGATCAGCTTCGCGACGCCGTGGCTTGCGCCCGTAGGCGATCACCGCTGCGGCAATCAAGCCGTACTGGCGGGCTGCCTCCGTATCGAATGGCAAGGGGTCGAA
The DNA here is from genome assembly GCF_053605015.1 of Nocardia sp. NPDC003979. Classification (NCBI taxonomy): domain Bacteria; kingdom Bacillati; phylum Actinomycetota; class Actinomycetes; order Mycobacteriales; family Nocardiaceae; genus Nocardia; species Nocardia sp. NPDC003979. The sequence continues at coordinate 72,067 of NZ_JBSGIJ010000008.1, forward strand.
CACGGCCTCCGTTCGCTGGAGGCGGGCGATACGACGTGCACGCTCTACGGCATCGTCGGTTTGGTGCACGCCCGCCGATAATTCGGCCAGGGTCACGGTGCTGGTCAAGAGCTCACCCGGCAGTGACTCCTTGGGGATTCGCTCCAGATAGATCAGGATGTTGGTGTCGGCAAGGCCGCGCAGATGTTTGGCGGTCATTCGGCGTCACCGGATCGCGCATCCCGCAGATAGGTGTCGAAATGAGCTACTCCATCGACGTATTTTTCTTGGTCTGACCGGAACCGGTCAGGGTCCATCGGTGGTAGGTCACTGAACAGCTCGAACAGTTCATCGACCGGCACGGCACGACGCCGACTCGGCTCCGCCGGTTGGTTGATGTAGTGGTCGATAGCTGCCAAGGCGATCTGCTGCATCGACGTGTGTTCAGCCTCCGCGCGCCGCCGCAGGGCATCTGCCTGTTCATCGGACAACCGCAGAGTCATAGCCATACACGCATGATACCGCTAGGTATCACTGATGTCGACGGTGTTGTGGGCAAGTCGCAGCGTCAGCCTTTTGGCAGCAATTCGGCGATCAAATCGTCGATGCGCTTCTTGATCTCGTCGCGGATCGGGCGCACCGATTCGATGCCCTTGCCTGCCGGATCGTCCAACTTCCAGTCCCGGTAATCGATGCCGGGGAAGTAGGGGCAGGCGTCGCCGCAACCCATCGTGATGACGACCGTGGACGTCTCCACTGCTTCGGGGGTGAGGATTTTGGGGGACTGGGCGGTGATGTCGATGCCGAGTTCGGCCATGGCTGCGACGGCGGCGGGATTCAGGGTGTCGCCAGGAGCACTGCCCGCGGAACGGACCTCGATCGCATCGCCCGCGAGGTAAGTGAGGAACCCCTGTGCCATCTGGGATCGTCCGGCGTTGTGGACGCAGACGAAGAGCACCGACGGTCTGTCGCTCATTTGATGTCCTCGGAAGTGAAAGTCGGCGTAGTACCGGCGAATCGGTTGCGCAGCGCCAGCGAGACGTACACCAGGGCCACAAGAACCGGGACCTCGATCAACGGCCCGACAACACCGGCAAGAGCCTCGCCGGAGGTGGCGCCGTAGGTGGCGATCGCCACGGCGATGGCGAGTTCGAAGTTGTTGCCCGCGGCGGTGAACGCGAGGGTGGTGGTGCGCGCGTAGCCCAGGCCCATGACGGCCCCGAGCGCGTACCCGCCACCCCACATCACGGCGAAGTACACCAGCAGCGGCAGCGCGATACGTGCCACGTCCCACGGGTGGGAGGTGATCTGACGGCCCTGGAGTGCGAACAGGATCACGATCGTGAACAGCAGCCCGTACAGCGCCCACGGCCCGATCTTGGGCAGGAATGTCGACTCGTACCAGTCACGTCCCTTGGCCCGTTCACCGATGCGCCTGCTCAGGTACCCGGCCAGCAGGGGGATGCCGAGGAAGATCAGGACCGATTTCGCGATCTCCCAGGGGGAGGTGTCGATGGTGGTCTGTTCCAGGCCGAGCCAGCCGGGCAGCACCGACAGGTAGAACCAGCCGAGTACGGCGAACATGAACACCTGGAACACCGAGTTCAGGGCGACCAGCACGGCGGCGGCCTCGCGATCACCGCAGGCCAGGTCGTTCCAGATGATGACCATGGCGATGCAGCGGGCCAGGCCGACGATGATCAGGCCGGTGCGGTATTCGGGCAGGTCGGGCAGGAAGATCCAGGCCAGGGCGAACATGAGGGCGGGGCCGAGCACCCAGTTCAGCACCAGGGAGCCGATGAGGAGTTTGCGGTCGCCGGTGACGGTGTCGAGCCGGTCGTAGCGCACCTTGGCCAGTACCGGGTACATCATGATGAGCAGACCGATGGCGATCGGCAGCGAAACACCGTCGATCTCGACCGCGCCGAGGGTGTCGCCGAGTCCGGGCACCATGCGCCCCAACAAGATCCCGGCCAGCATCGCCGCACCGATCCACAGCGGAAGGAACCGGTCGAGGGTCGACAGCTTGCCGACGACGGGCGGCTGCTCGGCGGTGGTCGCCGTGCTCACGCGGGCACATCCTCGGTGCTCAGCGCGCTGGAAATGCGGGCGAACGCTTCGGGCACCACGCGGTAGTACACCCACGAAGCGCGCCGCTCACTGGTGAGCAGCCCCGCCTCGCGCAGCACCTTGAGGTGATGGGAGATGGTCGGCTGGCTCACCTCGACACCGTCGGAGATATCGCACACGCATGCCTCACCACCAGCGCGACTCGCGACCAGCGACAGCAGCCGAAGCCGCACCGGATCCGACAACGCCTTGAACACCGCGGCGAGCTCGGCCGCCTCGGTGTGGGTCAAGGGATCGCGAACGACCGGTTCCGCGCAGCACGCGGCATCGGCCATCAGGTTCAGCTCCGACTTCGACATGCATCGATATTGACGTACGTCGAATCAATGCGCAAACGGTGGCGGTGGCCGCTGGCCGGGATGCGCCCGTCAGCCGCCGAAAACGGTGTCGATCACGGACTCGTCGCCGTCGATCTCGATCAACCGGAGGGCGCGCGCCTCGTCCAGCGTCAGCGCGCCGGCGGCGAGGCCGAGCAGGCATCCGGGATCGGCGCGGACGCCTGCGTCGAGTTCGCGGCCGTCATGCCGGCCGACCTCGAAGCCCGAGCGGGTGCCGCGCAGCTGGAAGAACTCCGCTTCGATCTCCAGGCCGATCGTCACCGCACGGCGAAGCTCGACCCGCGCGTTGAGCAAAGCGGGGAGCGCGAGCGCGAGCCATCCCGGACGGAACGCGTCACCCTCGGCCGGGCCACGGCTCATCAGTGGCGTCGACCAGCGGATCAATCCTTCGATCGGTTCACGCAGCTCGGCACCCCACGGTGTGAGGGCGTACTCGACGACGCTGCCCTCGCCGGTCAACCGCCGCTCGATCACACCCGACGCCTCGAGGTCGCGCAGCCGGTCCGCCAGCAGATTCGTCGCGATACCGGGAAGGCCTTCGAGAAGGTCGCGGTAGCGGGCCGGGGCGAGGAGGAGTTCCCGGACTATGAGCAGATTCCACCGGTCGCCGACGACTTCGACGGCTCGGGCGAGCCCGCAGTACTGACCGTAGCTGCGCATCATCACCTACTAACTCTTGATATTCTAAAGTGCGCGTGAGATATTCAATCATACTCTGATGCCGAGTTCTGAGGAGACCGCCGTGGCCGACACAACCAAGAGCGTGCGGCCCGGTTGGGTCGACGACGAACTGTTCCCGTTCGAGAGCCGATTCGTCGAGGTCGACGGGCACACCGTGCATTACGTCGACGAGGGGTCAGGCCCCACACTGCTGTTCCTGCACGGCAATCCGACCTGGTCGTTCCTCTGGCGCGACGTGATCCGTGCGCTGCGCGACGACTATCGATGCATCGCCCTGGACTACCCCGGCTTCGGGTTGTCGACGGCGAAGCCCGGCTACGGCTACCTGCCGGAAGAACACGCCGACGTGGTCACCGCCTTCGTCGACCAGCTCGGCCTCGACGGCGTCACCCTGGTCGGGCAGGACTGGGGTGGCACGATCGGCCTGGCTGTCGTGCAGCGTCGGCCTGCCGTCTTCGATCGGTTGGTGCTCGCCAATACCTGGGCCTGGCCGGTCAACGGAGTCCTCCACTTCGAGGCTTTCGGCCGCCTCGCCGGCGGGCCCTCGAGCCGCTTCCTGATCCGCCGGTTCAATCTGCTGGTCAACACCTTCATTCCCACCGGCCACCGCAGGCGCAAGCCGACAGCGGCCGAAATGTCGCACTACAGCAAGGCATTGGATACGCCGGAGCGCCGTCAGGCCTGCGCCGTGCTGCCCGGCCGTGTCCTGGCCAGCCGGGCATTCTTCGCCGAAGTCGAGGCCGGACTCGCCGCCATCGCCCACCTGCCGACGCTGATCGTGTGGGGTGACGCCGACATCGCCTTCCGCGCTCAGGAGCGCGAGCGTCTCGAAGCGACATTCGTCGAGCACAAGACCGTGATCGTCGAGGGTGCGGGAACTTACGTGGAGTCGGACGCACCCGAGGAGTTCGTCGCCGCTTTCCGCGAATGGGCCGCGACGTAGCGAAAGCGTCGAGCCGACCGGTTGACGCCTGTCCGGTCGGCCGACGGGTTTGTCGCTGTTACGCCGCAGCTGCTCGAACCGCTCGACGGCCTGCCGCCGCGGTCACCCCGACCGTTGTGCCCGCACCGAGCACGACGGCGAGCGCATAGGGCACTGGTGCGAACGCGGCGAGCGGATCACCGGTCTTCACGATCGCGAACGGGACGGTGGTGACGAACGCTCCGAGCGCACCGGTGACAGCGCTGACGATGACGGCTGCGGCGGCCTCGCCGATGAGCATCCGCTGTGACTGGCTCGCCGTCGCGCCGATGAGGTGCATGGTGGCGAACTCCGGGTGGCGGCGGGCGATGGAGGCAATCAGGTTGTTGGACAAGGCGATTGCCATGAACGCGGCGATGAGGAATACCACCAGGTAGTTGATGGTGGCCATCAGTTCCCCGTCGCTGCCGCCGGTGCCGTAACCGCTCTCGATGCTCTGCATGGACAGGGTGCCTGCGGCGACCCCGACGAACAGGGTCAGGAAGGTGACCGCGGGACGTATCCGTTCCGGTGCGGTGGCGAGATTGAGTGCGATAAGGTGCCCGGCCGGGCCCGAGCGCAGAGCCGGGACCTTGGCGATCACGCGGTGCGCCGCACGGATCAGCTCCGGTGCGAGCAGGCCGGACCCGACTGCCGCGAGGACACACGCCGGACCGGTGAGCGCGGTGGTCAGGATATTGTCCGCATCGACCGCGAGTACGGCCGTCGACGATCCCAGACCGGCCGCGAGCGCCGCACCTGCCGCGATCCGGCGGATGCGCGTCGCACCACCGCGCATTCGTGCAGGCGTGGGGTCTTCGATGGGGCTGCGGGCGGCGATGGTGCGGCTGCCGAGCCAGGCGGCGGCGACGGCCGCACCCAGCATCAGCACGGTCGCGATCGAGGGGAGCGTCGCGCCGGGTGAATAGCCGGTGGTGTCGTCGACCAGGTCCGCGCTGCGGATTCCCGCGAGCAGGCCCGCGCCGAGCAGTTGTCCACCGACCAAGCCCGGCACGGCGGCGATGCTCGCCACGATGGCGGTCTCACCGGCGACCATCCGGCGTATCTGCGACGGCGTGGCGCCGATGAGACGGATGCCCGCGATCTCGTTCGTCCTGCCGTGCAGTGCCACCGCGATCGTGGAGATCATGGCGAACAGGACGATCGCCAGTACCCAGCCGCCGAGGATGAGCGGGAACTGCACGAGAAAATCGCGGTCGCCCTCGGCGGCGGAAAGTCCGGTGCCCAACAGCCCTGCCATGGCGGTGACCAGCGCGGTTCCGGCGGCCGCGACGAGCCCGGTGGCGACGGCGGAGGTTCGGTGGTGCGCGAACGAGCGCGCGGCCAGGCGCATCATCGCGACCACGCGTTCGAGCCGCGTTCGGCGGATTCGACCAGCATGGCCATCCGGTTCGCGACATCGCCCGCCGTCGGTCGCGCGAGGCGGTCGACGAGGGCGCCGTCGGCGAGGAACAAGACCTCGTCGGAGTACGACGCGGCAACCGGGTCGTGAGTGACCATGATGATGGTCTGCCCCTGGTCGGCCAGGCGGCGCAGCAGGGTGAGAACGTCACGGGCGCTACGGATGTCGAGTGCGCCGGTCGGCTCGTCGGCGAACACCACCTCCGGGTCGGTGATCAGCGCACGGGCGATCGCGACGCGCTGGCGTTGGCCCCCGGAGAGCTGGTCGGGCCGGTGATCGGCGCGCTCGCCGAGACCGACGTGGGCCAGGAGCGCGCGGGTGCGGTCGCGGTCGGGGCGTCGTCCGTCCAGGCGCAGCGGCAGTTCCACATTGTCGATGGTCGACAGTGCGGGCAGCAGGTTGAACGACTGGAACACGAAACCGATCCGGCGGCGACGCAGTTTCGCCAGCTCGGTCTGGTCGAGAGCGTCCAGCGCCTGGCCGCCGAAGGTGATGCGCCCCGAGGTGGGTGGCTGTAGTCCGGCCGCGCAGTGCAGGAGCGTGGTTTTGCCCGAGCCCGAGGGGCCCATGACGGCCGTGAACGAACCGGGCGCGAGGTCGAGGTCGACACCGCGCAGCGCGTGGACCGACCCGCTCTCACCGGGGTATTCGCGGCGCAGTCCGCGCAGTGACAGCACTGGCGGGGCCGAAGTTGTGGCGTGCATGGGATTCCTCCATGTGAACGAATGTTCTAAACGTTCGTTGTAAACGAACGTTTATATATACTATCGGGACATGAGCAATCGAGACAAGCTCCGGCAGGCGGCACGTGACTGTCTGCTCTCGCTGGGCTACGCGAACACGACCGTGCGCGAGCTGGTCAAGGCGTCGGGAGCCAATCAGGCGTCGATCAACTACCACTTCGGCTCCAAGGAGCGCCTGCTCACCGAGACGTTGCACGACCTCAACCGGGAATGGGGTGACGTACTTTTCGCGGCTCTAGACGGCGTGGATCCACCCGGCCCGGCGGGCAACGCGGCCAGGTGGGAACGAATCATCGCGTCGATCGACGAGCACCGGGCGCTGTGGTACGTGAACTTCGAGTCGGTGTCGGCCGCCCGTCACGACGAGGAGATCAGGGCGATGATCGCCACCGGCCAGCGTGCGGCCCGCCGCATCCTCGCCCGCGCCTTCGGCGGGCTCGACCTCGACACCGCCGATGCCGATGCCATCGATGCGGTCGGGTCCCACTACTTCGCGCTGCTCGTGGGTGTGGCCAGTCAGTGGCTCGCCGATCCCGATCACGCTCCCACCGCAGAGCGCATCGTCGCGGTCGACACATTGCGAAACTCGTAGTTCCGTAATGAGGGTGCGCTACGCCTGCCCCCGCCCGCCGAAACCGGCTGTGGTGCAGACTTTTCCGACGAGTGCGAACTTCCTGGTGCGGAAATCGACCGTGATGGACCTTTGGGTTTGTCGGGTACATAGGCGGCACAACGGCGCCCCGGATCGTGAGATCAGGGGCGCCGCAATTGCATTCAGTATTGGGTTGGGTTCCCGATCCGCGACCGCCGATGGTGCCGGCGTTCGCGGAACCGCTCGGTGGTCAAACCCCGAGCGCACCCGCGATCTTGGCGGCCATCGCGGTCACCGCCGGGAGCGGAGCACCCTTGGCGGCGTGCGTAGCCGGCTCGATCGCGATCAGCACGGTGTCGCGGAAGTTGGCTGCCTCGCCGGGGTAAGCGGCGAGCGCGGCCATCGCGGCCGTGAGGCTGGGCAGCACGGTGTCGGCGAGTTCGGCCACAGTCTTGCCCGGCAAGCGGATATCACGGGACTTCGCCGACAGAACATGACCGACAAGTCCCGTCGCGGAAGTGAGGGCGATGGTCCCGTGCGAGACAGCCTTGTGCGGAGCCCCCGCGGCAGCGATCAACGAGACGGCCCCATAGGCGGCGGTCCGCAGGGTGGCCTTGTCCTGGTCGGTCAGGGTGACGGTGGCGTTCATGGTGTGCTCCTCGTAATCCGTTGTGGTCCATCCCTTTCGGAGTAGGACCGCTTTGTTCGATGAACACACTTTGTCCGGCCTCGCTGACACGGACCTGACGCTCAGCTGACGCCAGTGCTGACATGGAGCACAGCCCGTGAGGCGGCCGGCGAAACACTGGTTACAGACGGCGATGATTCATATATCGATCTTCTGTCGCAACTGTGCCCAATGATCGATAAATGGATCATCTCGGGAACTTCGCGCTATGATCGTTATATGGATCAGATGCGTGCCCTCACCTCGGCAGAGTTCGGCCGAGCTGTACGCCGTGCTCGGGAGCGGCGGGGCCTGCAGCAGGCTGATCTGGCCGAGCGATTAGGCGTTACGAGGATGACGGTGTCACGGCTGGAACGCGGTGGTGCTGTCAGTATGGAAACGGCCATCCGGGCGCTATCCGAGTGTGGCTACGAAGCAGTGGTCGTACCCAAGTTCAGCCAGGTCACCGTCGAGGCTGGGTGATTCGATGGCCAGGAAGAAGGGTCCCGCCCTGGACGTGTGGTTGTACGGGCACCACGTCGCCCGCCTCACTGAACCCAGCACCTATCGATACAGGCTCGATTTCACCGACGAAGCGCTCGATGTTTTCGGTCAGGGGGCGCGGGTGCTTTCGCTTGCCCTCCCGTTCGATACCAAGCCGGTAGCTGATACGAAGGGTGTGGGGCCCCGACCCGTAGCTGCGTTTCTGGAAGGACTGTTGCCCGAAGGGAATCTGCGTCGACATCTCGCCGCGAGTCTTGGAGTCACCGCCATCGACAAGCTCGCACTCCTGCGAGCGGTTGGCGCCGAATGCGCCGGCGCGGTGCAGTTTCTCCCCGAAGGCGAACGGCCGACCGCGGGTAGCGTCAGAGATCTGTCCAGTGACGAGGTGAACCGGATCGTCGCAGACCTCCCGACGTATCACCTCCCCGAAGGAGCGGTGCCACAAGCGTCGCTGGCGGGCATTCAGGACAAGGTGCTGCTGGTCGCCCGGCCGGACGGATCCTGGGGATGGCCCGAGGGGGGCTCGATCTCGACGCACATCATCAAACCCGAGCCATTGGGTGGCGCGACAGTGTCACATCTTATTCAGACAGAGCACTGGGCGATGTCGGTCGCACGTGCGGCAGGTCTCCGTGCTGCACAGACAGCAGTCCAAACATTCGGCGGACGCAGCGCGCTCGTTGTCGCACGCTATGACCGTGCTGATGAGGGAGGACGGCTGCACCAGGAAGACTTCTGTCAAGCCCTCGGCTTGGACCCGGACGCAAAATACGAAAGTACGGCCGAATTCGAACGTCTCGGTTCGCGGTTGCGCCGTATCGCCTCTGTGGCGGCCGACCGGGCGATCGATCCCCAAGCATTTCGCGTCGATCTGCTGTCGGCCATGACCTTCAATGTGATCGTGGGCAATGGCGACGCTCACTCGAAGAACTATTCGCTGCTGCTAGGCCGTCGCGGCGAGGTGTCATTGGCGCCGCTATACGACTCAGCCCCGGTCATGTATCTGGATTCTCGTTTCAAAGGGACAGGCCAGGTGATCAACGGACGCACCACCATCGATACCGTCGATGAAGCCGACTTGGTGGCCGAAGCCCGCTCGTGGGGGTTGGCGCAGCGCGTGGCGCAGAACACTGTGCGGTCTGTGATGGCAAGAGTGTGGGACGCCGCACGCTCGATCGCTTTGCCATCCGGCGCCGAGCAGGTCTCGGGCCAACTCGAAACGCTCTGGAGTCGGCGCAAGTGGAACATGGGCTGAGATTGCCGTCGTAAGGCTTCTCAGGTCACGGTTTCTTCGAGATCCTCTTGTCAAGACAACGGCTTGCGGGGTCGAAAGAGCTGTTCCCAAAGAGCTTCACATCGAAGTCGTCGGTGGCTGGCGACGCGGTAGTCGAGCTGTGAACAGCGTGACGGCGCCGACGTCGGTGATGCTGTACTCGCCGAACGCCTCTTCAAGGGAGGTCTCGAGTTCGCCGCGGTTGTCGTGGCGATTGTTGAATGCGCCTAGCCGACTGTAGACAGCGGTGAGTGCGCGGCCGAACAAGGTGCGAGGAGCATTGTTCCGGCCGAGGATGGTGGAACCGAACAGCACGCCGTCATCGGCGAGCACGTCGGCGAGGTGGCGAAACGCCACCCCCTTCGTGATGAAATCGCCTGGTACGCAGTGCAATACGAAGTTGATTCCGATCGAGTCGTATCCCGCTCCGGCCTCGACCGGGACCGGATTCAGGACACTTCCGCAGACCGAGTCCACCACCCGATCAGGTTTGCTGATGCGGCGGGCGGTGAACGATAGCGGAGTCGGATTCAAGTCCATCAGCGTGATGTGCCCCGGGTCGGGCGCGGCAGAGGTGTTCGCGAGATACCAACCGCTGCCGGGACCGATCTCGAGGTGCCGCCGCCCGAGGTTCTGTTCGTAGAGCTCGAGCATGACGTCGGAGTCGCATTGCCAGGCAAATCTGTTGCTCAGGCGGATAACCCATGCGTCGTAGACCGTCAGGAACGCCCGCGTGTACGGGGCGGCGGCCTCGTGTTCAGGATCAGGTCGAAACAAAGTTCGGTCCTATCGTCCCAATGGCTGAATCCGAGCGTCTGCGGGCTCAGCACGGCTTGGCGATTTCGCCCTGCGCACAAGCCGATTCGGCTCGCATCAGCTCCGGGAGTCGACCCATCCAATCGGCTCCATCCGAGCCCTCTGTTCCCCAGTACGGGGCGTCGAGTTCCGATAGTAGATGGTGCTGTCGCCGGTCGCGACGAGTTGCTCAGCCAGTTCGGGGGATTGAGTGAGTTTGAACTACGAAGTCGTCCGGGCCGATCCACATCTGCGGTTCGAGAAACTGCCAACTGGCAAGGTCGTCGTGCGCAGACGCACGGGCACCCGACCTCGCTGGTGGTCGCGATCGACCCGCTCGCGAGATTGTCGCGCGGCCGGTCGAGATCGACCATGCGCAGTAGTCGGTCGCCCACCAATGACGCACCCCACGTTGGGTGTTATCGGGTTCTGTGCAACTTGTCACACCATGTCTATATCCTCCCAAAGTGGGTAAGGCACACTGATTTCGGAGGACGCGATGGTCGACCAGCTCAACGTGGGCAACACCAGGGAGGGCATCGGCAGGACCGTCGACGGCCTCGGCAAGGTCGCGCGGACCGCGTCGACACAGTTCGTCGGGCAGGTCGGCAGCGTCAAGGAAGCTGCCAGGGGACGCGTCGAAAAGCTGACCGTCAAGAAGGCGGACCCCTACGAAATGGCTGTGGCCGAATACAACGACGTCTTCACCTCCATGGCCGACAGGGGTCTGTCGCTACTGCGTCAGCGCGAACGTTCGACGGATCTGATCGAGCTGGTCGAGCAGTTGGTGAACAGCATCGCCAACACCCCGAAGTCGTTCGGCACCGACTTCGAGGAGATCGAAGTGCACCGGACGAGGTTCCTCGATGCGGAGGAGTTCGCGCAGAAGGAGCTGGAAGCGGCGCGGCTGTCGGCGGCAGGCGCCGGTGCGGGGTTCGCTGCGGGAACCGCGGTGGCAAGGCTCGCGCCGTCCGTGGCGATCTGGGTTGCCACCACGTTCGGGACAGCGTCGACCGGCACCGCGATCTCGACGCTTTCCGGTGCGGCGGCCAGTCGGGCAGCGCTGGCGTGGCTCGGTGGCGGCGCACTGGCCGCCGGTGGGGGAGGCACGGCCGCGGGCACCACACTGCTCGCGCTCGCCGGTCCGATCGGCTGGACTATCGCGGGCGCTACCCTGCTCGCGTCGATCGCCCTGTTCGCGAAGAAGAAGTTCGAGAACCGAGAGGCGAAACAGGAAGCGCTGACCGCGATCAAGCGAAACACCGTCCTCGTCAAAGGCATGGATGCTCAGATCGACAACCTCCTCCAACGGACGATCTTGCTTCGTGAAGGGCTGGTGAAAGGCTACGGAGAATCCCTGGCGCACTTCCGGGCCGACTTCCGTGAGCTCTCGTCCGCCGAACGGATGGAACTCGCAGCCTTGGTGAACAACACGAAGTCGTGCGCGGCCATGCTGAGCCGACGCGTCGAACAGGACACCGACAGTGAGTGAAACAGTCGGGCTCGTGACGAGCGTCCAGGAGCAGGCGGTCGCTTCCTGGGTGAGCTATCTCAATCAGCTCCGCATCGACAACTTTCTCGGAGCGCCGAGCCGGCAGGACGTACACCTTCGGGACGCGCTCACCAGCATCGATGAGGCCATCAGGAAAATCGACCTCGAGGTGGTCGCCGCCAACCGGGGTGGCCTACACGGCATGCACGGCTTCATCGCCGAGGTCGCGGAGGTCGGCGTCGGCAACGCTCGGCAGCAGATCATGGGCCAGGAGCCCATTTATCGGTGGGTGAACGACAACGGGCCCGTAGACCTGATGCGCGGCACCGTGGAGATTCAGCAGAAATTCGTCGCGGCAGGCGGTCGCTTCGCACTGGGTGCGATCGCCGAACACCTTCAGAAGTATCCCGACTACGTGCGCAACGGCGGGAAGTATCAGATCCCCCGTGATTTTTTCGAGGTGGTCCAGCGGCTGCATTCGTTGTCGCCCGAGGAGGCGAGCCGAGAGCTGTCACGCAGTGGCGACGGCCCGTCGTTCAGAGACTGGCAGCGGGTTCAATCGTTTTTCCAGGACAGATCGGTCGGCCTCGATTCGCTCGAACCCTCGACGCTCGAATACGGCGATGTACAGCGCGATGCCTACACCGCGACAATGGCGGCAGAGAAGGAATCGCTTCTCGCCACAGACCAGTCCGCGCGCGACGTTGCCTACCAGCAGAGCCTGCCCAACTTGCGAGAAGGCGCGACGGCGGGCCTGACTGCCGCCACGCTCGCGGGCGGGACCGCCTTCGTGCTGGCCGTGGTCGCCAGACGCCGGGAAGGTAAGTGGCTCAATGATTTCAGTGGGCAGGACTGGGTCGATATCGCAGGCGAAGCCGGCGGGGGCTTCGGCAAGGGCGGTGTCCGAGGACTGAGTATCTATGCGCTCACGAATTTCACCGCTACCTCCGCCGCTGTCGCGAGCTCGATCGTCACCGCTTCCTTCGGTATCGCAGAGCAAGCGAACAAGCTGCGCCGGAACGAGATCGACGAACTGGAGTTCATCGAGAACGCCGAGCTGGTGGCGTTGGAGGCCGCTGTGCGCGCGCTGTCGTCGTTCGTCGGCCAGGCGACCATCCCGATTCCTGTTCTCGGTGCTGTCATCGGCACCACGGTCGGCACCGTGATGTACAAGGCTGTGGCGTCGTCGCTGTCGAAGCGTGAGGCGGCGCTGATCGAGCGCTATCTCGAGGAGCAGCGCATCCTCGACGAGCAGCTCGCCGCCGAGTATCAGGAGATGCTGGCGAAGCTGGACCAGGGCATGTCGGACTATCTCGGGTTGCTCGAACGAGCCTTCTCGCCCGACGTCCAGGTTGCGCTGACCGGATCGATCCAGCTGGCGGTAGAGCTCGGCGTGGCAGCGGACGAGATCCTGGATTCCGATGAGAAGGCTCTCGCCTACTTCCTCGACTGATGTGGAGGGCGGCGGAGCGATCGATTCGGGGTACTCACCAGAGAGATGCCCCCATACAGAACAGTCCCCGGTAGTCTCCATCGAAACGAAAGTTGTCAGTCGTCGCTGACAGCTCCGGAATTCGACTGGCTTGCCGGGGGCTTAGCCGGATCCTGAAAAACAACTCACCGCTGTCGACGGACGTCTCTGTCGGTAGCGTAGCCATTTTCCGGTGCTCCGGTATGTCTCCAGTCTGCTCCGATTTCTCCTGCTGTCAATACTTGTCGCCTGACTATTTCGCCGAAATTCCGAGGTCGGGCGGGGTGCTGGTGTGCGGCATTGTGCGGAGCGCCGTCGCGGAGGACAGTGGGTATGTCCGGTGGTGTCCACCGGGGGCGCCACTCTTCGGAGAAGCAGGAGGTTGCCTGTGTACGCACGTTCGAGCACTATCGCGGCTCAGCCGTCGTCGATCGACAGCGGGATCGCGTATCTGCGTAACAAGGTGATGCCGCAGTTGCCCGAGTTCGACGGATGGGTCGGCCTGTCGTTGATGGTGAACAGGGCGACGGGACGTTGCATCGCCACGACCGCGTGGGATTCGGAGGATGCGCTGCGATCGAGCCAGTCGCGTGCCCAGCCGTTGCGTGACGGCCTGGCCCAGGCGATGAGTGGGCGGCTCGAGAAGATCGACGAATGGGATGTTGCCGTCATGCACCGCGAACATCTGGCAGGCCCGCGCGCGTGCACCCGATGCACCTGGTTGCAGATGGATCCGGCCGGGATGGACCTGCTGATCGACACCTTCAAAACCAGACTGCTGCCGGCGTTCGAGGAGCTCGAAGGATTCCGCAGCGCCAGCTTGTTCGTCGACCGGGAAACCGGGCGTGCGGTCGGCTCCACGGTGTGGTCGAGTGTCGAGGAGTTGGACAGCAGTCGCGCACACACGGACCGGATGAGGGACGCGGCCTCGCGCAGTCTGAGTGCCGAGGTCCTCGATGTAGCGGAGTTCCGGCTCGGCTTCGCGCACCTGCGCGTGCCCGAATTGGTTTGATCGGCGGTGTGAGCCGGCCGGGAGGGTGCTTCCGGCCGGATTCGCCTTGTCCGGCGGACCACCGCGGTTGATGTGGCTCGCGCGTTGGTCGTGTCGGTTTCGTCCAAGACGGGTGTTGGTGCCTCGACTTAGGGTGAGTGCAGTCCGACGCACGATCTTCAGGAGGAATCGCATGGCACGCGAGCTGGTTTACACGGGATTCATGTCGCTCGACGGGGTGGTCGATTCGCCAGGTGGCACCGTCGAGGGGCATCGCAGTGGTGGGTGGGTGATGCAGACCGAGTTCGTGCCTGAGGCGTATTCGCTCAAGGGGGAGGAGCTCGCGGAAACCTCGGCGCTGATGTTCGGGCGTCGCAGCTATGAGGCGTTCGCGCCGATCTGGCGGGATTCCGAAGATCACGCCGCGTACAAGGATCTGCCCAAGTATGTGGTGTCCTCGACACTGTCCGAGGACGACCTGATCGACGGCTGGGGTGAGATCACGATCCTGCGTACCCTCGCGGACGTGGAGAAGCTGAAGCAGTCCGACGGTGGGGCCGTCTTCGTCCACGGCAGTGCCGAACTGGCACGGAGTCTCGGCGACGCCGACCTGATCGACCGCTACAACCTGTTGGTCTTCCCGGTTCTGCTCGGCGCGGGCAAGAACCTCTTCAGTCATTCGGACCGGCCGAAACAGCAACTGCGGCTGCGTGATTCGGACACCTACCGCAACGGTGTGGCGAAACTCGTCTATGACGTGGTGCGCTGACCGAGCGCGATCGCCCCGCCCGCACTTTCGCGTAGTTGCCGCGCTGTGCGCCCGACATAGCGTCGCAGCGCGCGGGCGAGGTGGGGTTCGTCGTAGTAGTCGAGCTTGGCCACGACATCGGCCGCGGTCTCACCCGCACTCAGCAGCAGCGCCGCGGTGCGGACGCGTTCGATCTGGCGGACCGCCCCCTGCGTGAGGCCGGTCGAGGTGCGGAACCGGCGTTCGAGAGTCCGCTCACCGACCGCGGGTCGCCCACCACGCAGTGCCTCGACGACCAGCGGGTCGCGACCGACCACCCCCGCCGCGATCAGCCGTTCGACGAGCGCCTCGGCATCGTCCGGATGTGGTGTCTCCCAGCGTGTTCCGTCGAACCAGAAGCCGCGGTCGGTGACGTCCGGCAGCAAGATTCCGCCGTCTACCAGCGACGATGTCGCGACGGTACGCAACGAGGTGCCGACAGTGAACTGGACACCGAGGAAACTGGCGCCCTCGGGTACCGGCGCCGTCCCCGCCCGGCTCTCCGGCCCCGTCACCGCGGCTCCGCGCACACCGTCCTGGTCCCAGAACACCAAGCCCCACGTCTCGGTCGCCACGGAGGTCATCTCCGCCACGTGCTCGCTGCGGCAGGTCCACACCGTGGAAATCCACGGCGAATCGGACCCGCGCCCCTCGAACACCAAACCCACACGTCGATGCTAAACGGCCGTGCGACGATCTGGTCCCTGTCCCGGAGCTGACCGCCGCCGTTGTCGGGGAAAGTACCGTCATAGGCATGCACGATCTGACCTACGCACCCGCAGGCGCGACCTGCCCCGCCGAGCGCATCTGGGCCGAAGGTCTCGACGGGTTCCGGCGGTTCGAGACATGCGTGGTGATCGGGGACGGTGAGCAGGTGTGGGAAGCGGCGAGGGAGGCGGTGTTGTGCTGGGGTGTGAAGCGGCGCAGTGGGTTTCGGGTCGTCCCGGATGGGACCGTCGCTGTCGGCGCGGAGTATCGGGTGAGCGTGGGGTGGGGGCGGCTGTCGGTCCATGAACCCGTGCGGGTGGTGGCGGTGGTCGATACCGAGGACAGGTGTGGGTTCGCTTATGGCACCCTGCCGGGGCATCCGGTGTGCGGTGAGGAGGCGTTCGTGGTGCATCGACGACCTGACGGGACCGTGGAACTCACACTGAGGTCGCTCACCCGACCCGCGCCGACCGGATTCTGGCGGACGATCTTTCCGATCCTGCTCGTCGCCCAGCGCCACTACCGCCGCCGCTATTTGCGTGCACTGCTGCGCTGACCTATCTCGTTCTTTACCGAGCTGACGGACAGCGCTTTTACTCAGCGCGAAACTCGGTTCGCACCTTCTTGGCTGCCGAGAATCAGCGATGACTTTCTAACGGCCATCTTAAGGGGGCTGTTCATCTCGGCGCGGCCACCATGCGGCCGACCGTGAGCCGGGCACTCATGCTGAATTCCGAACGCAGCGTGCGTGTCTCAAGTCTGTGCGCGAAAGGTGATTCGCATATCGATCGCGAATCCGAACGACAGAATGGATTGGTCAACCGACGCAAATGTGAAATAGATCACAAAGATTGATTTAACATCTTTCGGCTATTACTAATAGCCCGGTCGACATTCGATTGGTCCGGCTTTGGGGGGCACAAAAGGTCGAGAGGGAGTAGTCAATGTTCATGCGCTCAACCCGCAACATTCTCCTCGGTGCACTGCCTGTGGCTATGGCGGTCGCCTTCGCCGGCAGTGGCGTTGCGTCGGCGGACGTCACCGCCGACCAGCCGGCCACCGTGCTGGCCGTCCAGGAGAACAACTTTGCGACGGCCGTCGCCGCGTTCTCGTTCGGATCCGCCGTCCCGGCGGGCGCAGTGATTTCCCAGGAGGCCGAGCCTTCGATTCCGCAGGCTGCCCAGCTTTCGGACGAAAACTTGGTCTCGGAAGTGGCCGCTCCCGAGATTTCGGAGGCAACCGCTCCCGTGGTTTCGGACGTGATCGACACCCAATTGCATGAGGTCGCGACCAATCCGAAGGCCGAGAACTCCGACCCGGTGGTCAACGGTGCCCTCGCTGGTGCCGGTCTCGGTGCGCTGGCCACTCTGGTCAACTGCATCCCGTCCGCGATCATATTGGGCGTGGGCTACCCGATCTGCCTCCTCCTCGGTGTACTTCCCCACGCGGCCGTCGGTGCCATCATCGGTGGCGTTGTGGGCCATGTGAATCCGGAGGTCGTTCCGCAGGTCCTGCCCTGAGAAGGCGGGTCTGCACGTAACTGCCCCTGCTCGGGACTCCCGGTGCTGCTGCGATGAAAAGCGCAGTCGCACCGGGGGTTTTGCTACGGGGATACTGATGTGTCGACCTGGGACGCTCATGAACCCGGAGCTTGCGCGGCAGCAATTGGCGGCTCGCCGGAGTGCACAGCCACCGGCGGCGGCGTGTCGACGACAATGTGGTGGCGAGCCGTGCGAGCTGTTGCCCAAAGCGCTCAGGGTCCATTGCGGGGCGCGGCTTAGGGAGTGACGATCGGGAAGGCCGGATCGAACTCGTCGAGCAATCCGGCGTAGGTGTCGAGCACGCTCACATCGCCGTCGACGGTGATCTTGTCGGCTTGGATCAGTCCCGTGGCGGTATCGGGCTGTAATAGCACAGATACCAGCAGCGGCTTGGGTCCTGATACTCGCAGCTGGGGGTCGCCGGATTTGCCGCGGCGGACGTTGAGCACACCGCGGCGGATCCACATCGTCCACTGCTCGCCGACGTCGGTGAAGTCGAAGTCCATACGCAGATCCACCTGGGCGGCCTTCTCGCCGATGATGTGGACGGCTACGAAGTCGAACAGGATCTCGATCGGCATCGCCAGGATGGAGTCTTGGCTGGCGGTCACATACGGCGGCGGTTGCGCGCCCTCGCGCAGTTCCAAGGCCGCGGACAAGAAGATGCCGCGCCACTGCGGGCCCTCGGCCTGGTAACCCATCTGCTCGTAGGCCTCGGCCTGCAGATCCTTGGCCCGCTGGTTGTCGGGCTGAGCGAACACCAGATGGTGCAGAATCTGGGCGGCCCACCGGTAGTCGGCGGTTTCGATCGCGCGCTGGCCCTCGGCGAGAATCTTGTCGGCACCGGCGAACTCGACGAATCGGGCAGCGGCTTCGACCGGCGGGTGCGGGTGCAGCGAGACCGGGTCGCCGTCCCACATGCCCAGTTCCTTGGTGTACACCGCGCGCACGTCGTGATGCAGGGTGCCGTGATAGCCGCGGTTGGCCCAGTTGCGTCCGAGTTCTTCGGGCAACTCGATGACCTCGGCCGCCTCGAGCGGGGTGTAGCCCTTGTTCGCCAAGCGCAGCGCCTGGTCATGAATGTATTTGTAGGTGTCACGCTGGGATTCCAGGAATGCGGTGACGTTATCGTTGCCCCACACCGGCCACGTGTGCGGGCCGTAGTGCACCTCGGCCTCGTCGCCCCAGCGCTCGAGCGTTTCGTCGAGGTAGCGGGCGAAGTTGCGGGCATCGCGAGTACGAGCCCCGCGCAGGGTCTGAATGTTGTGCAGCGAGTGGTTCGCGTTCTCCGCACAGGTCAGGGCTTTGAACTGGGGGATCCAGATGTGCATCTCCTCGGGCGCCTCGGTGTCGGGGGCGTAGAGGAATTCGAACTCGATCCCGGCGATCTCGCGCCGGGTACCGGTCTCGGTGATCAGATCGGTCGGCGAGATATAGGAGACCTGCGGACCCTTGGTGGAGGCGATCCCGATCCCACAGGTAACAAATCCCTGCGGTCCCGGCGGCAGCATGGAGCCGAAGGCATAGAAGCTTCGGCGCGCCATCGCGTTGCCGGCGATCACGTTTTCGCCGATGGCGTACTTGTCGAATGCCAGACCCGGCGCGATGATCGGCACCTTGCCCGAGGCGACGTCCTCGGCCGACACCACACCTTTCACGCCGCCGTAGTGATCGATATGGGTATGGGTATATATGACCGCCTTCACCGGTTTGTCGGTGACATGCTCACGAATCAGCGCCATGGCTTGTTTGGCGGATTCGACGCCGGCCATGCAGTCGACAACGACGATCCCGTCCTCGCCCTCGATGACGGTCAGATTGGCGATGTCGTTGTTGCGGGCCTGATAGACACCTTTGGTCACCGCGAATAATCCACCCACGCTGATCAGTTGCGACTGCCGCCACAAACTTGGGTTCACCGTGTCCGGGGTCGGTGGATCCCCACGCAGATAGTCGAACTCGCCCGGATCGAAAACCACCTTCGAGCTGTCGGCATCGGAGTAGACCGGACCCGGCAGCGGCGCGATCAACCCACGCTGAGCGTCGGCGAAGTCACCGCGGTTGTCCATGTCATACCCCTGAGGCGCCGCACGGTTGACCTCCGCGGTCGCCGAGCTAGCAGGTTTGGGCTCCTGGCACATGCGCGCTCCTGGACAGTCGGGGGTGGACAGCTGATTTGAGCGTCCTCCTGTCGCACGCCGACACGCCTCACCCTTACGGGGTGAACTTCACCCGCAGCGGCAGCCGATCGGGCAATGACACGCAAAACCCGCGTTTCCAGCCCACCCAACCGAGCGGCGAACCCCGGCCGGCGTGTGGGCCGAGCGCGCCGCCGCCGGGGGCGCACCGGCGACGGTGACCAACGAGACCGCGTTTCTCATCGACTTCCTGCCCGTGATCCGGCGCAGACTCTCGCGTACCGGGTTCACCGTCGACCACGTGCAGTACTAACGCGACGTGCTGCGCCCGTTGATCGCCCGCCGCGAGCAGCTGGACCGGTTCGTGCTGCGCCGCGATCCCCGCGACATCTCCCGGATCTGGGCGCTGCACCCCGAGACCGGCGAGTACCTGGAGGTGCCCTATCGCACGTGGTCGCACCCGGCGATCAGCGTGTGGGACCACAGCGCCGCGGTGGCGCGGCTGCGCGAGCAGGGCCGCGCCGAAATCGACGAGAACGCCCTGTTCTCCATGGTGGAGCAAAATCTGTGCGCGAGAGGGGACTTGAACCCCTACGTCCGTGGACACCAGAACCTAAATCTGGCGCGTCTGCCAATTTCGCCACTCGCGCTGGATGTGTACGACCGTCCAAACTCTACCGGGCGAATCGGGCTCTCCCAAGCGTTGGGGCGGCGTGGCGTACTGGTGGGTAACACGACCTGGGGTTATAACGATTCGATAAAGGTCAATATGAGGGGCACTCATGTTTTGCAAACGGACAGTAGGGCCTCACCTGCGCGTTCAAACATGAGGCGGGGTCATGTTTCAGAATAAAGTGGTACGGGCGTGCGGAAATACTGGGTGGTAGCTGCCGTGGGGGCGGCAAACGTGAGGCTTTCCTCATGATTTTGTGCGATCGTGGCTTCTAACAGGCCCGAGGGGCTGCCGGATACGTGTGCGTGCCGTCGGTGGGCGGAGCGCCAGGAGAAGGAAGTCGAGCGACTTGACGATCAACGAGAGCACCGAGATGGGCACGGGATCGACCGCGAAAGCCGAAGGTCGTGGCCGGGCGACGGGTGTCCGGGTGTCGCTGCTCGAGCAGTTGCGCGGTGGCGCGGGGTACGCGTTGGCCTTCGGTGGGCAGGGCGCGCAGTGGTTGCGTGAGCTCGAGGAGATCGGGCGCGACAGCGCGCTGGAATCGGAGCTGGCCTCGCTGGTGGGTGAGGCCGCGGCGCTGGTCGATCCGGTTGCCACCCAGTTGCTGATGGTTCGTCCCGGTGGGTTCGACCCCATGGGCTGGGTACTCGAGAGCGAACTCGACGAACCGGAGGAGCCGTCCTCGGCGCCGGCCGACGCGGTACTGCGGTCGGCGGCCGTATCGATGCCCGGCGTGCTGCTCACCCAGCTCGCGGCGATTCGCGCGCTGCGCCTGCAGGGTCTCGACCCGGCCGAGCACGCGCCGGTCGCCGTCATCGGGCACTCCCAGGGGCTGTTCGCCGCCGAGGCCGTGCGCGCCGGTGGCGCCCGCGACGCGGAGCTGCTGGCGATTGCCCAGCTCGTCGGTGCGGCCGCCGGTCTGATCGCGCGCAGGCGCGGGCTGATGCCGGTGGGGGAGCGCTCGCCGATGGTCGCGGTGTCGAATGTCGATCCGGAGCAGTTGCGCGCGATCGTCGCCGAGGTGAGCGAAGGGGTCGACCCGGCGCAGGCCGCGGTGGTGTCGATCCGCAACGGACGCAGGCGCGTCGTGCTGTCGGGTGCGCCCGCGCAGATCGACCGGGTGCGGGCGCGCTGCGCGCAGCTGCACGAGGAACAGAACCGTGAGCGCGAGGCGAAGATCCGTGGTGGCGCGGTGTTCTCGCCCGTCTTCGAAGACGTGACCGTCGACGTCGCCTTCCATCATCCGGCACTGGCCGAGACCGTCGACGTGGTCGCGGGCTGGGCCCGTCAGTGCGAGCTCGACGTAGACCTCGCCGCCTCCCTCGCCCAGCAGATCCTGGTCGACCCGATCGACTGGGTCGCCATCGTCGACTCCGCCGTCGAGGCGGGCACCCAGTGGATCCTCGACCTCGGCCCCGGCGACCTGCTCTCGCGCCTGACCGGTGGTTCGCTCAAGGGCACCGGTGTCGGTGTCGTCGCTGCGGCCACGCGCGCGGGTCAGCGCAGCCTGCTCACCCCGGGTGCGGCACCCGGACCCTCGGTGCCGTGGTCGGCGTTCGCGCCCAAGCCGGTGCGCCTGCCCAACGGTCGCATCGTCGTGGAGACCGCGTTCACCCGCCTCACCGGCCGTTCGCCGATCCTGCTCGCAGGCATGACGCCGACCACGGTCGACGCGAAGATCGTCGCGGCGGCGGCCAATGCGGGGCACTGGGCGGAGCTGGCCGGTGGTGGACAGGTCACCGAACAGATCTTCGCCGACCGGATGACCGAGCTGCGTCAGCTGCTGCAGCCGGGTCGCGCGGTGCAGTTCAACTCGCTGTTCCTCGACCCGTACCTGTGGAAGCTGCAGCTCGGTGGCAAGCGGCTGGTGCAGAAGGCGCGTGCGGCCGGTGCGCCGCTGGACGGCGTGATCGTCACCGCGGGTATCCCCGAACTCGACGAAGCCGTCGCGCTGATCGCCGAGCTCACCGAGGTGGGCATCAGCCACGTCGCCTTCAAGCCGGGCACCGTGGCGCAGATCCGGGCCGTGCTGCGGATCGCCGACGAGGTGCCGGACTACCCGGTGATCATGCACATCGAAGGTGGCAAGGCGGGCGGGCACCACTCCTGGGAAGACCTGGACGACCTGCTGCTGGCCACCTACGCCGAACTGCGCGCCCGCGCCAACGTGGTCGTCTGCGTCGGCGGCGGCATCGGCACCCCCGAGCGCGCCACCGACTACCTCACGGGCACCTGGGCAACCAACCACGGCTACCCGGTGATGCCGCTCGACGGCGTGCTGGTCGGCACCGCGGCGATGGCCACCCTCGAGGCGACCACCGCACCCGAGGTGAAGCAGCTGCTCGTCGACACCCCCGGCACCCCCGACTGGGTGGGTGCGGGCACGGCGAGCGGCGGCATGGCCTCGGGCCGCAGCCAGCTCGGCGCCGACATCCACGAGATCGACAACGCCGCTTCGCGCACCGGCCGCCTGCTCGACGAGGTCGCCGGTGACGCCGACGCCGTGGCCGCGCGCCGCGACGAGATCATCGCCGCGCTCGATGCCACCGCCAAGCCGTACTTCGGTGACGTGGCGACCATGACGTACCAGCAGTGGCTGGAGCGCTATGTCTCCCTCGCCGTTTCCAGCGACGTCCCGATCTCCTTCGACTGCGGCAGCGATATCGGCGACGCGATCCGCGACGCCACTCGCTCGGACTGGCTCGACATCAGCTGGCGCGACCGGTTCGCGGAGATGATGCGCCGCACCGAGGCCCGGCTGCACCCGGCCGACCGCGGTGAGATCGAGACCCTCTTCGCCGACGACGCCGACTTCGAGCACCCCGTGCAGGCGCTGTGCGCGCTGAAGAAGCAGTACCCGGCCGTCGCCGAGACCGTGCTGCACCCGGCCGACGTGCCGTTCTTCGTGTCGCTGTGCAAGACGCCGGGCAAGCCGGTGAACTTCGTGCCCGTCATCGACGCCGATGTGCGCCGCTGGTGGCGCTCGGATTCGCTGTGGCAGGCCCATGACCCGCGCTACTCGGCCGACCAGGTGTGCGTGATCCCCGGCACCGTCGCCGTCGCGGGCATCACCCGGGTCGACGAGCCGGTGGGCGAACTGCTCGACCGCTTCGAGCAGGACGCCGCGTTCAGCCTGGTCCGTTCGGGTGTCACCCCGGCGCCGGTGGACGCGCGCCGGTTGGCCGGTGTGGTCGCCGGTCCGATCGACACGGTGCTGGCGGCCCCTGATGTGCAGTGGGCCGGGCGCACCACCGTCAACCCGGTGCATCGCCTCGGTGCGGTGTCGGAGTGGGTGGTCGAGCAGGGCAGCGCGGTGCACACCGGTACCGGTGCCACCCTCACCGAAACCACCGGCCCGGAAGCTGAATTCAGCTACGTCGAGCTGGTCGTTCCGTTGCTCGGCAAGGACGCGGTGCGCATACGGATCACCGTCCCGACGAGCGTGTACTCCGGTGGGGCACCGGTCATCACCGAAGCCGATGCCGAAGCCGCCATGTCCGCACTGCTGGGCGTGGCCGCCGGTGCGTCGCTGCCCGAGGTGAAATCCGGTGTGGCGCACCTGAACCTGGCCTGGCGGCCGGATCTGATCGCCGACCACGCGGGCGTCACCGGCTCGGGTCTGCCCGAGAGGCTCAGCACCCTCGGCCGGACCGCACCCGACGTGCTCGTCGGCGCCTGCTGGCCCGCCGTCTTCGCGGTGCTCGGCGCGGCCCGCACGCCCGCAGGCGGTTCGGTGATCGAGGGCATGCTGGATCTGGTCCACCTGGACCACCAGATCGAACTGCTCGCCGAACTTCCCTCGGAGACAGCGATTCTCGTCGTCCGCGCCGACGGCGGCGAGGTGGTCGACACCGATATGGGCCGCGTGGTCGAGGTGGCCGTGAGCATCGGCGTCATCCTCGATCAGGGCCTCGACGCCACCCCGCTGGCCCGATTGGTCGAACGGTTCGCCATCCGCGGCCGCAACGGCGCCGGTGAGCTCACCGACCCGCCGCGTGCCGCCGGGTCCGTGTCCGACGCGGCCACCGACACCCCGCGTCGCCGCCGTCGCGATGTGAGCATGGCCGCGCCGCGCGCCATGCACGCCTTCGCCGCCGTCTCGGGCGACCACAACCCGATCCACACCAGTGAGGCCGCCGCCAAGCTGGCCGGCCTGGGCAGCCCGATCGTGCACGGCATGTGGCTCTCCGCCGCCGCCCAGCACGCCGTGGTGGCGATGGATCCCGAAAGCTCCGTTCCCGCACGCACTCTCACGGCATGGACCACCCGGTTCCTCGGCATGGTGCGCCCCGGCGCGACCGTGGACGTGCGGGTGGAGCGGATCGCGGTGGACGCGGGCGCCGAGATCGTCGAGGTCTCCTGCCGCGTCGAGGGTGACCTGGTCATGACCGCGACCGGGCGCACCGCCGCCCCGAAGACCGTGTACGCCTTCCCCGGGCAGGGCATCCAGCGCAAGGGGATGGGCCTGGACGCACTGACCCGCTCGAAGGCGGCCAAGCAGGTGTGGGAGCGTGCCGACGCGCACACCCGCGAAGCACTCGGTTTCTCGATCCTGGCGGTGGTGCGCGACAACCCCACCTACCTCAAGGCGCGCGGTGTCGAACACCGCCACCCCGACGGTGTGCTGCACCTGACCCAGTTCACCCAGGTCGCCATGGCGACCCTCGGTGTCGCCCAGGTCGCCGAGCTGCGCGAGGCCGGTGCCTTCGTGGAAGGCGCCATGCTGGCCGGGCACTCGGTCGGTGAGTACAACGCGCTGGCCGCCGTAGCCGGTGTGCTGCCGCTGGAAGCCGTGCTCGAGGTGGTGTTCCAGCGTGGTTCGGCCATGCACGAGCTGGTCCCGCGTGACGCGCAGGGCCGCAGCGACTACCGGATGGCCGCCATCCGCCCGTCGCAGATCGGCCTGCCCGACGACGAGGTCATCGACTTCGTCGCCGGCATCGGCGAAGCGACCGGCGAGTTCCTCGAGGTCGTGAACCTGAACCTGCGCGGCTCGCAGTACGCCATCGCGGGCACCGTCGCGGGGCTCGAGGCCCTGGAGACCGAGATCGACCGTCGCCGCGCCGAGTTCGGTGGCAAGCGGGCGTTCATCCTGGTCCCCGGTATCGACGTGCCGTTCCACTCCTCGGTGCTGCGCGACGGCGTGCCGGAGTTCCGGCACAAGCTCGAACAGCTGCTGCCCACCGAGGTGCACCCGGAGGTGCTGGTCGGGCGCTACATCCCGAACCTGGTGCCGCGGCCGTTCTCGTTGGACCGGGAATTCCTCACCGAGATCGCCGAACTCGTGCCGTCGGAGCCGCTGCAAGCAGTGCTCGCCGACTTCGACAGCTGGGCCGAGCGCGACGCCGAACTGTGCCGCGTGGTGCTGATCGAGCTGCTGGCCTGGCAGTTCGCCAGCCCGGTCCGCTGGATCGAGACCCAGGACCTGCTGTTCACCGACACCGCCCACGGTGGTCTCGGCGTGGAGCGTTTCGTCGAGATCGGTCTCGGTGCCACCCCGACCGTGGCGAACCTGGCCAGCCAGACGCTGAAGCTCCCCGCGTTCGGTGGGGCGACGGTCGAGGTGGTCAATGTCGAGCGCGACGCCGCGGTCGTCTACTCCACCGACACCGATCCCGCGCCGGTCGAGGACGACATCGAGGAGACCCCGGCTGCCGAAACCCCGGCTGCCGCAGCTGCTCCCGTGGCCGCCGCACCGGTGGCGACCGGCGGACCGCGCCCCGACGACATCGTCTTCACCGCCGCCGACGCCACCCGCGTGCTCATCGCGCTGTGGACCAAGCTGCGCCTGGACCAGATCGGTCCGGTCGACACCATCGAGGGCCTCTGCGACGGTGTGTCCTCGCGACGCAACCAGCTGCTGGTCGACCTCGGCGCGGAGCTCTCGCTCGGTGCCATCGACGGCGCCGCCGACGCCGACATGGGCGCGCTCGCGGCCACCGTCGAACGCCTGGCCCGCACCTACAAGCCGTTCGGCACCGTGCTCACCGACGCCATCGGTGACCACCTGCGCAAGGTCTTCGGGCCGTCGGGCAAGCGCCCCGCCGCCATCGCGGACCGGGTCAAGAAGGTCTGGGAACTGGGTGACGGCTGGGCCAGCCACGTCACCGCCGAGGTCTCGCTCGGCACCCGCGAGGGTGCCAGCGTGCGCGGCGGGGACCTCGGCGGACTCGTCGGTGGCGCTCTCACCGACGCCGCCTCCGTCGATGCCGCCATCGACGCGGCCGTGCAGGCCGTCGCCGCCCGGCGCGGGGTCGCGGTCTCGCTGCCTTCGGCCGGTGGCGCGTCCGGCGGCACCGTCGACGCGGCCGCGCTCGGTGAGTTCACCGAGCAGATCACCGGTCGCGACGGCGTGCTCGCCACCGCGGCCCGGGTGGTGCTCGAGCAGCTCGGCCTCAGCGAGCAGGTGAGCGCGCCCGAAGCCACCCCCGACACCCTCGTCGACCTCGTGTCGGCCGAACTGGGTTCGGACTGGCCGCGTCTGGTCGCTCCCGCGTTCGACGCCCGCAAGGCCGTCCTCATCGACGACCGCTGGGCCACCGCCCGCGAGGACCTCGCCAAGATGTGGCTCGGCAACGACGCCGAGACCGCCCAGCTGTCGATCGACGGCTACTACGGTGCCGGGGAAGCGGTTGCGGCGCAGGCGAACTGGTGGCGTCAGCGGGCCATGCACGAGGCCCGCTCGGTGCTGGCCGGGGTGTACGCGCAGATCGCGCAGGTCGCCCTCGACACCAGCGAACCGGGGCTGTGGTCCGACGACGTCGCCGTGATCACCGGTGCCAGCAAGGGTTCCATCGCCGCCGCCGTCACCGGCAAACTGCTCGGCGGCGGTGCCACCGTGGTGGTGACCACCTCGAGCCTGAACGACGAACGACTGCGGTTCTACCGTTCGCTCTACCGCGACAACGCCCGCCACGGCGCGGCGCTGTGGGTGGTGCCCGCGAACATGGCCTCCTACCAGGACCTGGACGCGCTTATCGAGTGGGTCGGGTCCGAGCAGGTCGACAACGCCGGTGGCGCCAAGATCAAGGTCAAGGACGCCATGACCCCGACGCTGCTGCTGCCGTTCGCGGCGCCGCGGGTCGCGGGCGATCTCGCCGATGCCGGTGCGCGTGCCGAGATGGAGATGCGCGTACTGCTGTGGTCGGTGGAGCGGCTGATCGGTGGCCTCTCCGCCCTCGGCGCCGATCACGACGTCGACGCGAAACTGCATGTGGTGCTGCCCGGTTCGCCCAACCGTGGCCTCTTCGGCGGCGACGGTGCCTACGGCGAGTCCAAGGCCGCGCTCGACGCCGTGGTCGCCAAGTGGCGGGCCGAGAAGTCGTGGGCCGCGCGGGTGACCCTGGTGCACGCGCTGATCGGCTGGGTGCGCGGCACCGGTCTGATGGGGCACAACGACCCGATGGTCGAGGCCGTCGAGGCGGCGGGCGTACACACCTGGTCGACCACCGAGATGGCCGACGAACTGCTGAAGTGGTGCACCTCGCGTGCCCGTCAGGTGACGGTCACCGGCCCGCAGCAGATCGACCTGACCGGCGGCCTGGCCCGCGCCAAGCTCGACCTGCCCGCGCTGGCCAAGCAGGCACAGGAAGCGGCCGCCGCGGCCGAGGAGGAAGCGGCCACCGCCGCCACCATCGCCGCGCTGCCCGCACCGCCGACCATGAGCTCGGTGCTGCCGGTGCCCGAATGGGGCGAGGTGACCGCCGATCTCAGTGAGATGGTCGTCATCGTCGGTGCGGGCGAGCTCGGCCCGTACGGCTCCGCGCGCACGCGATTCGAGATGGAGGTCGAGGACGAGCTCTCGGCCGCCGGCGTGCTCGAGCTGGCCTGGACCACCGGTCTGATCCGCTGGGAGAACGAGCCGAAGCCGGGCTGGTACGACACCGAATCCGGTGATTTCGTGCCCGAGGAAGAGGTGGCCGAGCGCTACCACGACACCGTCGTCGAACGCTGCGGTGTGCGCCGCTACGAAGACGACGGCGCCATGCTCGACAATGCCGCGCCGCTGCTCACCTCGGTGTTCCTCGACCAGGACCTGTCGTTCACGGTGGCGAGCGAGGCCGAGGCCCGCGCGTTCCACACCGCCGATCCCGAGCACACGGTGATCACCCCGGTCGCCGATTCCAGCGACTGGACCGTCACCCGCAAGGCGGGCACCGAGATCCGGGTGCCGCGCAAGGCGAAGCTGTCGCGCGTGGTCGGCGGTCAGATCCCCACCGGCTGGGACCCGACCATCTGGGGCATCTCCGCCGACATGGCGGCCTCGATCGACCGGGTGGCGCTGTGGAACATCGTCTGCACCGTCGACGCCTTCGTCTCGGCGGGCTTCAGCCCCGACGAGCTGATGAGCTGGGTGCACCCGAGCCTGGTGGCCAACACCCAGGGCACCGGCATGGGCGGCATGTCCTCGATGCGCTCGCTCTACGTCGACAACCTGCTCGGCGAGCCGCGCCCGAACGACATCCTGCAGGAGGCGCTGCCCAACGTCGCACTGGCGCACGTGGTGCAGTCCTACGTCGGCAGCTACGGCGCCATGGTGCACCCGGTCGCGGCGTGCGCTACGGCGGCGGTGTCGGTGGAGGAAGGCGTCGACAAGATCCGGCTCGGCAAGGCCGAGGTCGTGGTCGCCGGTGGTTACGACGATCTCGGTATCGAGGGCATCGTCGGCTTCGGTGACATGTCGGCCACCGCCGACTCGGCGGCCATGCGCGCCAAGGGCATCAGCGACCGGTACTTCTCCCGCGCCAACGACCGCCGTCGCGGCGGCTTCGTGGAATCCCAGGGTGGCGGCACCGTGCTGCTGGCCCGCGGCGACGTGGCCGTGGAGATGGGCCTGCCGGTGCTGGGCGTACTGGCCTTCGCGCAGTCCTTCGCCGACGGTGTGCACACCTCCATCCCGGCACCGGGTCTCGGCGCGCTGGGTGCGGGGCGTGGCGGCAGCGGCTCGCGGCTGGCCGCCGAGTTGCGCAAGCTCGGCGTCACCCCGGACGACATCGCGGTGATCTCCAAGCACGACACCTCCACCGCCGCCAACGATCCCAACGAGTCGGAGCTGCACGAGCGGCTCGCGGGCGCGCTGGGTCGCAGCGAGGGCGCACCGCTGTTCGTGGTGTCGCAGAAGAGCCTCACCGGCCACGCCAAGGGCGGCGCGGCGGCCTTCCAGCTCATCGGCCTGTGCCAGGTGCTGGAAAACGGTGTGGTGCCGCCGAACCGGAGCCTGGACTGTGTCGACGAGAAGATGCAGGCCTACCCGCACCTGGTGTGGGCCCGCGAACCGCTACGCTTCGGCGAGAAGTTCGCGCTCAAGGCCGGTCTGGTGACCTCGCTCGGCTTCGGGCACGTGTCGGGTCTGCTCGCGGTGGTGCATCCGCAGGCGTTCCTCGCCGCGATCGAACCGGGTGCGCGCGCGGAGTACCAGGAGCGGGCGCAGGCGCGTCAGCTGGCGGGCAGGCAGCGTTTCGCCGAGGCCATGTGCGGCGGCGCGGCACTGTACGAGAAGCCGGCCGATCGTCGCCTCGGCGCCGACGGCACCCCGGCCAAGCAGGTCCGGCAACTCGAGGCCGACATGCTGCTCTCGCCGACGGCCCGCCTCGACCAGGGGCTGTACCGGGCCAATGGAATCGGTTGCGAGACCGGGCTGCTCGGTTCCGCTCCGCAGACCAGCGAAGCGTCGTAGGCTGCCGCTTCGTGACGATTCTCGGTATCGGCTTGGACCTGGTCACCATTTCCGAGTTCGCCGAACAGCTGCAGCGGCCCGGGTCGGCCATGCTCAGGGAGACGTTCACCGCCGGTGAACGCCGCTACTGCCAGAGCAAGCAGACCGACCCGGCCCGCAGCTTCGCCGCCCGCTGGGCCGCGAAGGAGGCGGTGCTCAAGGCCTGGGCGTCGTCGCGTTTCGCGCGCAGCCCGCAGATCGGGGACAACCCGTATCCGCTGATCGAAGTGGTCAACGACGCGTGGGGCAGGCCGAGTATCAAACTGCACGGCCTGGCCGCGGAGTTCCTGCCGCGCGTGCGCGTGCACCTGTCGCTGACCCACGACGGCGACACCGCCGCGGCCATGGTCGTCCTGGAGGACCCGGGCGAACTCGCCGACCTCATTGAGGGGCGGGTAAGCACGAGCTGACGCCACAAGCGATCTCGTGAGAACATGGGTAACTCACCGGGTACGGGCTAACCCGACCACGTTCCTGAGTCTGGCCGCCGACGACAGTTTCCCCGCACTCGAGTCTGGCCTTAGTCGCGGGGAGGCGGGCCAGTGTGCCTGGACTCCTTCTCGGCGACGAGCAGATACGCCACCATCAGCCGCTTGAGTTCGGCGACGGCGTCGGCGTTGGACTGCTCGTCCTGCACCGAGAAGTTGAGCATCGAATAGACGACGTGCACCAGCACCTCGGCCATCATCGTGCGCCGGGCGCGGGGAGTGCGCGGGGTGAGCGGCCGCAGCATCTGCGACACGACCTCGGCGAACTCCTTCTCGTGCAACGCGCCCGTCGCCCGGGTGGACGGGGTGGACTGCATCGCCAGCCACACCTCGCGCCGCGACGGGTCGGTGGTCCACAGATTCGCCAGGTGATCGACGAACTGGTTCATGTGCCGCAACCAGTCCAGCGACGGCACCTCGCCGTGGAAATCGGCGAGCTCGCGCGAAACCGCGACGAGGTCTTGCCGATTCAGCTCACAGACGATCACGTACTTGTTGGCGAAGAACTGATAGAGCGTGCCGATCGGCACCTCGGCGCGCTGGGCGACCTCTTCACAGGTGAACGATTCGAAACCCACCTCGACCAGCAGTTCTCGCGAGGCCTGCAGCAATGCGTCGAACTTGCGCTTGCTGCGCTCCTGGGTGGGCCGCTTGCGCGGCATCAATTCCTGTGGATCGTCCTGCAATTCCAGCGCGGGGTCCGGGCGGTGCTGCTTGGACCGGGCCTGCGCATGTACTTCCACCCATCCAGGCTAGCGCTAGAGGGACCTATACGACATCCGCATACCCGAAGCGTGTCAGGAACCGGTGTGATTCCCACCCATCCGCCCCGTGACCGGTGACGAATCATCAGATGAGCGTGCGTGCATCCGCACGCTGATTCGCGGTTGGTACCGCACCGCGTCGCACAGGGGCATCGTTTCGCTACAGGGGAAGGCAAGACTGGTGGCAGCAGTATCAGTGGTAACCCTCGGCGTGAGCACCGAGCGTGGAGCCGTGCACGCGGTCGCGCTCGCCGAGACGGGCAGTACCCTCACCGACCGGATGGTGCTGCGGCGCACCGTCCGTACCGCCGGTGACAGCAGACCGGAGACGGCCGAAGCGGTGCGTGTGGCGCTCGACGCCCTCGCCTCCGAACTCGGCGACGACTACGAGATCGCCGGTGCGGCTGTCGGATACCGCGACGCCGCCGATCGCCGCGCCATCGTCACCCATCTGGCGACCACGTCGTGGAGCACGGCATCGCTGGTGTCGGCCAAGTCGGCGCACCTGTTCGTCGGCGGCGTGATGACCTGGCTCGACGAATTCGACACCCTGCTCGTCTACGAGGCGGTGCCGGGCTACCAGGCGATGACCCTGCTCGATCCGGGCAGGCACCGCGTGCTCGCCGCGTGCTCACACACCGGGCCGTCGACACCCGAGGCGCTGCGTGCCGGGGTGGCGGCGGCAGGCGACCAGCTGGATGCGGCGTCGGTGCGCCCGGGCGCGGTGGTGCTCATCGGCTCGTCGGCCGACGCGCCCGCCGTGCGCGAGGCCGCCGCGGGCTTCGGGGTGCCGGTGCTGCCGTGTCGGCTGGCCGGCTACGCGCCCGCCGCCGGTGCCGCACTGGTCGCGCTCGGTGACACCAAGGTGGTGCCGATCACCGGGCCCGCGCGATCCCGCCGCGGCACGGCGGTGGCCGCCGCAGCGGCGAGTGTGCTGGCGGGTGGGCTCGTGGTCGGTGGTTCCTACGCGCTGATGGACGGTGGCACGCCTGCGGTCGACAACACCGCCGCGTCGTCCGAACCCGGCCTGGCACCGGCACATCCGGCCCCGGCGCCGCACGCGCAGGACGCCGCCGATTCCGGTTCGGCCGGTGGGATCGGCTCGGGAAGCGGCCTCGCGGTCGACCCGACACCGCCCACCGACATCTGGCCCTACGAAAAGGTGTCACCGAATCCGCAACTGGTGAATCCCGGGGTATTCCCGCTGGACTACCCGACTCAGCTCTACGGCGACGCGGCCGAGGACGAGCCGCTTCCGCTGGAACCGGTACAGCCGGTCGTCCCGGAGATCCCGGTCGCCGTGCAGACCGTGCCGGGCACCGGCATCCCGCTCAGCATGCAACCCGCCCAGGCGATGACGCCGCCGGGCGGAATGTCGCAGTCGGCCGACTGAGCCGCACACGGGCCGCGCGAGAAGATCGCGCGGCCCGTGTCGTTTCCGCTCAGGAACTGGTGCGGCGCTGGAACATCCACCGCGCGGCCAGATACCCGGCCACCGCGATGCCGCCACACCACAGCACCGCGAGCAGCCCGCTGTCGCCGATGGGCGTGCCCATCAGCAGCCCGCGCATCGTCTCGATCACCGGCGTCACCGGCTGGTTCTCGGCGAAAGTGTGCAGCCAGGTCGGCATGGTCGAGGTCGGCACGAACGCACTGCTCACATACGGCAGGAACATGAAGAAGAACGTGAATCCGTTGGCCGCCTCCGGGTTACGGGCCACCATTCCCAGCGCTGCCGACAACCACGACAACGCGAACACGAACATCGCCAGCACGCCTGCCACGCCGAGCCAGCGCACCGGATCTGTCGTCGGCCGGAAGCCGAGCACCACGGCCACGCCGATCACGACGGCCGAGGTGACCAGATTGCGCAACACGCTCTCCACGACATGCCCGGTGAGGACCGCCGAGCGGGCGATCGCCATCGCCCGGAACCGGTCGACAATGCCCTCGGCCAGATCCGTCGACAGCGCCACCGCCGTGGTCGAGGCGCCGAAACCCGCACACAGCAGGATGATTCCGGGCACCACGTAGTCGATGTAGGCACCGTCGACCCGCATCGCGCCGCCGAAGACGTAGACGAACATCAGCAGGATCATCACCGGCAGCGCGATGGTCATGATCATGGTGTCCGGGCTGCGCAGGGTGTGCCGGATATTGCGGTCGAGCATGGTGACCGAATCCTGCACGGTGGTCATGGCGCTCATGCCGCCACCGCCGTCCGGCCGGTCAACGCGAAGAACACATCGTCGAGGTCGGGGGTGTGCACGGTGAGCTGCTCGATGGCGATGCCGAGTTCGGCGAACCGGTCGAGCAGCAGTTTGATCTCCACCGCGCTGCCTGTCGAGGACACCTGCATGCTCAGTTGTTCGGCGTCGACCTGTGCGCTCGGCACCGCCTTCGCCGCCGCGGTGAGCAGGAGGTGATCGGCGAACCGGAACCGGAGGTGGCCGCCGGGGACGAGCCGCTTGAGTTCCTCCGGGGTGCCGTCGGCGACGATGCGCCCGCCGTCGAGGACGGCGATGCGGTCGGCGAGCTGGTCGGCCTCCTCCAGATATTGCGTGGTGAGGAAGACGGTGGTGCCTTCGGCGGCGAGTTCGCGGATGGCAGTCCATAGATCACGGCGGCTGCGTGGGTCGAGGCCGGTGGTCGGTTCGTCGAGGAAGACCAGTCGCGGGCGGCCCATCAGGCTCATGGCCAGGTCGAGCCGGCGTCGCATGCCGCCCGAGTAGGTGTCGACCGGTTTGGCCGCGGCGTCGACGAGGTCGAACCGGTCGAGCAATGCGGCACTGCGGCGCGCGATTTCAGGCTTGTCCAGATGCAGCAGCTTGCCGGTGAGGCGCAGGTTCTCGTGGCCGGTGAGTACACCGTCGACGGCCGCGAACTGGCCGGTGACGCCGATCAGTGCGCGCACGTCGTCGGCCTCGGTGACCGGGTCGTGGCCGAGGACGCGCAGTTCGCCGCGATCCGGTCGGGTGAGGGTGGCGAGGATGCGGACGAGGGTGGTTTTGCCCGCGCCGTTGGGGCCGAGCAGGGCGAAGACGGTGCCCGCGCGGACCTCGAGGTCGAGGTCGTCGAGGACGACGTGGGTGCCGAATGACTTGTGTAGCTGCCGCACCGAGAGTGCGGGTGGTTCGGGTGCCATGGAGTTTCTCCGATCGATGCCACTGTTTATGGCCTATATTGTTTATAGGCTAAACAGTTGTTCGGCACAAGTGGGCCGCCGGTTAGAGTCGTGGCAGAGCGAAGGAGGCGGACGAGTCGATGACGACCGGCGAAGCGGCGTTACCCAGAGCGGTGGAACTGATGTGGGGGCTGGCCCAGCCGGCCGGTCGCGGACCGAAGCGGGCGCTCACCATCGACCAGATCATCGATGCCGCGATCGAGGTCGCCGACGCGGAAGGCGTCGCCGCGCTGTCGATGAGCAGGGTGGCCAAGCAGCTCGGCTTCACCGCCATGTCGCTGTACCGCTACGTCGACAGCAAGGACACCTTGCTCGACCTGCTGATGGATCGCGTCGTCGGCGCGCCACCGGACATCCCCGCTGGAACCTCCTGGCGCGCAGGTCTCGAACAGTGGGCTTCGGCCGAGTTCGACCGGATCGGCAGGCATCCGTGGTGGATCGACATCCCGCTGGCCCGCCCGCCCATGGGCCCGAACAATATGGCCTGGCTCGAGGTGGCGCTTGGCGCGCTCGCCGGGACCGGCGTGCCGGAGCCGACCAAGCTGGAGCTGGTGATGAACGTGTCGGTCTACGTCATCGGCAAACGCCGCATGCTGCGTGATCTGCAGACCGCCGAAGGCGCCGATTTCGCGTCGGTGATGGCACGCGTACTCGACCCGCAGCGGTTCCCCGCGGTCACGGCCGCCATGTCGGGTTCGGCGTTCGACGGCGAGAGCGAGGTCCATTTCGATTGGGCCAGAGCGGATTTCGAATTCGGGCTGGCGCGGATGCTCGACGGTTTCGAGGTGTTCATCCGCACCTTCGCCGAGTAGCTATACCGACAGGTCGCGGCGCAGTTTCGCCACGTGGCCGGTGGCGCGCACGTTGTACTGGGCCACCTCGATCGCACCCTGCTCGTCGACGAGGAAAGTCGAGCGGATCACACCGGTGACGGTCTTGCCGTACATCTTCTTCTCGCCGAACGCGCCCCACTGCTGCAGCACGGTGCGTTCCGGGTCGGACAGCAGCGGGAAGGTGAGGCCCTCGGCGTCGCGGAACTTGGCCAGTTTGGCCGGCTTGTCCGGTGAGATGCCGAGGACGGCGATCCCGGCATCGTTCAGCTCGGCGAGGTTGTCGCGGAAGTCGCAGGCCTGCTTGGTGCAGCCGGGGGTCGAGGCGGCCGGGTAGAAGTAGACGATCACCTTGCGGCCACGGTAGTCCGACAGCGACACGTCCTTGCCGTCGGCGTCGGGCAGCGTGAAATCGGGTGCGGTGTCTCCGGGGGAGAGGCGATGGTTGTCGGTCACCACCGCACGGTAACCGACCGGGTCCGCCGACGGCATGGATAGACTCGGGCGAGCACAGACACATACCTGGAGGTGACGGTGGCCAAGGACGACACCGACCGGATCGAACGCGAGATCGAGATCGCGCGCGCCCGGTTGGCGACCACGCTCGACGAACTGGCGGTGCGCGCCGATCCGCAGCGGATCGCCGACGACACGAAGGCGATCGTGGTCGCCAAGTTCAACGAGCCCAAGGTCAAATACACGCTGATCGGCGCGGGTGCCCTCGTAGCGGGCCTGGTCCTGGTCAAACTCTTCCGCCGCTGAGCGGTCTACGAACACAGAACACCCGATGCGGCACAAGCCACATCGGGTGTTCTGCATTCAAACGCACCCACAACTCCCCGACCCTTAGGGAGGGGACGCCGCGAAGCGGCGGTCGGCGGCCGTCCCGTCGATCAGGTGCCGGTGCGTAGGCGACGAAGGAGCAAGCACCGGTGCCTGATCGACGGGACCACAGGGGCCGCCGACTCGAGCGCGCCAGCGCTCCATGTCACTGCGTGGGGCAGGCCAGGCCGTCACCGTCGGGGTCGAGGTGTGGGGAGTAGCCCGCCTCGCCGCGGAACAGGGGGGCACGGCCTGCGGCCATCGCTTCCTCGCAGCTGCGGAACGCACCGCCGGCCGAACCGGACTGGACCAGGTTGGCCGAGCCGGTGGCGCCGAGCAGGGAGTCGAAGCTGGACGAGCCGGTGCCCGCGGAGCCCGTCACCAACGGATTCGCCTGAGCGGCGGGGGCGACGAGCAGGCCGAGGCCTACGGCGGCGAGGCTGACAGTGAGCCGACGAACGTTCATGAATTCCTCTATGTCTGCTGCGGTTCGGATGTTGGCCCGGACACACGCCTCGGGCGGCGAAGTCAACCTTCATGACGGGGCCCCCGCTTGTCAACCGCACCGTGTGTGCCTCGACTGTTACTCGCCGAGCCTGCGCCCGGTGAGGTGCTCGGCGGGCACGGTGCCCATCCGTCCGGCCTGGAAGTCCTCGAGTGCCTCGATGATCTCGGCGCGGGTGTTCATGACGAACGGTCCGTACTGGATCACGGGCTCGCGCAACGGTTTTCCGCCGAGCAGCAGCACTTCGAGGTCGCCGTAGTCCTGTGTGGTGTCGGCGGTGAGCGTGATGGCCTCGCCCTTGCCGAACATCACCAGCTGTCCGGTGTGGATCGGCCGACGGTCGGTGCCCGCAGTGCCGCTGCCCGACAGCACGTAGGCCATGGCCGTGAAGTCCTGCGGCCACGGTGTTTCCAGCTGCGCGCCGGGGCTGATCGAGGCGTGCGCGTAGGCGATCGGGGTGTAGGTGGAACCGGGTCCGGCGAAGCCGCCGACCTCGCCCGCGATGAGTCGCACCAGGGCGCCGCCGTCGTGCGAGCTGACCAGGGTGAGCTCGCTGCCGCGCAGGTCCTGGTAGCGCGGGGTGGCGAACTTCTGGGCGCGTGGCAGGTTCACCCACAGCTGGATGCCGTGGAACCGGCCGCCGGAGATCACCAGTTTCTCCTCGGGCAGTTCGTCGTGCAGCATGCCCGAGCCCGCTGTCATCCACTGGGTGTCGCCCTCGCCGATCACGCCGCCGCCACCCTGGGAGTCGTGGTGGACCATGGTGCCGTCGAGCATGTAGGTGACGGTTTCGAAGCCGCGATGCGGATGCCACGGCGCGCCCTTGGCCTCGTAGGGCTCATAGGCCACGGGGCCCATCTGGTCGAGCAGGATGAAGGGGTCGGCCGCGCGCAGGTCGACGCTGGGGAACGGGCGCGTCACCTCGAAGCCCGCCCCCTCGCGCTGACGGTGGGCGGTGACGATCTGACGTACCGGTCGCTGGGTTTCGGTGACGTCCGGGCGGGGGAGCCGGGGCAGCACCATGATGTCGTCGACGGTGATCGCGGGCATGGGAAGCGCCTCCTGGAGTGGAACCTGTTTGGTTTCCATGTCAACCAATGTGGCTCTAGGATCATTCCCGTGACCCGATGGTTGTCCGAGCAAGAGCAGCAGACCTGGCAGGCCTTCATCCGGATGCGGCAGCGGCTGGACGCGGCGCTGTCGGCCGGCCTGGCCGGGCACGGGCTGTCGATGGCCGACTACGAGCTGATGGTTCCGCTCTCGGCCGCGCCGGAGGGCTGTCTGCGTGCCAGGGATCTGGCCGCCGAGGTGTGCTGGGACAAGTCGCGGCTGTCCAAGCAACTGGCCAGGATGGCGGCGCGGGGGCTGGTCGACCGGGCCCCGGCCGCCGACGACGCACGTGGCATCGTCGTCACGCTGACCGACCACGGGCGCGACGTCTTGCGCGCCGCCGCGCCCGAACATGTCGAGCTGGTGCGAAAGCTGTTCGTGGACAACATGACCCGCCAGGAAGCCGCGGCATTGCGGTCACTTTCGGACAAGGTGGCCTCGGCGGTCGAGCAGAGCTGACTACCGGCGCCGCCGGGTGCCGAACAGGCTGCGGCTGATCTCGCGCCCCGCCGCACTGGCCGCCGAGCGCAGGAAGCTCTTCACGGCCGGGTTCTTCATGATCCGTTCGGCCGCCGAATCCGCGTCCGGTACGGCGGGCGGCGGGGCGGTTTCCGGTGCGGGTGCGGCAGCCACGCTGGCCAGCAGCATCTCGTAGGCCGATTCGCGGTCGATGCTCTGCCCGTACTTGCCCTGCAACGAGCTCGACCGGGCGGCGGAGCGGATGGCGTCGTCACCGATGGTGTCCATCAGCGACCGCGGCGGCACGATCTTGGTCCAGGCGACCGGGGTCGGGGCACCCTTCTCCGACAACACTGTGACGATCGCCTCACCGGTACCGAGGCTGGTGAGCGCCTCCTCGAGGTCGTAGACCTCCGACTTCGGATACGTGCGAACCGTTTTCGCCAGCGCCTTCTGATCATCGGGGGTGAAGGCGCGTAGCGCGTGCTGGACGCGGGCGCCGAGCTGCGACAGCACCGCGTTCGGGATGTCGGTGGGCAGCTGGGTGCAGAAGAACACACCCACACCCTTGGAGCGAATCAGCTTCACGGTCTGCTCGATCTGCTGCAGGAACGCCTTGGAGGCGTCGGCGAAGAGCAGATGGGCCTCGTCGAAGACGAAGACGAGCCCGGGTTTGTCGACGTCACCCACTTCGGGCAGCGTCTGGAACAGCTCGGCGAGCACCCACATCAGGAATGTGGAGAACAGCGCGGGCCGCGCCGCCTGCTGGCCCAGTTCGACCAGCGTGATGACGCCCTGCCCGTCGACGACCCGGGCCAGATCGGCGGGATCGAGTTCGGGCTCGCCGAAGAACGTGTCACCGCCCTCGGCCTCGAGATTCACCAGCGAACGCAGGATCACCCCGGCGGTCTGGCTGGACACCCCACCGATTCCCTTGAGGTCTTCCTTGCCCTCGGGGCTGGTCAGGTGAGTGATGACCGCCCGCAGGTCCTTCAGGTCGAGCAGGGCAAGGCCCCGCTGATCGGCCCAGTGGAAGATCAGCCCGAGGGTCGACTCCTGGGTGTCGTTGAGGCCGAGGACCTTGCTGAGCAGGATCGGGCCGAAGGAGGTGATCGTGGCGCGGATCGGCACGCCGATGCCCTCGGTGCCGAGCGAGACGAACTCGGTGGGGAAACCGCTCGGCGCCCAGTCGCTCGCACCGGTCTCGGCGGCGCGAGCGCGGATCTTGTCGTTGTCGGCACCGGGGTCGCGCAGACCCGACAGATCGCCCTTCACATCGGCGAGCACCACGGGAACGCCCGCCCGCGAGAGCTGTTCGGCGATGCCCTGCAGGGTTTTGGTCTTGCCCGTGCCGGTCGCCCCCGCGACGAGCCCGTGGCGGTTCATCATGCGCAACGGAATACGCACGCGCGCAGCGGGATCGGTGGTTCCGTCGACGACAACGGTGCCCAGCTCCAGAGCCTCACCGTCGAAGGCGTAACCGGCCGCGATCTGTGCTGCGGCACCCGACGCGGCCGAGGCGTCGGGTGACGTTGCCGCCGAAGCCGATTGCGCCGCCTCCCGCTCGGCGGCCTCCGCCGCGGCGGCTGCCTCGGCGGCGACGCGCGCGGCCTCTTCGGCTGCCAGGCGAGCCGCTGCCGCCTTCTCCTGAGGGGTGGTCATCGCGTCCTCCGTCTCGATCGCAAGAACATGAACGGACAATCTCAGGCAAACTGTATCCGTGCCGGTCACCCCTGTGGTGGCCTTCGGCGGGTGTCGTCGGCAAACACCTCCGCCGCGCCCGCGCGACACACCTGTCGGCGGGGCGCGCCGATACCCCATTAGGGTGGCTCGGGTGTCCGACAAACTCTTGGTCTGGATGGATTGCGAGATGACGGGGCTCCGTCTCGACAGCGACAAGCTGATCGAGATCGCCGCGCTCGTAACCGACAGCGACCTGAACATTCTCGGTGACGGTGTCGACATCGTCATCCACGCCGATGACGCCGCCCTGGCCTGCATGCCACCCGTCGTCGCCGACATGCACGCGAAATCCGGTCTCACGGAGGAGGTCCGGCGTTCGACGGTCACCCTCGAGCAGGCCCAGGAGCAGGTGCTCGACTACGTGCGCCAGTACGCGCCCGCCGCGCGCACGGTGCCGCTGTGTGGCAACTCCATCGCCACCGATCGCGGCTTCATCGCGCGCGATATGCCCGAGCTGGACGCGCACCTGCACTACCGGATGGTCGACGTGAGCTCGATCAAGGAACTGTGCCGCCGCTGGTACCCGCGCATCTACTTCGGTCAGCCGGAGAAGGGGCTCGCGCACCGCGCGCTGGCCGACATCAAGGAGTCCATCCGCGAGCTGGAGTACTACCGGCGCACCGCCTTCGTGGCGCCGCCCGGCCCGTCCTCGGCCGACATCGCCAGCATCGCGGCGGCGGTCACCGAGGCCGTCGACGTCACCGGAACAGGGTCCCGACCAGCGGATTAGGGCATCGGGGCCGGTACAAGCTAGTATTTACCGCGCCGGTGCAAGCCGGTGATGGTGACCGTAGTTCAGTTGGTAGAGCACCAGGTTGTGATCCTGGCTGTCGCGGGTTCGAGTCCCGTCGGTCACCCCGAAGAGAAGGCCCCGATCCTGTGGATCGGGGCCTTCTTCGTTGTAGGAGCCCACATCCGCTTCATGACGCAGGTCACGTTTGAACCGCTACACTCTGGACGGCTGCCCAAATGTGTGGGTCGCCATATCCTCGTTCGACCGGAAAGACCCTTGATGAAGCGTTCCACCGTCGTCGTGGCCCTCGCGGCCGCCACCGTGCTCGGCCCCGTCGCAGGCACCTCGGCGGCGCAGACCCCCGGCCTGCCCCTCACCGACTTCACGGCCACCCCCTCGGGCGGCATGGAACTGCCGGGACCGCCCGAAACGGGATCGGCGCAGAGCGGATCGACCGGCGGCCTCGAGACCACCGGGTCCTCCGGCACCGGCTCGGCAGGCCTGCCCAACCTCGACCGCCTGCTGTTCGGTGGACGCATCCTCTGCGGGGCCCTCGGCAGCGCCATGGCCGTGGCGGGCGAGGCCATGATGGACTGTGCCGATCTGCCCACCCCGGTCTGATCAGGACACGAAAGAGGCCGCCGGAGACATCCGGCGGCCTTTTTCGGCTGTAGGGGTCAGGAGACGTCGGCGTTGCCCGCCTTCCACTCCGCCCACGGAATGTTCCAGTCACCGAGCCCGTCGACGCCCGACAGCGTCCCGCCGACCGTGTTCTTGATGATCGTGATGTCACCACGCTTGGCGTTCTCGTACACCCAGCGCGCATTGGCGGGGCTCAGATTCAGGCAGCCGTGGCTGGCGTTCGAGTAACCCTGCTGACCCACCGACCACGGCGCCGAGTGGAAGAAGATGCCGCTGTAGGAGATCCGCGTGGCGTAGTCCACCGGCGTGCGGTAGCCGTCGGCGGAGTTCACCGCGACACCGTAGGTCGACGAGTCCATGATGATCTTCTCGTGCTTGTCGGCGACGATGTAGATGCCGTTGTCGGTGGGCGTGGAATCCTTGCCCATCGAGGTCGGCATGGTCATGATCACCTCGCCGTTGCGCTCGACGGTCACCTGCTTGGTGTTGTCGTCGGCGGTGAAGATCACCGCGTCACCGATGGTGAAGTGCGAGGTGATGTTGTCCTGGCCGTACAGGCCCTTGCCGAGGTCCTTGCCGTAGACGTTCACCTCCACGTTCACCCGGGTGCCCGGCTTCCAGTAATGCTCTGGGCGCCAACGGACTTCGCGGTTGTTCACCCAGTAGAACGCGCCTTCGACGGGCGGTTCGGTGGTGATCTTGATGGCGTCCTGTGCGGCGCGACGGTCCGGGATGTTCTCGTCGAACTGGATCGCCACCGGCTGGCCGATACCGACCACCTCGCCCTCGCCGGGCATCAGGTACGGCTTGGTCTGGTTGTTCGGTGCGCTCGTGGTGAAGCTCAGGGTGGAGGAGTTCGCTCCGCCGAGGCCGATCGCGGCGGCCGAGAGCTTGTAGGTCTTGCCGTAACCGAGCACCTCGGTGGTGGCCCACGAACGCCCGTCGGGTGCGAGCTGACCCGACACCGTCGTGCCCTGCTGGTTGGTCAGCTTCACCTCGGTGAACTTGCCGTCCTGCACCTGGAACTTCAGCGGCATCCCCGGCGAGACGCCGACCTGGCCGTCCTT
Source organism: Nocardia sp. NPDC003979 (assembly GCF_053605015.1). NCBI lineage: Bacteria > Bacillati > Actinomycetota > Actinomycetes > Mycobacteriales > Nocardiaceae > Nocardia > Nocardia sp. NPDC003979. Next base: position 114,019 of record NZ_JBSGIJ010000008.1, read on the forward strand.
GATCTCGGAGACCAGTTTCGGCTTGATGAGTTCGGTGATCGGGTTACGGTCGATCGCCACCTCGACCCCGGCACCCTCGGCCGACGAGCATGCGGAGGCACCGAGGGCGAAAACCGCCAACAGTGCCACCGGAACGATCATCCGCAATGACCGAGGTTTCCCCCGCTTCTTACCCATGTCCAACCCCGTTTCCATACCGACGCCCCGCCATTCTGCCAGCCCGCCCGGTCGCCACCAACGTCGAAAGCGCGGCGACACGACCCGAGTGGGCAATCGTTAGATACGTGCCGGGCCCCGATCTGTTAACACTGCGAACCGTCCGGCATCGGTGCTGGTCAGAGCCCGATTTCACTTTTCGCCCTCGGGCCTGTTAATGTTTCTTCCGCACCGCAGAGCGGAGCAAAGGCAAGCGCCATTAGCTCAATTGGCAGAGCAGCTGACTCTTAATCAGCGGGTTCGGGGTTCGAGTCCCTGATGGCGCACAGCAGACCGCATCCCGGCAGTTACCGCTGCCGGGATGCGGTCTTTTTGCGGTCTGCCAGCCTCGTCATCGATCGTTATCTTCGGGGCCTCGCGCGCCCGTTTTGCCCTCGCGAACAGCCAGGAAACCTGATTCGGGCAAACTTTTTCTGTGACCCATACCACGGTCGCCGCGGTTCTAAACCCCCTGCATACATAACGATTCTGCAACCACGGGTAGAAGCGACCAAGATCGCCAGCACCTGTCGTTCAGGTTTCGTTCATCTCGCGTTAACCTACCGTGACCATTCTGTCATCAGGTCACAAACAGACCTGCGGTTTGGTTAGCCACCGGGAACCCGGATACCGAACAGCGCGTGGTCTCCCCGCAGCCAGCTGTGGAGCACCGTGCGACGAGCGGGACAGCCATCGAGCGTCTCCGTCACCACAGCGTCGCACATTCCCATACCGACAGAAACAACACATCGCCTGACCGGCGTGCGCCGCTGCGCGCGCTGCGCGGTCCACCGCGTCTCCACCGAGGCCTGCGGTCGCCAGACAGAGATGAAGGAACAGAGAAGAACATGATCGTCAAAGACAAGCTCAACTCCATGATCGGCCACCGCCGCGAGGCGTTCACCGTGGCAGTCGCCGCGGTCGGCCTGGTGGCCGTTGCCGCGTCCTCGGCGGTGTCCTTCGCCGACGACAGCGTCCCGCAGCGTGCCGCCATGGTCGTCGAGCAGGCCGAGGCCATCCCGGCCGTCGGTGCCGCCCCCGCCCCCGCTGTGGAGGCCGTGCCTGCCCCCGCCCCCGAGGTGCTGCCCGCCCCGGCTCCGGCTCCCGAGCCGGCGCCCGCCCCCATGCCCGCGCCCGCCCCCGCGGCGCCGGTGTACCCGAACAACCTCGACGGCTGGATCCGTGAGGCCCTCGACATCATGGCCGCCAAGGGCATCCCCGGCAGCTACGAGGGCATCATGCGCAACATCATGCGCGAGTCGACCGGTAACCCCCAGGCCATCAACCTGTGGGACTCCAACGCCGCCGCGGGCATCCCGTCCAAGGGCCTGCTCCAGGTGATCGACCCGACCTTCGCCGCCTACCACGTGGAGGGCACCCCCTTCGACGTGTGGCACCCCGTGGCCAACATCGTCGCGGCCTGCAACTACGCCGCCGACCGCTACGGCTCGATGGACAACGTCAACAGCGCGTACTGATACGCACTGGAGAACACAGCAACGCCCGCGCACCGGTTTGGGGAAGACCGGGGCGCGGGCGTTCGCCGTTAGAATGCCCTCGTGCCAGACAGCGCCGATCAGGCACCCGATCACGCGCATTCCGACGCGGCGACAGTCAGCCGCGTCGCCAAGGCCCGCCGCTTGGCGGCCTACCTGTGGGCTCGCGACATCAGCAGCGCCGAATTGCTCGCCCTGCCCGCGCCGACGCTGCGCAAGCTCGCCCGTGCCGCCGAGACCAATCCGCCGAGCACCGACGAGACGTGGCGGGTGGTCGCCGGCCTGCTCGATCAGAAGGACGCCTGGGCCGCCCGCAACCCCGACCACGAGGCCGCACGCCGCGCCCATGCCGACGAGAAGCTGCTGTGGGTCAAGCCACCGGTGACGCCGTGGTCGTCGCAGTCCTGAGTCAGCCGAGGACGAGACCGATCGCGAGTGCGAGCATCACCACCGCGATCAGCGAGTCGAGAATGCGCCAGGCGAGAGGTTTCGCGAACAGCGGGCCGAGTCGGCTCGCGCCGTAGCCGAGGCCGAAGAACCACAGCACGCTGGCCAGCATGGCCCCGGCCGCGAGGAACCACCGCTCCGAAGGCGCCCAGGTGCTGGCGAACGAGCCGAACAGGACGAGCGTGTCCAGGTAGACGTGCGGGTTGAGCCAGGTGAGCGCGAGACAGGTGAGCACCGAGGCGCCCAGTGCCGCCGAGGTGCCCGTGAGGTCGGCCTGCAGGGCCGACGACCCGAACGCCCGCCGGGCGGCGAACAGGGCGTAGCAGATCAGGAACGCCGCCCCGGCCCACCGCGCGATGGTCACGACCGCCGGATACGACTCGACGACGGTGCCGAACCCGGCCACCCCCGCCGCGATCAGCACCACATCCGAGAGCGCGCACACCGCGACCACCGGGAGGATGTGTCGGCCGCGCACGCCCTGTCGCAGGACGAACGCGTTCTGCGCGCCGATCGCGACGATGAGCGAGAGCCCGAAACCCAACCCGGAGAGTGCGGCCACTGCGGCCGACGATGTCGTCATATCCCTGACGCTAGGAACCTCGCTACCTTCAGTCCAGCTAATAATTCTGCAGAACCATTAGGATCGCTGATGTGGATCTGCAGCTCGACCAGCTACGCGCGCTCGACGCCGTGCTCACCGAAGGCACCTTCGACGCGGCGGCCCGCCGATTGAACCTCACGCCGTCGGCCGTCAGCCAGCGGATAAAGGCACTGGAGGACGCGGCGGGCCGCATCCTCGTGCAGCGGTCGAAACCGGTGCGCCCCACCGAATCGGGACTCGCCGTGCTGCGACTGGCCAGGCAGGTGCACGTGCTCGCCGCCGATACCGCGCGCGAACTCGGCGAGCCGGATCGGCCGGCCGGGCGACCCGCCCGTATTCCGATCGCGGTGAACGCCGACTCGCTCGAGACGTGGGTGCTGCCCGCCGTGTCGCGGATCGCCGGCATCGCCTGTCTGGAACTGCACCGCGAGGACGAGGAACACACCACCCGGCTGCTGCGTGACGGCACGGTGATGGCGGCGATCACCTCCACCGCCACCCCGGTACAGGGCTGCCGGGTGCGACCGCTCGGCGCCATGCGCTATCAGGCGCTCGCCACACCGGACTTCGCGCGGTACTGGTTCCCCGACGGCGCGCGACCCGGCTCCTACACCCACGTGCCGATGATCCAGTTCGACCGCAACGACGACCTGCAAGCTCGCCACCTGCGCGGCGCCGATCAGCAGCCCGCCGATCCGCCGACACATTTCGTGCCGTCCTCCACCGCGTTCCGTGAGGCGGTCCGGCTCGGCATGGGCTGGGGCATGCTGCCCGACCTGCAGACCGAAACCGACCGGGCCGCAGGCACTCTGGTGAACATCAACGGCCGGGCGCGGATCGACGTGCCGCTCTACTGGCAGCAGTGGAAGCTGGATTCGCCCGCCCTGAACGCGGTCGCCGACGCCATCATCACGGCCGCCGCGAAAGCCCTGCTGCCCGTCGAGTGAGTTGTCAGCCGCCGAGCTTCTTGTAGAACGCGCCCGCGATCGGGGCCGTCATCGCGCGCGGACCGTAGTTGCCCGCGACGCTCATGCCCTTGCTGATCAGGCCGGGGACGATGCGCATCTTGTTGCGGGCCAGGGCGTCGATCGACACCTTCGCGGTGTATTCGCTCGACACCCACAGGAAGTCGGGGACCATCTTGTCGACGATCGACTCCTCTTCCGGCGCAGGCGTTTCCGTGCGCACGGGACCAGGCGCCAGCAGGGTGACATTGACCCCGCTGCCCTTGAGTTCACCGCGCAGCGACTCGGAGAACGTGTTGGCGAACGCCTTCGACGCCGCGTAGGTGGCGTTGTTCGGGATGGGCATATTGCCCGCCGCCGAGCCGCTGATCAGGATGCCGCCCGCCTTGCGCTCGATCATGCCCGGCAGCACGGCCAGGGTCAGGTCGTGTACGGCGGTGGCGTTGAGTTCCATCTGCGCGCGTTCGTAGGCGAAGTCGAGTTCGGCCACAGGGCCGAAGGTGGCGATGCCCGCGTTGTTGCACAGGATGGCGATATCGCGCACCGACAGCTCGTCGACCAGGCTCGCGCGCTGGGTGCGGTCGGCGAGGTCGACGGCGCGGACCTCGGCGGTGATGCCGTGCGCCAGCGTCAGCCGCTGCGCCAGTTCGGTCAGGATCTCTCCGCGCCGGGCGACCAGGATCAGCGAATAGCCGCGCCCGGCCAGTTCGGCGGCCAGTGCGGTGCCGATACCGGAGGACGCGCCGGTGACGACGGCACGATTGTCAGCAGTGGGGGAGGGCAGGCTCACACGGCGAAGCTTAGGGGATCGCCCATCCGGCCATAGCATGGCAGTTGTTATGACAACTGACTCCTCGCCTCGCGCCCAGGAGGCGCCGCTGCTGCTGTCCACCGAGCCGCCGCGCACGTTCGGGTTCGCCGATCAGGCCGCCTTCTGGACCAATCTCGGGGTGAGCCTGATCGGGTTCACCGGGGCCATCTATGTGCTGCAGCCGCCGGGGTACGACCGGTTGCCGCTGCTCGGGGCGGTGCTGGCGACCGTGGTCGGCACGATCGTCGGCACGTCGATGGTGGCCGCCGCCGGTGCGGTCGGCGCCGGAACCGGTGCGCCCGCGATGGCCAATTTCCGTGGGCTGTTCGGCACCAAACTGTCCGGGCTGCCGACGGTGGCCAATGTGGTGCAGTGCATCGGCTGGGGAGTGTACGAGCTCACGGTGATCGCGGCGGGTATCGCGGCACTCACCAGCGATCGGGTGCCGCACGCGGTGGCGGTGATCGCGGCCGGTGTACTGAGCACGGTGATGGCGATCTGGCCGATGCATGTGGTGGGGATCCTGCGGCGCTACGTCACCGTGGCGGTCGGTATCGCGATGCTGTATTTCACCGTGCAGATGTTGCGCCAGCCGCTGCCGGATCTGGGACAGACCTCCTGGTCCGGGTTTTTTCCCGCCGTGGATACCGCGCTCGCCGTCGCCGTGTCGTTCGTGCCGTTGGCCGCCGACTACACCCGGCATTCGCGGTCGGTGAAGGTGGCGGGCGGTGCCACCGTGATCGGGTACTCGGTGGCCCAGATCTGGTGCTACCTACTGGGTATCGTCGCCCTGCTGCACGTGGGCGGCGACCCGAACCAGCTGTTCGACTCGTTCCTCGGGATCACCGCGGGCTGGGTGTTCTTCGCGGTGCTCGTGCTGCGCGAGACCGACCAGTCCTTCGCCAACGTGTACTCCACGGCCATGTCGTTGCAGAACCTGCTGCCGCGCGTGGATCGCCGCATCCTGGCCGCCGTCGTCGGCGTGCTCGCCACCGTCTTCGCCCTGAATGTGCGCGACTTCAGTTCTTACGCGAACTTCCTGCTGCTCATCGGCTCGGTGTTCGTTCCCCTCACCGCCGTGCTCGTGGTCGACTACTTCTTCGGGCGCGGCCGAACCGGCTGGGACCTGTCCGACAACTCGCCCGCCCGCCCGATCATGCTGCTGCCCTGGGCGATCGGCTTCGTGGTGTACCAGCTGTGCAACCCCGGCTCGGTGTCGTGGTGGGCCGACCGGTGGACCGGGATCCAGGACGCGCTCGGCGTGCACCCGACCTGGTGGACGTCGGCATCGCTCTTCTCGTTCCTCGCGGCCGGTTCCGCGACCGGTGTCGTCGTGGTCGTCGGCCGGCGACGGTGATTCGGCGGCGCGGCGGGGTGGGCCGGGCGGCCGGACGGAGTCCGAGCGATGGATGAGGAGCGCGTTTTCGGAATGGGCGACGAGCCGCTGGCCGCACCGACATGGCCCGCGCTCACCGAAGCCGAAGCCGCCTCGGCCGTCGCGGCTACGTGGGGCTCGAGTGGGGGCAGGATCGAATGGCGCAGTGCGAGACCGCTTTCCGCGACGGTCGGGGTGCGTGCCGGCAGTGCGCGATTCGTCGTCAAACGGTTGCCGCGTGCGCTGCGTGACCCGGGTGCCCTGGCGGAGGAGCACCGGTTCATGGCACACCTGCGCGCACGCGGGATTCCGGTGCCGGAGGTGCGCACCGTCACCGGGTCCGAGTTGCGAGCGGCTGCGTCCTGCGACGAACTCGGACAGCACCGGTGCGGCGTCGAGTCCACAGAGCCCGATAGCTCAGGTGGCAGCCACGCCGATCATCGTCGTGCGTTCGTCTATGAGGTGCATCAGTCGGGGGAAGGGGACGATCGGTATCGCGCGGACTTTTCCTGGACACCGTTCCGCGATATCGAGGACGCTGCCGGAGCAGGCACGATGCTGGCCCGATTGCATTCGGCCGCCGAGGGTTTCGACGCGCCCGCACGTCCCGCCCGCCCGCTGCTCGCCAGCATGCACAGCGACGTCATCGGCGCCTTCGAATGGCATATCGCGCGTCGGCCCGCTCTCGCGGCTTTCCTCGCCGACCGCGATTGGCGCACAGAAGCCCCCGACCTCCGCGCCGACCTCACCACCGTCGAACCCTCATGGACGCATGGCGATTGGCACCCGACCAATCTCCTCTGGCGCGACCATGAAGTGACCTCGGTGATCGACTTCGGTCTGTCCGACCGCACCACCGCAGTCTTCGACCTCGTCACCGCCGTGGAGCGTACCGCCGTGGACTGGATCTCCCTCCGGGACGGCGGCCCCGCCAACGTTCGCACGGACCAGATCACGGCCCTGTTCGAGGGCTACCAGTCCATCCGTCCGCTGAACCACGCGGAAAGCCAACTGTTACCGGATCTGCTCCCACTGGCACACATCGGCTACGAACTCTCCGAGATCGACTACTTCCTCACGATTCCCCAAGAACCCCGCAACGCCGAAATCGCCTACCACGACTGGCTTCTGGGTCACCTGCGCTGGTACGAAACCCCCGAAGGCCACGACCTCAGAACACTGCTCCACGACCTGTCCACCCGCTGAGGGACTTACCGCCGACCTGCACATCTTCAACTGTGCGGTGCTACTCGGAGCGGCCACCTACCGCACCCCCAGCCACCCGGCACCACTTAAGTCCGCCATGACCGCACTCCCAGCCCCCGCACGACCCGACCTCGAGGAGGGTCCGCCGCGAAGCGGCGCAGCGGCCCCCCAGGGGCCGCGCTCGAGCGCGCCAGCGCTCCAAAAACACAGCCAGCACCACTTGGGCGCAATCCAAAAAGAGCCGGCCACACCCCCAACTCCCAGCCAACCTCCCCACCACAGACAACCTCCCACCAAAGACAACACCCCCACCCACCGGATGCGAGTTCGGTGGATGGGGGCGTCGCAACGGCCGTCCGTCGCGTCGGACGACCGGGTCTAGAGGCGGGCGGCCAGTCGCGTCCCCTGGTCGATGGCCCGCTTAGCATCGAGCTCAGCAGCCAATTCCGCCCCACCGATGAGATGCAACTCGACCCCGGCCGCCCGCAACGGTTCCTCGAGCTCACGCACCGATTCCTGCCCGGCACACACGATCACGTTGTCCACCTCGATGACTCGGGGGTTCTCACGCTTCTCCCCGAAGCTGATGTGCAGACCCGAATCGTCGATGCGCTCGTAATTCACCCCGCCGATCTGCTCGACACCCTTGGCCTTGAGCGCAGCACGGTGGACCCACCCGGACGTCTTGCCGAGATCCTTGCCGAACGGAGTCGACTTGCGTTGCAGCAGAACGACATCGCGAGCGGCAGGGGAGGGGTTGGGCTTCTTGAGCTGGCCGGGGACCTGCTCGTTGTCGGAGTCGACGCCCCACTCTTCCTTCCACTCGTCGAGCTTGAGCGTGGGATGCCCTTCGACGGTGAGATATTCGCTCACGTCGTAACCGATACCGCCCGCACCGATCACCGCGACCTTCTTGCCGACCGGCTTCTCCTGCTTCACCAGCTCCGCGTACGACAGCACCATCGGATGGTCGATGCCGGGGATGTTGGGGATGCGGGGGCGCACGCCGGTGGCCAGCACCACCGAGTCGAAGCCGCCGTCGATCAGTTCGGTTGCACTGACACGCTTTTCGAGGTGCAGCTGGACACCGGTGAGTTCGATCTTGCGGCGGAAGTAGCGGATCGACTCGTCGAACTCCTCCTTGCCGGGGATGCGGCGGGCGATGTCGAACTGGCCGCCGATCTTGTCGTCGGCCTCGAACAGGTCGACGTGGTGGCCGCGTTCGGCGAGGTTCACCGCGGCCGACAGGCCTGCGGGGCCCGCGCCGACCACCGCGATGCGTTTGGTGCGTCGGGTGGGCAGCAGGTTGAGGGTGGTCTCGCTGCCCGCGCGCGGGTTCACCAGGCACGACACCTTCTTGTTGCCGAAGGCGTGGTCGAGGCAGGCCTGGTTGCAGGCGATGCAGGTGTTGATCTCGTCGGTGCGGTCGCCGCGTGCCTTGTTCGCCCATTCGGGGTCGGCGAGCAGGGGGCGTGCGAGCGAGATCAGGTCCGCGTCGCCTCGGGTGAGGATCTCCTCGGCGATCTCGGGCATGTTGATCCGGTTCGACGCGCACACCGGGATGTTCACCTTGCGGGCGATCTTGGCGGTGAACTCCACGAACGCCGCACGCGGCACCGAGGTGACGATGGTCGGCACCCGAGCCTCGTGCCAGCCGATGTCGGTGTTGAGGATGTCGACGCCGACGGCCTCCAATTCCTGTGCGAGCGCGACGATCTCGTCGAAGGTCTGGCCCTTCTCCACGAGTTCGGCCATCGACAACCGGAACACGATGATGAAATCGGGGCCCACCTCGGCGCGGATGCGGCGGGCGATCTCCACGGGCAGCCGCCGCCGGTTCTCCGGGGTACCGCCCCACTTGTCGGTGCGCTTGTTCACCCGCGGCGCGAGGAACTGGTTGATGAAATACCCTTCACCGCCCATGATCTCGCAACCGTCGTACCCGGCGAACTTGGCCAGCCCGGCGCAGCGCGCGTAGTCGTCGATGGTGCGTTCGATGCCCTTGGCCGAGAGGGCACGCGGCTTGAACGGGTTGATCGCCGATTTCACCGCCGAGGCCGAAACACTGGTCGGCATATAGGAATAGCGGCCCGCGTGCAGGATCTGGATGGCGATCTTGCCGCCCTCGTCGTGCACCGCCTTGGTGATGCGCCGGTGCCGGTAGGCCTCCGTCTTGGTGGTGAGCTTGCCGCCGAACGGGAGCAGCCAGCCGGTGCGGTTGGGTGCGTACCCGCCGGTGATGATGAGACCGACACCGCCGCGTGCGCGCTCGGCGAAGTAGGCGGCGAGCTTGTTGGTATCCCAGGCGCGGTCTTCGAGGCCGGTGTGCATGGAACCCATGACCACCCGGTTACGCAGGGTGGTGTGGCCGAGGTCGAGGGGCTCGAACAGATGGGGATAGGCAGTCATGGGCGATGGTCACCTTTTCGCGGTCGCAGGGCCTGCAGTACTTCGTCGCACCATTCGACGTAACCGGTCTCCGCGCGGATACCCGCGCGCAGCACCAGGTACTGGTGCAGAGCGGTGCCGGAGAGCTGGTCCGGCGCCGGAAAGAATTTCTTCTCGCTGAGCTGGTACTCCTCGAGGCGTTGCGCGTGCTCGGCGCGATGGCGGGCCACCTCGGCGCAGACGGCGTCGATATCGCCGTGCGCGGCGCCACGCACCTTGACGCCGAGTTCGTCGCGGGTGGGCACCGATTCGGCGGGCTCGGCGATCCAGCGGGCCAATTCCTCGGCTCCGGCGGGGGCGACCGAGTACACCTTCTTGTCGGGTTTGCCCTGCTGGGCGACCGATTCCACGGTGACCCAGCCGGCTTCCTCCATCCGCTTGAGCACGCGGTAGATCTGCTGGTGGGTGGCGCTCCAGAAGTAGCCGATCGACTTGTCGAATCGGCGAGCGAGTTCATACCCGGAGCCTGCTCGCTCGCTCAGCGAGACCAGGAGCGCGTGCTCGAGTGCCATGCGACGAGGATATGCGCAACCAACGGTTCTATGCAACCAGGTTCATATGGATTGACGGCGTGGCGGATCGTCGATGCCCTGCCGGGCGCCGAACACGCCGTTACGCTCGGTGCATGACCGAGGTGAGCGCGTCCGCGACCATCGGTGAGGCGGCCGGACGCGGACAGGTGGTGGCGTGGGGGCTGTGGGATTGGGGGTCCTCGGCGTTCCAGGCCGTGACGCTCACCTTCGTGTTCTCGGTGTATCTCACCGACAAGGTCGGCAAGGACCTGCCGGGAACGATCTCCGCGAGCGCGTGGCTCGGTTGGGCGCTGGCGGGTGCGGGTCTGGTGGTCGCGCTGACGGCACCGGTGTGCGGGCAGTACTTCGACGCGGTCGGCTCCCGCAAGCGCGCGCTGGCCACGCTGACCGCGCTCACCGTCGGTGCGATGGCGCTGATGTTCTTCGTCCACGCCGAATACCGCGATCTGTGGCTCGGTCTCGCCCTGCTCGGTTTCGCCTCGGCCACCTTCGAATTGGCGACGGTGCCCTACAACGCGATGATGCGCCAGGTGTCGACGCCTGCGACGGTCGGCCGGGTGTCCGGATTCGGTTGGGCGATGGGCTATTTCGGTGGCATCGTGTTGCTGCTGGCCTGCTATGTGGGCTTCCTCGCCGGTGACGGCGACCGCCGCGGCCTGCTCGACATGCCGACCGATCAGGGCCTCAATGTGCGGCTGGTGATCGTGCTCGCCGCCGTCTGGTTCACGGTGTTCGCGCTGCCGGTGCTGTTCACCGTGCCCGAACTGCCACGCACCGGTGCCGATCCCGGAGCCGACCGCGTCGGATTTCTCGGCTCCTACCGGGTGCTGTGGCGGGATGTGCGCGACCTGTGGCGCACCGACCGGCACACCGTGTGGTTCCTGTTGGCCAGTGCGATCTTCCGCGACGGGCTGGCCGGGGTGTTCACCTTCGGTGCCGTGCTGGCGGTCGGCGTGTACGGCTTCGCCGACGCCGACGTGCTGCTGTTCGGTGTGGCCGCGAACGTGGTTGCCGGGGCGGCGGCGATCGCGGCGGGCCGCTTCGACGACCGGCTCGGACCCAAGCGCGTGATCGTCGGCTCGCTGATCGGGATGATCGTCTGCGGCGCGGTGTTGCTGGTGGTGACCGGTTCGCTGATGTTCTGGATCTTCGGCCTGGCCCTGACCGTCTTCGTCGGCCCCGCTCAGGCCTCGGCCCGATCGTTCCTCGCCAGACTCGCCCCACCCGGCCGTGAGGGCCAGCTGTTCGGCCTCTACACCACCACCGGCCGCGCCGTCTCGTTCCTGGCGCCCGCCCTGTTCGGTCTATTCGCCTGGGCCTTCCACAACGACCGTGCCGGAATCATCGGCCTACTCGTCGTGCTCATCGTCGGTCTACTGGTCCTGCTCCCGGTCCGTGCACCGAGGCCCGTCCAGGACGCCAAACCTGTGTAGCGTCACCGATTTCACCAGCACCGATTTGTGAACACCTGTACTCCCAACCGGATCCGCCGCGAATCCGCAAGAACATGGGTAACTCACCGGGTACGAACAAACGCGATCACGAACCCGCGTCTGGCCGCCGACGCAAGTCGGCCCGCACCTGAACCCGGCCTGAATTCTCGGGGAGGCGGTCAGGCCTCGGGGAGGCGGGAGGGCTGCCATGCGGCGATACCCAGAGCGATCAAGCGCATCTGCATCACAGTGCGTTCCACGATCGCCGCCTCCTCGCGCGGCGTCGCCGACACGAATGATCCGATGCCGTCGGTGACGGTGCTGACCAGCAGATCCGCGGCGATCTCGAGTTCCGTTGTGCTCCACGAGTCGAGCGCCCGCAACCGCGACAGGTCCGCGACGATCTCGCGCACGATCAGCTGCATCTCCATCGCGATGGCCTGACGCAGCGGTGCCGAACCGCCGTGCCGTTCGCGCAGGAGGAATCCGAACAGCGCGCGCTTGGCGGCGACCTGGTCGAAGACGAACCGCACGGTGTCGGCGAGGTGGGCGTCGGGCTTGCGCCTGACCTCGCGCAATGCCAGCCGGAGCGCGGTGACACCCTCGTCGACGAGGGTGGCGCCCAGATCGTCCAGCGACGCGAAGTGGCGGTAGAACGCCGTCGGCACGATCCCGGCCGAGCGTGCGACCTCGCGCAGGCTCAATGCGGCGAACCCGCGCTCCGCGGCCAGGGCCAGCGTGCCGTCGAGGAGAGCCGCCCGAGTGTGCGCTTTGCGCTCATTCCGGGTTCCTGCCTGCTCAGTCACATCGGTGAGCATACATCCGTTCACCATAGTCGCTTCCTTGGAAATGTAGTCCGGCTCACATCGTTGCCGGTTGACAGTGGGCCGGGTTCATCCGGCACACTGGTGAGTGTACAGGCGTGCACTGAAATTTTCGCCAGCACGTCCACGGAATATCCGCAGAGGGGCAATACACATGGTGGGACTGATCGACCTGGTGCAGACGTTGACGACGCCGCATCCGCTGGACCGGTACCTCGAACTCGTCAGCCCGGCGCTGACCGCGCGGGAACTGCGTGCCGAGGTCACCCATGTATCCCGCGCGGTGCCCGGCTCGGTGACCCTGACCCTGCGCACTTCGCGCCGCTGGCGTGGACACAAGGCTGGGCAGTACATCCAGATCGGGGTGCTGATCGACGGCGTGCGCCACGTCCGCTGCTACTCGCCCATCGACCCGGAGGGCGGCAGCGACCGTTTCCTGCAGATCACCGTCAAGGCGCACCCCGGCGGGCTGGTCTCGAATTACCTGCACGATCACGCCGAACCGGGCATGGTCGTCAACCTCGAGCCGGCGAGCGGCGTGTTCGCGCTGCCCGAGCAGCGGCCCGCGAAGGTGCTGCTCATCAGCGGCGGCAGCGGCATCACTCCGGTGCTGTCGATGCTGCGCACCCTCGACGCCGAGGCCTACACCGGTGAGGTCACCTTCCTGCACTACGCGCGTCAGCCGGAGATGATTCCGCACCGCGCGGAACTTGCCGCGATCGCCAACCGGCGGCCCAACTTCCGGGTGGAGTACCGCTTCCCGGTGGAGCCGGGCACGGTCGTCAACGGTGAGACCTCCACCGGCAGCGGCTTTTTCGACTACGACGAGCTCGAGCGCGTGGCGCCCTGGTTCGCCGACGCGCAGACCTTCGTGTGTGGCCCGCCGCCGCTGATGAACGCCGTGAAGAACATCTTCGAGGCCGAGGGTCTCGCGGATCGGGTGCACAGCGAGGAGTTCACCCTCACCACCGTTCCGGTCGACCCGTCCGAGGCCACCGGCACCGTCACCTTCTCCGGCAGCGACGTCGCGGCCGAGAACAACGGTTCCTCGCTGCTCGAACAGGCCGAATCGGCCGGGCTCACCCCGGAATACGGCTGCCGCATGGGGATCTGCTTCTCCTGCACCGCGACCAAGGTGTCCGGCTGCACCCGCAACCTGCGCACCGGCGAACTCGACGCCGACCCCGACAAGCAGATCCAGATCTGTGTGAACGCACCCGTCGGCGACGTCGACATCGCCCTCTAGTCAACCGATCACCGCGAAACAACCCAGGGGAGATACTGCTATGACGATCCTCACCGAAACCGCAGACGGTCCGGTCATCCTGACCCCCGACCAGGTCGAAGAGCTCGGCAAGGCGCTCGACGACCTGCGGGCCCGCGTGGTCGCCGACCTCGGCGAACGCGACCGCGAATACATCTACAAGATCATCAAGACCCAGCGTGGTCTCGAGGTGGCCGGCCGCGGTCTGATGTACCTCGGCTTCCTCCCGCCGTTCTGGCTGGCCGGTGTCGCCGCACTCGGCGCGTCGAAGATTCTCGACAACATGGAAATCGGCCACAACGTGATGCACGGCCAGTACGACTGGATGCGTGAGCGCGGCGTGAACTCCCGCGAATTCGACTGGGACACCGTGTGCCCGGCCGATCAGTGGAAGCACTCGCACAACTACATGCACCACACCTACACCAACATCCACGACATGGACCGCGACATCGGTTACGGCATCCTGCGTATCGACGAGGGCCAGAAGTGGAACCCCTACTACCTGGGCAACCCCGTCTACGCCTTCCTGCTGATGGTGCTGTTCGAGTGGGGCGTGATGGTGCACGACCTCGAGGCCGACAACATCATCAAGGGCAAGCGCAAGTGGTCCGACCTCAAGCCGCTGCTCAAGGGGCAGTTCAAGAAGGCGGGCCGACAGGTCCTCAAGGACTACGTGGTGTTCCCGGCGCTGACCGGCCCGCTGTTCCTGCACACCCTGGCGGGCAACGCGGCCGCGAACCTGGTGCGCAACCTGTGGACCTTCTCCATCATCTTCTGCGGTCACTTCCCGTCGGGCGTGCAGACGTTCACCAAGGAGGAGACCGCCGAGGAGACCCGTGGTGAGTGGTACGTGCGCCAGATGCTCGGCTCGGCCAACATCAACGGCTCGCGACTGTTCCACATCATGTCGGGCAACCTCTCGCACCAGATCGAGCACCACCTGTTTCCGGATATCCCGGCCAACCGGTACCCGGAAATGGCGCCCGAGGTGAAGGCGCTGTGCGAGAAGTACGGTCTGCCCTACAACACCGGCCGTTTCTCCAAGCAGATCGGTTCGGTGTGGGTCAAGATCTTCCAGCTCGCGCTGCCCGACAACATCACCAAGAGGGCGCCCAAGCCCGGTGTTATCGTTATGCGTAATCGGAAGGCAACCGAAGTGGGCGTGTAATGGTCGGCAAATTCGAAACCAACAAGGATCTCGTCCAGGAATTGACGACCTCCGGCGCGCAGCGGGTAGGCAATATCGCCGCGCTGATCACCGGAACCGTCGCGGGAGTGGCTCGGGAGATCGGTGAGTTCATCACCGACGCGATCGAGATGAAGGAAGCGGCCGCCGCGGCTCGCCGTGACGCGGCGGCGGCCGAACCGGCCTACGACGCCACCGACGACGAGGTGCGGGCGCCCGAGCAGCCCGTCACCGAGGCCGAGATCGTCGACGAGACCGAGGTGGTCCCGCCGAAGCCGGTTCCCGAACAGCGCTGATCACCACACCGGCAACCGGCGCCGGTGCTCGATCACATCGGTGATGAGATCGCGGTAGCCGTCGGCCAGTTCGGCCAGCCGGGACCAGTGCAAATGGGTTCGACCCTCCGGATCGCCGTCCAGCGCATGCTGGGCGGCGATCCATTTTCGTGCCATCCGATCGATCACCGCGCCGAGGGTCTCGGTGTGCAGCGAGGCCCCCGCGCGATGGGCAAGGTTGGTGGCCACCCAGTTGTCGATGAGCGCCATCTGGGTGGTGCGTTCGCGGTCTATCCCGTCGATCAGGCGCAGGATCCGCGCGCTCGAGGCGGCCGGGTCGCGGGCCTCCTCGATCACCGCGCGCCTGCGTGCGTGGCATTCGGCGAGGGCGGCGGCCGCGTCGAGTACCCGGTGATGGGGCCGGTTCCGATCGATCGGCCGGACGAATGCCCGTAACAAGGCCGACGGTGACGGTGGTTGTGTCAGGTGGCCGGAGTCGATCGGCATGGTGCACGCCCCTGAAAAAGCTCGCGAGGGTGGATACGCCGGGGCCGGGGAATCGCCGGGACGCGCCCCGGCACCGGCGTAGCCCCGCCCAGGCGCCGACGTATTCCGCGACGCTGCGGTGAGGATGACGGCCCGGGAAATATCGGGACCCTTTCAGGAAAGCGCGATCCGGGATCGACGCGCAATAGTATGGTGTACAAAACTCCGGGTCGGCAGAAATTGTTATGTGCCGATGACGGGCGAGTCACCGGGCGGTGACCGGGAAAACCGCTGCGGCACATTCACGGCAATCTCACCGACGACAAGACCCGCGTATGCACTAGCCTCGGTAGATGTGCCGGCTTACGTGTCCTCGCCCGAGCTGACCTTCGGCTTTCTCTTCGCGCTGGAAGACCCGCAGCGAATCGCCGATGTGGTCCGCGACCTGATGGAACGCCGTGCGGTGTCGGTGTTCCGGCTCGCCCGGCTGTCCGACGACGAAGGGCCACCGCAGCGCTATGTGGTGAACTGGGCCGCCATCCCGCAGATCGCCATCACCACCAGCGCCCCCGATGCCGACGAGCTGCGTGCGCAGCGGATCATGCTGGTCAACGCCTTCATCGGCGAGGGCGGCGAGGTGAGTATGTACTCCGGTAACCCGAACGCTTGAATTCAGCGCGCGGACTCGTAGATTCGGCGCACCACGTCCTCGATGCCCGGTTCCTCGATGGACAGATCGCGCACCTTCGCCCGATCCGAGACCGCCGCGAGCAACGCCGCGGCGGTGGTGTGTTCGGCGTCGAAGGCCAGGCGCTGACGCATGCCGCCCGCCGCGCTCGACAGCAGTTGCGCGCCGCACGGCAGATCGTCGAGATCCGGTGTCGGCTCGGCCAGGTCGACGACGAGCACCCGGCGCGCGCCGACGGTGGCGCCGAGGCCGGTGAGCGAACCGTCGTAGACGAGGGTGCCGTGATCCACTACGAGCACCCGCTCGCAGAGTCGTTCGATATCGCCCATGTCGTGGGTGGTGAGGAGCAACGTGGTTCCGCGTTCCATGCGCTCGGCGCGCAGGAACTCGCGTAATCGCTGCTTGGACAACACGTCGAGACCGATCGTCGGCTCGTCGAGAATCACCAGCTCCGGCGAATGCAGCAGGGCGGCGGCCACCTCGGCGCGCATCCGCTGACCGAGCGAGAGCTGACGCACCGGCGTGTCGAGGGTGTCGGCCATCTCCAGCTGCTCGACGAGCTCGTGCGTCCGTTTGCCCGCGACCTCCGGATCGAGCCGGTGGATCGCGGCGAGGATCGAAAACGACTCGTGCAGCGGCAGATCCCACCACAGCTGCGACCGCTGCCCGAACACCACACCGATGCGCGAGGCCAGTTCCCGCCGCTGGCGCACGGGTTCGAGACCGCACGTGCGGACCGTGCCCTTGGTGGGGACGAGGATGCCGGTGAGCATCTTGATCGTGGTCGACTTGCCCGCGCCGTTGGCGCCGATATAGCCCACGGCCGAGCCGCGTTCGACCCGGAAACTCATCCGGTCCACGGCGGTGATGATGTCGCGATGTCTGCGCCAGCGGCTGCCGTTCTTGCGGTACACGCTGAATTGCCGGGTGAGGTCGTCGATGTCGATGATCGGATCCGATGTGGCGTTGTCGTCCATCGTTATCCGCCTCCTCCCTGATAGTGCCTCGTCCCGACCCGCCACGCCGCCGCCGCGAGCAACCACACCCAGGCGGCGGCCAGCGGGGTCAGCCATGCCGACCACGCGGGCAGCAGCGGCGGACCCTGCAGTCCGAGCAGCGCGATGGTCGGCACGTACGCCGTGAACGCGACCGGAATCGCGAACCCGAACAACAGTTTCAGCGGTGTCGGGAACACCGAGGCCGGCTGCATCGCGGCGAACGAGCCGCCGTAGGTGAAGCTGTTGGTGAGCTCGGCACCGTCTATCAAGAAGAACTGTAGCCCCGCCGCACATACGAAAAGGCCACAGAACAGCGCGATTCCACTCAGCAGGGTGATCACGATCAAGGTAACCGGGACGATGCCCCAGTCGATTTCGTTGCGCCACAGCCCGATGCCGAGCACGATCACCGCGACGGCGGCTCTGGCGATCCGGCGCAGCGAGATGTCGCTGGTGATCAACTGGAGCAGCAGTGGTTGTGGGCGAAGGTGATACGCGTCGAGGGTGCCCATGCGGATCATCGCGGGGAGCGAGTCGAGGTGGCCGACCACCACCTGGGCGAGTGCGAAAGCGGTGTTGGACAGGCCGAACAGCAACAGTGCCGCGTCGACGTCGAGCCCGCCGAGGGTGTCGACGTTGTGGAAGATCACCCACACCTCGGCGAACTCCACCAGGCCGATCAGGAACGCGCTGAACACCTCGATGGCGAAGGAAACCCGGTAGACCCGCTGTGCTTTGACACGCGAACGCAATACTGCGAGGTAGGGGGTGAACCAGGTCCCGGACACAATGCGTGCGGTCTCCGGTTCAGCCACCCTGTACCTCCAACCTGCGTTGTCCCGCTCGCAACAACACCCTGCCGAGCAGTCCGATCGCCAGTACCCAGAAGGCTTGTCCCGCAACGACTGACAAGGCTTCCATTCCGACGACCCGCCCTGACAGCGTATCGATCGGGGACTGAAGGATGGAGGGAAACGGGGTAGCGTGTGCCACCACGCGCAACCACTCGGGAAACATGTGGACCGGGACGAAAAGGCCCGCAAGGAACGTGCCGACGATCTGGTACAGCATGCGGATGCCGCGGATCTCCACCACCCAGAAACCGCACAGCGCGACCGCGAAAAGGCACAGGAACGACAACGCGACCGCGAGCACCACGCTCAGCAGGCCGAGCAGATAGGCCGGTAGCGAGTCCGGCATCGACAGCCCGAACAGCGTCGCGCCGATCACGATGCTCGGCACGCCGCGCGGGATGAAGGTGCACGCCGCGCGGCCCATGTCGGCGGCGAGGTAGCCGAGTTGTACGTCGACCGGGCGCAGGAAATCGATGGCGACGTCACCGGTCTTGATCCGCTCGACCAGATCGATCGGCGGGCCCATGAACTGCGTCGCCCCGAGCAGGGCCTGCGACAACCACACGTACGCGGCGATGGTCGACTCGTCGTACCCGCCGAAATCCCCGGCCGATCGCACGGCCGCGACCATCACCGCGGCACGGACGAACCCGAAGACGCAGTTGGTGAACAGCCCGGCGAACATCGCCAGCTTGTACTGCGCCTGTCTCTTGAAACCCGCCCGCACCAGGGTCCAATACACCCCGGCGGTACCTGGTGCGCGCCGTCGGCACCTGCGTCGGCGCACCGCGAGAACAATCCCCGCGTCCCCCTCCGCATTGCCCCGCACAATCAGTCAACTCTAGGCGGCCGACCCTGGATCAGGACGAAAACGGCGTTGTTCGCCGATCGTTGTCAGTCCTTGGGGAACCCCGTCGCGAACAGGATCGCGATGGCGACCGAGCTGACCACAGAGATGGCGAGAATGATCCACATGAGGGGCAAGATTACCTGTCGCCCACTCTTGACACGGCATCGGTCCGGCTCATCTCGGGCACTCGTGCCGGACCGTCAGTGCGCGGTGGCACTCTCTGTCAGGAGTTCGTCGGTGTCGACAGTGGTGTCGGCGAGAAAGTCGGCGATCGCGGCCCAGCTGGTGGTGCGGGCATCGGGGCCGGCGATGATGCCGAGGTGGCTGCCGTCGACTTCGACGAAGGTGACGGGGGCTCCGGTGAGGACGTCGATTCCGGCGGCTACCGACGCGGCGGAGGCGAGGGTGTCGCGGTTTCCGCCGATCAGCAGTACCGGGACGGTGATAGCGGCCAGGTCGACGGCGTGTTGGGCGTTGAGATGCACTGTGCCGGTCCACATTTCGTTGCGGATGATCAGCTGGCGGTACACCTGCGCGTAGAAGCGCGCCGGGTAGCCCGGCATCGTGTCCATGAATCGGTCGACGGCCTGCATTCTGGCCAGCGATTCGGGGTCGTTGGCGTGGCGCGCGATGTAGAGCGGTTTGGTCAGCTCCCGGTCGAGCGATTGGGCGCGGAAACCGATCCGCACGGCCTGTTTCGGGATGCCGCCGAGTAGGCGCACCGGCGTGGTGACGATCTTGGTCGGTGCGAGGCGGCCGAGCGACCTGGCCAGCGACATCGGCCCGTTGCGTCGCTGGTCGAACGGGGTGCCGACCGCCGTCACCGACGCGACGGGGAGTTCGGGGTCGGCCGCGGTGGTCAACAGGCTGATGGTGCCGCCGAACGACCAGCCGATCACCTCGACCGGGGCGTAGGCGTGCTCGGCGCTGACCCGGCGGATCGCGTCGGGCACGATGTCGTCGACCCACTCCTCGAAGCCGAGATCACGGTCGGCGTAGGTGATCTCGCCGTAATCGATGACGTACACCGCACGGCCGAGGCCGAGGAGGAACTCGACCAGGCTCTGGTCGGGCCGCAGGTCGTAGCACGAGATCGTGACCGCCAGCGGCGGGACGAGCAGGATCGGATTGCCGACGGCCGGTGTGGTGCGGCGATAGCACCGCAGCCGCCGATGGGGGTGGCTGTACACGTCGACCGACGGTGTCGGGGTGTAGGGCTCTATCCCCTCCCGGAACAAGGCGCCGATGTTGCGCACCGCGGTGCCCCATCCGACCATCGTCTTTCCTCCATCACTGTGCGTGCGCTGACCTGGACATCGTGTCTCACTTACACGATGGGTCGCAACTTCCCCATGTTCGAACATCTGCGTGACCGGCGATTTTCCGCTCGTCAAGGTATTGACTGGGACACGATGTCCAATATACCTTCCTGGTACACGTAGTCCCACGTACTTGGGATACGCGACACACAGGAGTGCGTACATGACACAGAAGGTGTTCGTCGTCGGCGTCGGCATGACGAAGTTCGAGAAGCCGGGCGCGCTGGAGTGGGATTACCCGGACATGGCCCGTGAGGCGGGCACCAAGGCGCTCACCGATGCCGGAATCGACTACAACCAGGTCCAGCAGGCCTATGTCGGGTACGTCTACGGCGAGTCGACCGCCGGACAGCGCGCTGTCTACGAGCTCGGCATGACCGGCATCCCGGTGGTCAACGTCAACAACAACTGTTCCACCGGCTCGACCGCGCTCTACCTCGCGGCCCAGGCGATCCGCGGCGGCCTGGCCGACTGCACCCTGGCGCTGGGCTTCGAGAAGATGCAGAAGGGTTCGCTCGGCTCCACCTACGACGACCGCGAACAGCCGATGATGCGGCACCTGCTGGCGCTGGCCGAACTGCAGGAGTTCGCCATGCCGCCCGCGCCGTACATGTTCGGCGCCGCGGGCAAAGAGCACATGGAGCGCTACGGCACCACCGCCGAGCAGTTCGCCAAGATCGGCGTGAAGAACCACCGCCACTCGGTGAACAACCCGTACGCGCAGTTCCAGAAGGAATACAGCCTGGAAGAGGTGCTGGCCGCCAAGCAGATCTACGGCCCGCTCACCAAGCTGCAGTGCTCACCGACCTCCGACGGTTCGGGCGCGGTGATCCTGGCGAGCGAGTCGTTCGTCGACCAGCACAACCTCGCCGACCAGGCGATCGAGATGGTCGGGCAGTCGATGGTCACCGACCTCGAGACCACCTTCTCCACCAAGAGCGCGATCAATCTGGTCGGCGCCGACATGTCGCGCACCGCCGCGGAAGCGGTCTACGCCCAGGCCGGGATCGGGCCCGAGGACGTCGACGTGATCGAGCTGCACGACTGCTTCTCCACCAACGAACTGCTCACCTACGAGGCGCTCGGCCTCTGCGCGGCCGGTGAGGGTGGACGCCTCGTCGACGACAACGCCACCACCTACGGCGGCGAGTGGGTCGTCAACCCCTCCGGTGGCCTCATCTCGAAGGGACACCCGCTCGGTGCGACCGGTCTCGCCCAGTGCAGCGAGCTCACCTGGCAGCTGCGCGGCACCGCCGACGCCCGTCAGGTCGACGGCGCGCGTATCGCCCTGCAACACAACATCGGACTCGGTGGCGCGGTCGTGGTGACCGCCTACCGCCCGGCCAACCGCTGATTTCCACCCATCTCACCGAGGAGTATCCCCATGGCATCTGTGTCCGTCTCCACCGAACTGCCCATCACCCCCGAAGCCGCCTGGGCGAAGCTGAGTGATCTCGCGACGTGGGAGGAGTGGCTGACCATCCACCAGGGCTGGCGTTCGGACCTGCCCGCCGAGCTGACCGTCGGATCGCGGTTCATCGAGGTCGTCTCGGTGATGAACATGGCCAACAAGATCGAGTGGACCGTGGCCGAGGTCGACCCGCAGAAGTACCTGAAGATCACCGGCACCGGCATGGCGGGTGTCTCCGTGGAATTCGTGCTGAAGGTCGAGCCGACCGCCACCGGTTCCTCGGCCGCCTTCGACGCCTCCTTCAAGGGCACCATGATCGTCGGCCCGATCGGCAAGGCCGTCGCCAAGAACGCCGAGGCGGATCTGAAGGAGTCGATGGCCAAGTTCACCGAGCTCGTCGGGTCCGCGGCGTGAGCAGCGCCGACGCGACCACGGCCGGAGTCGTCTTCGACGGCTCCGGCCTGGGGGAATGGACCGACGAGGAGCGTTTCTCGGTCACCGCCGAGCGGATCGCCGAATACGCTGCCGCCACCAATGACCCGATCGCGGCCCACCGCAACGGTGAAGTCGCACCGCCGGTGTTCGCGGTGGTGCCGGTGTTCACCTCGATGGCGCCGGCCGCGCTGTCCGTGGCCCCGGTGGAATTGCTGATGAAGCTGGTGCACGGGGAGCAGGACTTCCTGTTCCACCGCCCGATCCGGCCGGGCGACGAACTGGTCGTGCGCGCCAAGCCGATCGGGTACGTCGGCAAGCCCAACGGGTCGACCGTCGTCGTCTACGCCGAAACCCGCGACGCGGCGGGCGAACTCGTCAACGAGCAGTGGATGACCGCGTTCTTCCGCAAGGTCGACGCGGGCCCCGGTGAAGGCGAGGCCGCACCGGAGCACCGCATCACCGACGCCGACCGCGCGGGGGAGCCGGCCGCGCAGGTCACCGCGCAGATCGACAAGGATCAGACCTTCCGGTACTCGCCGGCCTCCGGCGATCCGATGCCGATCCACCTCGACGACGAGATCGCGCAGATGGCCGGGCTGCCCGGCATCATCAACCACGGCCTGTGCACCATGGCCTTCACCTCCTGGGCGGCGCTGACCGAACTCGCCGACAGCGAGACCGCCCGCCTGCGCCGACTGGCCGTGCGCTTCGCCAAGCCCGTCCTGCCGGGCCAGGAGATCACCACCACCTTCTGGCCGACCGGGTCCGCCGACTCCGGCGTGCGCGCCTACGCCTTCGAAACCGAAGCCGCGGGCCAGATCGCCATCACCGACGGCCGCGTCGAATTCAATTAGGAGACAAGACTTATGGGAAAGCTTGACGGTCGCGTCGCGGTGATCACCGGTGCCGGTCGCGGTATCGGTCGCGAACACGCGCTGCTGTTCGCCCGCGAGGGCGCCAAGGTCGTGGTCAACGATCTCGGCGGCGCCAACGACGGCACCGGCACCGATGCCGGGCCCGCCCAGCAGGTGGTCGACGAGATCGTCGCCGCCGGCGGGCAGGCCGTGGCGAACACCGACAACATCGCCACCTGGGAGGGCGCGAAAGCCCTTGTCGACCAGGCGATCAGCGAGTACGGCTCGCTCGACGTGCTGGTGAACAACGCGGGCATCCTGCGCGACGCGTTCATCGCGAGCATGGAGGAATCCCAGTGGGACGCGGTCATCGCCGTGCACCTCAAGGGCCACGCCGCCACCCTGCACCACGCCGCCGCGTACTGGAAGGCGCAGACCAAGGCCGGTAACCCGGTCTCGGCGTCGGTGATCAACACCGCCTCGGCCTCGGGCACCTTCATGCCCAACGCGGGCCAGGGCAACTACGGCGCCGCCAAGGCGGGTATCGCCGCGCTGACGCTGGTCGCCGCCGACGAGCTCGAGCGCTACGGCGTGCGGGTGAACGCGATCGCCCCGATCGCGCGCACCCGGCTCACCCTGGCCACCCCTGGCATGGGCGCGCTGTTCGCCGCCGAGGTGCCCGAGGGCGAGTTCGACCCGTTCTCCCCGGCCAACATCTCCCCGCTGGTCGCGCACCTGGCGGAGGCCGACTGCCCGCTCACCGGCAAGGTTTTCGCGGTGCAGGGCGGCGCCATCATCGAACTCGGCGGCTGGCACGACGTGCGAACGGTCGAGACCGACGGCCCGTGGACCATCGACGGGGTCGCCGCGCAGCTGAAGGAGACCAGCTAGTCATGGCGCGCAACAGCTATGAGCTCGGCGTCGGCGTCAGCGAGGACCACCTGGCCCTCGCCGACGCGGTGAGCGGATTCGTCGAGCGCACCATCACAAGCGAAACCGTCCGTGCGGCAGTCGAATCCACCGATGCGGGCAAGCTGCCCTACTGGGACGCCATCGTCGCGCAGGACCTGCTGAGCCTGCACATCGCCGAGGACCTCGGTGGGCAGGGCGCGGGCCTGCTGACGCTGGCTGTCGCCCTCGAGCCGCTCGGCCGCGGCCTGCACACCGGGCCGTTCGTGCCGACGGCACTGGCGAGCGCGGTGCTCGCGCAGGACGGGGGAGCGTGGGCGCGTGCCCAGCTGCCCGGTCTCGCCGACGGATCGCGGACCGGTGCGGTGGCGCTGTCGTCGTCGCTGACGGGTGTGCTGCGCGACGGCGTGCTGATCGTCGACGGCACGGCCGACGGTGTCGTCGGGGCGTTGTCGGCGGATGTGCTCATCGCGCCGGTCACCGTCGACGGTGACCGGCAGTGGGTCGCGTTCGACAATGTCGAGCTGAGCGTGAGCACCCAGGACAACGTCGACGTGCTGCGCGGTGCCGGGCGGTTGCAGGCGGACGCCGTCGAGGTGCCGGCCGAGCGGGTGCTCACGGTGACCTCGACCCGGGTGCGCTCGGTGGCGGCGGTCGTGCTCGGCGCCGAGGCCGTCGGCGTGATGTCGTGGTGTGTCTCGACCGCGGCGGAGTACGCCAAGAGCCGCGTGCAGTTCGGTCGTCCGATCGGGCAGTTCCAAGGTGTGAAGCACAAGTGCGCGCACATGGGCATCGCGCTCGAGAAGGCGCGCGCCGTGCTGTGGGACGCCGCCTATGCGCTGGATCGCGACGACGACACCGCCGACTACGCGGCCGCGATCGCCGCGCTGATCATTCCCGACGCCGCCGTCGAGGTGGCCCAGGACTGCATCCAGGTGCACGGCGGTATCGGCTTCACCTGGGAACACGACGCGCACCTGTACTACCGGCGCGCGCTCGCGTTGCGTGGTCAGCTGGGCGGGCGCGACGAACGGGCCGAGGCTGTCGCCGGGTACGCGCTGTCGGGGATCACGCTCTCCAACGAACTCGAATTGCCCGAGGAAGCCGAGCAGATCCGGGCGGGTATCCGGGCCGAGCTGGCCGAGATCGCGGCGATCGAGGACGAGGACGACCAGCTCGTCGCCCTCGGTGACGGCGGCTGGAACCTGCCGCACCTGCCCCGCCCGTACGGCCGTTCGGCCTCGCCGCTCGAGCAGGTGGTGATCTCACAGGAGATCAAGGCCTCCGGTATCGCGATGCCGCAGTTGCTGATGGGCACCTGGGCGGTTGGCGCCATCGTCCCGCACGGTGACGAGCGGCAGAAGCGCGAACTGGTCGTGCCGACGCTGCGGGGTGAGCTCGTGTGGTGCCAGTTGTTCAGCGAACCGGGTGCCGGGTCCGACCTGGCGAGCCTGACCACGAAGGCCGTCAAGGTCGACGGTGGTTGGCGGGTCACCGGCCAGAAGATCTGGACCACGGTCGCGCAGTTCGCGCAGTGGGCGATGCTGATCGCGCGCACCAGCCCGGACAAGCCGAAGCACGAGGGCATCACCTATTTCGTGCTCGACATGGCGACCCCGGGGATCACGGTGCGTCCGCTACGCGAGATGACCGGATCGGCGCTGTTCAACGAGGTGTTCCTCGACGACGTGTTCATCCCGGACGAGAACGTGGTCGGCGCGGTCGACGACGGCTGGCACGTGGCCCGCACGACCCTGGCGGGCGAGCGGGTGGCGCTGAGCCAGAAGATGGAGGCCTACGCCACCGACACCGACCTGCTGCGGTTCGCGGTCGGCCGCGAGCTGTCGCCGGTGGCCCGCTACCGGGTCGGCGAGCTGATGGCCGAGAGCCGGGCGGTGGACGTGATCGGTTCCCGGGTGGTGCTCAAGCAGCTGTCCGGCATCGATGTCTCCACCACCTCGAGCGTCGGCAAGCTGCTCGGTATGGGTCTGGGACAGGCGATCTCGGAGTTCATCGTCGCCGAACTCGGTGTCGCCGGTGTCGTCTCGGTGCCGGGCGAGCGTAGCGATCACGCGATGGAACAGCTCATCGCCGGTCGCGCCACCACCATCTACGGTGGCACGACCGAGGTGCAGCTCAATGTCATCGGCGAGCGCATGCTCGGGCTGCCGCGCGACGCGGCGCCGAGCGCGTAACCATGCCGATCGGTCTGCTGTCCGGCTGTCATCACGTGACGGCCGGGCAGCACCCGCGCTGCCTCGATGCCCTGTTCGCGGGCAAATCCCCGTCCGACCTCGCGGTGTAGGGTCCGACTGTGCCGAATCTGGAATCCGCCGCGCCCGCTACCTCGTCCGATGGTCGATCGCAGCGGTGGGACGGGCACAAGGCCGAACGGCGCGACCAGATCCTGGCCGCCGCCGTCGTCGCCATCCGCGAGGACGGCGCGCGGGTCGGCGTCAAGGACATCGCCGCCCGGGCCGGCGTCCCACGCTCTGTGGTCTATCGCCTCTTCGGCGACCGCGACGACCTCGACGAACAGGTCCGCACCCGGATCATCTCCGAGCTGATGACCCGGCTGACCCCGGTGCTCAGCCCGGAGGGCACCGTCGGCGACGCGGTCACCAGGGCGGTCGAGACCTATATCGGCTGGATCGTCACCAATCCTCACCTGCATCGATTCCTGGCCGCCGGGTCGAAACGGGTCGTCGGCAGCTCCCCGTCGGTCTCCGACGCCCGCACCGCCGTCGCGGTGCAGACCGCGCGCCTCTTCGCGATCAGCATCGCCCGCCACGGCGGCACAACCGAGGTCGCCGAGCCCATGGCCTTCGGTCTCGTCGGCATGGTCGACAACTCGGTCAACCGCTGGCTCAGCCGCGGCATGCAACCACTCACCGCCGACGAACTGTCACGCGTCCTGCAACGCTGGATCGTCAACACGATCGCCGTCACCCTGGCCGACATCGGCGTCGCCGTCGACGCCCAAACCCCGGTCGCCGACCTCTTCGGCCCGGACCAGGACGACTGAGATACCAAGTCTCGCGGCCCGATACGTCCCCTGAGACGCCAGGCGAACTCGGCTCGATGAACCCGGTGTAGATATGGTCGACACAGGTTCAGACGGTGATCGGTGTATCGATTGCGAGCCGCTGGTAGCGCACCTTCTCGGGCAGCAGGCCCGCCAGTTGATCGGTCAGGGTTCGACCGATGTCGTTGAGATCGCCGTCGTGGATGGGGACGACGATGTTCGGCTGGGTCGCGTCGACGTAGTCCACGGCATCGGCGTACCTCATCCATGGCCCGCTCACCGGCAGGAACAGCACGTCGAGGGTGGTGTTGCCGGGCAGGGGCGGGAAGGCGTCGCCGGGATGCAGAATCCGGTTGTCGATCAGGTAGGCGACATTCGGCGAGCTCGGCAAACTGGGATGGATCGCGGCATGCTCGCCCACAATCGCCCGCACCCCGAGGCCCGCGAGATCGAAACGCCTGTTCTCGTCGGCTCGTTCCAGCTGCCGAGCTTCGGCGCCTGCGGCGGCCAGTTTGTCGACAACTGATTGCGGAGCAAGGACCCGGGTCCTGGGCCGCGTGGCCAGCGCGGAAGTCATTCGTCCGATGTCGACGTGGTCGTCGTGGTCGTGGGTGACCAGGAACGCGGCGACGTCGGCGAAGGCTTCCGGCGGCGCCAGAACGCCGGGGTCGACCACGACCACGCCGTCCTCACCGGTCAGCCGCACCGTCGAATGTCCCAGCGACGCAATCGAAACGCTCATCCTGCTCCAGTTCTGGCGAAGGGGGACGTCGGCTGTCTGTCCCCGGAGGAACTGTTCAGGCCGACGAGGTGGAGGGTGTTGAAGAAGCGAGGTGCGACGAGCAGCGAGATGCGAATGATCCGCATAACGAAGCATGTCACACGGAGGGCGCCATCTGAACGCATTGTCGAGCTGCGACCGATTCCGCGCGGTGCCGCAGCGCGGCTGCGCGCTGTCGCGGAAGAATCGCCGCAACGGAATCACGAGCCGCGTGCCCGCGATCGCGGTGACGACCGCGACGATCAGTACCGGGAACCCGGCGAGCACCGCGGCCACCCCGGACAGGCCGGTCGCGCTCCCACCCCGACCATCGCGACGAGGCTGGTGAACCACGACAGCGTCACCAGACCGGTCACGGCGACCGTTACCGGACCCCTCCCAACCCGGGCGAGTCCAAACTCGTTGTCGCAAAAGAGGACTAAAACCCAACGCGCGCAACTCGATTGCACGTTTCTGCGGTGGGCCGAGCCGCGACATCGCTCGGCGACTTCGGCTCGGCCCGCGCGTGATCACCTCGGCCGGTGAAGGATTCCGGCCCGGAACTCCCACTGCCGCGTTCCGGTCGCCGCCACCGGTACCAGCATCGGGGCGATATCGAGCACGGCGGGCAGGATCAGCGTCACCCATTGTGCCCGCGCCCGCCGGCACAACGAGGCTGGTAAGGGTCTTCGATGCCCTGAAATCGGTGTCAGGCGGTCACTGTCGGCAGCGGTGTGACCAGCGGCCACTCGACGTCGACGCCGAGAGCTTCGTTGACATAGTTCGTGAAGATGTTGCGAGCGACATTCGCGACCACCTCCACGATCTCCTCATCCGACAGTCCCGCCGAGCGTGCAGCCTCGAATTCGTCGTCGCCGACGTGGCCTCGACGCCGCACCACCGCCAGCGTCAGTTGCAAGATCGCCGCGCTACGCGCATCCGCGCTCTCGCCGCGACGTGCGGCCTGGATCTCGGCCTCGTCGAGCTTGACGACATTGCGCGAGACCGCGCTGTGTGCCGACAGGCAGTAGGTGCAACCGTTTGCCTCGGCGACAGCCAGGGCGATCCGTTCCTGATCGGGCGCGCTCAGCACCCCCGCCTTCAGCGCGCCGAACATGCCGAGGAACCCGCGCAGTGCTGCCGGGCTGTTCGCGAGCGCCTTCGCCATGTTCGGCACCACGCCCATGGTGGTGCGAGTGGCTGCCAACTGCTCGGCGGCAGCGCCGGTCGCGTTAGCGGGATCGATCAGATTCACACGAGACATGACGTCCTCATCCTCCAGAATCGAACCGAACTGTTCGGTTCGATCGAAGGAAACATAAGCCCCACCGACACCGCTGTCAAACGAACTAGTTCGTTCGATATGATCGTGTGGTGACGACGTCGACCCGCCCCCCGTCCGTACAGCAGCGACTCCTGGATACCGCCGACGCGATGTTCTATGCCGAGGGGATCCGCGCTGTCGCCATCGACCGGGTCATCGCCGAGAGCGGCGTCTCGAAATCGACCATGTACGTGCACTTCCGAACGAAGGAAGACCTGGTGCAGGCGTATCTGCGCCGCCGAACCGACAATTGGCGCGCTCGTGTCGAATCCGAAGTCGCCCGCCGTGCCGCCGGCGCCGTCGAGCAGGCGTTGACCGTGTTCGATCTGTTCGACGAGATGTTCCACGCCCCGGGCTACCGCGGCTGCCCCTTCGTCAACGCTGCCGCGGAATACCCCCTTCACGACGGAATTCGCGAGACCGTCGCCTATCACCGCGCCTGGATCAACGGCCTGTTCCCGAAGATCCTCGGCGACCGCTGCGATTCCGAGTTGTCCGCCGGCCTCGTCCAGCTCCTCGACGGTGCGATCGCCGCTGCCCATCTCGACGGAGACCTCGACTCCGCCCAGCGCGCACGGCGCATCGCAGAGCGGATCCTCTGACGACCGGATCGGTTATGCGCCAGGGTGCCGGATCGCGGAATTTTCCCTGATCAGCGCCGGAAACTTCCGCCGCTGACCGTGTCAGGGGTTCCGTGTCGGGAGGATTGCGCGGTCTCGGCGAACAGTTCCAGCAGGGTGCTCCATCCGCCGCCGCGTTCGACGATCGTGTCCTGGATGGCTTTGCCGTCGACGAGGCGGTCGAGGTGGCGGTGTTCCAGGGTGACAGCGGTTTGCTCGGGCCCTTCGGCGGTGAAGCGGACTTCGATCTCGCTGGCGTGGGACGGGTCGGGGTCGAATTCCCAGTGGCCGTTGATCTGCCAGGTCACCACGAGCCGGTGCGGTGGTTCCCAGACCAGTACTCGGCCCCAGTCGCATTCGGTGTCGTCGACGCCGCGTTCGTACCAGCGTCCGCCCTCGCCGGGCTCCAGGATCGCATCGGCCATCTCGCTTTTGCCGATGTGGTAGGCCGCGGGCCACCAGCTGCCGAATGATTCGGTGAAGAACTCGAACGCCCGCTCCGGGCTCATCGCGACGGTGGCTTTGCCTGCCAGGACGGGCCGTTGTCCAGTGGTCATGGTCGATTCTCCTGTTCGAAATCGTCGGCGGCCGCGTCGGCGGCCTTCTGAAAAGCGGTCAAAGCCTGGTCCCAGATGTTCTGGAAGTAGGCCTGGATCGCGGCGAGGCCGTCGGGATTGATGCGGTATATGCGTTTGGTGCCGTCGGGGGTCGCCACGACCAGACCGCCCTCTTTCAGGACACGCAGGTGCTGCGACACCGCTTGACGGGTGACCGGCAGCGTTTCGGCGAGCTCGCCCACCGACGACGGCCGCCGGGCGAGACGCTCGAAGATCGCCTTGCGAGTCGGATCGCCCAGAATCCCCGGATCCACATCTTTGAAAGCCTCCACTTGCGTAAGTGTGCGCTTTCAAATAAAGGTACGCAAGACCTGGGTGCCGTCAATGGTCGGCGGATTTGTGAGTGGTGAACGCGCTGCGAAGTCAGGCGCTGTACGAGGCATCCGTCGTCCGCGGTGACCGTCTCGAGCAGGCCGGTTCGTCACGACCTGGGCTGCGGGTACCGGGGAGTTCGATGTTCGTGGCGCAGGCGGTTCAGGGAACGTTCTGGAGAACAGCTCCCCAAAAACGCCCCTGAACTGCGCAAATGATGCGCCCCCGGCAGGAATCGAACCTGCGACCTAGGGATTAGAAGGCCCTTGCTCTATCCAACTGAGCTACGGAGGCAGACGCGTTCACCTTTGTCGATGTCGGCGTCGGTGTCCAGCGCGAAAAGTATAGCGACCGACCGGGTGGTGGGCGGGGTCGGGAGCGACGCCCCATGGGCGCGTGGGGGAGCAGGTCGAACTACCCTCGTTGACATGTCGTTATCGCAAGACCGCTCCGCAGGAACCGTCGGCGACGGCGCTGGACCGGCGGAGACGGATCGGGCGGCCGCGACGGGCAGCAGTTCCTCGGCGGGTGGGCGGGCGTTCGGCGCGCTCGGTGCGATCGCCGGGGCGATGGCCGCGGCGGTCGCGGCGATCGTCGTCGCGTTGTCGGCGGCGCAGGCGCTGAGTCTGCTGGGGATCCCCGATCCCGGCGCGCTCACCACGTACGGGTTGCCCGCGTTGCGGGCCCTCGCCGACCTGTCCGCCGCCGTGACGGTCGGCTCCCTGCTGTTCGCGGCGTTCCTGCTGCCGCCGAAAGACAGCGGGTTGCTCGAGGCGGGCGGGTACCGGGCCGTGCGACGGGCCTCGGACGCGGCGATCGTCTGGGCGGTGTGCGCGGCGTTGCTCGTGCCGCTGACGGTGTCGGATACGACGGGTCAGCCGGTGGGTTCGATCTGGCGGCCCGAGGTGCTGTGGCCGGTGATCGCCCAGGTCGAGGTGGCGGGTGCGTGGCGAACGACCACCGTGCTCGCCCTCGTTCTCGCGATCGGGTGCCGGTTGGCCTTGCGCTGGAGTTGGACGCCGATCCTGCTCGCGCTCGCGATCGGCACCATGATGCCGTTGGCTTTGACCGGGCACTCGTCCTCGGGCGGTTCGCACGACGTGGCGACCAACTCGCTCATCCTGCACATGATCTCGGCCGCGGTGTGGGTCGGTGGGCTGGTCGCGGTGCTCGCCCACGCGATGCGCGGCGGCGCCGATACCGATGTCGCCGCCCGGCGTTTCTCGCTGGCCGCGACCGTCGCGATCGTCGTCATCGCGCTCAGTGGTGTGATCAACGCCTGGGTCCGGGTGCCTGCCGCCGAGCTGTTCACCACCACGTACGGCAGGCTCGTGCTCGCCAAAACGGCGGCACTCGTGCTGCTCGCGGGCCTCGGCTTCCTGCAGCGACGGGCCGCACTGCCCGCGCTGGCCGCGGATGCGCGCGATCGCGCGGCGCTGATCCGGTTCGCCGGCGTGGAGATGCTGATCTTCGCCGCCACGATCGGCCTCGCCGTCGGACTCGGACGCACCCCACCTCCGCCACCGACGGCCATCCCCACGCCGACGGAAGTGGAACTGGGCTACACCGTCGACGGCCCGCCGACCGTCGGCAGGCTGCTGTTCGACTGGCGGTTCGACCTGATCTTCGGCACCCTTGCCATCGTGCTCGCCGCCCTGTACCTGCTCGGTGTGCACCGGCTGCGCGCCCGCGGCGATGCCTGGCCGCTCGGCCGGACCATCGCCTGGGTCAGCGGTTGCCTCGTGCTGCTGCTCGCCACCTCCTCGGGCGTCGGCCGGTACGCGCCTGCCATGTTCAGCGTGCACATGGGCGCGCACATGGCGTTGTCGATGCTCGCGCCGATCCTGCTCGCCCTCGGCGGTGCGGTGACCCTCGCCCTGCGCGCGCTCACGCCCGCCGGTCGCGGCGGGATTCCCGGTCCGCGCGAATGGATCCTCGCGGCCGTGCACAACCCGGTCTCGCGGTTCCTCACTCAGCCGGTGGTCGCCTCGGTGATCTTCGTGGCCGGGTTCTACGCGCTCTACCTCGGTGGGATCTTCGACGCCACCGTCGATTCGCACGCGGCGCATCTGATGATGAACGCGCACTTCCTCATCAGCGGTTATCTGTTCTACTGGGTGGTGATCGGCATCGATCCCAAACCGCGTGAGGTGGCGCCGTTGACCAAGCTGGCCATGGTGTTCGGCACCCTGCCGTTCCACGCCTTCTTCGGTATCGCTCTGATGAGCATGACGACCGTCCTCGGTGGCTGGTTCTACCGCACCCTCGATCTGGGCTGGAATATCGACCTGCTCGCCGATCAGCGCAACGGTGGCAGCTTCGCCTGGGCGAGCGGTGAGGTGCCGCTGGTCGTGGTGATGCTTGCGCTGCTGATCCAGTGGTCACGCAGCGATCAGCGGCTCGCCAAGCGCACCGACCGCGCGGCCGACCGCGACAACGACGCCGAACTCAACGCCTACAACGCGATGTACGCCGAACTCGCGCGCCGCGACCGCGAGGTGCGTCCGTGACCGAATGCGGTATACCGGCGAGCCAGACGAGCCGACCGGTCGGGACCCCGCGTGTGCTGCGGACCGACGTGCGGACGGCTCGGCGCCGATTATCGGGGCGGGTACGTAAGACACCGGTGTTCCACACCAGCGTCGACGGGCCCGACGGACCGGTTCCGGTGTCGTTGAAGATGGAGTTCCTGCAGCACGGCGGCACCTTCAAGGTGCGCGGCGCGTTCAACGCGCTGCTGGCCGAGGAGTCGGCCGGACACGTTGTCGTCGCCTCGGGTGGCAACGCCGGGATCGCGTTCGCGCTGGCAGCGGCGCAGCTCGGTAAGGAATGCACGGTCGTCGTGCCCGAATCCGCACCGCACACCAAGGTCGCGGCCATGTGGGCACACGGTGCCGAGGTGCTCTGGCACGGTGCGACCTTCGCCGAGGCCGAGCGCCACGCGGTGACCCTGGCGGCCGAACGCGGCGCCGGGCACCTGCGCGCCGACGACATTCCCGCGGTGGTGGCGGGCGCGGGCATCATCGGCCTGGAGCTGGAGGAACAGGTGCGTGGGCGGCCGCCGGTGCTGGCCGCCGTGGGATGTGGCGGGCTGATCGCCGGACTCGGTGCCGCGCTCGGCAGGCGACGTCAGATCGTCGGGGTGGAATCCGAGCACACGCCCGCGCTGTCGGCCGCGCTCGCGGCGGGCAGGCCGGTCGACGTCGCCGCGCCGTCCCCGGGCGACGAACCGATGTGCGCGACCCGGGTCGGCGATATCGCCTACGACATCGCCAGCAGGCAGCAGATGCGGGCGCTCGGCGTGGCCGACGACGCGGTGACCCGTGCGCGCGAATACCTGTGGCGCGAATTCCGGGTGGTCGTCGAGCTCGAGGGCGCGTCCGCGCTGGCTGCGGTGCAGAGCGGGGCCTACAAACCGGAGCCCGGCGTGCGGCCGATCGTGGTGTTGTGTGGGGCGAACACCGAACTCCCCATGCTCTGACACGGCAGATATCCACAACCCGAGAAGTTGTCCCCAGATGTCGGCGGTGCCGGATCGGCGGTGCTCGCCTGCGCCATTCTTGGATGGTCAGAGCAACAACACCGAATGTCTGAGCGGGGGCGGTTTCGATGTACGAGGCGAATGCGACGGTGATCGGCACGGTGGTCAACCATCCCGTGCGGCGGGATCTGGCCAACGGGGAGCAGGTGGTGTCGTTCCGGATGGCGAGCACGGCGCGCCGGTTCGATCCGAGCGCGGGTGAATGGGTGGATGCGGGCACGCTCTATCTCACGGTCAGCTGCTGGCGCCGATTGGTGGCCGGGGTCGATCGATCACTGCGCAGGGGCGACCCGGTGATCGCCTACGGTCAGCTGCGTTCGCACGAATACCGGGGCAAGGACGGCGGCGAACGTCGTGATCTGGAGATGCGCGCCGTCGCGGTGGGACCTGACCTCGGCCGGTGCAGTGCCACGATCCAGCGACGCTCGGAGGCGGCGCGGTTCACCCCGCACGTGGTACGGAATATTTCGGGCGATCAGGGCGCTGTAGTGTCGGCTGCCGCACCGCCGGGGGCGGAGGGCGAGTATGCGCCCGACGACCATTCTGCCGTAGCCTCTACGTCCGCGGCGGATTCCCTCCCGGCGCGATCGCCGGACGAGATGCCGATCGAAGGCATTCCCGCGCAGGTCGACGCCTGAGGGCAGGTCCGCGGCACCGGCCCCCGCTCCGCATCGCACCCCCGTTACCCGCACCGATAGGCTTCCATATATGGCTGAGTTCATTTATTCGATGATCAAAGTTCGCAAGGCGCACGGCGACAAGGTCATTCTCGACGACGTTTCGTTGAACTTCCTGCCCGGCGCCAAGATCGGCGTGGTCGGCCCGAACGGCGCGGGTAAGTCCAGCGTGCTGAAGATCATGGCGGGGGTGGACCGGCCGAACAACGGTGAAGCGTTCCTCGCGCCCGGCGCTTCGGTCGGCATCCTCATGCAGGAACCCGACCTGAACGAGGAGAAGACCGTCCGCGGCAACGTGGAGGAGGGCCTCGGCGAGGTCAAGGTGAAGCTGGATCGCTTCAACGAGATCGCCGAGCTGATGGCCACCGAGTACTCCGACGAGCTCATGGACGAGATGGGCAAGCTGCAGGAGTTCCTCGACCACGCCGACGCGTGGGATGTCGACTCCCAGCTCGAGCAGGCCATGGACGCGCTGCGCTGCCCGCCGCCGGACGAGCCGGTCACCAACCTCTCCGGTGGTGAGCGTCGCCGCGTCGCGCTGTGCAAGCTGCTGCTGAGCAAGCCCGACCTGCTGCTGCTCGACGAACCGACCAACCACCTCGACGCCGAGAGCGTGCTGTGGCTCGAACAGCACCTCGCCTCCTACCCGGGCGCCGTGCTCGCCGTCACCCACGACCGGTACTTCCTCGACAACGTCGCGCAGTGGATCCTCGAGCTCGACCGTGGTCGGGCCATCGGCTACGAGGGCAACTACTCCACCTACCTGGAGAAGAAGGCCCAGCGTCTCGAGGTGCAGGGCAAGAAGGACCAGAAGCTGCAGAAGCGCCTCAAGGAGGAGCTGGCCTGGGTTCGTTCCGGCGCCAAGGCCCGTCAGGCCAAGAACAAGGCCCGTCTCGGTCGCTACGAAGAGATGGCGGCCGAGGCCGAGCGGCACCGCAAGTTGGACTTCGAGGAGATCCAGATCCCGGCGGGTCCGCGCCTCGGCGACATCGTGGTCAACGTGTCGCACCTGGACAAGGGCTTCGGCGATCGTCAGCTGATCAAGGATCTGTCGTTCACGTTGCCGCGCAACGGCATCGTCGGTGTGATCGGCCCCAACGGTGTCGGTAAGACCACGCTGTTCAAGACCATCGTCGGCCTCGAAGAGCCCGACAGCGGCGAGGTGAAGGTCGGCGAGACCGTCAAGCTCAGCTACGTCGACCAGAACCGTGCGGGCATCGACCCCAACAAGAACGTCTGGCAGGTCGTCTCCGACGGGCTCGACTTCATCGAGGTCGGTAACCAGGAGATGCCCTCGCGTGCCTACGTCAGCGCGTTCGGTTTCAAGGGCCCGGATCAGCAGAAGCCGGCCGGGGTGCTCTCCGGTGGTGAGCGCAACCGCCTGAACCTGGCGCTCACCCTCAAACAGGGTGGAAACCTGATCCTGCTCGACGAGCCGACCAACGACCTCGACGTCGAGACCCTGAGTTCGCTCGAGAACGCGCTCGAGCAGTTCCCGGGCTGCGCCGTCGTGATCTCCCACGACCGGTGGTTCCTCGACCGCACCTGCACCCACATCCTGGCGTGGGAAGGCGACAACGACAACGAAGCCAAGTGGTTCTGGTTCGAGGGCAACTTCGAGGCCTACGAGGCGAACAAGGTGGAGCGCCTCGGCGCGGAAGCCGCTCGCCCGCACCGGGTTACGCACCGCAAGCTCACTCGCGACTGATATCCGCGCGGACCGCATCGACGGCCCGGCCTGACGATCGACTTGTCGATCGATCGGCCGGGCCGTCGGCGTTTCACAAGTTACCGGCGGGGAAGCCGGATTTCCGACGGCACGGCTCGCGCGGCGGCGTTAGTCTCGGAATCGCGTCACCGGACTTTACGGAATCGAAGCCAACCGAAACATGGGAGCAGGCGAAAGATGACGGTCTCGTCGGAAATGTCGAGTGCGGGCTGGGCGGCGGGAATGCCACCGAGTTTGCGCGACGATCTCGCGACACTCGAGGAGGCGTATTTCCGACACGTCGACGCGGGGGACGTGGATTTTCCGATCACCGGGATCACCCAGATCTTCCGCCACCACATGGAACTCGCCGCCGTGCGGCAGCCGGGTAAGGCCCTGGTCCAGGTGCATCATCCCGACGACGGGTCGGGCATGGGCGCCGCCGTGCAGGTGGTGACCGACGATATGCCGCTGCTGGTCGAGTCGATCACGGCGGCGCTGGGCCGCATGCAGGTGAGCGTGAGCGAACTGATCCACCCGATCTTCGAGGTCACTCGCGACGCCGACGGCACGCTCGTCGGCGCGGCACCGCACGAGGTGGACGGCAACGGCGCCGAGGGGCTGGCCGAGTCGTGGATGCATCTGCAGTTGCACCCGTCGACCGAGCGGGCCCAGCTCGACGAGATCGAACGCACCCTGCCCGAGGTGCTCGCCGACGTGCGTCAGGTGATCGACGACACCGAGGCGATGGTCGCGGCACAGAGTTCGCTCGCCGACCATCTCGACCGGACCGCCGCGGCGAGCACCGCGCCCTTCCCGTCGGTCGATCTCGCCGACTGCGCCCAGCTGCTGCGCTGGCTGGCCGCCGGGAACTTCACCCTGCTCGGCTACACGCGCTACCAGCGCACGACCGAGAACGGCCACACCGTCTCCGCGCGGGTTCCGGGCACCAGCCTCGGTGTGCTCCGTCCCGATATCGGCACCGACTTCCAGGTGCCGATCAACGGTGGTGACCGCCCGCTGCTGATGCTCACGCAGGGCTTGGTCCGCGCGACCGTGCACCGCTCGGTGTACCCGTACTTCATCGGGGTCGCCGACGTCGACGACGCGGGTGCGGTGGTCGGGGTGCATCTGTTCATCGGTGTGTTCACCGTGAGCGCCGTGCACGAGAACGTCCTCGACATTCCCGTCATCAATCGCCGCGTGCGCACGGCCATCGAGGCCGCGGGCTTCGACAAGGACTCGTTCTCCGGGCAGGCGATGCTCGAGGTGATCGAGTCGTTCCCGCGCACCGAACTGTTCTCCGCCGACACCGCCACCATGCGGCGCACCGCCGTCGCGGTCCTCGGCGTCGGTTTGCGCAGGCAGGTACGGCTGTTCCTGCGCTGCGACACCTACGGCCGGTTCGTTGCCTGCATGGTGTACCTGCCGCGCGACCGCTACACCACCGCGGTGCGGCTGGAAATGCAGTCCATTTTGGTGCGCGAACTCGGCGGCGTCGACATCGACTACTCGGCCCGGGTGAGCGAAAGCGAGCTCGCCAGTGTGTATTTCACCGTGATGCTGCCGCCCGAGGCCGCCGGTCAGGACGGCCCCGACACCTCCGAGGAGAACCGGCGCCGCATCCAGTCGCTGCTGAACGCGGCAAGCCACTCCTGGGACGACCGGATCGGTGACGAGGTCGCGTCGTCGACCGTGCTCGACCCCGCCGTGGTCTCAC
Organism: Nocardia sp. NPDC003979; assembly: GCF_053605015.1. Taxonomy (NCBI): domain Bacteria; kingdom Bacillati; phylum Actinomycetota; class Actinomycetes; order Mycobacteriales; family Nocardiaceae; genus Nocardia; species Nocardia sp. NPDC003979. The sequence goes on from NZ_JBSGIJ010000008.1 coordinate 152,192, forward strand.
GCTATTCGAAGGCGCTGCCGGAGAGCTACAAGGAAGACTTCGCACCCGCCCGCGCCCTGGCCGACATCGCGCGCCTCGTGCAACTGTCCGAAGGTGGCATCGACCAGCACCTGTACCGCCGGTCCGAGGCCGCGCCCGGTTCGTGGCGGTTCAGTCTCTACATCGCCGGGCGTGGAGTGTCGTTGAGCCAGGTGCTCCCGGTGCTGCAGAGTCTCGGCGTGGAGGTCGTCGACGAACGGCCCTACCAGCTCGAACTCGACGGCGGAACCGAGCGCTGGATCTACGATTTCGGCTTGCAGGCCCGTCCCGAACTGCTGCGCAACGCCCTCGGCGGCGATCTCGACGCGGAGCTGCTCGAACACCCCGGCCAGGCAGACGGTCTGCGCGCCCGCTTCACCGAGGCGTTCGAGGCTGTCTGGTACGACCGTGCCGAAGCCGACGGTCTCAACGAACTCGTGCTGCGGGCAGGCCTGCCCTGGCGCTCGGTCGCCATCCTGCGCGCCTATGCGAAGTACCTGCAGCAGGCGGGTTTTCCCTACAGCCAGGTCAATATCGCCCGCGTCCTGCTCGCGCATCCGGAGGTGGCGCGCGACTTCGTCGCCCTGTTCGCCGCGCGATTCGATCCCGACACCGTCTCGGCCGAGCACGCCGCCGAACTGGAAACGCGCGTGCGCGCAGGCATCGACGAGGTGGTCAGCATGGATGCCGACCGCATCCTGCGCGCCATCCTCGGTCTCATCAAGGCGACCTTGCGCACCAACAACTACGTCGTCGACGCCGACGGCGCACCGCGCGGCTACCTGTCGCTGAAGGTGGAGCCGCGAGAAATCGCCGAACTGCCCAAGCCGCGACCGCAGTTCGAGATCTTCGTGTACTCGCCTCGGGTGGAGGGTGTGCACCTGCGCTTCGGTTCGGTGGCGCGTGGCGGTCTGCGCTGGTCGGACCGGCTCGAGGACTTCCGCACCGAGATCCTGGGTCTGGTGAAGGCCCAGGCGGTCAAGAACGCGGTGATCGTGCCGGTCGGTGCCAAGGGCGGGTTCGTGGTGAAGCGGCCGCCCGCCGCCACCGGCGACCCGGCCGCCGACCGTCAGGCGAGTATCGCCGAGGGCATCGACTGCTATCGCACCTTCATCTCCGGCCTGCTCGACGTCACCGACAATGTCGACCTGGCCACGGGTGCGGTACTGCCGCCCGAGCGGGTGGTCCGCCGCGACGGCGACGACACCTACCTCGTGGTGGCCGCCGACAAGGGCACGGCGAGCTTCTCCGACATCGCCAACGATGTCGCCAAGCGCTACGGCTTCTGGCTCGGCGACGCCTTCGCCTCCGGCGGGTCGGCAGGCTACGACCACAAGGCCATGGGCATCACCGCCAAGGGTGCGTGGGAGTCGGTGAAACGCCACTTCCGGGAGATGGGCATCGACACCCAGAGCCAGGACTTCACCGTGGTCGGCGTCGGCGACATGAGCGGCGACGTGTTCGGCAACGGCATGCTGCTCTCACGGCACATCCGGCTGGTCGCGGCCTTCGACCACCGCCACATCTTCCTCGACCCGAACCCCGACGCGGCCACGTCCTACGCCGAGCGGGAGCGGCTGTTCGCACTGCCGCGTTCGTCGTGGGCCGACTACGACCGCAGCCTCATCAGCTCCGGTGGCGGCGTGTTCGAACGGACCGTGAAGTCGGTGCCGATCTCGCCGCAGGCCAGGGCTGCGCTCGGCCTGCCCGACGCGGTGCAGGCGCTGTCGCCGCCGGAACTGGTGCGCGCCATCCTGCTCGCACCCGTGCAGTTGCTGTGGAACGGCGGTATCGGCACGTATGTGAAGGCCAGTACCGAGACCAATGCCGAGGTGGGCGACAAGTCCAACGACGCGGTCCGGGTGAACGGAGACCAGTTGCGCATCAAGGTGATCGGCGAGGGCGGCAACCTCGGCGCCACCGCGCTCGGGCGCATCGAGTTCTGCCGCGCGGGCGGCAAGATGAACACCGATGCCCTGGACAACTCGGCGGGCGTCGATTGCTCCGACCACGAGGTCAATATCAAGGTGCTGCTCGACGGCGTGGTGAGCGCGGGTGCGCTCGCACCGCAGGACCGCAACCCGCTGCTCGCCTCGATGACGGACGAGGTCGCGCGAATGGTGTTGCAGGACAACGTGGATCAGAACTTCCTGATCGGTATCGCCCGCACCGACGCGCCGCAGATGGCCAGCGTGCACGCGCGGGTGATCTCCGATCTCGAACAGCGGCGTGGTCTGGATCGTGAGCTCGAGGCGCTGCCGTCGGAAACCGAGTTGCAACAGCGGGAGGCGGAGGGCGTCGGTCTCACCTCACCGGAGCTGGCGAACCTGCTCGCCCACGTGAAGCTCGGCCTCAAGGCCGACCTGCTCGACACGGACCTGCCCGACAGCGCCGCGTTCGCGGGCAGGCTGCCGCTGTATTTCCCCACCCCACTGCGCGAACGGTTCGGTGCCGAGATCAAGAAGCACCGGCTGCGTCGCGAGATCGTCACCACGATGCTCGTCAACGAGGTGGTCGACTACGGCGGCATCACCTACGCCCACCGGCTCAACGAAGAGGTCGGCGCGACCACCTCGGACACGGTTCGCGCGTTCGCCGCGGCCACCGCGATCTTCCAGCTGCACGATGTGTGGTCGCGCATCCGCAGCGCCGACGCCCCCGCCTCGGTCTGCGACCTGCTCGAACTGGAATCCAAGCGCACCCTGGACCGGGCCTCGCGCTGGCTGCTGAGCAACCGCCCGCAGCCCGTCGCCGTCGGCGCGGAGATCAACCGCTACCACCGGCGGGTGCAGGAGCTGGCGCCGCAGGTGCCCGGCTGGTTGCGCGGTCACCACGTCACCTCGCTCACCCAGGGCGCGGCCGAACTCATCGCCCGTGGCGCACCGACCGAACTGGCCACCGAAGTATTCGGACTGCTCGGTCTCTTCCCGCTGCTCGACGTGGTCGACATCGCCGACATCACCGACCGCGACGGCGCCGAAGTGGGCGCGCTGTACTACGCGCTCAACGAGCACCTCAAGATCGATTGGCTGCTCGAGGCGGTGAGCCACCTCGAACGCGGCGACCGCTGGCACGCACTGGCCAGGCTCGCGCTGCGCGACGACATGTACGGTTCGCTGCGCTCGCTGACCCTCGATGTGCTGTCGGCGGGCGACCCGGAGGAGACGCCCGACGAGAAAATTGCATACTGGGAGTCGAAGAACCAGTCCCGGCTGGGTCGTGCGCGCGCTGCCCTGTCGGAACTGTTCGAGTCCGGGACCCACGACCTCGCCACACTGTCGGTCGCCGCGCGACAGGTGCGGAGCATGGTGAGCGGGGTGGGCGCCCAATCGGAGGTACCACGGTGACGAGTTCGCCGAACGGCAGCACCGCCGCGCCCGAAGCGCAGCTGGTTCTGCCGCAGCGTTTCCACGCGAAGGTCGAGATCCGCTGGTCGGATATGGACGTGTTCCAGCACGTCAACCATGCCCGCATGGTGACGTTGCTGGAAGAGGCAAGAATTCCGTGGCTGTTCGACGACGACAAGCCGACCGCGTCGATGGGCAGGCAGGGTTGTGTGCTCGTCGATCTGCATGTGAAGTACCGGGGACAACTGCGCCACGAGGACACCCCGCTCGACATCGCCATGTGGATCAAGCAGTTGCGCGCCGTCGACTTCACCGTCGGCTACGAGGTGCGGGCCAGTGGCGCCGCACCGGATTCGCCGCCCGCGGTCACCGCGACCACCCAGCTCGCGGCGTTCGACATCGACACCCAGCGGTTGCGCAGGCTCACCGACACCGAACGCGACTACCTGGCGTTGTGGCGGGCCTGATTTCGTGAGTTCCGAACAGCGCGTGCTGCATACGCCCGACCCGGCCGAACGCGAGAACCTGGCCACCTTCCTGTCGCGGGCATTGCGCTTGGACCAGGCGGCGGTGGTGCGGTTGCGCCGCCGCGGCTCGAGTCTCGTCTCCGCCTGGGTGGCCACGGGTTTCGAGACGCTGGCGGTGCGCACGATCACGGCTGAACTCGGCGTCGACGATGTCACCGTCGGCGCCGACATGGTGCTGGCCGGGCTCGGCACCGGGCATCCGATCGACCTCGGCTATTCGATGGACTCGGCTTGGCGCGGTGCGCTTCCGCCGACCGACGGCTTCGCCCACGTCGACGATGTGCCTGCCCGCGCGCTCGTCGAATTGGCCGAGCGCGGAGCGGATCTGGCGCGTGAGCACGGTGGCGCCCACGGGCCGCCTGCGTCCCTGCTCGACCAGTCGGTGCTCACGGTGACCGGCGCGGGTGATCTCGCGGTCGAGGTCCCGATGCGCGTCGTCTTCGCGCTCACCGCCATGGACTTCATCCCGCACGCGGGGGAGAAGGCCGAATCCCGGCGCATTCAGCCGACCGAACTGGTTCGCGTCCGCACCACCCGCACCTGGCTGCGCCTCGACGCCCGCTACGGTTCCGTCGCTCGCCGCCTGGGTGGCGGAATTCCCTTGTCGCCCAGCTGAACTCACACGCAGCAGCGCTCGACGCCAACCCGCAGGCACGCAGGTGCCGAATTCGACTCGAGCGCCATGCGAGGTGATCGGGCCGCGTCTTGCGATCGGTCGGTACTTTGCCGCCGGGCCGCGCTACGCCACCGGGCGGCACTCTGCCACGGGCCGGCATCTTGCCATCGGCCGGCGCTACGCCCCTCGGCCGATCGCGCGGCGCGGGTGGGGCTCGGTTCAGTGCACGCCGACGAGCCGAAGCAGTGCGGTCGTGGCGGCGGCGGCGATCACTGTGAGGAGCAAGGGCGCCCGTCGCCAGGCGAGCACACCGCCGACCGCCACCCCCGCGGGCAAGGCGACCCCGAGTTCCCCGGTGCCCGTCGGCAACGTCGCCGTAGCCACCAGCGCGGCCAGCAGAATCAACGCCCCGGTGTCGAGCAGCGCAATAGTGCGCGCCGACAACCGGATTCGATCCCGCAACGCCGGCCCCGCCCACCGCAACGCATAGGTGCCGACCGCCAGCGCCATCATCGCGGGCACCAGGTAGGGCGCGTTCACGACGCATCCCCGCGCGAGAACGCCGCAGCTGGGCGGCAATCCGAGTCGGCGGCGACCCACCCGCCCGGCCGCACGCCGGCACCCGCCGCGCCGACGCCTGCTACGCAACCATCGTCCACCGCTGAAACCACGCCCCGAGCGCCGACGTTCGCATGGCGAGCCGATCGGAGAGCTTGTGGTGCCGCCAAGGCTGTGGCGTCCGGTGCATGGGCTTCCGCATAGCCGGCCTCCGGGACGCGCTGTGGTGTCGCCCCCGCCGCGTCGACTTCCGCGCGGCCGACTCCACCGACGCTCTCCGGCTGTGCCGCTGAGGAATCCGACGGCTTCGCAGGCCGGGACGCCAGCACCAACCCGATCAGCGCGATCAACACCGGCAACCCGGCAGGCACGAATGGCGCGATCGCGACTGCCAGCCCGGCCCCGGCCAGTACCGGCCGCAGCGTCGCGCGATCACGCAGTGCGGGTAGCAGCAGCGTCAGCAGGATGACCGGGAACACCGCGTCCAGGCCGAGTGCGGAGGTGTCGGGGACGAGGGAACCGAGGGCGGCGCCGAGGGTCGCACCGAGCGGCCAGCACAGGGCGACTCCGATTCCGCAGGCCCAATACGCTGCACGCTTGCGTTCCCGAGCACCGGGTGCGGTCGCGAAGGCCACCGACTCGTCGTTGAGGACGTGGATACCGAACAGCCGACGCCAGCCGTGCCCGAACACATCGGGGGCGGCCAGCCCGTACGGCAGGTGCCGCGCGTTGAGCAGCAAGCCGGCGACCACGGCGGCGAGCGGGCTCCCACCGGCCGCGACGATCCCGAAGAACAGCAGTTCCGAGCCGCCGGCCAGCACCGTCACCGCGGCGACGATCGGCATCCACACCGGGAATCCGGCAGCGATGGTCGAGGCGCCGTAGGAGACGCCGAAGAGGCCGACGGCCAGGCAGGCCGCGGCCACAGCGGCGGCGGTCCGCCGATCGAGTGTTCGCCAAATCGAACGCATGTTTTTCATAGTGAACGCTGCGGGTCGGTAAAGTCAACGCGGAAACAGCTCCGGAGGAGGCGTTGATGGACCGGCAGGACCCGGTAGCCGGACCACCCCAAGCGGTGATCGCGGCGGCCCTGCGACGAGAACGTGCCCGCGCCGGCCTGTCGCTCACCGAGGTCGCCAGCCGCGCGGGTGTGGCGAAGTCCACACTGTCGCAACTGGAATCGGGCACCGGTAATCCCAGCTTGGAAACTCTGTGGGCGCTGTGCGTCGCCCTGGAGATGCCCTTCTCGCGACTGCTCGATCCGCCGCGCCCGAACGTGCAGGTGATCCGCGCCGACGAGGGTTCGCAGGTGCCCTCGGCCGACGCGGACTATCGCGTCACCCTGCTCGCGGCAGGTCAATCACACACGCGCTGCGATGTGTACCGGATCGCGGCCGAACCCGGTCAGATCCGTCGCTCGGAACCGCACACGCCCGGTGTGGTCGAGCATGTGGTCCTCGCGGCCGGTCATGCCATCGTCGGTCCCGCCGACGAGCCCGTGGAGATGCGCCCAGGTGACTATATCCGCTACCTGGGTGATCTCCCGCACGTCTTCGAGGCTCTCGAACCGGGCACGTGGGCCACGATGGTCATCGAGAGCGCCTGATCAAGCGGCCCCTTCGCCCAGGTACTGCAACCAGAGCGGGTCGAGGTCGGCGGTGGTCGACAGCAGCCGCCAGTGCGGGCCCTTGGGCGAGACCAGCGGATTACGCAGTGTCCAGCCCAGTTCGGTCAGCATCTTGTCGGCTTTGCGGTGGTTGCACGGCGCGCAGCTGGCCACGCAGTTCTCCCACGAGTGCTCCCCGCCGCGACTGCGCGGGATGACGTGGTCGATGGTTTCGGCTTTGCCGCCGCAGTACCCGCAGCGGTAGCGGTCGCGGTGCATGAGTGCCGCCCGGGTCATCGGCACCCGGGCGCGGTAGGGGACCCGCACATAGGTGCGCAGCCGGATAACGGAGGGGATGGCAACCGTCGCGCCCGCCGAATGCAGGACCGGGGCGGCGGGATCGTCGTGGACCGCGTCGGCCTTCGCGCAGATCAGCAGAACGACAGCGCGGCGAGCGGACAGTGCGGTGAGTGGTTCGTAGGTGGCGTTGAGAAGCAGCACCCGGCGTTTACGCCAGGCGGCGGCGTCGTGATCGCCGGCGAGATGCAGTGGCGCGGGGCGATGCGGCAGGTCGTGCAGACCGTGTGCGCCCGGATGGTGATCGGACAAGATGTGCAGCGGAACAGCCCCCGAGCCACGATTGTGGACGTCGGCGGGCTGGAGTTGTCGGTGCGCGCGCGCCTCGTGTGACCGGGCGCCTGGCCGCTGCTTCATTGTGTGACCTCAATTTCATGATTGGCAGGATCATGTGGTATCTGGGGTCGATACTGTCCCCCAGTTGACCACGGTTGAGCCCGTATTGCACGGTTATTTTTCAAACTTTCGGGTGAACTGTGATTGAAGGCCCGGCGCGCGCTCGGGGCACAATGGAGCGCGTGACTTCAGGTGAGCAGACAACGACCTCGTTCTACGACGCGGTGGGTGGCGCGGAGACCTTCCGCCGCATCGTGTCGGTGTTCTATCGCGAGGTCGCTGCCGACGAGATCCTGCGCCCGCTGTATCCGGAGGAGGATCTGGCGCCTGCTGAGCGCAGGTTGCGGATGTTCCTCGAACAGTACTGGGGTGGGCCACGCACCTACTCCGACGAGCGCGGCCACCCACGGCTGCGGATGCGTCATCATCCGTTCGTCATCGGGGCGCTCGAGCGGGACGCGTGGTTGCGTTGCATGCGGATCGCCGTCGACGAGATCGAGCCGTCGATCCTGGACGCCGAACACCGCAAGGCGATGCTGGACTACTTCCAGATGGCAGCGGCTTCGTTGCAGAACGCCCCGCACTGAGCTGGGGACGCCCGGGGTTCGCTGATGACGTCCAGGTAGCGACCCGATTTCGGACCTGCGGCCCGGTTTACCGCGATGTTTCCGTCCGGCGTGGCGAACGCTGGCGATTTGCCGGATTCGAAGAAAGTCTCGCGCCGCATGAATATTGTGGGCGTTCTTTGGCAATATTGCGGTTGTGACACAGACACCTGCCTCGCCGGTGCCGGGGGACAACAGCACCGCTCCGTGGTGGAAAACCGCCCTGTTCTATCAGGTCTATCCGCGTTCGTTCGCCGACTCCGATGGTGACGGAGTCGGCGATCTCGGCGGTGTGCGCGAGAAGATGGGCTACCTCGAGCTATTGGGTGTCGACGCGCTGTGGATCTGTCCGGTGATGCGCTCACCGCAGGCCGACGGCGGTTACGACGTGTCCGATCCCCGCGACATCGACCCGCTCTTCGGTGGCCTCGAGGCCCTCGACGAACTCATCGCCGAGGCCCACGATCGTGAGATCAAGGTCACCATGGACCTGGTGCCCAACCACACCAGCACCGAGCATCCGTGGTTCGCGGCCGCGCTCGAAGCCGCACCGGGCAGCCCCGAACGGGCCCGCTACATCTTCCGCGACGGTCGCGGCGAAGACGGCGCCGAGCCGCCCAACAACTGGCCGAGCATCTTCGGTGGCCCGGCCTGGACCAGGATCACCGAGCCCGACGGCACGCCGGGCCAGTGGTACCTGCACATCTTCGCCCGCGAACAACCCGACCTGAACTGGGACAACCCCGACGTCGCCGCGGATTTCGAGAAGACGCTGCGGTTCTGGCTCGACCGCGGGGTCGACGGTTTCCGTCTCGATGTGGCCCACGGCATGGCCAAACCTGAGGGCCTGCCCGACATGGCGCGCGTCGACACCAAGATGCTGGTGCACGACGACGACGATCCCCGCTTCAACAACCCCGGTGTGCACGCCATCCACCGCCGCATCCGCACCGTGCTCGACGACTATCCGCATGCGGTGTCCATCGGTGAGGTGTGGGTCGACGACAACGTGCGCTTCGGCGAGTACGTGCGTCCCGACGAACTGCATCTGGCGTTCAACTTCCGGTTGGCCGAGGCGGCCTTCACCGCCGAGGACGTGCGCACCGCCATCACCCATTCGCTCGAGGCGGTGAGCGCGGTCGGCGCCCCACCCACCTGGACCCTGTCCAACCACGACATCGAACGCGAGGTCACCCGCTACGGCGGCGGCAAGACCGGGGTGGCGCGGGCGCGGGCGATGATGATGGTCGAATTGGCGCTGCCGGGCGCGGTATTCGTCTACAACGGCGCAGAGCTCGGGCTGCCCAATGTCGACGATCTGCCCGAGGAGGCGCTGCAGGATCCGGTGTGGGAACGCTCCGGCCACACCGAGCGCGGTCGCGACGGGTGCCGGGTGCCGATTCCGTGGGAGGGCAGTACGCCGCCGTTCGGTTTCACCACGGGCACGCCGTGGCTGCCGCTGCCCGCCGAGTGGGCCGACCGCACCGTCGAAGCCCAGCTGGAAACCCTGCATTCGACGTTGTCGCTGTACCGCCTGGCGATCGATCTGCGCGGTACCCGTTCGGAATTCGCGGGCGACCGGATCGACTGGTACGGCAGTCCGGCCGGATGTCTGGCGTTCCGCAGGCCGGGTGGGCTGGTGTGTGTGCTCAACGCCTCGGACGGGCCGATTCAGCTGCCGCCGGGGGAGTTGCTGCTGTCCAGCGCTCCGGTCGCCGACGACCGCCTGCCCGCGAACGCGGCGGCCTGGTTGGTCTGACACGCGCGTTTCCGACGGCCGGAGGATGAACTACTACAGAGCATCGTCTAACGTTTCACTCGTGAGCATTCTCGAGACAGTGCTGATCTTCGTCGGCATCCCGGCCGCGATCTACTTCGCGATCGCGGGTTTGTCCTATCTCGGTAAGCCACTGCCCGGTGAGAAGCCGGCCCACTTCGAGCTCGGGCAGAAGTGGACCCACCCGCCGGTGCTGTGGAGCGCTACCGACGAGGTGACCGCTGCGTCCGGTCACCACCACGCCGAACCGCATGGCAGCCATGCGGTTCTCGAACCCGCGCACGCGGAGCTGATCGGAGGCCGGGCAAGTGGCAAGTTCTAATTGGCCCGCGGTTGTCGAAGCCGACCTGCCGCACGGGTACGCGCTGACCAGCAGTGGCCGCGTCTCCGGTGTGCACGAGCCCGGCACGGTGTTCGACGAGGTGCCGTTCACCGATCGTGAGCGGGTCGCCCTCGACAACGCGCTCACCGACGCCACCCGCGCCACGAAGGTGCGCTTCAACATCTACCTCGGCGACCTGGGTGCCGACCCGGCCGCCGGTGCCGACGCGCTGCTGCCGAACACCCCCGAGTCCGCCGACTCGGTGCTCATCGCGGTCTCGCCCAACCAGGGTGCCGTCGAGGTCCGCTCGGGTGCCGCGGTGGCCGAGCGCGCCAACGACCGCATCTGCCAGCTCGGCGTCACCGCCGCCCTGGCCTCCTTCCGTCAGGGCAACCTGATCGACGGGCTGATCTCGGCTGTCCGGGTGATGGCCGCCGCTATCGGCCGCTAGTCCCTTTCGCCGCGCACCGGCGCGTTCACCTGCAGAGGTGAACGCGCCGTTCGTGTTTCGGCGCGAAAAATTTTCGCGCATCGGGAATCAACCCGACGACTGTCGACTTCTAACCAGTGAAACAACTTTGACTGGTTAGGAAGTGGCGGGCATGCGGCGAGAGAATCTTGCCTGGGCGGGACTGGCGGCGATGACCGTGTCGTTCGGGCTGAACTTCACCATGGGGGTGTTCTTCGCGCCGACCGCCGCGTCGTACGGGGTGTCGTCGACGGCGCTTGCCGTGGCCGCCGCGCTGGGGACTGCGGTGACCGGGGTGGCGCAGCAGGGGATCGGGCGACTGCTCGATCGCTTCGGGCCCAAGATGGTGCTGACCGGTGGGCTCAGCCTGATCTCGGGCAGTTATCTCGTGCTCGCCACGGTTACCCAGACCTGGCAGTTCGTCGCCGCCTACATGGTGCTCGGCGGGCTCGGGTTCGCCTCGGCATCCACGCTCACCGTCACCACGCTGCTCGCGCGGGCGCACGGCGCGCAGGCGGGACCTGCGATGGCGCGGGCGGCGATCGGCATCAATCTGGGTCAGCTGGTGACACCGTGGGCGGCGACCGCGTTGTTCGAGCCGATCGGAGTGCGCGCCACCTTCGCCCTGCTCGGTGCGGTCGGCTTGGCCGTCACGGCCGTGTTGTGGCTGCTGCTGCCCAGCGATCGGCGGACCACCGGTGTGGCGGGTGCGGGGGAGTCGCTGGCCGATCGGTGGAATGTCTTGGTGGCGTTCGGATTACACTCCGCGACCCTCTATGTGGTTGTGCTGATGTTGCCCAAGCACGCGGTGGAACTGGGGTGGTCGGTCACCGGTGCGGGCAGGCTGGTCGCCGTCGCGGCGCTCGCGGCCGGCGTGACCTCCGCCGCGCTGGTCCCGCTGTTGCGCCGTCACCGGCCCGAAGATCTGCTGCGAATCCTGTTCGTGGTGCGGCTGTCCGCGCTGCTGCTCGCGGTGTTCGTGCCGGGGTCGCTGGTGCTGGTCGCGGTGCTGTTCGGTATCGCCTCCTTCCCGGTCATCCCGCTCACCATGGCCATCGTGTCGCGTGGACTCGATCCGGCGCGGATGGGCCGAACCCTGGCTCCCGCCTGGGTGATTCACCAGCTGTCCGCCGCCGCCGGGCTGGGTGTCGCCGCCCTGATCCACACCCTCACCGATAGCTACCGCGGCTATTTCGCGCTCACGGTGGTGTTCACCGTGGCCGCCGCTGTCCTCGTCGCACCGGTTCGCCGTCGCGAACCGGTCACCGTCTGAACCTCCGCAAAACCCATCGAGAAAGAGAGATCCATCATGAGCCAGGTCCGTCACAACACCGTGCAGATCCAGGGCCAGTCCATCTTCTACCGCGAGGCGGGTGACCCGTCGGCGCCGACTGTTGTTCTGCTGCACGGATTCCCGACGAGCTCGGCGATGTTCCGGAACCTGATCCCGGTTCTCGCCGCCGACTATCACGTGATAGCGCCCGACCATCTGGGCTTCGGGCAGTCCGGGATGCCGAAGGCCGACGAGTTCGACTACACCTTCGACAACCTCACCGCCCTCACCCTCGAACTGCTCGACACCCTCGGCATCGACCGGTTCGCGCTCTACATCCAGGACTACGGCGCGCCCATCGGCTTGCGTATCGCCGCACGCAACCCGCAGCGCGTCAGCGCCCTCATCACCCAGAGTGGCAACGCCTATCTGGAGGGCTTCACACCGTTCTGGGAGCCGCTGTTCGCCCACGCGAACGACCGTGCCGCCCACGAACCGGAGGTGCGCAAGCTGCTCGAGGCCGACGCGACGGAATGGCAGTACACCCACGGCGTTCCGGCCGACCGGTTGTCACTGGTCAGCCCGGACACCTGGACTCTCGACCAGGCCTACCTGGACCGTCCCGGCAACAAGGAGATCCAGCTCGACCTGTTCGCCGACTACAAGAACAACCTCGACGGCTACCCCGAATTCCAGAAGTACTTCGCCGAGCACCGTCCCCCGACGCTCATCGCCTGGGGCGAGCACGACGAGATCTTCGGAGCCGACGGCGCCCGCGCCTACCTGCGCGATCTGCCCGACGCCGAGCTGCACCTGCTCGACGCGGGGCACTTCGCGCTCGAGACGCACGGCCCCGAGATCGCCGCGCTGATCCATGATTTCCTCGGCCGGGTCCTGCGCTGAGCCACCTGCGAACGGCCGGGCACCCGCCCGGCCGTTCGCGCGTGATCGAGTACCCTGAGCGGCGGCTTTCGCGGCCGGCACGGCCGGTCGCCGGTGAAGGGGGATCATGCGCACAGCACTGGCTCGGATCGTCGCCGCGGTCGCGGTGACCTGCTTGTCGACCGTCGGTTGCGCCGACGACTCGTTCCGCGACACCGAACCCGCCGCCGGTGCGCCGACCTCGGACTTCTACACCGCCGACGGCGAAACCCTCCCGGGCGCACGGGGTTCGGTGATCCGCACCCGGTCGCTGCCCGATGCCGTACCGGGTGCCCGCACCGAGCTGATCCTCTACCGCTCGATCGACGCGCACGGGGCGACGGTCGCCGTCTCGGGAACGGTATCGGTGCCGCCGGGGACGCCGCCGGTGGGCGGCTGGCCGCTGATCTCCTTCGCGCCGGGCACCAACGGCGTCGCCGACGTGTGCGCGCCCTCGCGGGCCGACGGTGCGTCACCGACGAAGGACGAGCTGGCCCGCTGGGTCGCCGCCGGGTACGCGGTGGCCCGCACCGACTACCAGGGGCTCGGCACACCCGGCGGCCACGGCTACCTCATCGGGGAAACCGAGCAGCGCGCTGTCGCCGACATCGTCGTCGCGGCAAGGGAATTCAACCGCGATATCGGTGCCCGTTGGGTGGCGATGGGGCATTCTCAGGGTGGGCACGCGGCCCTGTTCGCCGCGAGCGCTTCCAGCGGTTGGGCTCCCGCGGTCGATCTGCTCGGTGCGGTGGCGCTCGCACCCGCGTCCCATCTGGCGGAGCAGGTGCGGATGGCCAAGTGGGCGGTGTCGAATCCGCTCGGCTCGGTCGGGACCGGCGGGCTGGCGGTGTACCTGCCGATGCTGGTTCGTGGCGCGCAGACGGTCACCGAGCTCGACCCGGCCCAGTTCCTCACCGAGCGTGCGGTGTCGATGCTGCCGCTCGCCGACACCGACTGCGCGGCGGCGCTGAGTGAATCGGGCAAATGGGGCGGGCTGTCGGTCAAGGACGTTCTCGAGCGCGATGGTGACCTGTCGGGGTTGCTGCACGTCCTCGACGACAACGACCCGAGCGGGCTGAGCTTCACCGAACCGGTGCTGGTGCTCCAGGGCCGCGACGATCACACCGTTCCGCTGAAGTCGACCGACGCGATGGTGGCCCAACAGCAGATGCGCGGTCAATCGGTGGACTACCGCAAATACGAGGGCGTCGACCACAGCGAGATCATCTCCGCGTCGTTCACCGACGCCCTCGGCTGGGTCGACACCCGCTTCGGCATCACCCGTTGACGCGTACGCCCTCGCATCGACGCGACCTGCCGCCTGGCTGAAGGCGTCTTCGCGCTGTCCCGGCACTGCCGCTGAGTTACGCCCACAGCAGAAGAACCGGGTGTGTCGCGTCGGCAGTCTTTACGCTCGGACCATGGGCGAGCACAAGGGTTTGCGGGTGATTCCGGGCGGGCGCGAGGAGCGACGGGCACGCCCCGAACCGCTGTGGCGCGAGGCCCTCGGCGAACGCCTGCGCACGCTGCGCCAAGAGCAGCGCTCGACACTGGTCGACACCGCGGGCCGCGCGGGCATCTCCCCGCAATACCTCTCCGAGGTGGAACGCGGCCGCAAGGAACCCTCCAGCGAAATGATCGCCGCCCTGGCCGGCGCACTGGGCACCAGCGTGGGCGACCTCGTCGGCCAGGTGGCGGAAATGATGCGCCGCCGCACCGCCGTCGTCGTCGGCGGCGATCGCCGCATCACCGCCCCTGCCCTGCCGCGCACCACGATGATCGCACCCAACGCACTGCTGATGGCGGCGTAGACCCGACCACGCGTAACGGTGGCATAGACGCCTCCGACAGATCAGGTAGGGCGGGACCTTTCGACGGAGCCACGCCCATGAGTATTCATCCGACCCCCCGAACATTATGTGTGGCCGTATGCGGAGCTATCGCAGCAATTGCCCTTGTAGCGGGATGTGGCGGAGGCGGTGAGATCGAACCGACTGCCCAGAACCGGGTTTTCCCAGCCACCCAGGATGCCCCGACCAGTGGATATGCCGCCCCGAGCAGTGAATATGCCGCTCCGACCACTGCGTACACGGCTCCGACTTTGTCGGAGGACCAGAATGACCAGATCTACCTTGCGGTACTGGGGGAGCGGGGAATCACGAGACTGCAGGGCACCAGCGTCAGTCTGATTGCCTTCGGTGAGACCGTGGTCTGCGGTGCGCTCGAAGAAGAAGCCTATCCAACCCTGGCCTTCACTGCGGGCATGGCTCTGGGCGCCCTCGAGTACTTCGACAGCTATGGCGATGCTGCCTATACGATCGGCGCTGCTATCGCCACCTACTGTCCCCAGTTCGAGTACGTGCTCGGTGAGTGACATTGCGGCACTGAGCATTTACCTACCCTGGCAGAGCTTCCGTCCCGACTTTCATCTGCGCGGATAGCCGCGCGCTCAGGGGGTCCGAGTCAGGACGGTCAGTTCGCGGAGCATGTCGACGAGGGCGGTTACCGGCATTTCCGGGTCGATGGCGCGCTGGACGCCGAGGCCGATGCCGAGGGCGAGCATGCGGAGGGCCGCTTCGTCGGCGGGGAGGGGGAGGGCGATGCCGAGTTCGGCGGTCTGGATTTCGATGAGGGAG
This sequence comes from Nocardia sp. NPDC003979, assembly GCF_053605015.1. NCBI lineage: Bacteria > Bacillati > Actinomycetota > Actinomycetes > Mycobacteriales > Nocardiaceae > Nocardia > Nocardia sp. NPDC003979. The sequence goes on from NZ_JBSGIJ010000008.1 coordinate 167,560, forward strand.
GCCAGGACGGCGGTGAGGGAGCGGCGGCGTTCTGCCAGTTCGGTGCGGATATCGGGGAGGTGGCGGGTGCTGGTGGCGAACTCGACCTCCAGGGCTGTCCAGCCGACATCGCCGATGTTCTCGTCGGCCCAGCGGGCGAAGCCCTCGATCCGTTCGGCCATGGTGCCGGGCCCGAGGACCGCCGCCGACAGCGATTCGGCCCGCTCCACGTGCACCACATCGAGCACGGCGAGGCCGAGTTCGTGTTTGGTGGCGAAATTCGAGTAGACCGCGCCCTTGGAGAAGCCGGCCTCGGCGGCGACCTTCTCCAGGGAGGTCACGTTGTAGCCGTCGGCCAGGAACAGGCGTTTGGCGGTCTCGACGAGACTTTCGCGCGTCCGTGCGTGGGACTCTTTGCGCGTCAACCTGGCCATATGCGGCAGTTTAGCAAAAAGGGGTACCGAAAGAATTCGAATACCGTTAGTATCTGGAATATGAGCACTCGACGTGGCCTCGCCATCGGTTGCGGAGGCGTCCTCGGCTTCGCCTGGACCGCCGTCGCCCTCGACGCGGTCGAACGCGCACTGGACTGGGATGCCCGATCGGCCGATGTGCTGATCGGGACGTCGGCCGGGGCGGAGATCGTGGCCGCCCTCGGTTCCGGCCGCACACCCGCCGATCTCCTGGCCGCCCTCGACGCCGAGCCCGGCGCCGACCCGGTACTCGCGGCGCACATCGCCGTGGACCCCGGCAAGTTCCCGCCCAGGCCCGGTATCGGCCTGCCGAACCTGGGCCTGATCGGTGCCGGCCTCCGCGCGGGCTCGGCCTACAGCGCCCTGGCCGGGCTGCTGCCACGCGGGCGCGGTGACGCGAGCTGGCTCCGCTCGTTCGGCCGGTCTCTCGCCAACGCCGACGGCTGGGTGGATCACCCCGCGACCTGGTTGGTGGCCGCCGATGCCGCGACCGGGCAACGGATCACCCTCGGGGCCAACAGGTTCGATGCCGATTCGCCGCATCGGTCCGCCGATGGCTCACCCGTCGACCTCGGCGACGCGATCGCCGCATCCTGGGCGATCCCCGGCTGGTTTCCGCCGGTGCGGATCGGTGGCCGGGACTATGTCGACGGCGGCGCGATCTCCTCGGTCTCGGCCGACCTGCTGCTCCCACTCGACCTGGACGAAGTCGTGGTGATCGCCCCGATGACCTCCGCGGGCGGTGCCCCGGCCACCGGCTTCGACCGCATCGAACGCCTCCTGCGCGCCCAGATGACTCGCGGCCTCGACCACGAGGTGAAGCTCCTGCGCGACAACGGCGTTCGCGTGATCCGCGTCGAACCGGGCCCCGCCGAATTGGCCGCGATGGGCCCCAACTTCATGGATTCCCGCCGCCGCCTGGCGACCCTCGCCGCCGCCCGCGCCAATGCCCACGCCCGCGTGCACGAAGCACTGCGCACCGCGAGTCTCGCGCGATGAGCGGTAACTCGCAGATCAGAGCACGCACTCGGTGCGCGGCAGGCCCCGGCCGCCGGAAGGCACCCGGTCATCTGCGGGTCGCGGCCACCGGCGTGTGGCACCCAGCCCATGAGCCCATGCGCACCACGCGCGCACAGCGACCCGAGATTCTGTGAAGAAGGAGAGCCGGATGACTCAGCACCATGAGGTGATCGTGATCGGGGCGGGGGTGTCCGGGGTCGGTGCCGCCATCAAATTGCGGGAGGCGGGCGTCGACGACGTCGTGATCATCGAGAAGGCCGAGACGTTCGGCGGGACATGGCGGGCCAACACCTATCCGGGGTGCGCGTGTGATGTGCCGTCGGGGTTGTACTCGTTCTCGTTCGCGCCGAACCCGGAGTGGTCGCGGCTGTTCGCGACCCAGCCGGAGATCCTCGCCTACGTCGACCGGGTGGCCCGTGATCACGGACTGGACGAGCGCACCCGCTTCGGGGTGACGATGACCCGCGCCCAGTGGGACGCGGCGGCCGAACTGTGGCGCCTCGACACCACCTCGGGCGAGTTCACGGCGCGTTTCGTCGTGTCGGCGGCGGGCCCGTGGAACGAACCACGTTTCCCTGACATCACCGGCCTGGACGAGTTCGAGGGTGAGGTCTTCCATTCGGCGCGCTGGAATCACGACTATGACCTGCGCGGGAAGCGGGTGGCGGTGATCGGAACCGGCGCGTCGGCGGTGCAGTTCGTGCCGCAGATCCAGCCCGAGGTCGCCGCGCTGCACCTGTTCCAGCGCACCGCGCAGTGGGTGCTGCCGAAGCCGGACCATCCGGTGCCGGAGTTCGAGAAGCGGGTGATGCGCCGTGTCCCGTTCGCGCACAGGGCCTTACGCGGCATCGAATACGCGATGATGGAGGGCCTCGGGGTGGCCTTCCGGCATCCGCGCCCGCTCATGCAGGTGGTGCAGGGGATCGGGTCGGCGTATCTGCGTGCGGTGGTGCGTGATCCCGCGTTGCGGGCCAAGCTCACCCCGGACTACCTGCTCGGCTGTAAACGAATCCTTTTCTCCAACAACTACCTCCAGTCGCTCGTCAAGGCCAATGTCGCGGTCCACGCCACCGCGGTCACCGAGATCCGGGGCAACACGGTGATCGGCGCCGACGGCAGCAGCGCTGAGGTGGACGCGATCATCCTCGGCACCGGTTTCCACATCCTGGACTCTCCGCTGGGCGAGATCGTGCGCGACGACGACGGTCGCTCCCTGGCCGACCACTGGAAGGGTTCGCCCGAGGCCTACCTCGGCACCATCACCACCGGTTTCCCCAATCTGTTCTCCATCCTCGGCCCGAGCCTGGGTACCGGCCACTCCTCGGCGTTCGCCGTCCTGGAAGCACAGATCAGCTTCGTGGTCTCGGCCCTCACCCGCGCCCGCCGCGAGGGCTGGCCGGTACTGGATGTGCGACCGGACGTGCAGGCCCGGTATGTCGACGAGGTACAGGCCGCACTCGGGGGCACTGTCTACAACTCCGGTGGCTGCCGCAGCTACTACCTGGACGTGAACGGGCGCAACAGCTTCAGCTGGCCGTGGTCGACCGGGGCACTGACGAGCCGGGTCAGTTCGTTCGATCCCTCCGATTTCACCGTCACCGAGAGCAAGGTGCTGTCATGAGCTATCCGAAAATCGAACTCGACGGCGCGCTCGTCGCCATCACCGGCGCGGCACGAGGCATCGGCCTGTCCACCGCGCGTGCCTTCGTGGCGGCGGGTGCGCGGGTGGCGCTCGGCGACCTCGACGAGGCGCTGGTCGTACAGGCCGCGGCCGAATTCGGCGACCGGGCCATGGGGCACGCGCTCGATGTCACCGACAAGGATTCATACGCACGGTTCCTCGACGCCGCCGCCGAGTGGCACGGTGGCCCGCTCGATGTCCTGGTCAACAACGCGGGAGTCATGCCCAACGCGCCGTTCCTCGAGCAGTCCGACCGCATCGACCGGCTCACCATGGACGTCAACGTCTACGGTGTCATCCACGGCATGCGGCTGGCGCTACCCGCCATGGTGGAACGCGGCTACGGACACGTGGTGAACGTGGCATCGCTGGCGGGCAAGTTCCCGCTCAAGGGGCTGGCGGTGTACAACGCGAGCAAGTTCGCGGTGGTCGGGCTCAGTGCGGCGACCCGGCTCGAGATGGACGGCACCGGGGTGAGCGTGAGCACCGTCCTGCCCTCGGCCGTGCGCACCGAACTCAGCTCCGGCATCGACGTGGGCATCCTGCCGACGGTCGAGCCCGAAGACATCGCCGCCGCCGTGGTCCGCACGGTGAAGACCCGGGCCGCCGAGACGTCGGTCCCGTCGTACGCCGGTGTCGCCGCGAACGCCGCAACGCTGCTGCCGGAATCGCTGATCCGGTTGGTGCGCAAGGCCGCCCACGACGACGCCGCGATCAACCGGGTCGACGACGACGTGCGCCGGGTCTACCTCGATCGCATCGAGAAGCAGTAGCGCACGGCTCACTGCCGTTCGTGCAGAACCTGGTCGACCAGCCCGTACTCGAGGGCTGTGTCAGCGGTGAAGACGCGGTCGCGGTCGGTGTCGCGGCGCAGGGTCTCCGGGCTCTGACCGGTGTGCTTGGACAGGATCGCCTCGATCGCCGCCCGCATGCGCACGATCTCGTCGGCCTGCAGGATCAGATCGGGAATCGTGCCCTGGCCGCGAGTCGCGGGCTGGTGCAACACGATTCGGGTGTGCGGGAGCATCGCCCGGTGTCCTGCCTCGCCACCGGCGAGTAGCACCGCACCGACCGCGATGGCCTGACCGACACAGGTGGTGTGCACGGGCGCCTTGATGAAGCGCATGGTGTCGTACACGGCGAGCATGGCCGACAGGTCGCCGCCCTCGCAGTTGATGTAGAGGCTGATCGGTTGGCCGGGACTGTCGGATTCCAGGTGCAGCAGCTGCGCGATGAGCGCGTTGGCGACGCCCGAGTCGATGGGTGTGCCCAGGTAGACGATGCGTTCGCTGAGCAGGTGCGAGTAGATGTCGGTGATGCGTTCCCCACCGCGATGCTGGGAAACCACATTCGGGATCGTGTAACTGGTCATGGCAGCTCCTAGGCCGTGATGCCGATGCGGCGGCGGTTGGGGACGACCTGGTCGAAGGACTCCACGACGTGGTCGATGAAGCCGTACTCGAGGGCCTGGGTGGCGGTGAACCAGCGGTCGTGCAGGGAGTCCTCGTAGACGCGGTCGAACGGCTGGCCGGTGTCCTCGGCGATGAGTCCGAGCACGGTGTCGACGGTGTAGCGCAGGTCGTCGGCCTGCACCTCCACCTCGACGGCGCTGCCGCCGATACCCGCCGAACCCTGGTGCATGAGGACACGGGCGTGCGGCATCGCATACCGCTTACCCGGCGTCCCGGAGGACAGCAGGAATTGTCCTGCGCTGCAAGCCAATCCGAGCGCGAGTGTGGACACCTCGCACGGCACCAGCCGCATCACGTCGCGGATGGCGAGCATCGACGGCACCGAGCCGCCGGGGGAGTGGATCCACAGCGAGATTCCCGCTTCGGGTGCCTGGGCGGCGAGGGTGAGCATCTGGGTGATGAGCAGGGTCCCGTTGTCGTCGTCGAGCGCACCGTCGAGCACGAGAATCCGCCGCCCGAACAACTGCTCACGCATCCGCCAACTGAACATCGGTGCTTTGTCGTCGTGTGCCATGAGTCAACGGTGCCTCGCGCACACCACGATTCGCCGCCGATGCTGCCCCCAGCAGATCTGCTCACAGCAGCGAACACGGCGACACCGGCGTACGGCGGCGTCGCCCCGCGAGTACCGCGAGGTGTTTCAGCGGGTGGCGGAGACTCCGAGGTCTTTCGCACACGCATCCAGGATGTTCCCGAAGACCATCGCGGCGATCGGTGTGGTGAGCCGGGTGATCGTGGCGGCGGCGAACGGGGCTTTCACCTCGCCGACGCTCGTCCAGCGCACCCGTGTTCCGCCCGGTTCCGACGTGAACGTCATCGTCCCGCCGTCGTGCCGGGACGGCGGAAAACTGCGTTCGACGAGGTAGTCGAAGGCGTGCGGCGGGTCGTAGCGGGTGATCCGCTCGGTGAACCGGCCGATCATCCACAGGTGCCGGCGGACCGCGCCGACGCCGTACGGCGCGTCTGTCCCCGGCCGGACCCAACGATTACGTAGCACCCAGAACGAACGCCCGTAATTCCTGGTGTCGGCACACCATTCGAAGACCTGCTCGATCGGCGCCGCGATAAAGCGCTCGGCCGCAATGGTTTCCATCCCGCTTCTCCTTCGAAGATCGACATGGAGGAAATCCCCCCCGCCCCGAATACTACTCGGGGTAGTAGTTCCACCGTAGCGAAATGCGTCGAGCTGGCCGGTGCCGGAAACGGCCGATGGCCCCGATCCGGCGAGATCGGGGCCATCGGGTCCGTGCGCTACTTGGCGTCGAATTCCCGTGCACGCAGCGATCGTTCGATCCCGGCACGACCCTCGGACACCAGGCGGTGCAGGGCGGGCGGGTGGTCACCCGCGAGGAACTCGTCGGCCTCGGCCATCGCTGCCTCGGTGATCGACCAGTGCGGGTACAGGCCGACGACGACGGTCTGGGCCACCTCGCTCGAGCGGCGTTCCCAGACGGCGGGAACCTCGGCGAAGTAGCGGTCGACATACGGGGCGAGCAGCTCGCCCTGACCCGCGGGGGCGAAACCGCCGACGATGGCGCGGGCGGTGATGTTGGGGACCGTGTCGTCGCCCATCACCGTGTTCCAGGCCTGTTCCTTCACCGCCGCCAGCGGGCGGGCCGCGCGGGCGGCGGCGGCCTGGCGCTTGCCCGCCGCGGTCGGGTCGCGGTCCAGTTCGGCGTCGATCACCGGGGACTCGAGCCCGTCGGCGTCGATACGGCCCGCGGCGGCCAGCGCGGTGACGACGCGCCAGCGAAGGTCGGTGTCGACCGTGAGCCCGCCCAGGCCGACCTCCGCCGGATCGCTGTCGAGCAGCCGGGCGAGCACATCGGTGTGGCGGATGTCGAGCCTTGCCCCGGTGAGCGCGTTGACGAACGCCAGCTGATGATCCGAACCCGCCTCGGCGCCGCGAGCCAGTTCCAGCAGCCGATCGGCGAAACCGGGCCAGCCCTCCTGCTCGGCCCACCCGGGCTCCGCGTAGCTCGAGATGGCGGTCGCGGCCTGCATGAGCAACCGCTGCACCACCCCGATCTCGGACTCGGCACCGATCCCGCGCTGCACGAGCGCGACGAAATCGCGGGCCTTCATCTCTGCCTGCCGGGTCATCTCCCAGGCTGCCGACCAGGCCAGCGTGCGCGGCAGGGATTCGGCGATGTCACCGACGCGGTCCACGACCACCGCGAGCGAATCGGGGTCCAGGCGCAGCGAGCAGTAGGTGAGGTCGTCGTCGTTGACCAGCACCAGGGCCCCGCGCGGCACCCCGACCAGCTCCGGCACCTCGGTCCGCGCGGCGGCGTCGAGGTCGAGCTCGACGCGCTTGGCGCGCACCAGCTTTCCGTCGACATCGTCGTAGACACCGATCGCGATCCGGTGCACGCGGTACTCACCCGCACCCGGTGCGGCGCCCTCCTGCACGACAGCGAAACTCGAGAAGGTGCCGTCGGCCGCGACAGTGAAATCGGGCCGCAGGATATTGAGACCGGTGGTCTTGAGCCACTGGGCGCCCCAGTCCGACAGGTCACGTCCCGACGCCTTCTCCAGCGCCGACAGCAGATCGTCGAATGTGGCGTTGCCGTAGGCATGTTCGGCGAAGTAGTCGCGCAGGCCGGCCAGGAACGGCTGCAGCCCGACGTAGGCGACCAGCTGCTTGAGCACCGAGGCGCCCTTGGCGTAGGTGATGCCGTCGAAGTTCACCTCCACCGCGTGCAGGTCGGGGATGTCGGCCGCGATCGGGTGGGTCGAGGGCAGCTGGTCCTGGCGGTAGGCCCAGGACTTCTCCACATTCGCGAAAGTGGTCCAGGCACTGGTGTATTCGGTCGCCTCGGCCTGGCACAGCACCGACGCGAACGTCGCGAACGACTCGTTGAGCCACAGGTCGTCCCACCACTTCATGGTGACCAGGTCGCCGAACCACATGTGCGCCATCTCGTGCAGCACCGTCTCCGCGCGGCGCTCATACGACGCGCGGGTCACCTTGGACCGGAACACGTAGTCCTCGAGGAAGGTGACCGCGCCCGCGTTCTCCATCGCGCCCGCGTTGAACTCCGGCACGAACAGCTGGTCGTACTTGCCGAAGGCGTACGGCACGCCGAAGTTCTTGTGGTAGAAGTCGAAACCCTGCTTGGTCTCGGTGAACAGCCGCTCGTGGTCCATGTGCTCGGCCAGCGAGGCCCGGCAGAACAGGCCGAGGGGGATCTCGCCGTGGCTGTCGGAATAGGTGTCGGTCCAGGTGGCGTAGGGACCGGCGATCATGGCGACCAGGTAGGTGCTCATCCGCGGCGTGGTCGCGAACGTGTGGCGCACGACCGCGCCGATCTCGTGCCGGTCGATATCGGCACCGTTGGAGACGACGACCCAGTCGCTCGGTGCCGTCGCGACGACGTCGAAGGTGGCCTTGAGGTCGGGCTGGTCGAAGCAGGCGAACATCCGCTTGGCGTCGGCGGTCTCGAACTGCGAGTACAGATACACCTTGCCGTCGGCGGGGTCGACGAAGCGGTGCAGGCCCTCACCGGTGTGTGAGTACTCGCAGTCGGCCACCACCACCAGCTCGTTGTTCTCGGCCAGATCCGGCAGCGCGATGCCGGTCTCCTCGGTATACGAACTCACATCGAGATCCCGGCCGTTGAGCACCGCCGACCGCACCCGCGCCGCGACCAGATCGATGAAGGTGCTCGCCCCCGGCTTCGCGGTGAAGGTGACGGTCGTCGTCGAACCGAAGGTGTCCGACACCGCCGAATCCGCCCCGCGCGGCTGATCGGTGAGGTCGAGCTCGATCCGGTAGTTGTCCACGGCCACCACGGCCGCGCGTTCGACCGCCTGGTCGCGGGTGAGATTCGGGGCAGACATTGATCTCCTTCGTCGTCGACGAACACGGCACGCCTCGCGCGCTGCGGCCTCGGCCGCGCGCACATCAGCGTCCACAATGCCACTTGCCGCCGACACCCGCTCACGAGTTTCGGCCCCCTCGGTACAGTGCCTACGGAAAAGTTCGCACCTACCAGGAGGCTCGACGTTGAAGCATGTGCACGCCGGGAAAGTCCGTGACCTCTACGAGGACGGCGATACCCTGCTGCTCGTCGCGTCGGATCGTGTCTCGGTCTACGACGTGGTGCTGCCGACGCCGATCCCCGGCAAGGGCGCGCTGCTGACCCAGCTGTCGAACTGGTGGTTCGAGTACTTCACCGACATTCCCAACCACGTGGTGTCGGCCACCGATGTGCCCGCCGAGTTCGCCGGTCGCGGTATCCGGGTGAAGCCGCTGAAGATGCTGCAGGTCGAGTGCATCGCGCGCGGGTACCTGACCGGGTCGGGGCTCAAGGAGTACCAGCAGTCGGGCACGGTCTCCGGTATCGCGCTGCCCGCCGGCCTGCGCGACGGCGACAAACTGCCCGAGCCCATCTTCACCCCCTCCACCAAGGCCGCCGAGGGGCACGACGAGGCGATCAGCTTCGCCGACGTGGTGAACCAGGAGGGCCGCGAAGTCGCCGAGAAACTGCGTGACCTGACCCTCGAGATCTACACGCGTGGTGCCGAGCACGCGGCGAATGCCGGGGTGATCGTCGCCGACACGAAGGTCGAATTCGGCTGGGACGGTGAGGTTCTCACTCTCGGTGACGAGGTGCTCACCTCCGACTCCTCGCGCTTCTGGCCCGCCGACGAATGGGAGCCCGGCCGACCCCAGCGCTCCTTCGACAAGCAGTTCGTCCGCGACTGGTCCACCTCCACCGGCTGGAACAAGGAATACCCCGGTCCGGAAATCCCCGCCGACGTGGTCGAGGCGACCCGGCGCAAGTACGAAGAAGCCTACGAGCGCATCACCGGTGCCAGCTGGACGGGTGCCCGGGGATAGTCTTCGCCGCGCTCGTCAGTGCACGGGTGCGGCAACACCTTTCACCGCGCAGATGTGGTCCATCTGCGCGTTTCCCCACTCGCCGAGGCTCACCAGCGCGGCGTTGAGCGACACCCCGCGCTCGGTGAGGGAGTACTCCACTTTCGGTGGGACCTGCGGGTAGATCTCACGGCTGATGATGCCGTCGTGCTCCAGCTCACGCAGCTGCTGGATCAGCATCTTCTCGGTGACACCGGGGACGAGGCGTTTCAGGTCGCCGAAGCGCTGGGTGCCGGTGGACAGGGCCCACAGGATCAGGGCCTTCCATTTGCCGCCCACCACGTCGAGGGCGGCATCGATGCCGCACGAATACGGATGCTGTCGCTGCTTCATCTCCGCCTTACTTACTTTTTTGTAGGTATTGCACTTCACAGTCGGTACTTGTGAAGTCTAGCGCAACAGGCGAATCTGGGAGTGCATCGCCGAACGACGGCGACAACCTTTCGGACTAGGGGAGCAATGAGCAACTCGACTGCGGTACAGCGTGTTTCGGTAATCGGTCTCGGCGCGATGGGTGCCGCGCTCGCGAAGGCGCTGCTGGCGGGTGGCCACGAGGTGACGGTGTGGAACCGCACCGCCGCGCGGGCCGAACCGCTGGTCGCCGAAGGCGCGACGGTGGCGACCACCTCGGCCGAGGCGATGGCGGCCGGGGACCTGGTGATCCTGTGCGTCCTCGACGACGCGGCGGTGCGTGAGCACGTGGAGCCCGCCGCCGAGCAGTTGCGCGGCCGCGTGCTGGTGAACCTGACGACAACCACCCCGGAACAGGGCCGCTCGCTCGGCCGCTGGGCCGAGGCCAACGGCGTGGAGCTCATCGACGGCGGCATCATGGCGGTGCCGTCGATGATCGGCGGGCCCGCGGCCTTCCTGCTCTACAGCGGTATCACCGCCGCGTTCGACCGGTTCCGGCATGTCCTGGATCTGTTCGGGCGCGCCGAATGGGTCGGTACGGACTACGGTGCCGCGGCCATGTACGACCTGGCGATCCTCGGCGGCATGTACTCGATGTTCGCCGGCTTCCAGCAGGGCGGGAAGATGGTGCGCACCACCGGTGGTTCGGCCGCCCACCTGGCCACCCTGATGGGTCCGTTCCTGCAGGCGATGGCCGGGATGTTCGCTCAATACGCACCCGGCATCGACGACCCGGCGAGCTACGTTCCCGAGCAGAGCGCCGAATTCACCGCGGGCGCGCTCACCACCATCAACACCGCCGCGGACGAGGCGGGTACGCCTTCGGAGTTGCTTCAGGTGCTCCTCAAGACGGTGCCCGGCATCTGAGCCGAGTGCGCGGTCCGATCGTGCGAAAGTTCCGCGATCGGACCGCGCTGTGTGCCCGGCAATCGGGGGCCGGGGTCAGGCGTTCACCAATTCGGCTGCGAGGAGTTCGTCGACGAAGCCCTCGGCCCGCGCGTCGAACGCGGCGTAGTGCGCGGCCCGTGCGTCCCCCGCGATGGCATCGCCGATCACCAGATTGCCTTCGGCGTCGATGGATTGGGGCTGGTCCTCGGCGTCGGGCAGCAGGCCGACGCGGGAGTCGGCGAAACCGCTGTAGTACGCCAGGCCCTCGCTGAGCTGGGCCTCCAGTAGCTGCTGCATGCCGGGAACGATCGCGTCGCCCGCGGTGGCGCCCGCCAGACCCAGCCACAGGATGCGTTTGCCCGCCAGCTTCGGCTTGCTGCGGCCGTAGGCGAAACCGTAGTTCCAGACGCTGTCGATCCAGCCCTTGAGCATGGCGGGAACGCTCTGCCAGTACACGGGGAACACGACGACGATCACGTCGGCGGCCTGCACCCGGCGCATGTGCGCTTCGGTGGTCGCCGAGTACACCTTGTCGCGATTGCCCCACTCGGGCTGGTCGGCGACGGTCATCCGGGGGTCGAAGTTCTCGCGGTGCAGGTCGAGGAAATCGATCGCGTACCCGGCGGCGGTGAGCCGGGCGACCGCGCGGTCGGCGACATGGGCCGACAGCGAATCGGCGCGGTGATGCGACAGGACCACCAGGGCCCGCCGGTCGACCGCCGATTCGCCCGCGCTCGCGGCGTGATCGAGCCCGGTGGGCGCGGGAGGCGTTGCGGTGCGAGCGGATTCGGGTGTGGCGGAGGGCTGCGACATGGTGACTCCCTGGTCGTCGGTGGTGCGGGCTGGTTGCCCTGTGCTTCGAGTCAACCGCGAATCGCGTGGACGATCTATGGGTGATCATCTCCAGTCGATAGGAATTCGTCTACGCTGGTGGTGTGGATCCGTTGAGTTCGCTGTTGAGCGGCATTCGTGCCGAAGGGTCGGTCGTCACCCACGCCGTGCTGCGGTCGCCGTGGACCATCCGCTTCGCCGACCGGGCGCCCCTGGTCATGGTCACCGTCCTGCGTGGCGGCGGCACCCTCGTGCTCGCCGACGGGTCGTCGACCCGGCTGGTGGCCGGTGACACCGCCGTCGTCCAGGCCTGCGAGCCGTTCCATCTGGCCGATACCCGGGCCACGCTCGACCGCCCGCACATGGGCTACGAGCTGTCGTGTTTCGTGCCCCGCGGTTTCGGTCCGGCCGATCTCGCCTGTGCCACACCGGAACTCGTCGAGACCGCGACCGGCGCGCCCGAGGAGACCTCGCTCGTCGTCGGCGCCTACCGGGCGTCCGGGCGGCGGCACGAGCGTCTGCTGCGCGCGCTGCCACCGGTGATGGTCGTCAGCGACGACCCGGAGGTCTGCGCGTGGCTGGAGCAGTCCGCCGCCGACGCGGTCCGGCTCAGTGCGGGCTCACAGGCATTGATGGACCGGCTCCTGGACTGGGCGTTGGTGTGCACGCTGCGCACCTGGCTTGCGGCACAGCAACATTGCGCGCCCGCCTGGTATCGCGGCATGGCCGACCCGGTCGTCGGGCCGGCGCTCGAGGCCATCCACAACGATCCGTTCCGGCGCTGGACGGTGGCCGATCTCGCGGCCGAGGCGGCGGTGTCGCGGGCTCTGTTCGCGCGCCGGTTCAGTGAGGTGATGGGCGAGACGCCGCTGGCCTATCTCACCGAATGGCGGATGGCCGAGGCCGAGGAACTGCTCGCCGACCCGAATCGCAGCGTCGCCCAGGTGGCGACCACCGTCGGCTACTCCGATGCGTTCGGGTTCAGCGCCGCCTTCAAACGTCTTCGCGGACAGAGTCCTTCGGAATTCCGCTCCACCCTGCGTCGGCCTGCTCTCGCGCGGGCGTGAGTCACGGCGTCGGGGCGGTACCCGCGAGGTGCTCGGCCAGGCGCTGCAACAGCGGACGCTGACCCTTGACCAGCTTGGGTTCGGCGATCGCCGGGGCGAACCAGCCGACCCGGTCGATCTCGGGGAACTCGCCGAGGCGGCCCGAGCGCGGCGGCCACTCCATGGTGAAGGTGCCAGGGACGATCGCGTCCGGATCGAGGTCACCCTCGACGGCCCACACCGTGACCGTCTTGCGGCGCGATCCGCTGCCGTACTGCACGTCACCGAGTGCGATCCACGGCCCGTCCGGCACCGGCAACCCGAGCTCCTCGGTGAACTCGCGTGCGGCGGCCACCTCCGCCGATTCGACCCCGATCTCGTACTCGCCCTTGGGGATCGACCACGCCGACTCGTCCTTCTTCGCGAACAGCGGTCCGCCCATGTGCCCGATCAACACCTCGATCCCGGCCTCGCCACGCCGGAACACCAGTACACCCGCGCTGTAGACATCCACGCCGTCGAGTCTGCCAGGTGCGGGAAACGCGGTGGCGGCTCAGTCGAGGGCGTCGACGAAACGGGTGAGCAGGCGGGCGAATTCGGTGCGCTCGGTGGGGGTCCAGCCGGACATGGCGCGGTCGAAAGCGCTCTGACGGCGTCGATGGGCCGCGGCGAGGATGCCGGTGCCCCGGTCGGTGAGCTCCAGGAGTGACCGTCTGCCGTCGGTCTGATCGGCCACGCGGCGCACCGAGCCGTCGGCCACGGCGGCGGCCACCAGCTTGCTCGCGCGCGGTTGGTCGACGGCGAGGGCGGTGGCGACGGTGGAGACAGTGGGGTTCTGGTGTGCCTCGATGACGTCGAGTACGTCGAACACCTGCCCGGTCGGCGCGTGCGGCGACAGCGTCCGCCGGGTTTGGCGGCGCCGGATACCGATCATCGCTCGTTCGATGTGCTCGACCTCGTTCACGCCATCATGATAGCCTTTTGCATGTACATGTCCTTTGACATGTACATGTGGGAGGTTTCTCATGGCTGAGCGTCGGCTCATCGGGTACCAGGTCAAGCGGCTGGACCAGCTCATCGAGGCAGCGTTCGACCGTGCTGTCGAGGCCGTCGGCATGACGCGCCGCGAGTGGCAGACGCTCTCGACGATCGAGCGCGACCACCCCGATCGTGCGGAATTGGTGCGGGCGCTTCGCCCGTTCTGGGAGCACAACGGCGAATCCGTCGATGCGGTGATCCAGGGCTTGACCGAGCGCGGCTGGATCACCGGTGCATCGACGAGCCGCTGGGAACTCACGTCGGCAGGTCGTCGCGCCTACGAGTCGGCGACCGATTCCGTGGGGGCCATCCGGCGCCGCATGGCCGACGGCATCGACGCGGACGAATTCACCGCCTGCACAGGGACTCTCGAACGCATGATCGCGAACCTCGAGTCGGCGACCTGAGCCGCACGCTCACAATTCGGTGTTCGGGTCGGCCAGACGCTCGGGGTCGACCGGTTCGCCAATCTTGTTCGTGTCGATTCCGTAGGCGGTGAAGGCGCGGTCGAAGATTCTGTGGAGAACTGACGGGACTCAGTGGACATTGTCGGATGTCTGTCGATGATCGCATTGGATCGGAAAAATGCCGCCGTGTCGGTAGCGGGGGTGGTGCGCGCCGTATCTGTCACATTCCGCCGCCGTGTGGGTGGTGTAAGGGCGTGCCCGCAGTCTCGGGGCAGGTGACCTGGTCGACGATCCGGCCGCCGCCGCGTTCTCACTTGGAGATCGGTCGGAGATTGCCCGGCCTGCACGTTACCCGAGCGACAAACGTCACGTGCACTGCACGCCGCGCCAGATGGTACGTGCGTCCGGTGTACACGAGCGCCGAGGCGGCCCCGAGCGCGGCGGCGATCTGAACCGTCACCAACCGCGTTTGTCCCAGAACGGTGGCTCGTTCCGCCGGTTGCAGCGCATTCCAGCCCTCGCCGCTCGCCCAGCTGGCGACTCGGCTACCGAGCGGCGTGAATACCACGGCGACGACCACCGCGAGAACTGCTATGCCCGCCGAGGCCAGAACGGCCCGACCTACCCACTTCCATCCCATGCCCAATTCTCACCCGAACGTGGGGCCGACTGAGCATCGCCGAACCGCCGCGCCGTTTTCAGGATGCGCTGATCGTCAGTTGGGACTTCTGCTGCTGTTGCAGCGCGGTCAAGGCGCCTGCCAGCGGTGACTGGCAAGGCAGCCAGTCACGGGTGCCTGCTGTTCGCATCTTTATGTCAGACCTGTTGTGCAACATGAAAACCGACGTCCGAGCAGAAGCTGGAAGGCCTACTTGATGAGTGGTGAAAGTGCGTTGCGCGGTTTCCGATACCAGTTCCAGTGCACACTTGAGTACGCGCTGCGGAGCTGGCTGACGCCAGATCGCGCCTTCACAGAGGTGATCGTCGATGCCGGACCTGCGCTTGCAGGCACAGTGGTCGATGCCGAGATTATCGACTTCGAGGTCCGTGAGGGCGGCCGACGGGCGATTGCGGCGCAGGTGAAGAGCGGCGCTGCCGGGAGCAGATTCGCGGTCGCCCAGGCGGTCCGGATTCTAAAGCGCTTGATAACCAACGACTGTGACCACTACCTCATCATCACCAACCAGTTGGCGGGCCCTGGACTTGAGGAACTGCGGGAATTGCTTGCGGAGTTTGCCGCCGGGCGGCTGTCTCGAACTACCTTCCGCGAGAGGTTGTCGCTGCTACTCGCGCGGTCCGAGCAACTACGTGTATGGCTGTCCGAGCTCGAAGACGAAAATCTGAATCGGCTCGGACGCTCCCAGATCGTTGTCGATGACCGGGGCCCCGACGAGGTCGACGAGTCGCTACGCGAATTAGTTCGGGCCGCGCGCCACCAGGTCGATCCACTAAACGTGGGTTGGGATGCCGCTGGGCTGTTCTCGAAATATCTGGTCGCGGTCACTCTTGACGCTGCCGCAGGCGATGGACGCCACCGGATGTCGCGTGAGGACCTCGTCGATCACCTGCGTGTCGACCCTGCGGTAGCCAGGGCGGTTCTGCAGGAGACGGACTGGGCGAGGCATGTCCTATCGACGCCACGAAGTGCGGATGTCGCTCGCCACGCGGTACTCGACGACATCTCGCGGGGCTTGCCGACACCGGTGAAGGATCGTTCCGTGCCAGTGTGCGTGCTGTCCGGGCTGTCGGGCATCGGTAAGAGCAGCATCGCCACAGCATGGGCTGACGACCGCGCCGACTCCTATGCCGAAATCTTTTGGGTAGACGCGTCAACTCCGGCCAGCATCGCGGCAGCGTTCAGGACGATCGAAGAATGGGTTGCTGGCCGGGAGTTCCGTTCGACCGGTGGCGATGTTCAGGCCAAGGTTGCTTCGGCGTTGGCTAGCTATGCCAAGCCATGGCTGATGGTGCTCGACAACGTCGCCGACATGCGCGAAACAGCAAGTTGGATTCCATCAAAGGGGCTGGGGCACGTGATTGTCACCACCACCCAGCCCCATGCACTGTCCGGACCCGGGATCACCGAAGTTGGCGTCGAGCAGATGACTATCGACGAATCGGTCCAGTTACTTTCACGGAGACTAGCTGCCGATACTGTGCTCAGTGAGGGTGAGTCACGGCGCCTTACGGCGCTTGCGCACAAATTGAACCGGTGGCCATTGGCCCTTGAGATTGCCGCTGCATATCTGCGGAGCTGCCTCGGTGGGATTGCCGGGATCGACGATTTCGAACAACTGATCTACAGATCGCTTGATGATGACGAATCGGTGCCCTATGGCTATCCTCGAACTTTGGTACAGGCGATTCGGCTCTCCTGGCAGCAGATGACGCAGACCCAGGAGACGACGGACGTGCTTGCGGCACAAGCTCTGATGTGCGCCTCGTTGACCGGATCGCGTCAGATTCCCTTACATATCCTGTTGGCGGCCAGCAGTCTCGACATTCAGAAAGTGTTCAGTATCGACCCGGCGGAGTCGTTCATCGGCTACGCCAGGTCCGATCCGCCTGCTGGCGAAATACTTCGCGCTATGCAAAGGTACTCGTTGACCTCTGCTGACGAGCCATTGTTTGCTGCGAACGACAGCGGCCAATCCGGTCCGGGCAGCATGGCGTTCACGGTACAGATGAACGAGATCGTCCAAGCAATTCTCACGGAACCGATCGAGAGTGGTGCGGTTCCGCCGCACGCACTCAACGCGATGGCTATGGTGCTGCAGCACTGGTTGTCCGCCGCGAGTGAGAGGCGGATGTTCGATCTTCTACAGAGTCTTGTCGGACACGCCGTTATGGTTAGTGATCGCGTAATCGACTATGGTGTCGACAACATTGCGACAGCACTGCTGCTGGGCAACACGGCTATTGTTCTGCACACACTGGGTTACTCCGAGATCGCGGTGGTCTATCTGAGTCGCGAGCTCGACTTTATTCGATCGGGTCCCGAGCGGTTGGATATCTACTGGATACAGGCGGCTGCGGCTCTGGCGGGTGTGATCATCCAGGCTGCGGACGACCCGCACGAAGTCGTGAATGAGGCATCCGATCTGCTCGCCGAGTGTCTGGAACACATCGACCGAGCACGCGCCACCAACTACAACGTAACTGCGGCAACCGTGCGGTCCGCGCTCGCGGCGACGACGTCCCTGCTACCCGAATGTCGTAATCACGAAAGACTCGCAAGGATCCGTGAGGACTTGGAGACCCTCGTCAAAACGATGCCGATGGACGGGCGTCCAGACGTATACGCGCAATTGCACGAGATCAACACACTTATTGTACGTGGCGACTACTCCCAGTCCCGCGCGCTCATCGAACCGCTATTGAATGAGCGAGACGTTCGCGATCCCGAATCGGTATCCCTGACCAGACTACTAGGCGAGTGCATGGTCGGCCTAGGTCAATGGAGTGAGGCGAAGGAACTTGTGGAGGCTTTCACCCTGGGCGCCATGCAGCTGAGAAATTATCAGGAACAGGTAGGGACTCTCTGTCGCAATATGGGATTGGTTTGCTTCGTCGAAGGGGTAATCGCCGGGAACAGTGATGCGGCGTCCGTATTCGTAGCGCTCGTGGATCTGTTCGAAACTTCCATCGACGCTGGCCTACATATGCAGCTGCCGAACAAGGCTACTGGGTTACTGTTCAGTGCATTCCGATATCTCCTACAAGGGGACGTGATCTCTGCCGGTCGGAGACTTGCTGACGTAGCTGCTTCCGAACTGCCTCCTGTTGGTGACACGGAACTATTCGGATTGATATACACGCTTGCGACACGTCTTACCGCAGCCATTCCACCTGAACTGGCGGCGGCCGCGGTGGAAATATCGCCGAGGCGTGGCGCCAGGGAATCTATCGGTCAGAATGTTGCTCACCTGCCAGCTCATGTTCATGAGTTCGCGATCGGGAAATCTCGTCCGGCCGCCGCGCCGCTGATGATTTTGGCCGCCACGCATTGGTCGCTGACTGGGGGGCAGGCGCCACGCAAGCCGATAGAAATTGTCACAGAATTCATACACGGCGCAAATCTTCTGGGCCTCAAGTTGGAAGTGATGGAGGCAACTGTCGACATCTTCCTCGCCGCGGACCGCGCGATCGAATTGGCGCTCGAAGATCCGAGAAGGCTGAACGTGGAGTCGGGCCCTGTTCGGAGCCTGAGAACCTACGTACTGCGCCTACCGGGCGTCGATATGTTTATCGATCCAACTGTTCCCCACCTAGCACCGCGGTATCAGAGTCTAACCCAGCACGACGTTGAGGAAGAGTTCCCTGTCGTTTCCAAAATCGACTTGCGCGCATTGCAGTCCAGTGTAGCTATCCCGCGATCACGTCACTTCTCACGGTATCGAGACATGAGACCTGTGACGCTGTCCGAGCATTGGGTGCACCGTTCAGAGCGAGCTCAGGTGCAGTGTGCGGTGATTGGCCTTCGGATTGCGGTCTTGGGCGGGTCGACGCTTTTCGGACTGCCGCCAGGCAAGCTCGCCGATGTCATAGAGCTGCATCCGCAGCTACAGGTACTGGCCAGCACCTACCGGCGTTGAAGTCAAGAATGGGCCAAAGGAGCATGACAGGGGTGCGCAGGGGCGATCAGCGACGCTGAGTGTCGCAGTGGCCCAGAGTGAGCCATCCCCGCGCGCACGGGGCCGACGCGCGCGCGGGGACGACGTCCAACTGAAATGGTCAGTCGGCGCACAAGCTCAGGCGAATCCGAAGATCTCGATATAGTGCTTGTGACTATGTGACTATCCCGGCGTCTACCGTGCGCCACGGCCATCCCCAGCTGACACACCACGATCAGACCACTGAGATTTCGCAATCCGGCGCTATTCAGCGATTTCGCTAAGGGGCACGCTGACGTCGGCGAGCATCTCCGGACTGACTACCTTCCTGGAGCGGATCAGTTCCTTGATGCGATCGGTGACATCCCAGACATTGACGTTCATGCCCGCGCGCACGCGGTTGTCCCGGTCCAGCCAGAAGGCGACGAATTCCGGTTTCGCCACGTCACCGCGGACGACAACCCGCACGTCGTCGTCGCGACCGACATAGCCGGTGTACTCCATCCCGAGGTTGTACTGGTCGGTGAAGAAATAGGGGAGTCGGTCGTAGGTGGCGGGCTTGCCGAGCATCGTCAGCGCGGCCACCGCAGGCTGATTCAGGGCATTGGCCCAGTGCTCCACGCGTACCCGCTTGTCGAGCAGCGGATGCAGCTCCTCGGCGATATCGCCGACCGCGACGACATCCGGGTTGCTGGTGCGCAGGGACTCGTCGACCAGGATGCCGGTGCCGGTGGCCAGCCCGGCGGCTTCGGCGAGCTCGATATTCGGCTGTGCGCCCACCGCTACCAGCACCGCGTCGGCGGGCACCACCTGGCCGTCGTCGAGCTGCACGCCCGTGGCCACGCCGTCCTCGGTGAGGATGGTGTCGACGACGACACCGGTACGCAGGTCCACACCGTTGCCGCGATGCAATTCGGCGAACACGGTGCCCATCTGCGGGCCGAGCACCGACACCAGTGGCAGCTCCGCCGCCTCGAGCACCGTCACCTCCAGCTGCCTCGCCCGCGCCTGCGCGGCGACCTCGAGCCCGATCCAGCCCGCGCCGATGATCACCAGCCGATGCTTCGAACGCAGCACCTCGAGCAGCCGATCGGAGTCACCGATGGTGCGCAGGGTGTACACATTGCTCGCCTCGGCGCCGGGAACGTCGAGGGTCCGCGGACGCGACCCGGTGGCGAGCGCGAGCTTGTCGTAGGACAGGGTCGAACCGTCCGGCAACGACACCGTTCTCGCGGACGGATCGAACGCCTCGACCGTGGTACCCAAGCGCAGGTCGATGTGGTGGTCGCGGTACCAGGCCGGCGAATCCACCGTGAAATCCGGCAGCTGCTGATCACCGGCCAGGTGCTGTTTCGACAGCGGCGGGCGCTCGTACGGTAGGTCGTCCTCGGCCGCCAGCAACGTCACCTGGCCGTCGAAATCGTTGGCGCGCAAGGCTTCGGCCAGTTTGGCACCGGCCAGCCCACCACCGACGATCACAAAATGCTGATTCGAGCTCATACACGGACTCCTTCTCACGGACGTTCCGGTTTCCCTCGCCGTCGAGCCTAGCCGCGGGCGGCGATCAGGGGAACGAATCCGGCGCAGGCACGGTTGCACCAACCAGCGGGCCGCCCTGCCCGCACCCAGCTGACCCGAGAGGAAGACCCGTGAGCGATCAGGCCACCAAGGATCTCGCCGAATTCTGGTTCGACCCGCTGTGCCCGTGGTGCTGGATCACCTCGCGCTGGATCCTGGAAGTCCAGCAGGTACGCGACATCGAGGTCCGTTTCCACGTGATGAGCCTGGCCGTGCTCAACGAAGGCAGGGACCTGCCGCCGCAGTACGTCGAACTGATGGCCGCGGGCTGGGGCCCGGTGCGCGTCGCCATCGCCGCCGCCCAGAAGCACGGCGAGGAGATCCTGGCCCCGCTCTACACCGCCCTCGGCACCCGCATCCACGACCGCAAGGCCGAGTTCGAACGCGCGACCACGCAGGAAACCCTGACCGCCGTGATCGCCGACGCCCTCGCCGAACTCGACCTGCCCGCCGAACTGGCCGAGGCCGCCGACAGCACCGACTACGACGAGGCGCTGCGGGTGAGCCACCACGCGGGCATGGACAAGGTCGGACCCGATGTGGGCACACCGACCATCCACGTCAACGGGGTCGCTTTCTTCGGCCCGGTGCTCTCGCGCATCCCGCGCGGCGAGGACGCGGGCCGGGTGTGGGACGGTGTCGTCGCCCTCGCCTCCTACCCCCACTTCTTCGAACTCAAGCGCACCCGCACCGAAGAGCCTGTGTTTGATTAGCGGCTGGCGCCGCGGGGTTTTCGGCCCTGAGGGCCTCGAATCCGAGGGGCGATACTGCGGCTTCGCCGTTACGTCTCGCCCCTCGGATCCGAGGCGGCCGAAAACCCGTGGTGGTTGCGCTAGGGCTCAGAGGGTTTTCGGGGGGAGGGCTGGGGGTGCGGTCTGGACGGGGTAGCCGCCCGGGGGTGGGACCATGCCTGGGTGTGGTGGGCTCGGGTGCCAGAACATGGGTCCCGGTTTGCTGCGGTCGCGCAGTGCCCACATTCGCCAGGTGAGGACCGGGTGGCTGGACATGGCGTTCACCAGCAGGACGAAGCCGCCCCTCTCGGTGGCGGCCCGGTCTGCCATCTCGTCGAAACCGACCTCCGTATTGAGGTACTTGCCTGCCGCGAGGGTGGCCATGGCACCGGCCGCGCCCTGATGGCGGTTGCAGAAGCCGTGATTGTCGGCGGTGTACTCCTGCGCGCGGATCAGCGACGACCCGAGAATCGGCAGGTACGGTGCGACGAACATGCCGAGCTGGCGCCAATACGACACATGACCCGCGGCGATATGGCCCACCTCGTGGCCGATGATGAAGGCGAGCGCGTCGGGCTCACGGGCCTTGCCGCCGATCTCGAACAGGTCGCTGTAGACCACGACGAAGCGGCGGAAGCCGTGCCCGGAGGCGAAGGCGTTGATCTGGCCGTTGCCGAGGACCACGTAGGCGTCCGGCGCCTTCGACATCCCGAACCGCGCGGCGGCTTCCTGCACCAACCGATAACCCTCGGGGAACTGGGTGGGGGACATCCGCACCCCGTTGATCCGCATCCGCGCGAAGTTCAGGCCACGACCGGCCCACAGCAGCACCGGTGCGAACAACAGCACAAGCACATAGGGGCTGGTCAGCAGCGAGCCACCGGACTCGGGCTGCCCCTGGGCGTCGACGACGGGCTCGGCGACCAGTTCCACCAGCACCATCAGGATGGCCAGCAGGTAGGCGACACCGGTGATCATGATGACCACCACGAGCAGCGGGATCTCCCACGGATGCCGAGCCGGCATCCCGAACGGCGACAACCCGCGCGGCATCGGCTGCGTTGTTCCGGGTGGTCCACCGGGCGGGTAAAAACCCTGCGGCACAGGGGGGTACGCACCAGAAGGCGCCACTGGAAACGCGCCGGAAGGCGCCACTGGAAACGCGCCGGAAGGCCCCGCTGGGAACGCGCCGGTGGAAGTCCCGGGCTGCTGCCACGGCGACGACGCCGCGAATCCAGGCTGCCCCTGCGGCCACGACGCCTGCTGCCACGGGGCGGACGCCGCGTCGTTCGGGACATGGGGTCGCGGCGCCGAAGAATCGTGCGACGACGAGGTGCCGTCCGGCGGTGGATACTCGCCCGACTGGGGGACGGGCTGGTCGGCGGGGGTGGCGTCGCTCGGCCGGTCGGCGGGTTGGCCGGAACGCTCCGGTGGGGGACCTGCCGAATGCGGTGAATGCGGTTCGTGCGGGTGCATGAAACGACTCTAAGCGCGCCTGCGACAATCGCAGCCATGCGCGTTTACCTGGGTGCCGACCATGCCGGTTTCGAACTGAAGAATCACGTCAAGGCCCATCTGCTCGAGGCCGGACACGAGGTCGTCGACTGCGGCGCCCTCGAATACGACGCTCTCGACGACTACCCCGCCTTCTGCATCGAAGCGGCGCGGCGCACCGTCGCCGACCCGGGCTCGCTCGGCTTGGTCTTCGGTGGCAGCGGCAACGGCGAGCAGATCGCCGCCAACAAGGTCCCCGGCGCCCGCTGCGCCCTCGCCTGGAGCGTCGAGACCGCCAAGCTGGCCCGCGAACACAACAACGCCCAGCTCATCGGCATCGGCGGCCGCATGCACACCACCGAGGAAGCCCTCGCCATCGTCGACGCCTTCATCGCCCAGCCCTGGTCGGAAGAACCCCGCCACCAGCGCCGCATCGACATCCTCGCCGACTACGAGAAGTCCGGCGAAGCCCCCGCAGTCCCGGCCTACTGAGAGAGTGCCTGAAGGGCACACCCTTCATCGCATTGCGCGGTTGCATCAGGAGCGGTTTGCTGGTGCGGCGGTGCGGGTTTCGAGCCCGCAAGGCCGGTTCGCCGATGGAGCCGCGCTGGTGGACGGGCAGGTGCTCGAGCGGGCCGAGGCCTACGGGAAGCATCTGCTGCACCACTATGCGTCCGGGCTGACGGTGCACGTGCATCTCGGGTTGTACGGCACCTTCAGTGAAGTCGAGTTGCCGATGCGCGAGCCGGTGGGGCAGGTGCGGATGCGGATGGTCGGTGCCGCGACGGGATTCGGTACCGACCTGCGCGGGCCGACCGCGTGCGAGGTGCTGCACCCGCCGGAAGTGGAGGCGCTCACCGCCCGCCTGGGGGCCGATCCGCTGCGCCCGGACGCCGACCACGAGCGTGCGGGGGAACGAATTCGTCGCTCCCGCAGGGCGATCGGGGCGCTACTGATGGACCAGTCGGTGATCGCCGGCGTGGGCAACGTGTACCGCGCCGAAGTGCTGTTCCGGCACGGCATTTCACCGTTCCGGCCGGGCACCTCACTCACCGCGGCCGAATGGGAGGCGCTGTGGGCCGATCTCGTCGAACTCATGCCGACCGGCGTGGAAACCGGCCGCATGCATGTGGTGCGCCCCGAACACGACACCGGCGCACCGTCCTACGCCAAGGATCGCCCACGCACCTACGTCTATCGCCGCCAGGGCGAACCCTGCCGCGTCTGTGGCACCTTGGTCTCCCACGGCACGATGGAAGCCCGAAACCTGTTCTGGTGCAACGTCTGTCAGCCCCGCTGACGAAAACACCTCGGCCACGGTCGAAACCGTGGCCGAGGTGCGCAGAGAAGGTCGACCGAGCCCGGGCCGCGAAGTGCAGGCTTCGCGATCCGGACTCAGCCGGCGACCGCCGTTCCCAGTTCGGGGTCGCCCGATTCGGCGAGGGCGAAACGCCGCCCGCCCGCCGATTTCGCCGAATACATCGCGCGGTCGGCGCGACGCAGCAGGTCGGTGAAATCGCACGTCTTTCCCGGTGGGCAGAACGCGGTGCCCACGCTGGCCGACACCGGCACCGGGCCCGCGCTCGACCACACCGGGTCGCGCAGAGCCGCGACGACACGGTGCGCCAGCTCGCTCAGGGTGTCGCGGCGCGGATTGGCCGCCACGACGAACTCGTCGCCGCCGTACCGGCAGATCACGGTGTCGGGCGGGCACACCTCGCGCAGCCGGTTGGCCAGCTCCACGAGCACCTCGTCACCGATCGCATGTCCGTAGCCGTCGTTGATCTGTTTGAAGCGGTCCAGGTCCACCACCAGCACCCCCACCCCACGGGTCGGGTCGGCGGCGAAGGCACGCACCCGTTCCTGTAGGAGTGTGCGGTTCGCCAGGTCGGTCAGGGCGTCGTGGGTGGCCTCGTGGCGCAGGCGGTGCTGCAGCGCGGCGATCTCCTGCACGCGCAGCGACACCTTCGCCGAGATGTTCTGTTCCTGTTGCGCCAGTGCGCGCTCCTGGAGTGCCTGGGCGTAGCTGTCGATGGCCTGGCTGGCCACCAGCGGCCACCGGGTCGCCACCAGGGAACCCGGCACCCCCGAGGGGAAACCGAGCAACCAGCGGGTGGCATGGGCCAGCATTCTCGTCCGTTCGAACGGCGCCTCGGCCAGCCGTGCGCCGAGCTTGCGCGCCTGCGGTACCGGGAACGGTTCTGTCCTCGCCAGGTGCAGCAGGCGCTCGACGATCTCGATGAGCACAGGCTCCAACTGATGCGGTGCCACGGACGATCCCGGTTCGGCACACACCGCGCGGGCCCAGGCGCGGGCCATCGCGGCGACCGGTGGCTCGATGTGTGCGGACATCGACATCACCGGCGGAAGGTGGCGACGGTCTTGCCACCTCGATCGTTCGCACTGCTACGCGGTTGGGTCCGCCGAGTTCGGCACACGCTCACCGCCCCCTTTCCAGATACCCCCGTCCGGCAAAAAGGATCCTAGCAAGCCACTCGAGACTCAAAAGCCGCGTTCTAGAACGCGTTGCAGTCTCTCGCGAATGGCGATCGGCTATGACATCGCTACAGCCGCCCGGGCGTTACACACTTCGCGAAAAAACTTTGGAAACACCGAAACGTGCAGCGTGTTGCCCGATTTCGGGCGGTGGGCGTGTTGTCGCCATGGTCCCTCCTGGCAAAGGTGTCGCGCCGACCGGTAGGGCCGCCGCGCGCTCTTTTATGGTGGCCTACCCGCCGCCCCCGTGCCAGGTTTTCGAGGAAAATTCCCCTTTATATTCCCCCGGGTGGAGCAGGCGTCGGTCCCCTGAGACGCAACCACCATCGTGTCCGGTACCCGTGGTCCCGCAATAGGGCCTAAGGGCCCTAATCGGGCGTGGAAAGAGGGGGACTCACCGCAGCGTCGAGACGTTTCGCGGGGCCGGATTGGCGTTCGGCGCGCGGGATTCGGTACAGTCGTGGCGCACACGACATCGTGGCGATCCCATCGATGTCGTATGCCTGCGGGTGTAGTTCAATGGTAGAACCTCAGCCTTCCAAGCTGATGGTGCGGGTTCGATTCCCGTCACCCGCTCAAACATGACTTCCCTCGACGGCGTGAACCGCCCCGAGGTATCGGGGTGTAGCGCAGCTTGGTAGCGCATCCGCTTTGGGAGCGGAGGGTCGCAGGTTCAAATCCTGTCACCCCGACCATCACGACGAGCGCGCCCCGATAGGGTGGCGCGCATGTCCACTACCTCACGGGTCGCGATCGTCACCGGTGCCGCACGCGGAATCGGTGCCGCCGTCGCGAAGAAGCTCGCCGCCGACGGTCACGCCGTCGCTGTTCTCGACCTCGACGAAGCCGCCTGCGCCGACACCGTGTCGGCCATCGAAGCCGCCGGGGGAACCGCGCTTGCCGTCGGTGCCGATGTGTCCGACGAAGACGCCGTCGCCGCGGCCGTCGAACGGATCGCCGGCGAACTGGGCGCACCGACCGTGCTGGTGAACAACGCGGGCGTGCTGCGCGACAACCTGCTGTTCAAGATGTCGGTGCAGGACTGGGACATCGTCATGAACGTGCACCTGCGCGGCGCCTTCCTGATGACGCGCGCCGTGCAGAAGTACATGGTGGAGGCGAAGTTCGGGCGCGTGGTCAACCTGTCGAGCACCTCGGCGCTTGGCAACCGTGGCCAGGCCAACTACTCCGCCGCCAAAGCGGGCATGCAGGGCTTCACCAAGACCCTCGCGTTCGAGCTCGGCAAATTCGGTGTCACCGCCAACGCGATCGCCCCCGGTTTCATCGAGACCGAGATGACCGCGGCCACCGCCGCCCGCGTCGGCGTCGACTTCGAGGCCTTCAAACAGGCTGCGGCGGCACAGATTCCGGTGAACCGGGTGGGTACGCCCGACGACATCGCCCACACCGCCTCGTTCCTGGTGAGCGAAGGCGCGGGCTTCGTGTCCGGTCAGGTCATCTATGTGGCAGGCGGTCCCAAGGACTGACGGCTACGCGCAGCGGAAACGGAACTCCGCACGTGCCTCGGTGCCTGCGGTGACCGTGAGCCGCACCGGTTCGGTGTCGGCGAGGCCGCAGCCGCCCGGCACCGTCGCCACCCGCGCCTCGTAGCAGCCGTCCGGCAGCGCGACGCTCGCGCTGCCGTCGGCGCCGCTCACCAGCGTGGTGACGACCTCCTCGGCGCCGCAGGCGCGGACCTCGATATCGGCCCGGTTGACCGGCATCGGTTCGGAACCGGTGATCGCGCGAACGGTGAGTGTCCCGGTTCCCGGCGGCGCCGGATCGGCGCTCGCCACACCGGCGATCATCAGTGGAGCAAGAACGGACAGTGCGAGCAGACTACGGCGCATGAACCTCTCCTCGTCGATGAGTCGGGTCGTCCGCTGCTGATGGTATGCCCTAGTCGGGAACCGGTGTGATACCCGCGCGTTCGTACCAGACCTGTTCGGCGGCCACCGAGACGGTGTCCAGCTCCGGGTAGCGAAGGGCCGACAGCGTGCCGCCGAACACCACGCCGGTGTCCAGGCACAGCGTGTTGTTGACCCACCGCAACGCCGTGACGGGTGTGTGCCCGTAGACGACCACCGGCGCGCCCCGATAGTCCTGCGCCCAGTCGTAGCGGATCGGCAAACCGTGCGCGTCCACCTCACCGGTGGGCGCACCGTAGAGCGCGAAGGAGCGGGCCCGCCCGGATGTGCTGCCGTGCAGGCTTTCCGGTAGTCCCGCGTGGGCGACGACCAGCCTGCCCCGGTCGAGCAGGTAGTGCCCGGGCAGCTGGCGCAGGAAAGCCTGTGCGGCGGCGCGGAATTCGTCGTCCTCGTCGGCCAGCTGGGCCAGGGACTGCTCCAGCCCGTGCGCGATGCGCACATTGCGGCCGTCGAGGGCGCGTACCAGTTTGTAGTCGTGATTGCCCGCCACGCACAGCGCCGAACGGGCCGCGACCATGCCCATCACCAGCCGCAGCACACCGGGCGTGTCGGGGCCACGGTCGACGAGATCACCGACGAACACCGCCGTGCGACGCTCGGGGTGCGCGGCCGTGACCGGCCTGCCCATGTCGTCGCGCTCGACGACGTAGCCGAGCTTCCCGAGCAGTGCCTCGAGTTCGGCGCGGCAGCCGTGCACATCCCCGATCACGTCGAAGGGACCGCGGAGGTCGCGGCGGTCACGCGGGAGTATGTCGATACGGCGTTGCTCGGTCATCGCCTCCATCGTCGACCAGCCGCGACCGGTGCCGCAACCGCGTTACGTCACAGTGGGGATCGACGCCTCCGGCCAGGCCCAGTTCGCGACGGCCGGAATGTCCTCGCCGTGCTCCCTTGTCCAGCTGCGCGCGGCGAGCCGGGCGTCGACCATCTCCTGGCGCAGACCCGCCGCCCGCGTGCGCAGGCCGGGCACCCGGTCGATCACGTCGAGCACCAGGTGGAAACGGTCGAGGTCGTTGAGCATCACCATGTCGAACGGGGTGGTGGTCGTGCCCTTCTCCTTGTATCCGCGCACGTGCAGGCCCGCGTGATTGTGCCTGCGGTAGGTGAGCCGGTGCACCAGCCACGGGTAGCCGTGGAAGGCGAAGATCACCGGCCGGTCGGTGGTGAACAGGGTGTCGAAGTGGGCGTCGGACAGGCCGTGCGGGTGCTCCTCGGCCGGCAGCAGCCGCATGAGATCGACCACATTGACGACGCGCACCCGCAGGTCGGGCAGGCGGTCGCGCAGGATCGCGGCGGCGGCCAGCGTCTCCAGCGTGGGGACGTCGCCCGCGCAGGCGAGCACTACATCGGGGGTGGTGCCCTGGTCGTCGTTGTGCCCGGCCCACTCCCAGATGCCGACGCCGCGGGCGCAGTGCACGGCGGCTTCCGGCGCCGAAAGCCAGTCCGGCCCGGGCTGTTTGCCCGCGACCACCACGTTCGCGTAGTGCAGCGAACGCAGGCAGTGGTCGTAGGTGGACAGCAGGGTGTTGGCATCGGGCGGCAGGTACACCCGGACGATCTCGGGGCTCTTGTTCACCACCACATCGAGGAAACCCGGGTCCTGATGGGTGAAGCCGTTGTGGTCCTGGCGCCACACGTGCGAACTCAGCAGGTAGTTCAGGCTCGGGATGCGGCGTCGCCACGGCACGGCGAGGCTGGCGTCCAGCCACTTCGCGTGCTGGTTGAACATGGCGTCGACGATGTGGATGAACGCCTCGTAGCAGGTGAACACGCCGTGGCGGCCGGTGAGCAGATAGCCCTCGAGCAACCCCTGGCACATGTGTTCGGACAGCACTTCGACCGCGCGGCCGGTCGGTGACAGCGCCACATCCCAGCGCCCGACTTCGGCCTGCCAGTCGCGGCCGGTCACCTCGAGAATGTCCTGCAACCGGTTGCTGGCGAGTTCGTCGGGGGCGAAGGTCAGGAAGTTGTGCGGATTGCGGGCGGTGACGTCACGCAGCCAGCCGCCGAGCACCCTGGTCGGTTCGTGTCTGCTCGCGCCCGGCTGTTCCACCGGCACGCCGTATTCGCGCCAGTCCGGCAGGTCGAGATCGCGGACCAACAGCCCGCCGTTGGCCACGGGATTGAGGCTCATCGGCCGATCGGGGATCCGGTCGAGCAGGGCGGGCAACGGCCTGCCCGCTTCGTCGAAGAGTTCCTCGGGCCGATACGACCGCAACCATTCCTCGAGCACCCGTCGGTGTTCCGGGTCGGTGCGCGCCGCGGGCAACGGGACCTGGTGGGCGCGGAAGGTGCCCTCGACCCGCTCGCCGTCGACCACCGGGGGACAGGTCCAGCCCTTCGGCGTGTGCAGCACGATCATCGGCCAGCGGGGACGGGTGGTGTCACCGTCCTCGCGCGCCGCCCGCTGGAACCCGGCGATCCGGTCGAGGCAGGCGTCCATGGCGGCGGCCATCTTCTGATGCACCCGCGACGGATCGTTGCCCGACACGATCAGCGGTTCGTAGCCGTACCCGCGCAGCAGTTCGATGAGCTCATCACGGGGGATGCGCGCGAGGATGGTCGGATTGGCGATCTTGTACTCGTTGAGCGCCAGGATCGGCACCACCGCGCCGTCGCGGGCCGCGTTGAGGAATTTGTTCGCGTGCCAGCTGCCCGCCAGCGGACCGGTTTCGGCCTCACCGTCGCCGATCACGCAGAACACCGTGAGATCGGGGTTGTCCAGCGCGGCGCCGTAGGCGTGCAGCAGTGAATAGCCGAGCTCACCGCCCTCGTGGAAGGAACCGGGGGTCTCGGGAGCGCAATGGCTCGGGACGCCGCCGGGGAACGAGAACTGATGGAACAGCCGGCGCATACCGTCGGCGTCGCGGGGGATGTCGCGGTAGAGCTCGGCGTAGGCGCCCTCTAGCCAGGCGCAGGCGTTGGGGCCCGGCCCGCCGTGGCCGGGGCCCGCGACGAAGACGGCGTTCAGGTCGCGTGCGCGGATCACCCGGTTCGCGTGTGCCCACACCAGATTCAGGCCGGGCACCGTGCCGAAATGGCCGAGCAGGCGCGGCTTGATGTCGGTGGAACGCAGCGGCTCGCGCAGCAACGGGTTGCGCATCAGGTAGATCTGGCCGACCGCGAGATAGTTCGCGGCCCGCCACCACGTGTCGACCGCGATCAGTTCCTCACTGGTCAGCGGGCCAGGGGTTTCGGTGAGCGAATAGGGTTGGGGCGCAACTGATTCGCCCTCGCCACCGCCACCGATATTGTCGGCGGCGGTATCCCCCTCGCTGTTGCTGAGCCGGGTCATCGCAGACTCTCCTCGCACTCGCCTGAGCTGCGGCGTCGCCCGCCGCCGGACTGGTCGGCGCGCCGGAGGACACCCGGCGGCGCCGGTGGAGAAACGCAGTGCCGAGCCTACCGGTCGTGCCGGTTCGCACCGCCGGACCCGCGCTCCACTACTGTGCGGGCCATGGCTTCTCTCCCCAGGATCATCGGGACCGGACTGGTCGCCCTCGCCGCCCTCGTCAGTGCGGCATGCGGGTCCGACAGCGGATCGGCCGAATCCAAGGCGGCACCGACGCGCGAATGCATCGCCGAGGACATCAAGGTGGCGGGCGGCTTCGGTGACCCGCCGGAGATCACCATCCCCGACGACTGCACCCCGCCCAAGTCGCTGCTCGTCAAGGACCTGGTGCCCGGCACCGGACCCGGCGCGGTGGCCATGCAGCCACTCACCATGAACTACGCGCTGGTCACCTGGTCGGACAAGCAGACCCTCGACAGCTCGTTCAAGCGCGGTGCGCCCTTCGACCTGACGCTCGGCGCGGGCCAGGTCATCGAGGGCTGGGACAAGGGCCTGCTCGGTGTGCAGCAGGGTGCGCGCAGGCTGCTCATCGTGCCGCCGGATCTCGGCTACGGCGAAGGCGGCAACGGCGTCGCGCCCAACGAGACACTGGTCTTCGTCACCGACGCGGTGCAGGTCGGCAGCTAGCCGCCACCGCAACCAACCGCCGATTGCACGACCGCGCGTGCGGTCAACTACCCTGGTCGGGATGCGTGCGTCCGCACCGACTCAGGGCGCGACGCCCCATGCGGGGGCCACCACCATGAACTACGAACCAAGGAGCATGTCCGTGAAGAGCACCGTCGAGCAGCTGAGCCCGACCCGGGTCCGGATCAACGTCGAGGTGCCCTTCGAGGAGCTGAAGCCCGACTTCGACAAGGCGTATAAGGCGCTGGCCCAGCAGGTGAAGATCCCCGGCTTCCGTCCCGGCAAGGCTCCGGCCAAGCTGATCGAGACCCGCGTCGGCCGTGGCGCCGTGCTCGAGCAGGTCGTCAACGACGCGCTGCCGAACAAGTACGCCGAGGCCGTGCAGGCCGGCGAGGTGAAGGTCATCGGCCAGCCCGAGATCGAGATCACCAAGATCGAGGACGGCGACGAGCTGGCCTTCACCGCCGAGGTCGACGTGCGCCCGGAGATCGCCCTGCCCGACTACTCGGGCATCGAGGTCACCGTCGATTCCTTCACCATCGGCGACGAGGACATCGAGCAGCAGCTCACCTCGCTGCGTCAGCGCTTCGGCACCCTGACCGGTGTCGAGCGGGCCGTGCAGGACGGCGACTTCGTCTCGATCGACCTGTCGGCCACCGTCGACGGCGAGGACGTGCCCGAGGCCGCCACCACCGGCCTGTCGCACGAGGTCGGTTCGGGTCAGCTCATCGAGGGCCTCGACGAGGCCGTCATCGGCCTGAAGGCCGGCGAGTCCGCCGAGTTCACCTCCACCCTGGTCGCCGGCGAGCACGCCGGTAAGGAAGCCGTGATCACCGTGACCGTGCAGTCGGTCAAGGAGCGCGAGCTGCCCGAGGCCGACGACGAATTCGCCCAGCTCGCCAGCGAATTCGACACCATCGACGAGCTCAAGGAAGACCTGAAGGGCCGCGTCGAGCGCACCAAGAAGATCGAGCAGGCCGGTCAGATCCGCGACAAGGTCCTCGACACCCTGCTCGAGACCGTCGAGGTGCCGCTGCCCGAGGCCGTCGTCAAGGCCGAGGTCGACGCGGTGCTGCACGACGCCGTGCACGGCTTCGACCACGACGAGGCCAAGCTGGCCGAGGCGCTCGAGGCGCAGGGCTCCTCCCGCGAGGAGTTCGACAAGGACACCCAGGAAGCCGCCGAGAAGTCGGTGAAGACCCAGCTGCTGCTCGATGCCATCGCCGAGGCCGAGGGCACCCAGGTGGGCCAGCAGGAGCTCACCGAGCGCATCCTGTTCCAGGCCCAGCGCTACGGCATGTCGCCGGAGCAGTTCATCCAGCAGGTGCAGCAGGCCGGTCAGCTGGGCGCGGTGTTCGCCGACGTGCGCCGCGGCAAGGCCCTGGCCGGAGTTGTCGGTCAGGTGAAGGTCACCGACACCGACGGCAACGAGGTCGACACCACCGAAATGTTCGGTGACCCTGCGGATTCCGCCGAGACCGAGCAGGGCGAAGCCGCTGCTGAGTAAGTTTTGCCGGCGTGATTTGATTGCGCTGTGAGCGAAGAAGGGCGGTACCGGGAGTTCGGTGCCGCCCTGTTTCGTTAGTGTTTGAGACGACGACGAACCGTAGGCCGTTTGCAATCGGTGAGAAGAGAAGGCAGGTATCCGTGACAATCAACCAGGCAGGGGTCATGACAGCCGCTACTGCTGGTCTCAACCTCAGTGATTCCGTGTACGAGCGGCTGCTGCGCGAGCGCATCATCTTCCTTGGCACCCAGGTCGACGACGAGATCGCCAACAAGATCTGCGCGCAGATCCTGCTGCTCTCGGCCGAGGACTCGACCAAGGACATCGCGCTCTACATCAACTCTCCCGGTGGCTCGGTCACCGCGGGCATGGCCATCTACGACACCATGCAGTTCGCCGAGTGCGACATCAAAACCGTCGCGATGGGCCTGGCCGCGTCGATGGGGCAGTTCCTGCTCACCGCGGGAACCAAGGGCAAGCGTTTCGCGCTGCCGCACACCCGGATCATGATGCACCAGCCGTCGGCCGGTATCGGTGGTTCGGCCGCCGACATCGCGATCATGGCCGAGCAGTTCGCGCACACCAAGCGCGAGCTCAACGAGCTGCAGGCGCTGCACACCGGCAAGTCGGTCGAGCAGGTGACCGAGGACGCGGATCGCGACCGCTGGTTCACGGCGAAGGAAGCCCTCGAGTACGGCTTCATCGACCACGTGGTCAGCCACGCGAACCAGACGACGTAACCCACGCCGCGCACCGACACACTCGACTCGACCCTGGAGACAACCATGGCCAATCTGATCGACCCGCGCGCAGGCTTGGGTGGCGCTGCCGCCGCCAACCCGCAGTCGCGCTACATCCTGCCGCAGTTCACCGAGCAGACTTCGTTCGGCGTCAAGACCTCCGACCCGTACAACAAGCTGTTCGAGGAGCGCATCATCTTCCTGGGCAACCAGGTCGACGATGTCTCGGCCAACGACATCATGGCCCAGCTGCTGGTGCTGGAGTCGCAGGATCCCGATCGTGACATCACCATGTACATCAACTCGCCCGGTGGCTCGTTCACCGCGCTGATGGCGATCTACGACACCATGCAGTACGTGCGTCCCGACGTGGTGACGGTGTGCCTGGGCCAGGCCGCCTCGGCCGCCGCCGTGCTGCTGGCCGCCGGTGCCCCCGGCAAGCGTGCCGCGCTGCCCAACGCGCGCATCCTGATCCACCAGCCGTCCTCGGGCGGCGTGCAGGGTCAGGTGTCCGACCTCGAGATCGCCGCCGCCGAGATCGAGCGGATGCGGCGTCTCATGGAGGTCACGATTTCGCGGCACACCGGCAAGTCCGAGGAGCAGGTCCGCAAGGACACCGACCGTGACAAGATCCTGACCGCCGAGGAAGCCAAGGAATACGGCATCGTCGACCAGGTCTTCGACTACCGCAAGCTCAGCGGACAGAAGTGACACGCCCGGGTCCGTCGCCTGCTACCCGGCGGCGGACCCGGTTTTCTGCTACAACCCAACACATCGAACATGCGCGAGTTGTCGACCTGGCTCGCGCACAGCAGGTACGGTCGACTCAGGGACCATTGCTCTGATTGTCGGCACCGAAACGTATTCCGGCCCAATCGGAGGACGAGGGTCGCACTCGGACATAGGAAGTAGGGACCTACGAGATGGCGCGCATCGGAGACGGCGGCGATCTGCTCAAGTGCTCGTTCTGCGGAAAGAGCCAGAAGCAGGTCAAGAAGCTCATTGCGGGCCCTGGGGTCTATATCTGCGACGAGTGCATCGATCTCTGCAATGAGATCATCGAGGAAGAGCTGGCCGAGTCGAGCGAGGTCAAGCTCGACGAGCTGCCCAAGCCCTCGGAGATCCGTGATTTCCTCGAGAACTACGTGATCGGCCAGGACACCGCCAAGCGGACCCTCGCCGTCGCGGTCTACAACCACTACAAGCGCATCCAGGCGGGCGACAAGGGTCGCGACAGCCGGGGTGAGGCCGTCGAGCTGATGAAGTCGAACATCTTGATGCTCGGCCCCACCGGTTGCGGCAAGACCTACCTCGCGCAGACGCTGGCCAAGATGCTGAACGTGCCGTTCGCCATCGCCGACGCCACCGCGCTCACCGAAGCCGGTTACGTCGGTGAGGACGTCGAGAACATCCTGCTCAAGCTCATCCAGGCCGCCGACTACGACGTGAAGCGCGCCGAGACCGGCATCATCTACATCGACGAGGTCGACAAGATCGCTCGCAAGAGCGAGAACCCGTCGATCACCCGCGATGTCTCCGGTGAGGGTGTGCAGCAGGCGCTGCTGAAGATCCTGGAGGGCACGCAGGCGAGTGTGCCGCCGCAGGGCGGACGCAAGCACCCGCACCAGGAATTCATCCAGATCGACACCACCAACGTGCTGTTCATCGTGGCGGGCGCGTTCGCGGGCCTGGAGAAGATCATCTCCGACCGCACCGGCCACCGCGGTATCGGTTTCGGCGCCGAGGTGCGCTCCAAGGCCGAGGTCGACACCGACGACCACTTCGCCGACGTGATGCCCGAGGACCTGATCAAGTTCGGTCTGATCCCCGAGTTCATCGGCCGGCTGCCGATCGTCGCCTCGGTGACGAATCTGGACAAGGAATCGCTGGTCAAGATTCTCTCGGAGCCGAAGAACGCGCTGGTCAAGCAGTACGTCCGCCTGTTCGAGATGGACGGTGTCGACCTGGAGTTCACCCCCGACGCCCTCGAAGCGGTCGCCGATCAGGCCATCCTGCGCGGCACCGGTGCGCGTGGTCTGCGGGCGATCATGGAGGAAGTCCTGCTGCCGGTGATGTACGACATCCCGGGCCGCGACGACGTCGCCAAGGTGGTCGTGAACGCCGACACCGTCACCGAGAACGTCCTGCCGACCATCGTGCCGCGCAAGGCCCAGCGTACGGAGCGTCGCGACAAGTCGGCCTAGGCCGGCCCCGAACACCACAGCGCCCGCCGGATCCGATCCGGCGGGCGCTGTGCTGTGTGGTCGGTTGTCGGGGTGGTCAGTTGTCGCGGAACGACGGCGCCGCCGACACGATGTCCTCGTCGTCCTCGGCGGGGATCTCGGCCGAGGCGCGGGCGATGGCGGTGCTGTAGCGCGCGCTGGCGGCATTGTGGATGAGCAGGGCCACACCGATCATCACCGGGGCCACCGCGTGCACAGCGGCGTCGTACCAGTTGCCCGCGCTCAGATGCGGGTAGGTGTTGAGGGCGATGGTGAGCGCGAGCAGGAAACCCTCGGCGACGAACACCTGGGTGCGGTTGCCCATCACGCCCCACTCCGAGACCCGGGTGGTGCCGATCATGATGATGACCAGGCAGACGCTGATCATCGCCTCCAGGCCGAAACTCGCCCAGAACAGCGGATCGCTCGGGCCGCCGGGGGCGATGTTGTGCTGCACGTTCACCGCCGACCACAGCATGCCCGCGATCACCACGCCGGCCAGCGCGCGCAACGACCAGGTTCGGTGCTGGTAGAGGGAGGCCAGCCGGGCGCGCGGGTTGGATTCGCGGCGCTGCGCGGCGATGGCCTTGCGGGCGAGCATGAGGTCGGCCATCTCGGCTCGTTCGAGCTCGGCGGTCGTCTCGCGCAGGCGGTCGGCGTGCGTCGAGGCGGCTTTGATCTGCTTCCAGCGCTGATCGCGCTCGTAGGTGCGGATCTTCTCGGCCAGCTCGCGTTCGGCGCGCAGTTCGTCTTCCGAGAGCGCGTCGGTCAGGGCCGGGTCGGATTGATAGGTGATGCGTTGCCGGGCACGTTCCACCCGGACGGGCAACGCGAGGACTTCGT
This sequence comes from Nocardia sp. NPDC003979, assembly GCF_053605015.1. Taxonomy (NCBI): domain Bacteria; kingdom Bacillati; phylum Actinomycetota; class Actinomycetes; order Mycobacteriales; family Nocardiaceae; genus Nocardia; species Nocardia sp. NPDC003979. The sequence continues at coordinate 203,822 of NZ_JBSGIJ010000008.1, forward strand.
CATCGAGCGGGTGTTCCTCGCGCATCGCAACTCCAGTGTGCAAAAGGGTTCGCCTGGTCGCGTCATTGTTGCGCATCGAGGCGCCCGAGGCACATCCGAGGTCCGGGTCGATCGAACATGCGGATGCCGGAAACTTCTGGCGCACAACTGTGTAGCTGTTTCAGAGGCCGTCGTGGACACGGTGACGAACGATTCGCATCGTTCGCGCCCGGTTGCCGAGGAGCTTCGTTGATCCTCCGTGGTTCGCCGTTGAACCTTTGTCCCGTTCGGTGCTTCTGATGATGATGTCGCTGCCGGTCATCAGGGTGTTACCTGGTGTTCGGAAACTTTCGTTTCGTCCTTTTCGTCCGCCTTGCAGGGCGTTCACCCATTAAGACGGGCTCACCTCGCAAAACTCATCGGCGTATCCTCGCGGTGTGTCGGACTGATGCTGCTGATTTCGTGCTGTTTACTCGGTCCGTCAATCAGATGTTCGAGTGACGAGTGGAAGCGGAGGAGACATGGCACTGCCTACGATGACCGCCGAACAGCGCACCGAGGCGTTGGCCAAAGCGGCTGCCGTGCGCAAGGCGCGCTCGGAACTGATCGGCAAGGTGAAGGAGGGCAAGGTCACCGTCGCCGATCTGCTCAAGAAGGCCGACAGCGACGACCTGGTCAAGAAGACCAAGGTCGCGGCCGTGATCAAGGCGCTGCCGGGCGTTGGCCCGGTGAAGGCGGCCAAGCTGATGGATCAGGCCGAGATCCCCGAGGATCGTCGTATCGGTGGTCTCGGTGCACGCCAGCGCGCGGCACTGCTCGACGCCCTCGAGGCCTGAGCCGGATCGTGATCCGGCGCCCGTGGTGCACCACGCACGGGCGTCGGGATGGTCTCGGGCTCGCGGAGCTCAGACGCAGTAGGTCAGCAGGAAATCATTGATACGCAGGCGCCAGCCCGGCTGCAGTTCGATCGGGAGGGTGCCGACCCGCGACCACCGGTCGCTGTCGGGGGCGGCGAAATAGGTGCCGGAGGTGGCGGGCGCTTCGCGGACGAACACCTTGCCCCGGTCGGGATCGACGAAGGCATGAACCCGCGAGACCAGCCGATCGCGTTCGATCAGGATCGGCGTGGCCGCGGACTGGCGAACGGAATTGTCGCCGGAGGGGTTGCGGCCGAGCACATATGGCCGGTCGAGGGGATAGCTCATTCCGTCCTCGGTGACCAAGGCGCCCCGTGGACTGGACGAATTGACCAGGTGCTCTTGGCTTTTGCGCAGCCCAACCGGCTCGGCCCGCTTGGCGGCATCGATCGCCTGCGACCACGCCAGCGGTGCGTGCGCGGCGGGGGAATTGCGCGGACCGGTGCTCACGGTGGCGCCCTCACCGGAATCGGGCCGACCACCCACGCTCACGGTCTCACCGTCCGGAATGCTCGTCACCGGCTCGTCGGCCACGGCGAAACCACTGGTCGACGGCTGGGCCGCGACGGGCTCGGCCTCGCTGCGCGGGCGCACCGCCTGGAACCCGGTGGCCTCGGTGGGTGGTGGTTCGTCGATCGCCTCCACCCGGCGCGGTGCGGGACCGCGACGACGCCCCAGGTTGAGCACGAAACCGTTGCCGTTGACGATGCCCGCGCGCAGATCCGTCCGTGGGTTGGCGCTGGTCGGGTCGGCCATCTCGGCGCCGATGGCGATGCGGCGGACCGGTTCGCGAATGATCTCGTCGACCCAGGTGAAGGCGCGATCCCCGGCCAGGCGCCGGTTGCCCTCGGCGCCGGAGACCTCCGCGATCACGGTGCCGCGCAACAAGATCAGGATCCCGTCGGCGGTGGGAGCGAGGACACCGAACGGCGGCGGCGCCGACGCGCCGCCGAACACCACCCCGGCCAGCCGCTGGGCGAGTGCCGCACCGGGTGCCGAGGCTGTGGTGTTGAGCGCGACGGTCTCGACCGCACCGAGTAAGCGGTCGGTCGACGGTGTCTCGCCGGCCAGATAGACCACTACATCGCCGAACCGAGCGACGATTCCGGTACCGGGCACGATTGCCACGGTGGACGAATGCGCGCGCATCAACGCCTCCTTGTCGGACGGGGTCACTGCCAGCATAGAGGGACACGGCGGGCTCGGAAGCGGGTTGTCGCAGGCTTCGCAAACTGACCGGACGGTCTCGCGAACATTGTTCGTCGCAAACGACGTTCGGGTGGCGGGTAGGATTACCTGCCATGAATGCCGCACCCGTCAGTCGCCGGGCCAGACCGGCGAAAGCTCCACTGAGTCGTGACATCGTCATCGAGACCGGATTGCGCATCCTCGACTCCGAGGGATCGGCCGCGCTCACCATGCGCCGGGTGGCGCAGGAACTCGATACCGGTGCCGCCTCGCTCTACGTCTACGTCGCCAATCGCGACGACCTGATGACGGGCATGCTCGACCACGTCCTCGCCGCCGTACCGACACCCACCCACGGCGACTGGCGCGAGCGCCTGGAAGCCCTCGTCACCTCGGCCGTCGACGCGCTCGGCCGCCACGAAGGTCTCGCGCTCGTCGCGTTCGCCCGGTCCACCGGTCGCGCGCTCGGGCTGGTCGAGCAGTTGCTCGGCCTGTTGCGCGAGGGCGGCCTCGACCCGGCCAGGGCCGCCTGGGCCGTCGACTTGCTGTACCCGCACATCACCGCCGCGGCCGCCGAGCGGGCCGTCTACGACGACACGACGGTTTCGCGCCGTCTCGCCGGCCTGCCCGCACGGAACTACCCGAACCTCACCGCCGCCTGCGAGCACCTGGCGGGCGACGCCGCCGTCCGCACCCGGTGGGCACTGAACGCGCTGCTCAACGGCATCCTCACTACCCCAGTGGAGGTGCGATGACCGGCCTCGAGCACGTACCCGCGCTGGTTACCAGCTGCCCCATCGCACCGGGCGACCCCGTTCAGCGCCGTGCACCGATCCGGGGCGGCGAGCTCAACCGGCCGGGCGGACCGATCCGGCCGGCCCGCGAACGCGATATCGCCACGCTGCAGGAGATCGAACGTCGCGCCGGTGCGCCGTTCGCCGAAATCGGCATGGTCGCCGTCGCCGAGGACGAGCCGCCGTCGGCGGAACTGCTGCGCGAGTTCCTCGTCGGCGAACGCGCCTGGGTATGGCCTGATGCGCGGGACGAACCGATCGGTTACCTGCTGCTCGGCATCGTCGACGGGCAACCGCACATCGACCAGGTGTCGGTCGACCCCGCCTTCGCCGGTCTGCGGATCGGCAAGAGCCTGATCGACCATGCCGTCACCTGGGCGAAATCCCAGGGGCTGCACGAACTCACCCTCACCACCTTCACCGAGGTTCCTTGGAACGGTCCCTACTACGAGCGGCTCGGCTTCACCTACATCCCCGTCGACGACGAACCACCCGGCCTGCGCGCTGTCCGTGCCGAGGAATCCGCCAACGGCCTCGACGAATGGCCGCGCGCGTGCATGCGCGTCGATCTGCGGGGCTGGGTGTACGACTGACCCGTCGCGTCGGTCGAAGGCTGCTTCCGGAGTCGGACGGCTTACGGGCGACGTCCGATGATCGCGGCGTTGCGGGCGAGGGCGGCTTCGGCGGCCGGAGTCGCGGCGGCGCGGTCGGTGGGGACCAGGCCGATGCGGGTGCGGCGGTCGAGGAGATCGTCGACTGTTTCGGCGCCCTCGTGGGTGATGGCGAAGTCGAATTCGGCGGCGGTGACGTCGATTCCGGGGGCGACGGGTTCGGCGAGGGCCGGGTCGGCCAGCCAGGCCGAGACGATGGCGCCCGCTTCGTGCCCGTAACGCTCGATCAGCACCGGTGGGGCGTCGATGCGGTCGCGGGCCGCGCCGGACACCGCGCCGACCAACGGGAGCCGGGTGGTGCGGCAGGGCGCGGCCGACAGGCCGGTGTGCGCGATCGCGGCGTCGATCGCGTCCTGCGCCATGCGCCGGTAGGTGGTGAGCTTGCCGCCGACGACGGTGATGAGCCCGTCGGGTGCGGTGAGCACGGCGTGCTCGCGGGAGATGTCGGCGGTACTGTCGTCGGCGGTCTTCAGCAGGGGCCGCAGCCCGGCGAAGCGGCCACGGATGTCCTTGCGCGTCAGCGGCTCCCGCAGCCCGGTGTTGATGGTGTCGAGCAGGAAGTCGACCTCGGCCTCGGTGGGCTGGGGCTCGTCGGGGATCGGGCCGGGGGCGTCCTCGTCGGTGAGGCCGAGGTAGACGCGGCCGTGGGCGGCGGGCAGGGCGAACACGAAGCGGCTGATGCTGCCGGGCACGGGCACGGTGAGTGCCGCGCTGAGCCCACCGAAGGCGGCGGCGTCGAACACCAGGTGGGTGCCGCGGCTCGGGCGCAGTTCGATGCTGCTGTCGACCTCGCCCGCCCACACGCCGGTCGCGTTGACGACGGCGCGGGCGCGCACGTCGAGCGTCTCACCGGTGCGCGTATCGCGTAGCCGCACCGAATTGCCATCGGCGCCAACGGCTTCCATGCGCGTGAGCACGGTCGCGCCCTCACCGGCCGCCGTGCGAGCCAGGGCGACGACGAGGCGGGCGTCGTCGACGAGCTGCCCGTCCCACGCCTGCAACCCGCCGCGCAGGCCGTCACGGCGCACGGTCGGCGCCAGCCGCAAAGCCTCCGCGGCGGCGACCTTTCGCGATCGCGGCAGGACCGCGGCCCGGGTGCGCGCGGCCACCCGCAGCGCGTCACCGGCGGCGAAACCAGCACGGATCAAGGAACTCTGAGCCGCACCCATACCGGGCAGCAACGGAACGAGCTGGGGGAGCGGGCGCACCAGATGGGGTGCCGTGGTGCGCAACAGGATGCCGCGTTCGACCGCGCTCTCGTGGGCGATGCCGACCCTCCCGCTCGCCAGATAGCGCAACCCGCCGTGCACGAGCTTGGAACTCCAGCGGCTCGTGCCGAAGGCGAAGTCGTTGCGCTCCACCAGCAGGGTGCGCAGGCCGCGCGCGGCGGCGTCGAGCGCGGCACCGGCACCGGTGACACCCGCGCCGATCACCACCACATCCACCTCCGGGTGATCGCCGAGCGCGGCGAGGTCGGCGGTGCGGCGAGCCGCGTGGAGCGCGGTGGGTGAATCAGCAGTCATCACAATCCTTGTCGGGGTTCAGGGAAGCAGGTAACCCTCGATCGCCCTCGCCAGCTCGGTGTCGAACTGCGCACCCTCGAGCAACGGCGCCATCGTGCCCGCCGACTGCACCGCCGACTGGGCGATGAGCAGCAGCATGGCGGCCAGCTGCTCGGGTTCGCCCGCCCGGATCGACCCGTCTTCCTGGCCGATCCGGATGGCGGTGGCGAACAGTTCGATGAGCGTGCGCTGATTGCGCCCGAGCCTGCCGAACACGTAGGTGAGCATGAGGTCGGTGTCGGTGCGGAAGATCTTGGCGAACACCGCGTTCGCCCGCACGGCCGCGGCGCCCGCCACGATGCCGCGCACCAGCCGGTCGAGGCCGAGGCCGGTGTCGGGCATGGTCTCGGCGACGATGGTGCGCAGCTCGCGCACCAGCAGTTCCGCGATGAGCGAGCCGGTGTCCGGCCACCGCCGGTACACCGTCGGCCTGCTCACACCGGCGCGGCGTGCCACTTCGGTGAGCGTGGTGCGGCGCACCCCGAAATCGACGACGCAGGCCCGCGCGGCATCGAGAATCGCCATATCGGTAGGCGAAAGCCGCTGGTCGGCTCGAGCCGCGAGGTCGATCATCCTGTACACCCCCATGGTGTTCGACGACGCCGTGGTGAGCGCCGTGGTCTGGCCGGAACGCCCAAGGGTATCGAGCGCGCCGGTGGGTTCGTCGCCGCGAATTCGCGGCAGTGACATCCGACAACTGGGTAGAGGCCGACTCGAGGAGATCTCGTGTAGTTACTGCTTGACACTATATGTCAGGATGTAACGCATGGTCGAGTTGAACAGCGAAATGTCCGGATCGACGGCCGAACGGCCGAGTATGGTGTGGGACGCCTGGGGTGTGCCCGCCGGACATCAACCCCTGTCGGCGCAGATCCGCGGCCTGCTCACCCAGGTCTTCGGGATCTCGGGAGAGCCGGCGGCACGACGCGACGAGGGCGACGTGCCGCTGGTCGCGAGCACGCTCACCGCCACCACCCGCGCGGACCTCGCCGCCCTGGTCGGTGCCGAGCACGTCAGCACCGACGACATCGACCGGCTGCGGCACGCCGGCGGCAAGAGCACCCTCGACCTGCTGCGCCGCCGAGACACCCGCCCGCAGGACGCGCCCGACGCGATCGTCGCGCCCGCCGACCACGACGCGGTGCTGGCCGTACTGCGGTACTGCTCCGCGCACGGCATCGCGGTGGTGCCCTTCGGTGGCGGCACCAGTGTCGTCGGCGGCGTAGACCCGGTGCGCGGCCGATTCCCCACGGTGATCGCGCTCGACCTGCGCAGGCTCGACACCCTCACCGACGTGGACCCGGTGAGTGGCACCGCCACCCTCGGTGCCGGGCTCACCGGCCCGCAGGCGGAGAAACTGCTTGCCGGGCACGGTCTTTCGCTCGGGCATTTCCCGCAGAGTTTCGAATTCGCCACCATCGGCGGGTTCGCCGCGACCAGGTCGTCGGGGCAGGCGTCGGCGGGCTACGGCCGTTTCGACGACATGGTCCAGCGACTGGTGGTCGCCACCCCGCAGGGCACCCTCGATCTCGGCCGCGCGCCCGCCTCGGCGGCCGGGCCCGACCTGCGCGAACTGTTCGTCGGGTCCGAGGGGACGCTCGGCGTGATCACCTCGGTCACCGTGCGGGTGCACCCGATCCCCGAAACCACCGCCTACCAGGCGTGGTCTTTCCCCGACTTCGCCACCGGCGCGGCCGCCCTGCGCACCGTGGTGCAGACGGGTGCGGCGCCGACGGTGCTTCGCCTGTCCGACGAGGCCGAGACCGGCCTGAACCTGGCCCGCTCGAGCGACATCGGCGGCGCGCCGGTGTCCGGCTGCCTTGCGGTGACGACCTTCGAGGGCACCGCGGCCCACGTCGCGGCCCGCAGCGCCGAAGCGAGCGAACTGCTCAGCGCCGCAGGCGGAACCGCGCTCGGGACAGCCCCGGCCGAACAGTGGGAACACGGCCGTTTCGCCGCGCCCTATCTGCGTGACGCCCTGCTCGATGTCGGGGTGCTGTGCGAGACGCTGGAAACCGCGACCAGCTGGTCGAACCTGGCGAACCTGAAGGCGAAAGTGACTGCCGCGCTGTCGGATTCGCTCACGGCCCAGGGCACGCCCGCGCTGGTGATGTGTCACATCTCGCACACCTACCCGACCGGTGCGTCGCTGTACTTCACCGTCGTGGCCAAGCAGCTCGAGGATCCGATCGCGCAGTGGCGCGTCGCCAAGACCGCCGCGGGCGACGCCATCATGGCGGCCGGTGCCACCATCACCCACCATCACGCCGTCGGTGCCGACCACCGTCCGTGGATGGGCGCCGAGGTCGGTGACCTGGGCGTACAGGTACTGCGGGCGGTGAAACACGAACTCGATCCCGCAGGCGTGCTGAATCCTGGAAAGCTGGTGCCGTGAAACAGCATTCGGTACAGCGATTATTGCTCGTCACCAACCCGCACTCCGGTGCCGGTCGCGGTGACGGTGTCGCCGAGGCGGTCCTGGCGGTAGCCCTGGCCGGTGGCGTCGAGGTCGCACAGGTGCGGGCGCCGAGCGCGGCGGAATCGGTGGAGCAGGTGGCCGCCGCGATCGCCGACCCGGGCAGGCGGCCCGACGCGGTCGTCTGCGTGGGCGGTGACGGTCTGATGAACGTGCTGCTCGCCGCCGTCGCCCACACCGGTGTGCCGCTCGGGCTGGTTCCCGCGGGCACGGGCAACGACCTCGCCCGCGAACTCGGCATCCCCACCGGTGACCCGCGCGCCGCCGCCGAGATCGTGCTGCGCGGCCGCACGAAGACCATCGACCTGGGCCGCATCGAATCCGTCGGCGCCACGCCCACCTGGTTCGCCACCATCGTCGGCGCCGGTTTCGACGCGCGAGTCACCTTGCGCGCCAACGCGATGCGCCGCCCACGTGGACCGCTGCGCTACACCTTCGCCGCCGCCGCCGAACTCATGCGCGGCTACACGCTGCCGTTCCAGATCGAGATGTCGGGTCTGGCGCCCGGCGCGCTCGACAACCCCGACGACGCGCACGCGGTGATCTACACCGACGCCGTGATGACGCCCATCGGCAATACCCGCACCTACGGCGGCGGCATGCTGGTGTGCCCCGAAGCCCTGCCCGACGACGGCTACCTCGACATCACGGTGGTCGGCGCGGTCTCACGACTCGAGATGGCGCGCCTGCTGCCCGCTCTGTCGGCGGGCAAGCGCATCGATCACCCCTCGACCAAGCGGTACCGCGCCCGCCGCATCACCGTCACGGCCTCGGGCGGGTACGCCACCGCCGACGGTGAGCCCGCGGGCACCCTCCCGATCACCGTCCAGGCGATGCCGGGAGCACTGACGGTACTGGTGCCCTGACCCGCACCGTGTGTCGTGTCAGGAAGGGCCGGCGCAGCCGTCGGCGGAATCAGGTCGGCCGGTGTCGGTCTGGATCCGTCGCAGGCGCCCGGTCGGCCGCGGGCGGGCGGTGGGCCGCAGTCAGGCGACCCGGCATGAAGCTGATGCGTGCGACCGCGGAGAGCGTCGGGCGGTCGACGATCACCACCGACGCGGCGGGCAACGGGCCGCGCGGCTCGGTGCCGCGCGCGCCCACATCGCGCATCAGGCGTTCCCAGCGGCGGCAGTGCGCGCCGAAGGCGACGATGTTCACCCGCCTGCCTCGCGTGAGCTGACCATGTCTGGCCTGGGTGGCAGGCACATCGATCAACACCATGTGCACCTCGCGCGCGCCCGCCCGCGCCCAGCGCGCGGTCAGGTGGCGACTCCAGGCGAAGGTCGCGCAGTCGTGGATGGCGACCGGACCATCGGCGACCAGCAGCGCCGCGCGGATCGCGCGGTAGTGCGCCAGGTGCACCAGCGGACGCCACAGGGGATAGGGCACCCGCCCGAGCCGGTGCCGCAACCGGTTGCGGGCGTGATTGGAATCGAGCACCAGCGCACCCGCTGCGGTGCGCACCGGCATCTCCGCGTTCGGGTCGGCGCCGAAAAGCCGATGCAGCGCAGTGGATTTCCCCGCGCCGGGCACCCCGGCGAAAATCAGCACGGCGGTAGCCGGGTAGCGCAATTCGTCGACGTGGTCCGCGCGTAAGTCCAGCAGCGATGTGGGGGAGACGATCCGGATCGGCGCGGATCGGTCGGCGGAGGGGGAGCTGGCATCGAGCGGGGGCGTCACCCTCTCCAGAATCCGGGAAAACAGACAATTCGGCAATCGGTGAACACCCTGAAGTTCGCGCCGACCGGCCTGTCGGACAACAGTTTCCGTGTGTCGATGGAGACACTCACAAACCTCGCCGACCACCGCTTGGAAGAATCTGAGAATTGGCTATGTATTCGAGGGGCGGCCGAAAATCGCCGGTAGAGTCGACCACGAGAGGCGAAGTCTTCGGTGTCCCTCATCCACCGAAGACCTCGCCTCTGTTTTGTTGGAGCGCCGGCGCGCTCGAGGTTCGCGGCGGACCCTCCTCGAGGTCGGGTCGTACGTGGCTGGGACTGCGGGGTGAGGCGGGGGAAAGCCGGTTGTCCGTTCCCCTTAGGATTGGGGCGTGACCAGCGCAGCCCCAGACAACTCGCGTAATCGTGCCGATGCCCTGCCCAAGAGCTGGAATCCCAGCGAGGTAGAGGCCGACCTGTACGAGGGCTGGGTAAACGCCGGGTACTTCACCGCCGACGCCACCTCGGCCAAGCCCGCGTACTCCATCGTGCTGCCGCCGCCGAATGTCACCGGCACCCTGCACATGGGGCACGCGCTCGACCACACCCTCATGGACCTGCTCACCCGCCGCAAGCGGATGCAGGGGTACGAGGTGCTGTGGCTGCCGGGCATGGACCACGCGGGTATCGCGACCCAGACCGTGGTGGAGAAGCAGCTCGCCGTCGACGGCAAGAACAAAGAGGACTTCGGTCGCGAGCTGTTCATCGACAAGGTGTGGGACTGGAAGCGCGAGTCCGGCGGCCAGATCCAGGGGCAGATGCGTCGTCTCGGTGACGGTGTCGACTGGAGCCGTGACCGGTTCACCATGGACGACGGGCTCTCGCGCGCCGTGCAGACCATCTTCAAACGGCTCTACGACGCCGGCCTGATCTACCGCGCCGAGCGCCTGGTGAACTGGTCGCCGGTGCTGCAGACCGGCATCTCCGACCTCGAGGTCGACCACAAGGAGGTCGACGGCGAGCTCGTGAGCATGCGCTTCGGCTCCCTGAACGACGACGAACCGCACGTCATCGTGGCCACCACCCGGGTGGAGACGATGCTCGGCGACACCGCCGTCGCCGTCCACCCGGACGACGAGCGGTACAAGGCGCTGATCGGCACCACGCTGTACCACCCGATCACCGGCCGCCAGATCCCGATCGTCGCCGACGACTACGTCGATCCGGAGTTCGGTTCCGGCGCGGTGAAGATCACCCCCGCACACGACCCCAACGACTTCGAACTCGGCCTGCGCCACGGCCTGCCGATGCCGACGATCATGGACAAGGCGGGCCGGATCGCCGACACCGGAACGGAATTCGACGGCATGGACCGTTTCGAGGCGCGGGTGAAGATCCGCGAACGCCTCGAGGCCGAGGGCCGCATCGTCGGGCGCAAGTACCCCTACAAGCATCAGGTGGGTCACTCGGAGCGTTCCGGCGAGCCGATCGAGCCGCGCCTGTCGATGCAGTGGTGGGTCAAGGTCGACACCCTGGCCAAGGCCGCGGGCGACGCGGTGCGCGACGGTGACGTGAAGATCCATCCGGCCAGTCAGGAACCGCGCTGGTTCGACTGGGTCGACAACATGCACGACTGGTGCATCTCGCGTCAGCTGTGGTGGGGCCACCGCATCCCGATCTGGTACGGGCCCGAGGGCGAGATCGCCTGCCTCGGCCCGGACGAGCAGGCCCCCGAGGGCTGGGTGCAGGACCCCGACGTGCTCGACACCTGGTTCTCCTCGGGTCTGTGGCCGTTCTCCACGATGGGCTGGCCCGACGCCACCCCCGAGCTGGCGAAGTTCTATCCGACCAGCGTGCTCGTCACCGGTTACGACATCCTGTTCTTCTGGGTGGCCCGGATGATGATGTTCGGCATGTACGTCAGCGACGACCCGGTGCTCACCGCGGGCAAGGGCGGGCAGAAGCAGGTCCCGTTCGAAGACGTGTTCCTGCACGGCCTCATCCGCGACCAGCACGGCAAGAAGATGTCGAAGTCGCGCGGCAACGGCATCGACCCGCTGGACTGGATCAACTCCTACGGCGCCGACGCGCTGCGCTTCACCCTGGCCCGCGGCGCCCAGCCCGGCGGCGACCTCTCGGTCGGTGAGTCGCACGCGCTCGCCTCGCGCAGCTTCGTCACCAAGCTGTTCAACGCCACCAAGTTCGCGCTGATGAACGGTGCGCGCACCGGCGACCTGCCCGCGCGCGACACCCTCACCGACGCCGACCGCTGGATCCTCGACCGGCTCGACCGGGTCCGCGCCGATGTCGACTCCGCGTTCGGTTCCTACGAATTCGGCAAGGCCTGCGAGGCGCTGTACCACTTCGCCTGGGACGAGCTGTGCGACTGGTACCTGGAACTGTCGAAGGTGCAGTTCGCCGAGTCCGACGCGCGCGCCGAGAGCACCTCGGTGGTCCTCGGCAATGTGCTCGACGCGGTGCTTCGCCTGCTGCACCCGGTGATCCCGTTCGTCACCGAGACCCTGTGGAAGGCACTCACCGGCGGTGAATCGGTGGTGGTCGCGCCGTGGCCGCAGGCCAGTGGTGTGGCCGCCGACGAGCGGGCCGCCCAGCGGGTCGCCGACGCGCAGCGCCTCATCACCGAGATCCGTCGCTTCCGTGGCGATCAGGGCCTGGCCGACAAGCAGAAGGTGAAGGCCACGCTGGTCGGCATCGAGGAAGCCGGACTCGCCGGCTTCGCGGCGTCGGTGGCGAACCTGGCCCGCCTCACCGAACCCGGTGACGACTTCTCGACCACCGCCGAGGTGGAGGTCCGCCTGTCCACGGCCACGGTGACCGTCCAGCTCGACACCTCCGGCGCCATCGACCTCGACGCCGAACGGCGCAGGCTGGAAAAGGATCTCGCGGTCGCGCAGAAGGACCTCGACCAGACCACCGCCAAACTGGCCAACGAGGCGTTCCTGGCCAAGGCGCCGCAGCAGGTGGTCGACAAGATCACCGCTCGCCGCGACGTGGCCACCGCGGAGGTCGCCCGGATCAGCGCACGCCTGGCGGAGCTGAGCGCCAAGTGAGCGACATCGGCCCCGACGACGGCGATCTCGGCCCCGAGGAGGCGGGCTTCGGCGGTGACGACTACCGCCCGGCCCAGCTCGGCACCGGTCCGTCGCCGGTCGAGCTGGCCGAAATGGCGCTCGTCGAAGCCGAACTCGACAAACGCTGGCCCGAAACCAAGATCGAGCCGTCGCTCACGCGCATCAGCACGCTGATGGATCTGCTCGGCAACCCGCAGCACAACTACCCGGCCATCCACATCGCGGGCACCAACGGCAAGACCTCGGTGACCAGGATGATCGACGCGCTGCTCACCGCCCTGCACCGGCGCACCGGCCGGATCACCAGCCCACACCTGCAGCTGGCGACCGAGCGGATCAGCATCGACAACGCGCCGATCAGCCCCGCCCGGTACGTGGAGACCTACCACGAGCTCGCGCCGTACATCGACATGATCGACCAGCGCTCCGCCGAGGCGGGCGGCCCGGCGATGAGCAAGTTCGAGGTGCTCACCGGCATGGCCTACGCGGCGTTCGCCGAGGCACCCGTCGACGTGGCCGTCGTCGAGACCGGCATGGGCGGTACCTGGGACGCCACCAACGTGATCGACGGCCAGGTCGCCGTCATCACCCCGATCGGCCTGGACCACACCGAGTACCTCGGCCCCGACCTCGAGTCGATCGCCAAGGAAAAAGCGGGAATCATCAAGCGCGCCAAGGAAGCTCTGGTTCCGGTCGACACCGTCGCGGTGATCGCCGAACAGGCCCCCGAGGTGATGGACGTGCTGCTGCGCCGGGCCGTGGAGGCCGACGCGGCGGTCGCGCGCGAAGGCGCGGAGTTCCGGCTGCTGGAACGGGCCGTCGCGATCGGCGGCCAGCTGCTGACCCTGCAGGGGCTCGGCGGGGTCTACGACGAGATCTTCCTGCCGCTGCACGGCGAACACCAGGCCCGCAACGCCGCGCTCGCGCTGGCCGCCGTCGAGGCGTTCTTCGGGGCCGGGGCCGAGCGTCAGCTCGACATCGAGGCCGTACGCGCCGGGTTCGCCGCCGTCACCAGTCCCGGCCGGATGGAACGGATGCGCAACGCGCCGACCATCTTCGTCGACGCCGCCCACAACCCGGCGGGTGCGCAGGCGCTGGCGAACACACTCACCGGCGAATTCGACTTCCGCAAGCTGGTCGGTGTGGTCGCCGTCCTCGGCGACAAGGACGCGGCGGGCATCCTCGACGCCCTGGAACCGGTGTTCGACGAGATCGTCGTCACCAGCAACGGGTCACCGCGCGCCATGGACGTCGACACCCTCGCCGACCTGGCCGTCCAGCGTTTCGGCGACGAACGCGTGATCACCGCCGACACCCTGCCCGACGCCCTGGAATCGGCGATCGCCCTGGCCGAACAGGCAGGCGACGACGGCGACGTGATCTCGGGTGCGGGCGTGATCGTCACCGGATCGGTGGTCACCGCAGGCGCCGCCCGCGCCCTGTTCGGGAAGGGGCCGGCGTGAGTGGTCAGCCGGAAAACGACGCGAGCACGCCGAACGGATCGAGCATGAGTGAGGTACCCCCGCCCGCTACCGATCCCTGGAAGGGATTCCGGGGGGTGATGGCCGGGACGCTGATCCTCGAAGCGATCGTGGTGTTGCTGGCGCTGCCGGTCGTCGGTTCGGTCGGCGGCGGGGTGACCTGGTTCTCGGGCACCTATCTGGTGGTCCTGGCACTGCTGATGATTCTCGGCGCCGGATTGCAGCGCAAGCCGTGGGCCATCCCGTTCAACCTCGGGCTGCAGGTCCTGGTGCTGGCGGGAACGTTCATCCACCTGTCGATCGGGATCATCGGGCTGGTGTTCGCGGCCGTGTGGGCATTCATCCTGCTGCTGCGCGCCGACGTGCAACGACGCATGGACGCCGGGTTGTTGCCGAGCCAGCGGATGCGCCGGACCCAGTCCTGAACGGGGTCGTTCGGCGTGGATGCCTACCCGACGCTAGGGTTAGCGCGTGACTGAGCAGACGTTGGTACTCATCAAGCCGGACGGTGTCTCCCGTGGCCTCGTCGGCGAGGTCCTGGCGCGCATCGAGCGCAAGGGCCTCACCATCAAGGCGCTGGAGCTGAAGAACGTGTCCGCCGAACTGGCGGGCGAGCACTACGCCGAACACGCCGAGCGGCCGTTCTTCGGTTCGCTGATCGAATTCATCACCTCCGGCCCGGTCGTCGCGGCCGTGCTCGAAGGCCCGCGCGCGATCGCCGCGTTCCGCCAGCTCGCCGGTGGCACCGACCCGGTCGAGAAGGCCGTCCCCGGAACCATCCGCGGCGACTTCGGTCTCGAGACCCAGTACAACCTCGTTCACGGCTCCGACTCGCCCGAGTCCGCCAAGCGTGAGATCGCGCTCTGGTTCCCCGAATCCCCCGCCTGACGGTGCTGTCCTCGCTCGTCGCGTCCGGTTCGGACGCGACGGGCTCGAGTGACGGTTCCGCGCGCGAGTTGCGCCGATGGCGATCACCGCGCGAACCATATGGGATACTGAAGACGGATGTGTTCGATACCGATGTCATCGAAGCCCCACCAGGGCGGTCGGTGACAGCCTGACGCGCAGGTACGCGGCAGCGGCGACGGACATGACCGGATGACACCGCAGTTGGATGCCGATCATCGCTGCCATGGACAACCCTGTTGCTGGGGTTGCCGGGCACGCTGGATGAGCGCCTCAGCGCGCGGCGTCACGCCGTACAGCCAGGCGCCGCGTGACCGGTTGGCCCGCCAGATGATCGATTCCAGGCGCGACCGGATACGCGGGGCGAGACCAGATGACCCTCGTACCATCGGGTACGAGGTGCACGGACGATGCCCCCGCGCCGGCCGCGTCACTCCCGTACCGGGGATGGACGCGCCCGGGGGCCCGAGGAGACTTCGTGGCCGAACAAGAGCCGCTGGACACAACACAACAGGATGCCGATCAATTGCCGGAGCGAATTCGAGTTCATGCACTGGCCAAACGACTGGGAGTGACCAGCAAGCGCATCCTGGCCAAGTTGGCCGAGCTGGGCGCCGAGGCGCGCAGCGTGCAATCCAATGTCGACCGGGCGGTCGCCGAGACCGTACGCGACGCGATCGCCGCCGCCGACGCCGAAACCGGCGAACCCCCGGCACCCGCCCCGACCACCAGGGGTAGGAAGAAAGCCACCGCACCCGTCGCCGAGCAGCCGGCCGACCCGACCACCACCTTGTTCTCCGCGCCCGAAGTCGCGCGCCCCGACGAGGTGTTCGCCCCGATGGCCGACGACGCCCACACCGGGCTGTTCACGCACCGGTCGACCGAGGAACCGGCCCCCGAACCGGTGGCCTTCGAGGCGCCCTCGGTCGGCATGCCGCTGTTCCTGCCGCCCGACGCGAGCGCCGCCGAAGAGGCGCGCAAGCGCCGTCGCGCCGAACGCGCGCCCAAGAAGGTGGAAGAGCCCGTCGAGGAGCCGGAGGCGCTCGACGAGACCGAGGCCACCGACCAGTCCGGTGACACCGATACCGATTCCGACAGCGACAACGACGCCGACGGGCAGCCGCGCCGCCGTCGCCGTGGGCGCCGTGGTCGTGGTCGCGGCCGTGGCGAGCAGTCCGCCGACGGCGAGGACAACGACTCCGACGATCACGACACCGAGGACGAGCCCGCCGCCGAGCAGGCCGCCCCGGCCGAGGCCGAGCAGTCCGACGACACCGACGAAGACGACGACAACCAGCCCGAGGGTGCGAGCCGCCGCCGTCGGCGCCGTCGCCGTCGCAAGGTCGGCGGGGAGTCCGCCGACACCGACGCCGCCGCCGAGGACGACCCGCCGAACACGGTCGTGCACGAGCGCGAGCCGCGCAACAAGAGCCGCAGCCGGGCCGGTGCCTCCGACGAGGTGCAGGGCATCTCCGGTTCCACCCGCCTGGAAGCCAAGCGTCAGCGCCGCCGCGACGGCCGCGACGCGGGCCGCCGCCGTCCGCCGATCCTCACCGAGTCGGAGTTCCTCGCCCGTCGCGAGGCCGTCGACCGGGTGATGGTCGTGCGCGAGAAGGCGTTCGATCCGGCCGAGCACGCACCGGGCCACCAGACCACCACGCAGGTCGCGGTGCTCGAGGACAACATCCTCGTCGAGCACTTCGTGACCAGCTCCGGTCAGGCATCGATGGTCGGCAACGTGTACCTGGGCAAGGTGCAGAACGTGCTGCCGAGCATGGAGGCCGCGTTCATCGACATCGGCCGCGGCCGCAACGGTGTGCTCTACGCCGGTGAGGTGAACTGGGAGGCCGCAGGTCTGGGCGGCAAGGAACGCAAGATCGAGCAGGCGCTCAAGCCGGGCGACACGGTGCTGGTCCAGGTGTCCAAGGACCCGGTCGGCCACAAGGGTGCCCGCCTGACGACCCAGATCTCCCTCGCGGGTCGCTTCCTGGTGTACGTGCCGGGTGGCACCTCCACCGGGATCAGCCGCAAGCTGCCCGACACCGAGCGCAAGCGGCTCAAGGAGATCCTGCGCGAGATCGTGCCCGCCGACGCCGGCGTCATCATCCGCACCGCCTCCGAAGGCGTGAGCGAGCCCGAGCTGGCGCGCGACGTGGAACGGCTGCAGGCCACCTGGCGCACCATCGAAGAGGCCTCCAAGAACGCGGCCAAGGACGCGCCGAAGGCTCTCTACGAAGAGCCGGACATGCTGGTCAAGGTCATCCGCGACCTGTTCAACGAGGACTTCGCCAAGCTGGTCATCGAGGGTGAGCGCGCGTGGAGCACCGTCGAGAACTACGTGCGAACCGTCGCCCCCGACCTGCTGCCGCGGGTGAACCGGCACGAGAACAATGGTGTCGACGTGTTCGACGCCTACCGCATCGACGAGCAGCTGGCCAAGGCGCTCGATCGCAAGGTGTGGCTGCCTTCGGGCGGCACCCTGGTGATCGACCGCACCGAGGCGATGACCGTCGTCGACGTCAACACCGGCAAGTTCACCGGTTCCGGCTCCTCGAACCTCGAGGAGACCGTCACCAAGAACAACCTGGAAGCGGCCGAGGAGATCGTGCGCCAGATGCGGCTGCGCGACATCGGCGGCATGATCGTCGTCGACTTCATCGACATGGTGCTCGAGTCCAACCGCGATCTGGTGCTGCGCCGCCTTACCGAGGCGCTCGGCCGCGACCGCACCCGCCACCAGGTGTCGGAAGTCACCTCGCTGGGTCTGGTCCAGATGACGCGCAAGAAGCTGGGCACCGGCCTGGTCGAGGCGTTCTCCACCACCTGTGAGCACTGCCACGGCCGTGGCATCCTCGTGCACTCCTACCCGGTCGATTCCGGGTCGGGCATCGAGGAACCGCGCGGCAAGGAGAGCGGTTCGCGGCGTCGTCGCGGCAAGGACAAGGACCGCGACACCAAGCCCGCCCAGGCGGCCGCACCGGCCACCAACGGCACGGCACCGGCCGCCGAGCACGACGAGGAGGACATCGCCGTCAAGCGGGCCCACCCGGTCGCGCTGGCGATGGCCGCCCACCACGGCGACGAGGACGGCGAGACGGTGCAGGCCGAGGTCGAGACCGAGCAGCCGGCGCCCGAGCCGGCCCGCTCGCGCTCCCGGTCCCGGTCGCGGCGGTCCAACCGCGCCGCGCAGACCGAGACCGCGATCGACAGCCCCGCGCTGACCGGGGTCGTCCCGGCCGAGGACGAGGTGGTCGAGGAGGTCGTCGTCACGCCCGCCCCGGCCGACGAGGCGCCGACGGTCGAGCCCGTCGAATCGTCTTCGCTCGCCCAGGAACCCGTCGAGGAGCCTGCCGCTCCCGTCGCCGAGGAACCCGCACCGGTGGCCGAGGAACCGGCCGCCCGGGCGCCGCGTAGGCGTCGGGTAGCCCGTTCGACGGCGGCTCCGGCCGCCGAC
This sequence comes from Nocardia sp. NPDC003979, assembly GCF_053605015.1. Lineage (NCBI taxonomy): Bacteria > Bacillati > Actinomycetota > Actinomycetes > Mycobacteriales > Nocardiaceae > Nocardia > Nocardia sp. NPDC003979. The sequence goes on from NZ_JBSGIJ010000008.1 coordinate 222,000, forward strand.
AGCGCGGGCGCGGTGTTCGTCGTCTCGGCGAACGAGCAGCCGCCCGCGGCAGCCGTCGTGGACTTCGACGCCGAACCCGTCGTCGTCCCGCAGCGCAAGCCGCGCAGGCGTGCGGTGGGCCGTCCGGCGGGCGCGCCTGCGCCGGAATCGAACTGAGGTGACGTCCCCCGATTCGGCCCTGACCGGCCGAATTGGGGGACGGCATACCGTTCTGGTAACCTAGGTCGGTCGCTGCCCAGCGATTGGGCATCTGGCCGGACGGCCGGGTGATACCGCAGGCAGGCAGCTAACGTTCTTCCCCCGCACGTGCGGGGATGAGCCCAGGAATACGCGTCGCAGCTGCGGCGTGGACATGTGCAGGACCAACGTGAGTGGAGGAAGCCGACCGATGGCAGCGTACGCAATCGTCAAGACCGGCGGAAAGCAGTACAAGGTCGCGGTCGGTGACCTGGTGAAGGTCGAGAAGATCGAGGGCAAGCCCGGCGACGCCGTGGCCCTGACCCCGGTTCTCGTCGTCGACGGCGCCGATCTGACCACCGATGCCGACAAGCTGGCCAAGATCTCCGTGGCCGCCGAGGTCGTCGATCAGACCAAGGGTCCGAAGATCCGGATTCACAAGTTCAAGAACAAGACCGGCTACCACAAGCGCCAGGGTCACCGTCAGCCGCTGACGGTCATCAAGGTCACCGGCATCAAGTAAGAATTCCCGAGGAGACGAAGCAATGGCACATAAGAAGGGTGCATCCAGCTCCCGGAACGGTCGTGATTCGAACGCCCAGCGCCTCGGCGTGAAGCGCTTCGGCGGCCAGAAGGTCAGCGCGGGCGAGATCCTCGTCCGTCAGCGCGGAACCCACTTCCACCCCGGCGTCAACGTCGGCCGTGGTGGCGACGACACCCTGTTCGCCCTCGCGGCGGGCGCGGTCGAGTTCGGCACCAAGCGTGGCCGCAAGACCGTCAACATCGTTGTCCCGGAGCCGGTCCAGGCCTGACCGCCTGGAGCGTCAGCTCCCCACGGACACCAGAGCGGGTCAGGGTTTCCCTGACCCGCTCTGTCGTGTTCGTAGACTTTCACTACAAAACCGGACACCTTACCGAAAACGACAAGTCAGAAGGAGGAGGATCAACCCATGTCCAAATTCATCGACCGCGTCGTGCTGCATGTTCGTGCCGGTAGAGGTGGACACGGTTGTGCCTCGGTGCACCGTGAGAAGTTCAAGCCGCTCGGCGGTCCCGACGGCGGCAACGGCGGCAACGGTGGCGATGTGATCCTCGAGGTCGACGCCAACGTGCACACCCTGCTCGATTTCCACTTCCATCCCCACGCCAAGGCGGGCAACGGCAAGCCGGGTGAGGGTGGTAACCGCGACGGCAAGCAGGGCACCGACCTGGTGCTGCAGGTGCCCGACGGCACCGTGGTCGTGGACAGCGACGGCAAGGTCGTGGTCGACCTCGTCGGCGTCGGCAACCGGTTCATCATCGCCCGTGGCGGTCGCGGTGGGCTCGGCAACGCCTCGCTGGCGTCCAAGGCGCGCAAGGCGCCCGGTTTCGCGCTGCTCGGCGAGGAGGGCGAGGAACTCGATCTCGTTCTCGAGCTGAAGTCGGTCGCCGACGTCGGTCTGGTCGGTTTCCCGTCGGCCGGTAAGTCGTCGCTGGTCTCGGTGCTCTCGGCCGCCAAGCCGAAGATCGCCGACTACCCGTTCACGACGCTCGTGCCGAACCTCGGCGTGGTGCAGTCCGGCGACACCACCTTCACCGTCGCCGACGTGCCAGGCCTGATCCCCGGCGCCAGCCAGGGTCGTGGCCTCGGGCTCGACTTCCTGCGGCACCTGGAACGGTGCGCGGTGCTCGCCCACGTCGTCGACTGCGCGACCCTCGAACCCGGCCGCGACCCCGTCTCCGATGTCGACGCGCTCGAGGCGGAGCTCGCCGCGTACAAGCCCGCGCTCTCCGGTGACGAGAGCCTGGGCGACCTGGCCGACCGCCCGCGTGTGGTCATCCTGAACAAGACCGACGTCCCCGACGGCAAAGAGCTCGCCGAGATGGTGACACCCGAATTCACCGCCCGCGGCTGGCCGGTCTTCGAGATCTCGGCCGTGAGCCGCGCCGGTCTGCGTCCGCTGACCTTCGCGCTGGCCGACATGGTCCGCCAGTACCGCGAAGACCACCCCAAGGCGGCGCCCAAGCGTCCGATCATCCGCCCGATCGCGACCGACGAGTCCGGGTTCAGCGTGATCGCCGATCCGCAGGAACCCGGCGGTTTCATCGTGCGCGGCACCCGGCCGGAACGCTGGATCCGCCAGACCGATTTCAACAACGACGAGGCCGTGGGCTACCTGGCCGACCGGTTGGCTCGTCTCGGTGTCGAAGCGGAGCTGGTGAAGCAGGGTGCCGAACCCGGCTGCCCGGTGACCATCGGCGAGGTGACCTTCGAGTGGGAGCCGCAGATCTCGGCCGGTGTCGACATGCAGCCGACCGGGCGGGGCACCGACCTGCGGCTCGAGACCAACGAGCGGGTCGGCGCGGCCGAGCGCAAGCTCGCCTCGCAGGCGCGGCGTGGTCTGCTCGACGAGAACGGTGAACGGAAGAGTTGACGGTGGTGTCGCGCCCGGCGAAATTCGCTGTCGGGCGCGACGAGTCGGTCGGCATACTGCGGTAGGGCTCCTGCGAGCCCGTCGACGACGATTCGTGCAGGGAGTTGGGCGATGCAGGTGGGTTCGGAGCTGAGTCAGGGGCGGGCCGCGATCGTGTCGGCGCGCACCGTGGTGGTGAAGATCGGTTCGTCGGCTCTCACCAGCCTCGAAGGCGGTCTCGACACCGGCCGGCTCGATCTGCTCGCCGATGCCGTCGAGGCGCGGATGCGCGCCGGGTCCGATGTGGTCGTCGTGTCCTCGGGTGCCATCGGCGCCGGGCTCGCACCGCTGGGCCTGTCGAAGCGGCCCAAGGATCTGGCGACCAAACAGGCCGCGGCCAGTGTCGGCCAGCTCGCCCTGGCGCACGCCTGGGGAACCTCGTTCGCCCGCTACGGCCGCACGGTCGGCCAGATACTGCTCTCCGCCGATGATTTCGCGCGTCGTGAGCATCATCGCAACGCGCAGCGCACCCTCGATCGGTTGCGTTCCCTCGGTGCGGTCGCGGTGGTCAACGAGAACGACACCGTCGCCACCGACGAGATCCGTTTCGGTGACAACGATCGCCTCGCCGCCCTCGTCGCCCACCTCGTCGGCGCCGACGCCCTGATCCTGCTCTCCGATGTGGCCGGGCTCTACGACGGCGACCCGCGCAAGGGGCCCGCCAATTTCATTCCCGAGGTGCGCGGCAGTGCCGACCTCGACGGCGTCATCGCGGGCAGCGGTGGTGCGCTCGGCACCGGCGGCATGGCCTCCAAACTGTCGGCCGCCCGCCTCGCCGCCGACGCGGGCATCCCCGTCCTGCTCGCCTCGGCAGCCGAAGCCGCGACCGCCCTCTCCTCGGGTACCGTCGGCACCGCCTTCGCCGCCCGCCCCGTCCGCCTGTCGGGCCGCAAGTTCTGGGTCCGCCACGCCGCCGACACCCGCGGCGCCGTCCTGCTCGACGACGGCGCCGTCGCCGCCGTCGCCGAACGCCGCTCCCTGCTCGCCGCGGGCATCACCGGCCTGCGCGGCCGCTTCTTCGGCGGCGACGTGGTCGACCTCGTCAGCCCCACCGACGAGGTCATCGCCCGAGGCGTCGTCGAATACGACAGCACCGAACTGTCCACCATGCTCGGCCGCTCCACCACCGACCTCCCCGAAACCATGCAGCGCCCGGTCATCCACGCCGACGACCTCGTCAAGGTGTGAGCCTTCCGATCCCGATCGTCAGGCAGCCGGACCCGAGCCGCGGCGATGTGGTTCTCTCGGTGAATCGCGCTTTGTGGCACGGGTCAGAAGACCCGCGCTGACCTCGCCACCTGCCCTGACCGCGCCGCGTTGACCAGTCTGGCTGCGCCGACCGTGATGCCTAGAGTGCAGCGCCGGAACCGGCCCCGGCCGCTCGTCCCGCTGAGTTCGGTCTGGTCGTGATCGTTTTGGGCCTGTTGAGCAGTACTGCCTGTCCTGTGACCGTCAACATATCGAGTCGACGCCTTGAAGTTGTGGCACGGTGACATCCGGTTGGTCCACGTCGGTTGCGGGACGCGACCGGGGTAAGCGTTCCCGGCCGAATGTGTCGACTTCTTACCGCTGCGGCGGGATGACGCCCGGTTGGTCCAGGCCGCCCGGGTGCTGGGGTGGTGGTGTGGGTTGGGGTGGTTCGGCGCCGGGGACGGGGCCGGTGACGCCGGGTTGGCCGCCGGGGTCGGACATGTCGGGGGCGTTCTGGGGTGGGGGTGGTGCGGGTGCGACCGGTGGAGTGTTGGTGTCCGGGGCGGTCGGGTTGGAGTCCTGCTGAGTTGGCGGTGCCGGTGGCTCGCTGGGCGGGACGGGATTCTCGCTGGGCGGTGCCGGAAGTTCGCTTGTCGGGCTGGGGGCTTCGCTGGGTGGCGCCGGGAGCTCGCTCGTTGGTGCGGAGCTCTCGCTGGGCGGTGCCGGAATGGGGGAGGGGCTCTCGCTCGGCGGGGCTGGTGGCTCGCTGGACGGGGCCGGAATCTCGCTCGATGGTGCCGGGAGTTCGGTGGTGGGGGAGGGGCTTTCGCTCGGCGGGGCCGGTAGCTCGTTCGTCGGCGTAGGGCTTTCGCTGGGCGGGGCCGGAAGTTCGGTGGTCGGCGTAGGGCTTTCGCTGGGCGGTGCCGGGAGCTCGGTGGTCGGAGCGGGGCTTTCGCTGGGGGTAGCGGGGTTGGGGCTCGGCGGTGTGGGCTCGCCAGATGGCGCCGGGTTTTCGGTCGGCGCAGGCGCTTCGGTGGACGGTGCTGGGGGCGCGGGGTTTTCGGTGGTGGGGGCGGAGTTGTTCGGGTTGGCGGGTGCCGGGGTTTCGGGGTTCTGGGGGGTGGCCTCGGCAGGGGGAGCGCCGTTGGTTCGGGGCGGGTTGTCCTGTGGGACAGGGGAATCCGCAGCGGGAACGGGAAGGGCGGGGACGCCGGTTCCGGCCAGGGTGTAGGCGGGCTTGTAGATCATGTTCATGGCCAGGAGCGCTTCCTGGCGCAATGCCTCGGCCGCCATCTGCGCGTCGATGACATCCGCGGCTGCCAGCAGCCGGGCGATGGTGCCGATCGGGCCGGAGTCGCCGGGGGCGACCACCGCCAGTTTCACCGCTTCGGCGGCGGCCGCCACCCCACCGAGGCGGGTGCCGACTTCCGCCATCACGGCGGCCAATTCGTCGATGGCGGCGGCGAAACTGCGGGTGCTCGCGGCGGCGGCTTCGGCGGCCGCGCCTTCCCATCCCGCCTCCTCCATCACCTGGTCGGCGTTGGCCTTGGCGACGGGGAGGGTGACGAGGGCGGCGGCGGTTTCCAGCCAGGCCATCGAGGCACCGAGGATCTCGCCCGCGTCGATCTGCTGGGTGCGGGCATAGATCTGTTCGTGCGGCATGGATTCGAAATGTTCCATCGCACTGATGTAGGTGGGATCAGTACTCATCAGTGCACCCGTGTATCGATGGCGCGCAGCGCGGCGGACGCGGCGGCATCGGCTTCCTCGTAGAGACCCGCGCTGAGCAGGAACGCCTCACGCATCCGGTAGGCCGCTTCGATGTAGCGATCGAGCAGGTCGGCGGCGTCGCGCGCCTTGTGGGCGAAGCCGGCCTGTAATTGCTGTGCGGAGACGAAACCACCGAATCCGCCTGCCTCGGCGGCATTTTCGAGGTCGTGGCGTAATTCGGCGAGCCGGTCGGCCTGCTGTGCGTAGAGATCGGCACACCGGCGCGCGGCCTCGGGATCGAATTTCACCGTCCCCGCCGCGGCGGCGCTGCGGAACCGGGAGATCTCGGCTCGGCTGCTCTCGATCGTCATCGCGTCTCCCCTCCAGATCAAGCGTCGGTGTCCAGGCTAGCCGGACCTACGATTGTGCGAACTGTGCGCCGGTGCCACCCGGCGTTGCAGTTGCGCGGCCAGCTGACCGGGCGAAGCGGGAACCACGTGCACCGTTTCCCCCACCCGCAGCAGGTAGCGCCCGTCGCCCGCGACGTCGATCCAGCTGTAATGCAGTGGCGGGGAAGGGGTTTCACGGTCGAGTCCGGTTTCGATGCGGATATGCCCCTCGGCGGTGTGCGGGCGGCGCAGCAAACGCTGGATCCGCGGAACCGCGGGGTGAGCGGCGATCACGGTCTCCTCGTCGCGCACCGCGTCGGCTGCCGCCTCACGCGCGGGTTCACGTCCGGGTGGCGTGTCGGGCAGGCAGGCGGTGACGCGCGCCCCGATTCCGGCGCTGTGCCCGATCGAAACCCGCACCTGCCCACCGTAATCGGGCCGGGTGCCGGGTTCCTGCACCACGAGAACCGCGTGATCGTAGACAGCGCAGGCCAGTAACCGGATCTCGCTGCCCGGTGTGTGCCCGCCGCCGACGAGCACGATCCTGGCGTGTGGTTCGGCGACGATCCGCAGGCACGCGGTGAGATCGGGATCGGTGCCGGGCGTCAGTCGCTGGTCGAGCGTCGAACGTAATCGGCGCGCTTCGTCCTCGGTGCGCGGCGTTTCGAGCAGCCGCAGCGGAAACGGCACCCGGTCGCGACCGGTCTCCCGCCAGACGTGCGCGAACTCGTCCGCGGTGAAGGTCCATCCCATTGCCGATCCCATCCTTACCGAACCAGGACGAGCTCAGCCTAACCGCAGTGTCCGATTCCGGCGCACCGTTCATCCGCCCGAATGGAAACTCCGGCGCAATGAGTACCCGGATGAGTATTTCGGCGGACGTCTGTCACCGCTGTGACTCCTACCGTCAGGACAGATCCGTTGACTGGAGGAGCTATGACCTACGTGTTCGAGGCGGCTGTCCGACTCGCGGAACTGGGGTGAGGACCATGCGTACTCGCGGCATCACCACGGCACTGGCCGCCGTTCTCGTGCTCGCCTTCGGCGCGGCCTGCGGTGACGACAGTGACGCGGCGACCTACTACGGCGACGAACTCGCTCTCGGCAACGGGCAGATCCGCACCTACGTGACCACCGACGACTCGGGCAAGCCGACCGAGATCGGCCTGCGAATCCAGGAGGCGGCGCTGGAGGGGCTGCCGATGCCCGCCGGCGCGCCGGAAGGCCCACCGCCCGCCGGTGTACCGCTGGCGCTGCCGAAGGAAGCGGCGGGCGCGGTGGTCGACCACCTCACCTTCGACTGGGTGCCGCACGGTCATCCGCCGGCAGGCATGTTCGACAAGCCGCACTTCGACGCCCACTTCTATTTCATCGACGCGGCGGCGGTGACGGCGATCAGCCCGCAGGATCCGCAGTTCCTGGCGAAGGCGGCCGTGAACCCGGACGCGAAATACATGCCCGCCGGTTACGTAACAGCACCCGAGCCGATCGAGATGCAGGCGGTCCCCGCGATGGGGGTGCACTGGCTGGATATGAGCAATCCGATCGCACTGGGCCAATTCACGCACACCCTGATCAACGGCTCCTGGGACGGCCAGTACATCTTCACCGAACCGATGTTCACCCTGGAATGGCTGCTCACCAAGCCGTCGTTCACCGGCGACATTCCGCAGCCGCAGGCCTACCAGCGCACCGCGCGGTATCCGACCACCTATTCGATCAGCTTCGACGATACGGCCGACGAGTATGTGGTGACCGTCGGTGGGCTCACCGATCGCACCGCTTCCTGACCCTTCTGCAAGCCCCTCACCTGCGAGTAGGCTCGTCTACTCGGAGGTGAGGTGTGATCACCGAGCTGATCGGGCGCGAGTGGGAGCTGGCTGACCTGCTGGCCCGGCTCGACGATGCGGTCCACGCGCTTCCACAGCAGGTGATCTGTACCGGCGAGGCCGGAGTCGGCAAGACCAGGCTGGTCGCCGAGCTGGCGGCGCGCGCACGTGAACGCGGGGTGCGCACGCTCTGGGCGCGGGCGCTCGAGCTGCCCGATCCGCCGCCGTTCTGGTTGTGGCGCCAGGCGCTCGGTCCGGGGATCGCCGCGCCCGACGGCGACCGGGTCGCGCTGTTCGAGGCGTTCGCGGCGAGCTTGGACAACGGCGCGGCAACCGGCACGCTGCTGGTGATCGACGACATCCACTGGGCCGACGAGCCCTCGCTACAGGCCCTGCTCTATGTCGTGCGCGGGCTGCGGGATCGCCGGGTGATGGTGTGCGCCACCGAGCGCACCGGCGCCGAGGACGGCGGCTGGACCGCGATCAAGCCCGAACTCCTGCGTGAACCGGTCACCGCCTCGCTGCCCGTACGCGGCCTCTCGCCCGCGGACTCGGCGCGCTGCCTGCAGCTCGAAGCGGGCCGCGCGCTGCCGGCCGAGCTCGCCGACCGTGCGTTCGACATGACCGGTGGAAACCCCTTCTACCTGCGTGAACTCGGCCGGTCGATGCGCGGTACCACTGACGACGCGCTGCACCTGCCGACCAGTCTGCGCGAGGTGGTGCGCGCGCGGATGGTGCCGCGGTCGGCCCGGGCCGTCGAGCTGTTGCGGGCGGCCTCGATTCTGGGTGAGCGGTTCTCGATCGCGGTCGCCGCTCGGCTGGTCGAGCGCTCGGCGGCCGACTGTCTGGCCGCGGTGGACGAAGCGGTCGACGCGGGTCTGCTGGCGACCGACGACGACCCGGGCACCGTGCGGTTCGCGCACGCGCTGGTGCGGGCCGCCCTGCTCGACGATCTGTCGCTGCACCAGCGCGTGGTGCTGCATCAGCGGGCGGCCCTGGCCATCGAGGCGTTGTATCCCGATGCGGTGGAGGCGAATTCGGCCGCACTGGCCTGGCACTGGGCGAACGCGGCGGTGACCGGAGCGCACGAACCCGCCGTGCGCTGGGCGCGTCGCGCCGCACAGGTGGCGTTGCGGGAGCTGGCTTTCGAGGACGCCGTGCGGTTCTACGGGCTGGCGATGACCCATGCCGCCGAGCTGGAACCGCTCGAGCGGGGCAGGTTGCTGCTGGAGCGGGCCGCCGCCCAGGTCCGCGCGGGTCGCCTCGTCGCCGCCCGGGCCGATTGCGCCGCCGCCGAGGCACTGGCCCGCAAATCAGGGGAACCGGTCCTGCAGGCCGAGGCGGCCTTGGTGCTCGAACCGATCGGCGAGCGCGGCTGGGACCGCGATATCGCCGACGCGTGCGCCGAAGCGCTCGCCGCCGCCGACCTGCCCATTTCGCTGCGAGCCCGGTTGCTGGCCCGGTCCACCGAAACCGCGATCTACCTCGGCCGCTCGCAGGGTGTCGACGCGTCGAGCCGGGTCGCGCTCGCGGTGGCCGAGCGCAGTGACGACCCGGCGGTCCTCGCCGCGGCGTTGCGGGCTCGTCAGCTCGCCTGCAGCGGGCCCGACCATCGGGACGAACATCGCGAACTCGCCACGAGAATGATCGCCGCGGGCGAGCACGCGCGCGACCCGGCCATGGAGATGTGGGGCAGGTTGTGGCGCATCGATGCGCTGTGGGAACAGGGTGACCTCGGCGCGATCACCAGGGAGCTGTCGTGCCTGTCCTGGTGTACCGAGCACACCGGCGGTCCGATGGCGCGGTGGCACCGGCTGGTCGCGGAAGCCGCGCTGGCGCAGGCGCGCGCCGAGTTCGACGACGCTCTCGACCGGGCTCGGCGGGCACACGAGCTGGCCACCGCGCTCGGCCATCCCGCCGCGTTCGGCGCCTACCGGTCACTGCTGGTCGTCGTCGGGCACCACCGCGGCCATCCGCCGGAGGCATTGACAATGCCGCAGACACCGGCGCGTGGCGAGGTGCGCAATCTGCTGTTCGCCGCGCTCGGCACCGCGTTCCCGCTGGTCGACAGCGGCATGACCGCAGCGGCCGAGTCCCTCTATCGTGGCCTCGGCCGTCCCGGAACCTGGTTGGTCCCACCGTATTTCGCGCTCGATGTGCTCGCCGTCGGTGGTGCGGTCGCGGCCGGTCTGGGCATCGTCGACGACGTGGCCTACTTCCGAGAGCGGCTGAGCCGCTACCGCCACGGCCACGTCACCGGTGGTGGTGGCAATGCGCACTATCTGGGACCCGTCGAGTTGTGGCTGGGGAAATTCGCTGCCGCACTGGATGATCCGGATGCCGCCGAAAAGGATCTGCGCGCGGCGGCGCGAACCGCCCGCACGATCGGCGCCCCCGGATTCGCCGTCGAGGCCGACTGCGAACTGGCCGGACTCCTGCTCGCCCGGGGCGCCACCGCCGATGCCGTCGCGGTGGCCGAGGGTGCGTTGCCGGTGGCCGAATCGGTCGGGATGACGCCGTGGATCGACCGGTTGCGGATGGTCGCGGTGCACGAAAACAGTGGTACGACACTGACTCCGCGCGAACGCGAGGTCGCCCGGCTCGTGGCACGTGGCCTCACGAATCGGGAGATCGCTGCCGCGCTCGTCCTGTCCGAACGCACCGCGCAGAACCATGTGCAGCACATTCTCACCAAACTCGGCTTCACCAGCCGCAGCCGCATCGCGTCCTGGGTCGGCAGCGGCCGGATCGATCAGTAACCGCGCTGCGGATCCACGATCGCCCGCAACGATTCGCCTGCCACGAACCGGGCGACGTTGGCGCCGACATGATCGGCGAAAGCGGCGAGGCGCAGTTGCGGCGGATTGGAATCGTGCGGGGTGATGATCGCGTTCGGCAGGTCCCACAGCGGATGCCCGTCGGGCAGCGGTTCCGGGTCGGTGACATCGAGTCCGGCACCGCCGATGATGCCGCGCCGCAGTGCGTCGACCAGCGCGTCGGTGTCGATAAGGCTGCCGCGCGCCACATTCACCACCCACGACGACGGCTTGAGCCTGGCCAGCTCGTCGGCACCGATCAGATGCCGAGTCTGCGCGGTCGCCGGGGCCGCGACGACGACGTGGTCGGTGTGCGACCAGACCCGTCCGAGCTGATCGGCGGGCACCGTCTCCACGTCGGCGCCGATTCCGGGTCCGGTGACGCGGTCGCCCGACCGGTTCACCGCGATCACGTGCGCACCGAGCGGGGCGAGCATCGGGATCAGCGCGCGGCCGATACCGCCCGCGCCGACGATCGTCACGGTCTTGCCGCGCAGCGATCCCACGTGCGGGAAGAACTCGCGCTGCCGCCACGAGGTCGCGCGCAACTGCTCGGGCAGATACCGCACGCCCGCCAGCAACAGCATCAGCGCGTGCTCGGCGACGCTGTGCGCGAAGGCGCCCGCCGCGGAGGTGAACGTCGGGCCGGGGTGGGCGGCGAACACGCCCGCCTCGAAGAAGTCCTCGATTCCCGCGGCGGGCAACTGCACCCAGCGCACCGACGCGGGCAATTCGGCCGGGAAATCAGCGGGCGTCCCGGTCCAGATCAGGGCGTCGGCGTCGGCGAGCGGACCGACCCGGGCACCCGCGCCGACAACCGCCTTCTCGAGCAGTCGCGGAGCGTTCGGGTCCGGACCGATCGCGACGGTGATCGCGGATTCCTGCACAAAGTCCTCCTGGTTGGTGCCGGGGCGGGCAGAGTTCCGATTCTCCCGGACCGCCGGGACCGCGTCGAGCCAGGACCTCACGATTCGTCGAGATCGACGGGTTCGTCCACGCCGTGGCGGTCGGCGAGTTCCAGCAGTGGCGTGATGTCGAAAACGGCGTCGTCCATATCGGCCTGGATGTCACCGAGTTCGGCGTAGCGGGCGGGGACGGTCCGGATCGTGAAATCACGAGGATGGATGGAGTCGATCTCGTCCCAGCGCACCGGTGTCGACACGGTGGCCTCGGGGACGCCACGCACCGAATAGGCGGCGGCGATGGTGTGGTCGCGCGCGTTCTGGTTGTAGTCGACGAACAGGGCACTGGGGTCGCGATCGCGCCGCCACCACGCGGTCGTCACGTCGTCGGGCGCGCGTCGCTCGACTTCCTGGGCGAAGGCCAGCGCCGCCCGGCGCACCTGCTGGAAGCCGTGCTCGGGCGCGATCCGCACGTAGACGTGCAGGCCGTGACCGCCGGAGGTCTTCGGCCAGCCGACGGCGCCGAACTCGTCGAGGACCTCGTGCACCACCCCGGCGACGCGCTGCACTCGCGACCACGGGCAATCGGGCATGGGATCCAGGTCGATGCGCCATTCGTCGGGTGACTCGGTGTCGGTCGAGCGGGAATTCCAGGGATGGAACTCCACGGTGGACATCTGCACCGCCCACGCGACGTCGGCGAGCTTCTCGACACAGAGCTCGTCGGCGTGCCTGCCGTAGCGCGGGAAGTACACCCGCACGGTCGGAATCCAGTCGGGCGCACCGGCGGGCAACCGCTTCTGATGGACCTTGTCACCGGCCAGCCCTTTGGGGAAGCGGTGCAGCATGCACGGCCGGTCGCGTAGCGCGTCGACGATGCCGTCGCCGACGCTGAGGTAGTAGTTCACCAGGTCGAGCTTGGTCACCCCGAGCTCGGGAAAGTACACCCGATCGGGATTGCTGACCCGTACCGTGTGCTCACCCACCGGCAGTTCGACCGCCGGAGCCGCAGACTTGGCCACACGCGCAACGATAGACGAGCGGGCCCGCCCCGTGGCCGGGTAACGGACCCGCGTGGCGCGCGACTACAGCTCGTACACCCCGAAAGCCCGGTGCTGGATGCACATCGGCATCACATGCACCTGCTCGGTCCATTCGAATTTGGCCGCCGCCTCGACGGTTTCGCGTTCGGCGACGCACACGGTGTTGGTGCCGGGCATCGTCAACGGGTTGAGCACGGCCAGCGGGATGCCCGCGTGGATGCCGCTGTAGAGACCGCCGCTGAAGCACAGCGGGGTGATGGCGATGCCGCGCCGTGCGCTTTCGCGGTCGGCGGCGGCCTGGGCGCCCGGCACGCCGGCGCAGTCGAGCGGGTTCTCGTTCGTCGCCTGGGCAGGGGCGGTGAAAAGGGTGAAGCCGGCCGCACAGCCCGTGGCGACGGCCATCAGGGTTCGAGCAAATGTGGTCCTGGTCATAGCCGCATTGAAACACTGCTCACCGGCGGTACACACAATCGGCGACGGCGTGTCGGGCCCGATCAGCGCGCGACGGCCTCGAGGACACAGACCGGCGCCACGGTCTCCACCGTGCGCGTCAGCGTGAAACCGCAGCGGTCGAGCAGGGCGCGGAACTCGGCTTCGGTGCGTTCGTGGCCGCCCTCGGTATTGACCAGCATCTCCAGATCGACGAATTTGCCCGGGTGCGGCCGATGATGCTCGGGCAGCACCAGCTCGATCACCAGCAGCGTCGCGGCCGGGCCCATGGCGGCGCGGACGGTGCGCAGGATGCGTTCGGCGTGCTCGTCGGACCAGTCGTGGACGATGTTCTTGAGCAGATAGGCGTCGGCGCCCGCGGGCACGGCCTCGAAGAACGAGCCCGCTTCCACCGTGCAGCGTCGCCCGAGTCCGGCTGCCGCGAGATCGGTGCTCAGATCCTCGACCACGCCGGGCAGATCGAACACCACCCCGGTGGTCGAGGGATGCCTGCGGAGGATCTCGACGAGCAGGCTGCCACGACCGCCGCCGACGTCGACGACGGTGTCGAACCGGCCGAAGTCGTAGGCGGCGAGCAGCGGTTCGATCGACAGCGTGCCGATGCTGGTCATCGCGCGGTCGAACAGGTCGCCCACCGCACGATTGCGCGCGGCGTATTCGAAGAAGCTCGCGCCCTCCAGCGCCTGGCCGACCGCCTCGCCGCTGCGGACGGCATCACCGAGATGGGTCCAGTGGTTGCGGTGGTAGGGGGAGCCGAAGAACCGGGCCACCTCACGCATGGTCACCGCCGCGTCGCCGCGCAACGCCGCACCGATGCGGGTCAGGGCGTATCTGCCGTCGCGGCGCTGGGCGAACACCTCGTAGCTCACGAGCAGCCGCAGGAGCCTGCGCAGTCCGTCCTCGTCCACCTCGAGCGCGCTCGCCAGTTGCGCCGAGGTGCGCGGGCCGTCGGCGAGCTGGTCGGCGATGCCGAGCTCGGCGGCGGTGCTGATGGCCTGGGAGAGGAACCCCGCGAACTGCAGTTCCAGCAGCGCGATATGGCCGGGGACGAGCCGCCGGTGGAGTCTGGCCAGCGCGTCGCGCACCCGGTCGAACGCGTGGACCACGGGAATCGGGGGCAGCTTCTTCGACGTCATCACGACTCCATCGTCGGCCGTTCGACCTGCGCGTACGTGCTGAGAGTACGGGATCGGACGCGCTGGGCGGGAGTGGATCAGGTCGGCGTGGCCAGCGCGAACGGCAGCACCGCGTCCGCGCCGCTCGTGCGGAGGGCGTGGGCGGCGACGGTCATGGTCCAGCCGGTGTCGGTGAGGGTGTCGACCAGCAGGATCGGTCCGTCCACCTGTGACAGGTCGGGTACCTCCCAGTAGTCGAACAATCCCGCGACGCGGTGGGCCGAGTTCGCCGCCGAGACCGGGGGCCGGTCGGGGCGCGCGTGCAGGGTGCCCAGGTCGGTGAGTCGGCCGATCTGGGCGAGTCGCTGCGCGAGACTGGTGGTGAGCTGGGGGTAGCGCGGCGATTCCAGGGCGAGGACCGAGGTGGGCCGGGCCGTCCAGTCCCAGTCGCGCAGTACGGCGATACAGGCGTCGAACACCGCGTCGGGTACCGGGGCGTCGGGCCCGTCGAGCAGGGCCCGCAGGCGCTGACCCCAGCCGAGATCGGTGAGTCGGCCGAGCACACGCCCGGTCTCGGCGCCGCCGGTGATCTTGCCCGACAACGGGATTCCGAGTTTCGCCATGCCGGTCGGCCACTGTTTGCGCGGGGCGAGATCGAGGCCGGGGCGGTCGAGCCGGGCCCGGGTGGCGGCGATCGCGGCGTCGTCGATGCTGGCGTCGGGACGGGTGCCGGTGCAGTTGTCGCAGCGGCCGCAGTCGAGTTCGGCGGTGGCCAGGCCGTCGAGGCCCGGGTCGTCGAGCTGGCGGCGCAGGAACGTCATCCGGCAGGTCGTGGTCGACTGGTAGTCGATCATCGCCTGCTGCTCGGCGTCGCGGGCGGCGGCGAGCCGTTCGTAGCGTTCGGTGTCGTAGGTCCAGCTCTGTCCGGTGGACAGCCAGCCGCCGCGCACCCGGCGGACCGCGCCGTCGACGTCGAGCACTTTCAGCACCATCTCGAGCCGCGAACGGTTCAGCTCCACGAGCGGTTCGAGCGCCGCCGTCGACATCGCCCGATCGGTGTCGAGGGCCGCGAGCACCGAGCGCACGATGTGTTCGCGGGGGAAGGCGACGGAGGCGAAGTAACTCCAGATGCGCGCGTCCTCCGGGCCGGGGAGCAGCACCACCTCGGCGCGGTCGGTGCCGCGGCCGGCGCGGCCGACCTGCTGGTAGTAGGCGATCGGTGAAGAGGGCGCGCCGACGTGCACCACGAAACCGAGGTCGGGCTTGTCGAAGCCCATTCCGAGTGCCGAGGTCGCGATCAAGGCCTTGACCTCGTTGTTCAGCAGGGCCGCCTCGAGCGCTTCGCGTTCGGCCGGGTCCGTTTGGCCGGTGTAGGCGGCGACGGTGTGCCCGTGGGTGGCGAGCACGTCGGCCAGGTCGTTCGCCGCGGCGACGGTGAGGCAGTAGATGATGCCGGAACCGGGCATCCGATCGAGGTGGGCGCCGAGCCACGCCGTGCGCTGCACCGCGTCGTCGAACCGGACCACCGACAAGTGCAGCGACTCGCGATCCAGGGTGCCCCGCAACACCAGTGTGTCGGTACCGATCTGCCCGGCCACATCGGTGACGACCCGGTCGTTGGCGGTCGCCGTGGTGGCCAGCACCGGCACGTCGGTGCCGAGGTCGGCGATGAGGGTGCGGATGCGGCGGTAATCGGGGCGGAAATCGTGACCCCAATCCGACACACAGTGCGCCTCATCGATCACGACCAGCCCCGCATCGGCCGCGAGTTTCGGCAGCACCTGATCGCGGAAGTCGGGATTGTTCAAGCGTTCCGGACTCACCAGCAGCACATCGACCGCACCCTCGGCGACCCGCTGATGGATCTCGTCCCACTCGGTGACATTGCCCGAGTTGATGGTGGCCGCCACCACCCCCGCCCGTTCGGCGGCGGCCACCTGGTTGCGCATGAGGGCGAGCAGCGGCGACACGATCACCGTCGGCCCCCGACCCGCCCAGCGCAGCAGTTTGGCCGCGATGAAATACACCGCGGACTTACCCCAGCCGGTGCGCTGGACGACCAGTGCCCGGCTGCGCCGCACGACGAGCGCCTCGATCGCCGTCCACTGGTCCTCGCGTAGCCGGGCCTGCGGCCCGGCGAGGTCGCGGAGCAGCTCCTCGGCGCGTTCGCGCAGGTCGGGAGCCATCAGGTCGAGCACGTCGTTACCTGCCGCTGTGGTCATGGGCCCTATGCTGCCCCACCTCACCGACAGGTTTGATCGGCGATACAGACCGCCCGCCGAGTCACCCCTTCACGCACAGGACCTGACGCAAGGTCGCGACCACGTCGACCAGATCGGTCTGGGCCGCGATCACCTCGTCGATGTCCTTGTACGCGGCCGGGATCTCGTCGACCACGCCCGCGTCCTTGCGCGACTCCACGCCCTCGGTCTGGGCGATCAGGTCCGCGACGGTGTACTGCCGCTTGGCCGCGTTGCGGCTCATCCGCCGCCCGGCGCCGTGCGAGGCCGACTGGAACGACAACGGATTGCCCTTGCCGCGCACCACATAGGAGCGCGTGCCCATCGACCCCGGAATCAGCGCCAGCTCACCGGCACCCGCCCGCACCGCACCCTTACGGGTCACCAGCATCGGCACATCGTCGATGATCTCCTCGGCCACATAGTTGTGATGGCAGCTGATCGGCTCCTCGAAACGCACCGGCCGCTCGCCGAATTCGTCCCGCACCGCCCGGCACACCAGCGACAGCATCACCGCGCGATTGCGCGCCGCGTACTCCTGTGCCCAGGTGAGGTCCCGGCGATAGGCGTCCATCTCCGGTGTCCCGGAAAGGAAAACGGCCAGATCGCGATCGGGCAGCGACTGGTTGTGCGACAGCGCCCGCGCGATCGCCATGTGCCGCTCCGCCAGCTCCTTGCCGATATTGCGCGAGCCGGAGTGCAGCAGGATCCACACGGCGTCGTCCTGGTCGAGGCAGATCTCGATGAAGTGATTCCCGCCGCCGAGCGATCCGATCTGCTTGTGCGCCTTGGATTCCAACGCGGAAACACCAGGGTGCAGCTCGCCGAATGCACGCCAGAACCGGTCCCATCCCTTGGTGCGCGCGGACTGCCCGTGCGACCCGGCGTGCAGCGCGGTGACGTTCACCGCCTCCTTGTGCGCGCTGAACCCCACCGGCACCGCCTGCTCGATCCGCGAACGGAGCGAGCGCAGGTCGTCGGGCAGATCCGCCGCCGTCAGACTCGTCTTCACGCTCTCCATACCGCACCCGATATCCACACCGACGGCGGCGGGCGCCACCGCGTCACGCATGGCGATGACCGAACCGACCGTCGCGCCTTTGCCCAGGTGCACATCCGGCATCACGCGCAGCCCGTGCACCCAGGGCAGTTCCGCGATATTGCGGAGCTGCTGCAGTGCGGCCTGCTCGATCTGGTGCTCGTCTGCCCACATGAGCGTCTGCGCTCGGGTACCGCGCAGCTCGACGGGAAACATGGTCGGTCCTTTCCTTGGTGTAATACCAACGGTAGGAGCCGTGTCGTGGGCGGCGCACCTCATTTACCACGCGGCGGTCGGCGCCGACCTCGCCACCGCGGATCAGCGATTTTCGGCGAGCGCGGCCGCGATCTGTTCCCGTCCGGGGATGGACGCGCTGGCGCCGAGCTGGGTAGTCGCCAGGGCGCCGGCTGTGTTTGCCCAGTTCAGAGCGGCGGCCGCGCCCTGTGACCAGGTTGCTACGAGGGCGCCGGTGAAGGCATCGCCCGCGCCCGTCGTGTCGACCACGTCGACGCGGCGCCCATCGGCGACCAGTTCCGTGTCGCCGCCACGGTAGACCGCACCGTCGGCGCCCAGGGTTCGCACCACGTGCGCGACGGGCCCCAAGGTCGACGAGAACTGTTCGTACTCCAGCGAATTCACGATCGCCAGGTCGACATCGGCCCACAGTCGCGCGGGCAGCGGCTGGACGGGGGAGGGGTTCAGGGCGACGAGGGTGCCTACGGAGCCGGCGTGGTGTGCGGCCGTTGTGACTGTTACGAGGGGGATCTCGAGCTGGCACAGCAGGATGTCGGCGGCCGCGATCGCCGCGAGCTCCGCTTCGGTCAGGTCGGTCATCCGGCCGTTCGCGCCGGCCACGACGATGATGCTGTTCTCGCCGTCGCCGTCGACCACGATCGTCGCCACCCCACTGGGGCCGGCGACCGTGCGCAGCAGTGTGGTGTCGATGCCCGCGCCGTCGAGGGTCGTGCGCAGGGTGGCGCCGAAGGCGTCGTCGCCGACCGCGCCGAGGAAACGCACGCGCGCACCGGAGCGGGCGGCCGCGATCGCCTGGTTGGCGCCTTTCCCGCCCGGAACCGTGGCGAAGCCGGAGCCGAGCACGGTTTCTCCGGGGGCGGGCCGATGCGCGGTAGTGGTGACCAGGTCCATATTGACGCTGCCCAACACCGCGACGGTCGGTGCGGCGGAGTGGTTCATAAACCTCGAATCTAGCGGCGACGGCGTTGTGCGGTGCCCGCTCGCGACTCGTCGTCAGTGGTCGAGTCGCGGGGCGCCTGCTCGCAAGACCCTGTGGATAACTCGGTCCCGCTGCCGGTCGGAGCCACATTCCGGGTCCCGGGCGGCGTCGAGCGAAACCGGCACAATGCGTACGCTGATACCCATGACGGTAGAAGTGACCCCCGAGCTCGACATCCGCGCAGCGGTGCACGACGCCGCCCGCAGGGCTCGCGTCGCGTCCCGTGCGCTCGCTCAGCTCACCACGGCGCAGAAGAACGACGCACTGCACGCCGCGGCCGATGCGCTGCTCGCCGCGGCCGACCGCGTGCTCGCGGCCAACGACGCCGATATCGAGACCGCCCGCGCGGCGGGCACCCAGGAGAACCTGCTCGACCGGCTGCGGCTCACCAAGGCCCGCATCGACGGCATCGCCTCGGGCCTGCGTCAGGTCGCCGGCCTGCCCGATCCGGTCGGTGTGGTCGTGCGCGGCAGCACCCTGCCCAACGGGCTCGAGATCCGGCAGACCAGGGTGCCGCTCGGCGTGGTCGGCATGGTGTACGAGGCGCGGCCCAATGTCACCGTCGACGCCTTCGGCCTGGCACTGAAATCGGGCAACGCGGCGCTGCTGCGCGGCTCGTCCTCGGCGGCGAACTCCAATGCCGCGCTCGTGGAGATCCTGCGCGAAGCGCTCACCGCTCAGGGCATTCCGGCCGACTCGGTGCAGCTGCTGCCCAGCAACGACCGGTCAAGCGTCACCCACCTGATCCAGGCGCGCGGCCTGGTCGACGTGGTCATCCCGCGTGGCGGTGCCGGCCTCATCAACGCCGTCGTCCGCGACGCGCAGGTGCCGACCATCGAGACCGGCACCGGCAACTGCCACGTCTACGTGCACAGCGCCGCCGATCTCGACATGGCCGAGGCGATCGTGCTCAATGCCAAGACCCGCCGTCCCAGCGTGTGCAACGCCGCCGAGACGCTCCTCATCGATGCCGCCGTCGCCGAGACCGCGCTGCCGCGGCTGAGCAAGGCACTCGAGGACGCTGGCGTCACCATTCACGGTGATCTGCCCGGTCAGGTGCCCGCCACCGATGCCGACTGGGGCGAGGAGTACCTCACCATGGATATCGCCGTGAAGGTCGTCGACGACCTCGACGCCGCGGTCGAGCACATCAACACCTGGGGCACCGGCCACACCGAGGCTATCGTCACCGCCGACCTGGCCGCCGCGCGTGAGTTCACCGCCCGCGTCGATGCCGCCGCCGTGATGGTCAACGCATCCACCGCGTTCACCGACGGCGAGCAGTTCGGCTTCGGTGCCGAGATCGGCATCTCCACCCAGAAGCTGCACGCCCGCGGTCCGATGGCCCTGCCCGAACTCACCTCCACCAAGTGGATCGTGTGGGGCGACGGCCAGACTCGGCCGGTGTGACCGTGACCCTGGTACAGGAACCGATCTTCACCTCGGTCGACGACGTCATCGCCCGCCTGGCCACCACCGGCTACCTGGCCGACAAGGCCACGGCCACCTCGGTGTTCCTCGCCGACCGGCTGGGCAAACCGCTGCTCATCGAGGGCCCGGCAGGCGTCGGCAAGACCGAACTCTCGCGCGCGGTCGCCCAGGTCGCCGACGCCGAACTGGTGCGTTTGCAGTGCTACGAGGGTGTCGACGAGGCCCGCGCCCTCTACGAGTGGAACCACGCCAAGCAGATCCTGCGGATCCAGGCATCGAGCGAAAACGATTGGGCCGAAACCAAAGCCGACGTCTTCACCGAGGAGTTCCTGCTCTCGCGTCCGCTGCTCACCGCGATCCGGCGCACCGACCCCACGGTGCTGCTGATCGACGAGACCGACAAAGCCGACGTCGAGATCGAGGGTCTGCTGCTCGAGGTCCTCAGCGATTTCGCGGTCACCGTTCCGGAGCTCGGCACGATCACCGCCACCCGTAAGCCGTTCGTGGTGCTCACTTCCAACGCCACCCGCGAACTGTCCGAGGCACTCAAGCGTCGCTGCCTGTACCTGCACCTGGACTTCCCCGACGAAGACCTCGAGCGCCGCATCCTGGCCAGCCGGGTACCCGAGCTGTCGGCGGTGGTGTCCGAGCAGCTGGTGCGCATCGTGCATGTGCTGCGCGGCATGCAGCTCAAGAAGCTGCCGTCGGTGGCGGAGACGATCGACTGGGGCAACACCCTGCTCGCACTGGGTTCCCAGGACCTCGACGACGCCACCGTGCGGGCCACGCTCGGTGTGGTGCTCAAGCACCGCAGCGACCACCAGCGCGCACTGTCCGAGCTGAAACTGGCCTGAGGCATGACCGCGCCCGCGCCCCACGGCATCAGTGGTCACGTCGCGGGTTTCGTCGCGGCGTTGCGCTCGCGTGGGGTGCCGGTCGGTCCGTCGGAAACCGTCGACGCCGGCCAGGTACTCACCGTGCTCGACCTGCTCGACCGGGAAGCGGTGCGGGAGGGCCTCGCCTGCGCCCTGCTGCGTCGGCCCACTCACCGCGCCACCTTCGACAGCCTCTTCGACCTGTGGTTCCCGGTCGCCGTCGGGCAGCGCAGTGCCCAAGCGCCCGAACTGCCGCGCACACCCGACGGACGCGTCGACCTGCCCGCCCTGCGCGAACAGCTCGCCGAACTGCTCGCCACCCCCGACAGCGGCAACCAGCTCGAGCTGCTCGCCGCCCAGGTGGTGGAGCAGCTCGGGCGGTACCAATCGGCGCGTGGGCCGTCGTTCTCCGCCTACCAGGCGCTCAAAGACCTTGCGCCGCAGACCTTGCTGGCGCGTGCGCTGGCCGGTCTCGCCCTCCCGCCCGACGCGAGCGAACGCGACGCCGAGATCGCGCAGCGCCTGCTGCGGATGCGCATCGCCGGGTTCCGCGCCACCGTGGAGGAGGAGACGAACCGCCGCGTCGCCGAGCAGATCGGGCGGGAACGGGTCGCCACCTACGGGGTCGCCCGGCAAGCGGAGGACGCCGACTTCCTGCGCGCCTCCGAACGCGAACTCGCCGATCTGCGCCGGGGAACCCACCGGCTGGCGCGCATTCTCGCCTCGCGTTTGGCGGTGCGGCGCAAGCGTTCCCGTCGCGGCGAGATCGACCTGCGCAAAACCCTGCGGGCATCGATGTCCACCGGCGGCGTGCCGATCGACCTGGTGCAGCGCAAACCGCGCCCCGGGCGCCCTGATCTGGTTCTGCTGTGCGACATCTCGGGCTCGGTGGCCGGCTTCAGCGGCTTCACCCTGCTGCTGGTGAGCGCCCTGCGCGAACAGTTCTCCCGGGTGCGGATCTTCGCGTTCGTCGACCGCACCGACGAGGTCACCGACTACTTCGGCCCGCAGACCGGTCTCGACGACGTGCTCACCAGAATCTTCACCGAGTCCACCGTCATCGACTCCGACGGCCACTCCGACTACGGTCAGGCCTTCACCAGCTTCGCCGACAACTTCGGTGACGCCGTCACCAGCCGCACCTCGCTGCTTGTCCTCGGCGACGGCCGGACCAATTACCGCAACCCGCAGGTCGATACGCTGCGCGGTCTGGTCGAAACCGCCAAACACGCGCACTGGCTCAACCCGGAGCCGCACAATCTCTGGGGCACAGGCGATTCGGCCGCACCCGACTACGGTGGGGTGATCGAGATGCACGAATGCCGCTCGGCCCGCCAGCTCACCGACGTCGTGTCGAAACTGCTGCCCGTCTGAGGAGCCGCGAGATGGATGTGTTGGCGTACGGCCTGGCCAAACCCGGTGCGTGGGAAGACGAACCGTGGGAGGGCGACACCGTGGCCAAGGTGGGCGACAAGGTGTTCGCGTTTCTCGGCGCGGGCACATCGATCGGTCTCAAATGCGGGCGAGACCGCGCCGAAGCCGACGAACTGGTCACCATCTACCCCGACGATGTCACCGCCTCGGCCTACATCGGCCGCTACGGCTGGAACAGCATTCGCGTCGGCGGCGCCGTTCCCGACGACGAACTACGTGAACTCATCGACGCGTCCTACGACGCGATCGTCGCCAAACTCCCGAAGTCCGAACGGCCGCAACGCTGAAACGTTGAGCGGACGTTAAGCCACTTGTAGGGGCGAACCACCAAGATCACCGCCATGCTGGCAGGGGCGTCGCGCGACGACGGGCGAACTGAACATCGGGGGACGGATCGAAGAATCGGGGCCGTCGCCCGCGTCTGTGTCGTGCGGATGTGGTTCGCCCGGTGAGCGACCGGTTCGCCGCCGAGAACGATGACGCCCGAGCCGAATTCGCCGCGCCGGCCGAACCCGCCGCTCATGCCGCACTCGTCGGGCCTGCCGTCCACGCCGCGCGGATCGGAGGGGCGATCGACGAGGACGCAGGCCACGATGCCGAGCTCCGGGTCGGTGCTCCCGCCGGTCAGGTGAATGCCTCCGGTTCGGCTGCCGCCGAGGCGGCCCGCCTTCTCGAGCCCGGTTCGCTGGCCCGCGCCGCGCGAAAGCTCGCGACGATCGCGGCGGCGCGCCTCATCGATGCACCCGACGCGGCGGAGGCGCAGCTGCGGCGTGCCCTGGTCGTCGGTGCGGCGGAGCTCGGGGCACGGGAGCGGGCGGAGCTACGGACACGGCTGGTCACCGCTGTCGCCGCCCAACCCGGTCGCGCTCGCGATGTCGCCCGCGCGGCTGCCGCGGCCGCCGCCGACTGGGCGCCGATCTCACCGGCCGACTCGACACATCTGTGGATCGTCGCGGGCCGCTCGTGGCATCGGGCCCGATCGCATGCCGAGGCGGTGCGGGCGTTCGACCAGGTGCTGCTCGGCGGGGCATCAGTCGGCTACCCACCCGGCGAGCTCGCGCGAGTCCGTGCGGTCTTCGCCGAATCGCTCAACCACCTCGGCCGATACCGTGAGGCAGCCTGGCAGTTCACCGAGGCCGCCCGGCTGATCGCCGCCTCGCCCACCGAGCGGCACCGGCACGCCGATCTGCTGTGGTCGGCGGCGGTGGCAAGGGAATGCTGCGGGCAGGAATCGGAGGCGCTCGGCGGCTACCTGCGCGCGGCCGGTCTCTGGGGTGAACAGGACAAGATCGTGCCCCGCGCGCGCTGCCTGCGCGCGGCGGCCTGGCTGCAACTACGCGGCCCCGGCGGGACGCTGCGCGGCCCGTGGTGGGTGACCCTGGACGTGCTGCTCACCGAACTGAACCGCCTTGTCGCCGCCGACCCGGCCGCCCACCACGTCGAGGAGCTGCGTCGCACCCGCAGTCAGTTCGCCCAGATGTGCGCCCAGGCGTCGGGCACGGTCGAGCATCGACCGGGCGAAGCAGGCCCGCGACCACGGCGAGCCGATCGGCCCCGGTTCCCGGAGCCCTCCGATCCGTACGAATGGTGGCGGTCCTATTAAGCTCGGACCTCATGCACGAGACAGCCCGGCCGCGCCGCAAGCTCGGCGTGATGGGTGGCACGTTCGATCCCGTTCACCACGGTCACCTCGTCGCCGCCAGCGAGGTCGCGCACCTGTTCGACCTGGACGAGGTGATCTTCGTCCCGACCGGTCAGCCCTGGCAGAAGGCGGGCAAACAGGTCAGTCCCGCCGAGGACCGCTACCTGATGACCGTGATCGCCACCGCGTCCAATCCGAGGTTCTCGGTGAGCCGGGCCGACATCGAGCGCAACAAGGTCACCTACACCGTCGACACCCTGCGCGAGATGCAGAGCGCCCATCCCGACGCCGAGCTGTACTTCATCACCGGTGCGGACGCGCTGGCCAACATCCTGACATGGCAGGATTGGGCCGAACTGTTCGAACTGGCGAAGTTCGTCGGGGTGAGCCGTCCGGGGTACGAGCTGAACACCGACCATCTCGAGGAACATCTGCGGGACCTTCCCGCCGATGCCGTGACGATGATCGAGATCCCCGCGCTGGCCATCTCGTCGAGCGAATGCCGTCGCCGCGCCGCGCAGGGTCGGCCGGTCTGGTACCTCGTCCCCGATGGCGTGGTGCAGTACATATCGAAGCGGCACCTCTATGTGCCCGCAGGAACGGAAGGTAAGGCATGAGCGCCACCGCCGAAGCGGTCGAGATGGCCAGAGTCGCCGCACTCGCGGCCGACGACAAGCTCGCCACCGATGTCGTTGTCCTCGACGTCTCCGAACAGCTGGTGATCACCGACTGCTTCGTGATCGCGTCGGCGCCCAACGAGCGTCAGGTCAACGCGATCGTCGACAACGTCGAGGAGAAGCTGCGCGAGGCCGGGCACAAGCCGGTTCGTCGCGAAGGCACCCGCGAGGGACGCTGGGCGCTGCTCGACTACGTAGACGTGGTCGTGCACATCCAGCACAACGACGAGCGCAACTTCTACGCCCTCGAACGCCTGTGGCGTGACTGCCCGACGGTTCCCGTCGACGGTATCGCCGCACCCAAGGCCCCGGCCGCCGCCGACGACGACGCGCAGGCAGAGGCAGACAGCGAGTGAGCAAGTACGCCCATGTGCGCACGCTGATCCTGCTGCGGCACGGGCAGACCGAATGGAACGCCGCCGACCGGATGCAGGGCCAGATCGACACCGATCTCACCGAGCTCGGTCGTCAGCAGGCCAAAGAGGCTGCCCGGGAACTGGTTTCACGCAACGCCATCGCCATCCACGCCTCCGATCTGCGTCGTGCCAAGGAAACCGCCCAGGCGCTCGGTGACCTCAGCGATCTGCCGGTGATCACCGATACCCGCCTGCGCGAGACCAACCTGGGCGACTGGGAAGGCCTGACCCACCTCGAGGTGGACGCCGATTATCCCGGGGCCCGGGTGCAGTGGCGGCTCGACGCCACCTACCGTCCGCCCGGTGGTGAGAGCAAACTCGAGGTCGGCGCCCGGTCGCTGCCCGTGGTGCGCGAACTGTACAACGAGCGGCAGGATTGGCCCGGTCGGACTATCATCCTGGTTGCGCACGGCGGGCTGATCGCTGCCCTGACGGCCGCGTTGCTGGATCTGCCACCGGAGAACTGGCCTGCCCTCGGTGGGCTGGCCAATACGAGCTGGGTGCAGCTGTCCAGTCACGGCCCGGATGTCGACCGACCCGGCTGGCGCCTCGATGTTTGGAACGCAGCGGCGAAGGTAGCTCCCGATGTCCTCTGAAGAGCCCGTCCGATCGGTACCGGACGAATTGTTCCAGCAGGTGACGGCCAAGCCCGGACGGCAATTGCCGGACGCGCTGTTCGGCCCGCCACCGGCGCGGCCCGCACGCCCCGAGCGTGAGGAGCCGATCCGTTCGGTACCCGACGAACTCTTCAAGCAGGTCACCGCACGCAGTACGCGATCGCTGCCCGACGCGCTGTTCGGGCCGCCGCCTTCCCCGGTCGCCGAACCCGAGGCCGATTCGTCGGCCGAGGGTGAGTCCGGTTCGAGTGCACAGGATTCCGGTGAGGAGTCGTCCGACGACGAGGGTTCCGTAGCGGCGAATGTCGTCGACGATGTCGGGAAGGTCGGCGCCGGTTCGTCCGAGAGCGCCGACGTACTGACAGACGGCTCGGATTCCTCTGCAGCTCAGGCTGATACCGGTACCGCGCAGACAGAAACGGCTCAGCCGCAGGCGGAGGCTTCGGTTGTCGCTCCCATCGAAACTGCTCCCGCGCAGGACGACGCTTCCGGTATCGCTCACGCGGAATCGGTTCCGGTGCACGCTGATGCGGCCGCTGAAGCGCGGCTCGGAGCTGAGACGGTGGAATCCGGGTCCACGGGCGAAGGGGAGCCCACTGCGCAGTCTTTGCTCGCGCCTTCCCCGATCCAACCGACCGATGGTGTGAGCGTGGCGCCGAGTGCTCTCGCGGAACCTGCTGCCCCGCAGGATCAGTCGATCAGCACCATCGATGCCGAGGCGCCCGCGGTTCGGCAGGAGACGTCGACCGAGGTGGTGGAGCAGGCGTCGCCGCGGCCGGTGCTGTTGGTGATCGCCGATTCGCTGGCCTACTTCGGGCCCAAGGGCGGGTTGCCTGCCGATGATCCGAGGATCTGGCCGAATCTCGTGGCGGCCGAACTGGATTGGGATGTCGAGCTGGTCGCCCGGATCGGGTGGACCTGTCGTGACGCCTACTGGGCACTGATCGGTGATCCCCGGGTGTGGGCCGCCGTGCCGCGCGCGGGGGCAGTCGTATTCGCCGTCGGCGGCATGGACACCCTGCCGTCTCCCCTGCCCACCGCCCTGCGGGAGACGATCCGCTACATCCGTCCGCCCCGGCTGCGTCGCGGGGTGCGGGCCACCTACAACTGGCTGCAGCCGAAGCTGTCGAAACTCGGTCGGCCCGTTGCTCTTCCACCGAGAGTGAGCGTGGACTATCTGGAGCAGTCGCGTGAGGCGCTGACCCAGTTGCGTCCGGAGCTGCCGGTGGTCGCGGTATTGCCGTCGGTGCATCGCTGCGATGCCTACGGTCGCGTGCACCGTGGTCGGCCGCGCGCGGTGAAGGCGTTGCGGGCCTGGTCGGCGCGTACCTCGGTGCCGCTGGTCGACCTCGGCGAAGCCGTGCGCGACGACATCGAATCGGGATCGGCCAACCCCGACGGTATCCACTGGGGCTGGGCCGGGCATCAGGCGGTCGCCACCGCCATGACCAAGGCGCTGCAGGAGGTCCGGTAGTCCGTGGCCGTTGTGGTGGTCACCGATTCGGCGGCCGGGTTGTCCGCCGACCTCGTCGCCGAGCTCGGTATCGAAGTGGTGCCCCTGCACGTGCTGGTCGGTGACCGGCAGCTGCGCGAGGGCGTCGAGCCGGTCGAGATCGACTACAGCGCCGACTCGGTCACCACGTCGGCGGCCTCGCCGGGTGAGTTGCGCGAGGCCTACGAACGCGCCATGGAGCACAGCGGTGGCGACGGAGTGGTCGCCGTGCACCTGTCGCGGATGTTGTCGGCAACCTGGGAGGCCGGGCGACAGGCGGTGAGCGAGATGGGCGCCGACGGCCGTGTGCGCCTGGTGGATTCGCTCGGCGCGGGCTTGGCCACAGGATTGCCCGTCCTCGGCGCCGCCCGCCGCGCCCGCGCCGGTGACACCCTCGACGCGGTCTACGAGTGTGCGGTCGCCGCCGCCAACCGTGCCCGCACCTTCATTCTGGTGAACCGCACCGAACAGTTGCGTAAGGGCGGCAGGCTCAGCAGCGCGGCTGCCTTCTTCGGTAGCGAACTCGTCACCAAACCGCTGCTGCAGTTGGTCGAGGGCAAACTGGAGCTGCGGGAAAAAGTGCGCACACGGTCGCGCGCCGTGACCAAGCTCGTCGCCGCCGCTACGTCCGCCGCGGGCACCGACGGCGTAGCCCTCGGTATCCAGCACCTCGGTGCCGCCGAGGCCGCCGAGTCCCTGGCCACCCAACTGCGCGAACAGAATCCCACCCTCACCGAACTCCACATCGCGGAATTCGGCCCGACGCTCGGTGTTCACCTCGGTGTGGGCGCCCTCGGCGTCGCGGTGCTGCCCGGCGGATGCACCTAGGCCGAGAATCTCGGTGAGGACAACCGGCGCGCCCGGATCGGTCCCCTGCTTACGGTGGAGAACATGACCGCCTCCACCACGCGACCGACCCCACCCGCCGTCGAAGTGCTGACCGTCGACTGGGCGCATCCGGACGCGGACGTGCTGCGCGCGGAGATGTCGGCAGAGGTCGGCCCGCGCTACGCCTATATCGAATTCGTCGGGCCGCCACCGACACTCGTCGACCCGCGCACCGTCCACAAGACCTTCGTGGCCTACGCGGGCCGGACACCCGCGGGCCATGCCGCGGTGCGCTGGAACGCCGGAGATCTGGAGCTCAAGCGGATGTTCGTCCGGCCGGCCTTTCGTGGCACAGGCACAGCGACGGCCTTGCTCGCGGCCGCCGAAGCAGCGGCGCGGGAGGCGGGGCAACCGCGGCTCATCCTGCAGACCGGGCATCTGCAACCCGATGCGGTGCGGTTCTACGAACGCAGCGGATATCACCGGATCCCGCTGTTCGCGCCGTATCACGAGCTGCCGCTGTCGAACTGCTTCGCCAAGAACCTGGCCTGAAAGGGTGCGGTGGCCGGGCTCTACGATGCCAGCGTGACCGCATTCGACGAGTTCGACTTTCCCGATACCTCGAACATGCCGCCGCGCAGGCAACACATCCTCGCGGTGATCCGGGATTCGGTGCTCGCGCACGGTTATCCGCCGAGTGCGCGCGAGATCGCCGACGCGGTGGGGCTGCGATCCACCTCGACGGTCTCCAAACATCTGAAGGCGCTGGAGGAGGACGGTTTTCTGCGTCGCGGCGCGGCGATGACCCGGCCCATCGACGTGCGTCTTTTCCTGCGTGGCGCACCCGGTGCGAGCTCCGATTCGGCCGTCAGCGTGCCGGTTGTCGGTGACATCGCGGCGGGCACACCGATCACCGCCGAACAGCATGCCGACGACGTCTTGACGCTGCCACGTGAGCTGGTCGGACGCGGTGAGGTTTTCGGCCTCCGGGTGCGCGGCGACTCCATGATCGACGCCGCCATCTGCGACGGCGATCTCGTCGTCGTCCGCAGCCAGCGTGAGGCTAACTCCGGCGACATCGTGGCGGCCATGATCGGCGAGGAGGCGACCGTGAAGGTGTACCGCCGCCGCAACGGCCACATCCACCTCGAACCGTGCAACCCCGCCT
Source organism: Nocardia sp. NPDC003979 (assembly GCF_053605015.1). Classification (NCBI taxonomy): domain Bacteria; kingdom Bacillati; phylum Actinomycetota; class Actinomycetes; order Mycobacteriales; family Nocardiaceae; genus Nocardia; species Nocardia sp. NPDC003979. Next base: position 251,168 of record NZ_JBSGIJ010000008.1, read on the forward strand.
ATTCGACGATCGACGGCGACGACGCCGTCATCCTCGGCAAAGTGGTCTCGGTGATGCGCCGGCTCTGATCCCGCCGCTACGCCGGACCGAACCAGTCCAGCGACCGGCCGTGCGGGTCGGCGAAGGCCGCCGCGACCTCGTCCAATGCGACCACCATGCGCGCCTCCTCGGACGCCCGTGGCGGGAGCCGGCCGGACAGCCAGGGCAGCACGCCTGTGCCTTCCTGGGAAATCCAGTGGCAGGGCAGTGATCGCACTGTCGTGCGGAACCGTTCCCTGGCTTCCGGCGGGAGGTAGGTGAGAACGGCGCTGTGGAACACCACCACGGTGCTGTCGGGTGGCGCGGCGCGCACGAGTTCGGCGATCCGTTCGTTCAGATCGCCCGTGACGAGGATCGGTGGGTCGGCCGCGACGATCTCGCAGGCGGCGCGCAGTCGCGTCTTCCGGTCCTCCTGGCCGGGCCAGACGAGTGCCTCCAACCATTCGCGGCTGTGCCGGTCGGTGACGTCGAGTGGGTTCAGATCGACGCCTGCGCGATAGACGACCTCCGGCAGGACTGTCGGCACGGGGACCGGGCCGGTCACGGTGCAGGGCAACACCACCGGTGACTCGCCGTCCGGTGGGTTCAGCACTGTTGTGCCGTATCGGTAGCTGAAACGGTCCGGGTAGAGACACAAACCCGCGGAGGCGCCGACCTCGATGAGTGCGAGTGGGCCCGGTAGCCCGGCCAGCACCGGAAGCAGTGTCGCCATACGGCCGACCTCGTTGGTCTGCGTGCGGTGGGACAACGCCGTTGTCGCGATCGCCTCCCACCGTTCGATCAGCTGCGTGCGGAACTCGCTGTAGGGGACCGCGTTCACGCCGTTCACCGTCGCGGCGGCGAGCACGAGGTTGGGTTGTTGTTTCTCGACGGGCAGCCGCGCCAGCAGGGCCAGGACCGCCGGGTCCTCGGCGATGTCGAGGGCACGGCGGTAGTACAGCGGGGAGTTGGTGTGGACTTCCCGCACCGCGAAGTCGCGGAAGCGTTGTGCCAGGTGCATATGTACCTGCGTACTGCGAATCGGCCATGAGCGCACGGTATTCGGCGAGCACCGCCGGTGGTCGGTGGGAAAGCGCCGCTGACCGAGAGTTGTCCACAGGGTGCGAGTTATCCACAGACCCATTGAAAGCCCAGGTGGGCAGCGGGTTTCGAGTGGAGCCGAGGGCTAGCGTCGCCGCCATGCCACGACACGAAGAGCACGAGCGAGTTCGGCAGCGGTTGGGCGGGCTCGCGGTGCAAGACAAACCACGACCACATACGACGGCTCGGTGGGAGGCGGACGACGAGCCCCTCGGCTACCAGCGGGGCGGCGCCGCCGATCCGCCGCGTACCGGCCACTGGGACGACGACGAGCTGACTCCCGCGGACGGGGCGCCGGGCGAGGTGGGGACGCCCGGCTGGCTGGACGAGGAAGGTCGGCGCGGCCGGAACAAATTGGTGCCGGAACGTTTTCGTCAGGCTCGAATTGATCCGGGACGGCGGGGCGCGCTGGCGCTCGGGATCATCGGCCTGGTCGCGGTGGTGCTCACCGGGGTGATGGTGATGCGCGATCGTCCGGTATCGCAGGCGGTGCCACCGGTACCGGCACTGCGCGCCGAGCACATCACTCCGCGCGCTGAACAGACCGCTGTGGCAGCGGCGGCCAGCGGTGCGGCAACCGATGATCCGGGAGCCGGAACCGGGAGTGGGAGTGGGGAACTCGTCGTCAGCGTGGTGGGTTTGGTGCAGCGTGCCGGACTGCATCGTCTGCCCGGCGGGGCACGTGTCGCCGACGCGATCGAGATGGCTGGCGGTGCCCGCGAGGGTGCCGACCTCGCGGGACTGAACCTCGCCCAGCGGCTCACCGATGGTGATCAGGTGGTTGTCGGTGCAGCCGGGCCCCAGGCGGGCCAACCCGCGCAGGGCAGCGCGATGATCAGTGCCGCCGGTGGGCCACCGGGCTCGAGCTCGGCGGGGGCGATCGCGGGTCCCGGTCCCGGTGCGGCCGGCGGCAATTCACGAGTCGACCTCAATTCGGCGACCGAGGCTGAACTCGATGCGCTGCCCGGCGTCGGACCGGTCACCGCGAAAGCGATCATCACGTGGCGGACGACCAATGGGCCGTTCACCGAGGTTGCGCAACTCGGTGACGTGAACGGTATCGGTCCTGCCCGACTTGCTCGCCTACGCGATCTGGTCACGACATGACCCGGGTGCGAGCCGCGATCGGCACCAGCCTGCGTGATCAGGTTGTGCAGCCCGCCGGTGCGGCGGGTCGATGAGGATCGGGTCGGACAGGGCGAGTGCCGAGATGTCGAGTCGAGCTGTCGACCGGCCGTTGGCAACCAGTTCCGCGTCGGTCGGCAGGTCGTCGTTCAGATCGCCGGGGTCGAGTCGTCGTGCATCGGTGACACCGGCGAACACGGCGGCCGACGAGGACCAGGAGGAGCCTCAGGTCCTGGATATGCGGCTGGTGCCCGCCGCGCTCGGGTGCTGGGCGGCCACGCTCATCGCCCTGACCCTCGGCTGGCGAGCGGGGGTGGTGCTGGCCGTCCTGGCGGTGCTGGGAGCGATCGGCGCGTGGGTCGGCTTGTTGTGGGCGATGGCGCATCGCCGGGAACGGTGGCGGGTCGTCGCTGTGGTGGGGACAGCGACGATGCTGCTCGGCGCCGGATTCGGGGCGGCGGCCGCGTGGCGGGAACATCATGTGCAGGCGCATCCGTTGCGGGAATCGGTCGGGCGAACCGCGACGGTGGTAGCGGAGATCTCGGACGACGCCAAACAGATTCGGGCAGGCTCGTTCGGCGGTGAACGGCGATGGATCATCCGGGCCGGACTGCGCGAGTTCGGCAACGGTACGCACCGCACACACGCCGGTGGTGCGCTGGTGGTTCTCGCTGCCGGGGAGGAGTGGGCGAAACTGGTTCCGGGACAGGTGGTTCGATTCCGGGGAACGGTGAGCGAACCGTTGCGGGCCGACCTCACCGTCGTCACGTTGCGGGCGAACACCGAACCGGAACGCATCGGTGCTCCGCCCTGGTGGCAACGACTCGCGACGGGCGTACGCGCCGACTTGGCCGACGCGGCCGCGCGAGCCCTTCCGCCCGACGCGGCGGGTCTGCTACCCGCACTGGTCGTCGGCGACACAGCCGCCCTGTCGACTGAGGTCAGAGATGCCTTCGAAATCGCCGGCTTGCAGCACTTGTGCGTAGTCAGCGGAGCCAATTTCACAATCTTGTTGACCGCGCTGCTCGGCTCGAGCCGTATCCTCACCGCCGGACCAAGAACCAGGGCAGCGACCGCCGCCGGGGCAGTGGTGGTGTTCGTGATCCTCGCCCGGCCGGATCCCAGTGTGTTGCGAGCGGCCGCAATGGGTTCGGTGACGGTTCTCGCCCTGCTGACCGGACGACGCAAACAGGCACTACCCGCACTGTGTGGCGCGGTGATCGGATTGCTCGCCGTCGCACCGGAATTGGCGGTGAGCGCGGGATTCGCGCTGTCGGTTCTCGCCACGGCCGGACTGATCCTGCTCGCACCGAGCTGGGCGGACTGGTTGCGCGAGCGCGGGTGGTGGCGTGTACCCGCCGAGATTCTCGCGGTGTCGGCGGCGGCCTTCGTCGTGACACTGCCACTGATGATCGCCCTGTCCGGACGGGTGAGTCTGGTCGCCGTCGCCGCCAATGCCCTCGTCGCGCCCGTGGTCGGAGTGATCACGGTGATCGGAGCGGTCGGTGCCGTAGTCGCGTGCCTGTGGGTGGACGCGGCCGTGTGGGTGCTGTGGTGTGCTCGCCCGCCACTGTGGTGGTTGCTCGGGGTCGCCGAACACGCAGCCGCCCTTCCCGGCGCCGCCGTCACGGTGCGGTCGGGCACTGCGGCGGGCCTGATCGCGGCTGCTCTTGTGGTCGTCCTGGTGGCGGCATTGCGCTGGTCGCGGACCCGTCGGCTCCTTGCCGTCGTCTGCCTCGGTATCGCGGTCGTCCTGGTCCCCGTCCGGCTCTGGCACCCCGGGTGGCCGCCTGCGGGCTGGGTCCTCGCCATGTGTGATGTGGGCCAGGGAGACGCCCTCGCCCTCGCTGTCGCCCCCGGTGCCGCCGTAGTCGTCGACGTCGGCCCCGACCCCCGCCCCATCCGCCGCTGCCTCGACCGCCTGCGGGTCACCCGGATCCCCCTCCTCATCCTCACCCACCCGCACGCGGACCACATCGACGGACTCGCGGGCGCCCTACACAGCCGCACAGTGGACGCCATAGCCACCGCCCCCGGCGAAACCCGCCAACCCACCTGCCCCACGCCAACCCTTGGATCGCAGTCGAGGCCTGCGGAGACGCTGCCGAGAGTTACTTCGAGGCTGCCGACAGCCTGCGTTCGGTCTGCGTCGACTGAGACGACCACAAGGGAGAGCGTTGGCACTCATGACCATTCAGGCGACGGAGTGCGCAGGGTCGTGGAGCTTGCGGAGGAAGTGGGGATTCCACTGATCGAGCTGCATCAGGGACACGTGTTGCGATTCGGGGCGACAGAACTCGACGTTCTCGCACCGGGGGAGCGGGCGCCCGGTTCGCTGGAGCTCGATGATGCCAATGATCGGTCGCTGGTGGTGCGGGCGCGCACGGCACTCGGGACGGTACTGCTGACCGGGGATATCGAGAGCGAAGCTCAGCGGAAGATGATGCGCGGCAACGACATCAGAGCCGATGTGCTCAAAGTTCCGCACCACGGTTCGCGGACGACCACCGCGGAATTCCTGCGCGCGGTCCGGCCACGCCTGGCATTGATCAGCTCCGGCACCGACAACACCTTCGGACATCCACACCCGGATGTCATCGGGGCGCTCACCTCGCTGGGCGCGACAATCGCCCGAACCGACCTCGACGGCGATGTCATCGTGCTCGGGGGTGCGACAGAACAACGGATGGTCAAGTCCCGCCGACTACCGCCACCGACACCTCGTTCACGCCGAGCACGTCGATGCCGAGGACGACGTGATCCCATGCCTGAGGCGCTACAGGAAGGAGCCGACACAGCGCGAACGCTCGCGCGACCGCCCCTTTGCGCGGCGGACGAGCAGCGGTATCGCGACCCTCGCCGATCCCGTCGGTCCCCCTACGTAGGATCGCCTCGTGAGCGAACTCCCTGCGGTGCATCTGGTTCTCGGTGACGAGGAACTGCTGGTCGAGCGCGCTGTCGCGCGGGTGATGAGCGAGGTACGGGCGGGGGCGCCCGACCCGGATTCGGTGCCGGTGGACAGGATGCGCGCCGGTGACGCCAGCACCGCCGAACTGGCCGAACTGCTCAGCCCTTCACTGTTCGCCGAAGACCGCGTGATCGTGCTCGAATCGGCGGCCGAGGCGGGCAAGGACGCGGTGGCGGTGATCACCGACGCGGCAGCCGACCCGCCGCCCGGCGTGGTCCTGATGGTGCTGCACTCCGGTGGCGGCCGCGCCAAGGCGCTGGTCCCGGCGCTGCAGAAGCAGGGCGCCGTGGTGCACGAGTGCGCCAAGCTCACCAAACCGGCGGAGCGGGTGGAATTCGTGCGCGGCGAGTTCCGGACCGCGGGCGTGAAGGTCGGCGCCGAAGCGGTGCAGGTGCTGATCGAATGCGTCGGGTTCGAGCTGCGTGAACTGGCCGCGGCCTGCTCGCAGCTGGTGTCCGACACCGGCGGCAAGATCGATGTCAACGCCGTGCGCCGGTACTACTCCGGCCGCGCCGAGGTGACCGGATTCGATGTCGCCGAACTCGCTGTGGCAGGCGACCGGTCGGCCGCGATGGAGGCGCTGCGCTGGGCGACCGACCGGGGCGTCCCACACGTGCTGCTGGCCGACGCGCTGGCCGACTCGGTCCACACCATCGCCAAGGTGGGCTCGGCCGGCCGCGGCGACCCGTTCAAACTGGCTCAGCAGCTCGGTATGCCGCCGTGGAAGGTGAAGAAGGCCCAAGCGCAGGCGCGTGGCTGGAACCCGGCCTCGATCGGCACCGCCCTGCAGGTGGTGGCCGCCCTCAACGCCGACGTCAAGGGCGGCGCCGCCGATGCCACCTTCGCCGTGGAGCACGCGCTCGCGCGCATCCTCGATCTGCGGGCCACCGGCTGAGGGTCAGTCGCCGATGACGGCGAGGGCCTCCTCGTCTTCCTCGAGGTCCTCGTACCGGCCCTCCCACTCCTCGTAGAGCGGGATCTCGTCCTCACGGGTGACGACCCAGGCGACGCTGTAGCCGCCGTCCTCGTCGGGCACCATCACGTTCTCGATCTTGAGACCGAGCCCGAGGATCTCCGCCGCGCGGATCACCTCGGCCAGGTCGTCGCCTCGTACCACCGTCTGATTCGCGTACACCGTCAACATGCGCGGAATGGTAGCCGACGACAAAAGCCGCCGTGGTCATCGAGGCCACGGCGGCTGCGTCTTGCGAACCGGGTACTAGCGACCCGGGCAGATCAGATCTTGTTCAGAGCCAGCGCGAGCGCGGACTTCTTGTTGGCGGCCTGGTTGGCGTGGATGACGCCCTTGGAGGCAGCCTTGTCGAGCTTGCGGCTCGCGAACTGCAGCTGCTCGGCAGCCTTTTCCTTGTCACCGCTGGCGGCGGCTTCGCGGAAGTTGCGGATCGCGGTGCGCAGCGCGGACTTGACCGACTGGTTGCGCTTGCGCGCTTCCTCGTTGGTACGGATCCGCTTCATCTGGGACTTGATGTTGGCCACGCCTGTATCCTCTGGTTTCCTGTCGCTGGGTGGTATGTCTTGAAAGCTCGTCGGGCGCGCGCCCACGATGCAGCAGATGGTGCTGAACTACGGGTAACACCGCGCCGAAGATCGAGGTTACCAGCTCGGCACCGCCCGGCGAAATCGGGCCCCGCCCGCCCACACCGGTGCGGACGGCGAGTTCACCCGTTTCAGGTGATGCGAGAAATTTACGTGGGGCTCACACGGCGTTGTCACCGGGTAGTGGACAGTTTTCTCCCATGACCTCCACCACAACGCCGGGTACGGCACGATCCGCCTCACCGGCGTTGGTGAGCACGAACGGTCATCCGGCGGTCGCACACACCGGTTTGTTCCACGGCTACGGCCCCGGCCGCTTCGCCGGCGCCTTCGACGAGATGTTCGACCCGAACGGCAAGGTTCGCGCGCCCTACCGGGGCATTCACGCGGCGATGGCCGCCAACGACGTCCACGATCTGGCCAAACGCTCCGCCGCCCTGGACCGCGCGTTCATCGACCAGGGCATCACCTTCTCGCTGTCGGGAAAGGAACGCCCCTTCCCCCTCGATCTGGTGCCGCGCGTGATCGCCGCGGCCGAGTGGGCGCATCTCGAGCGGGGCATCACCCAGCGGGTCCGCGCCCTCGAACTGTTCCTGGCCGATGTGTACGGCGAGCAGAACATCCTGCGCGACGGGGTGATCCCGAAGCGCCTGGTCACCTCCTGTGCGCACTTCCACCGCGAGGCCGCGGGCATCGTCCCGCCCAACGGTGTGCGCATCCATGTGTCGGGCATCGACCTGGTGCGTGACGAACACGGCGATTTCCGGGTGCTCGAGGACAATCTGCGCTCGCCGTCGGGAGTCTCCTATGTGATGGAGAACCGGCGGACGATGGCGCGCGTCTTCCCCGACCTGTTCTCCTCGCACCTGGTCCGCGCGGTCGGTGACTATCCGGCGCACCTGCTGCGGGCATTGCGTGCTTCGGCGGCACCCAACGAGGCCGACCCGACGGTGGTCGTCCTCACACCCGGGGTGCACAACGCGGCGTATTTCGAGCATTCGCTGCTGGCCAGGCAGATGGGGGTGGAGCTGGTCGAGGGTCGTGACCTGTTCTGCCGCGACAATGTCGTCTACCTGCGGACCACCGAGGGGGAACGACAGGTCGACGTGATCTACCGCCGCATCGACGACATCTACCTCGACCCGATGCACTTCCGCCCGGACTCGGTGCTCGGCGTCGCCGGTGTGCTCAACGCCGCCCGCGCGGGCAATGTGGTGATCTCCAGCGCCGTCGGCAACGGCGTGGGCGACGACAAACTCGTCTACACCTACGTCCCGGCGATCATCGAGTACTACCTGGGCGAGAAACCGATCCTGCCCAATGTCGACACCTTCCGCTGCTGGCTCGACGAGGAACGCGCCGAGGTACTCGACCGGCTCGACGAACTGGTGGTCAAACCGGTGGAGGGGTCGGGCGGCTACGGCATCGTGATCGGCCCCGACGCCGACCGCGCCGAACTCGACGCCGTCCGCCGCAAGGTCTGCGCCGATCCGAGGGGCTGGATCGCGCAACCGGTGGTGCAGCTCTCGACGGTGCCGACCAAGATCGGCGACGACCTGGTCCCACGGCACGTCGACCTGCGCCCGTTCGCGGTGAACGACGGCGACAGCATCTGGGTGCTGCCCGGCGGCCTCACCCGCGTCGCGCTGCCCGAAGGGTCGCTGGTGGTGAACTCGAGCCAGGGCGGGGGCAGCAAGGACACCTGGGTGCTCGCAGGCCGCTCCGACGACAGCGAGCTGGCCGGCCCGCAGCTGGTGAGTGATCCGCTCCGCGCCGATCCGTTCGAACAGGGTCGCGACCTCACCACCTCCCAGGCCCATCAGCAACAACAGCAGCAACAACAGACCCAGCGGCTGATCGGGGATTGACCACATGCTCGCCCGTAATGCCGAATCCCTGTACTGGATCGGCCGCTACGTCGAGCGCGCCGACGACACCGCCCGCATTCTCGACGTAGCCGTGCACCAACTCCTCGAGGACGCCACCGTCGACGCCGACCGCACGTCGCGAGTCCTGCTCGAGGTGCTCGGCATCGAACCGCCCGGCGGTTTGCGCCTGGACGTCTGGTCGGTCACCGATCTGGTCGCGTTCAGCCACGAGCACGGCGTGTCCATCAGCGAATCCATCGCAAAGGCACGCGAAAACGCCCGTGGTGCAAGGGAAGTCACCTCCAGCGAGATGTGGGAGTGCCTCAACACCACCTACAACGGGCTGGCCTCGGCCGAGCAGGCCGCCCGTGGGCTGGGTCCGCACGAATTCTTCGCCTACGTCAAGGACCGCGCGGCGATGTTCACGGGCCTCACCGACTCGACCCTGAGCCGCGACGACGGGTACCGCTTCCTGCTGCTCGGCCGTTCCATCGAACGCATCGACATGATGGTCCGCTTGCTGCTGTCCCGGGCCGGTGACCGCACTTCCTCACCCGCCTGGGTGACGGTGCTGCGGTCCGCGGGCGCCCACGACACCTACCTGCGCACCCACCGTGGCGCGCTCGACGCGGCACGGGTGGCCGAATTCATCCTGCTCGACCGGCTTTTCCCGCGTTCGGTGTTCCATGCGTTGCTGGTTGCCGAGGCCTGTCTGACCGAGCTGGATCAGCGGCCGGGCAGCCGCGTCGGTGCCCGCCACGAAGCGCAACGCGTGCTCGGCCGGGCGCGCAGCGAACTGGAATTCCTGCCACCCGGCGTACTGCTGGAAACCCTGCAGACCCGGTTGCTCGCCTTGCAGCAGGCGTGCCGTGAGGTCGGGGAAGCCGTGTCGCGGCAGTACTTCCACGCCGCACCGTGGGTGGCCTGGACCGATGTGCGGCGCGGCACCGACGCCACCGTGACCGTGGAGGGGGAGCTGTGAGCTGGCGGATGCGGGTGGTGCACACCACCGGATACCTCTACGACGCGCCGGTGACGCGCTCGTTCAACGAGGCAAGACTCACCCCGAGGGCCGACAGCAGACAGAACGTGATCCTCAATCGGGTCGAAACCGTGCCCGCCACCCGGTCCTACCGCTACACCGACTACTGGGGGACGGCCGTCACCGCGTTCGATCTGCACGCCCCGCACACCGAACTGGAGGTGAGCGGGTCGTCGGTGGTGGAAACCGAACCGTTCACCGAACCGGCGACGGAACTGACCTGGGACGAGCTGCGTGGCGAACGCACCGTCGACCGGTTCGACGAAATGCTCCGTCCCACCGCCTACGTGCCACGCGACGAGGCCCTCGACGCCGTGGCCGGTCAGCTGGCGCGCGGCGTCTCGCCCGCCGAAGCGGTGGTCCGGGCGGCCGAATGGGTGCACCGGGAAATGGACTACAGCGCTGGCACCACCTCGGTGCACACCTCGGCCCCGCAGGCCTTCGCCGAGCGGCGCGGCGTCTGCCAGGACTTCGCGCACCTGACGCTGGTGTTGTTGCGCGCCATGGGAATTCCCAGCCGCTATGTGTCGGGGTATCTGCATCCGAACCCGGCCGCGCCGATCGGGGAGGCGGTGGCGGGGGAGTCGCACGCCTGGGTGGAGGCCTGGACGGGACAGTGGTGGGGTTACGACCCGACCAACAATCTGGCGGTCAACGAGCAGCACGTGTCGGTGGGTGTGGGGCGGGACTACGCGGACGTACCGCCACTGAAAGGGGTGTTCTCCGGCGGCGGCTCGACAGACCTCGCGGTCGTTGTAGAGGTCACTCGCCTGGCGTAATGTCCGAAACGCTCGTGCGGACCCCGCTCGTCGCGGGGATCATTCTCCCGGAGAGGTGGTCGCAGATGTCGCTCACAGCACAAGAACTCACTGAACCCGAAGTCATCCCCGAGCCCAAGAAATGGGCGGCGGAAGCACTCGGCACGTTCCTGCTCGTCATGGGCGGTGTCGGCACCGCGGTGATCGCCGGTGATCGGGTGGGTGCGCTCGGTGTGGCGCTGGCCTTCGGTCTCACTCTGCTGTTCCTCGTGTACTCCATCGGGCCGATCTCGGGCTGCCACGTCAACCCCGCGGTCACGCTCGGCCAACTGTTACTCGGGCGGGTCACGGTCGTCTCGGCGGTCGGCTACTGGGTCGCCCAGCTCATCGGTGGCCTCCTGGCCGGGTTGGTGCTGTTCGCGGTGGCCAAGAACCTGCCGAGCTACGACCGGCCGGTCGACGGCCTCGGCGCCAACGGCTGGGGCAAGCACAGTCCGTCGGCGGCCACCGGCCCGCTCGGCGAGGTCGTGGTGCAGAACGGGTACGGCATGGCGGCCATGATCATCATCGAGGTGATGCTCACCGCGGTGCTGGTCTTCGTCGTGCTCGCTTCGACCGACCGCCTCTCGGATGTGCCGCTGGCCGGTATGTCGATCGGCTTCACGCTCGCCGTGATCCACCTGATCTCGATCCCGGTCGACAACACCTCGGTCAACCCGGCGCGCAGCCTCGCGGTCGCTCCGTACCAGGACGGCGCGATGGGTCAGGTGTGGGCGTTCTTCGTGTTCCCGCTGATCGGTGGCGTGCTCGGGGCACTGGTGTACGGCATGATCTTCGGCCGTTCCCGGGATGTACTGAGCTGAGCCGAGCTTTCACGACCCCTGATCCGGTGTGTCCGGATCGGGGGTCGCCGCGTCAGCTCCAGCTGTATTCGGCGACCAGCCGGTGCGCGACGAGGTCGAAGGTCTTGCGTTCGACGATCGCGCCTTCGCGCCGGATGCCGTCCTCGGGCACATCGAGCACCCGGTCCAGCCGCACCCAGCTCGCCCGGCCCGCGTGGTCCCAGGGACCCGAGCCGATGCCCACCCAGTTGCGGTCGTGCGCGCGTTCGGGTTTCGACGACAGCATCAGCCCGAGCAGCGTCTTGCGATCGCGCCCGACCACGAGTACCGGCCGGTCCTTGCCGTTGGTCGGGTCCTCCTCGAACGGCACCCAGGTCCACACCACCTCACCCGGGTCGGCACGCCCGTCCAATTGCGGGCAGTAGACGATCTGGCGGGCCCGATGCGCGGTCGGCACCGGGGTGGAGGCGGTCGGGCGCACCGGCACGACGGGGCCGGGCTTGGCGCCGCCCAACGCACCCGCCAGCTTCTCGAGCAGCCGAGGTCCCTGCTTGCGCACGATCTTCGGCCCCTGCTCCTTGGCGATCACGCCGAGCTGCTTGCCGAGAGTGTTCCAACTGCTGGCCATGCTTGGAAATATAACGACTGACCCGGCTCCGGTGCACCGGTGACAGAGCCGCGCGTGTGGTCATGGGACGATGGACCCAGTTCGCCGATACCCCTCGAGGAGTGGAGTGGCTTCCAGCTTTGCCGATACGACGTTCACCGATCCGTCGCGGATCAGGAACTTCTGCATCATCGCCCACATCGACCACGGCAAGTCGACCCTGGCCGATCGGATGTTGCAGCTGACCGGTGTGGTCGAGGAGCGGGCGATGCGCGCCCAGTACCTGGACCGGATGGACATCGAGCGCGAGCGCGGCATCACCATCAAGGCGCAGAACGTCCGGCTGCCGTGGCAGGTCGACGGCACCGACTACGTGCTGCACCTGATCGACACCCCGGGCCACGTCGACTTCACCTACGAGGTGTCGCGCGCGCTGGAGGCCTGTGAGGGTGCGATCCTGCTGGTCGACGCCGCGCAGGGGATCGAGGCACAGACCCTCGCCAATCTCTACCTGGCGATGGACAAGGACCTCACGATCATCCCGGTCCTGAACAAGATCGACCTGCCTGCGGCCGACCCGGATCGCTATGCCGCCGAGATCGCCCACATCGTCGGGTGTGAGCCCGAGGACGTGCTGCGCGTCTCCGGCAAGACCGGCGTCGGTGTGCCCGCGCTGCTCGACGAGGCGGTCCGGCTGGTCCCGCCGCCGGTCGGTGAGGCCGACGCACCCGCGCGCGCCATGATCTTCGACTCCGTCTACGACACCTACCGCGGCGTGGTCACCTACATCCGTGTGGTCGACGGCAAGCTGACCCCGCGCCAGAAGATCAAGATGATGTCGACCGGCGCGACCCACGAACTGCTCGAGATCGGCATCGTCTCGCCCGAACCCAAGCCCACCCAGGGCCTGGGCGTCGGTGAGGTGGGCTACCTCATCACCGGTGTGAAGGACGTTCGTCAGTCCAAGGTCGGCGACACCATCACCAGCGCCCGCGACGGCGCGACGCAGGCCCTCACCGGATACCGCGAACCCCAACCGATGGTCTACTCCGGCCTCTACCCGGTGGACGGTTCGGACTACCCGAACCTGCGCGACGCCCTGGACAAGCTCCAGCTCAACGACGCCGCGCTCACCTACGTGCCGGAAACCTCGGTGGCGCTCGGTTTCGGCTTCCGCTGCGGCTTCCTCGGTCTGCTGCACATGGAGATCACCCGCGAACGCCTGGAGCGCGAGTTCGGCCTCGACCTCATCTCCACCGCGCCCAACGTGATCTACCGCGTGGTCATGGAGGACGGCAAGGAACACATCGTCACCAACCCGTCGTACTGGCCGGAGGGCAAGGTGCGCCAGGCGTTCGAGCCGGTCACCAAGTGCACCGTGATCGCGCCGAGCGAGTTCATCGGCTCGATCATGGAGCTGTGCCAGTCGCGGCGCGGCGAGCTGCTCGGCATGGACTACCTGTCCGAGACCCGCGTCGAGATGCGGTACACGCTGCCGATGGCCGAGATCATCTTCGACTTCTTCGATTCGCTGAAGTCGCGCACGCGCGGCTACGCCAGCCTCGATTACGAAGAGGCGGGCGAGCAGGAAGCCGCGCTGGTGAAGGTCGACATCCTGTTGCAGGGTGAGGCCGTCGACGCGTTCAGCGCCATCGTGCACAAGGACGCGGCCCAGCCCTACGGCAACAAGATGACCACCAAGCTGCGCGAACTCATCCCGCGTCAGCAGTTCGAGGTGCCCATCCAGGCGGCGATCGGCTCGAAGATCATCGCGCGCGAGAACATCCGCGCCATCCGCAAGGACGTGCTCGCCAAGTGCTACGGCGGTGACATCAGCCGTAAGCGCAAGCTGCTCGAGAAGCAGAAGGAAGGCAAGAAGCGCATGAAGACCATCGGCCGGGTCGACGTGCCGCAGGAGGCCTTCGTTGCCGCGCTGTCCTCGGACGCGGCCTCGGACAAGCCGAAGGGCAAGTAACTCAGCCGGCTTCGGTGGGCACACGCACGGTGAGGCGTGTGCCGCCGAGCGGGCTGCGGCTCAATTCGGCTGTACCGCCGTGTAATTCGGCCTGTTGACGAACCAGCGCCAGGCCGAGTCCCGATCCGGGTGAACCGGGACGTTTGACGAAGCGGTCGAAAGCTTTGGCGCCCAGGTGTTCCGGGATGCCGGTGCCGTCGTCGTCGATGGTGATCGAGCCCGGCTCCGCCCGGACCCGCACCACGCTCGCCTGCCCGTGGTGTACCGCGTTGGCGACGGCGTTCGTCACGATCAGCATGATGCCGCCCGGCAGCCCTGTCATCGGGACCGGATCGCAGGCGGTGAGCGTGATCTCGGTGCCGGTGTGGGCGCGGCGCGCGTTCTGCACCGCGCGGTCGAGGGTTTCGCACAGTTCGAACGGTTCGAAAGCGGCGCGGTCGGTGAGTTCGCCGACGGCCAGGCGCTCGAGATCGGTGAGGGTGTGCTCGATCTGGCGTTCGGCCGCCAGCACGTCGGCCAGCACGGTGCCGCGCTGCTCGGCGGGCAGTTCGGTACCGGCGAGGACTTGCAGGTCGGTGCGCATGGCGGTAAGCGGGGTGCGCAGTTCGTGCGCGCAGACGGCGGCGAAATCGCGGGCGCTCGCCAGGGCCTGATTGGTCTGTCCGTGGGCGGTTTCCAGGCGTTCGAGCATGCGGTTGATGGCGTCGGACAGTTCCTCGGCCTCTCTCACCCCGCGCCCCGGCAACGGCGGCAGGCGGTCGAGGGTATCGATCTCGTGTGTGGCCGAGGCGAGCCTGCGCAGCGGCCGGGCCGCGAAACCGGCCAGCACCCAACCCAATCCGGCCGCGACGAGCACTCCGCCTACGCCGATGCCGAGCCCGATCAGCTGGCTGCGGGTGATGGCGGCATCGATCAGGTCGCGATCGGGATTGAGCCGCACGACCATGCCGGGCGCCCCCTGCACGAGCGCCAGCCCCACATCCGGCGGTGCCGGGCGGGTGAGCGTTCGACCGTCGGGCAGCGAAGCGTTCGGCGGCGCCGGACTGACCTGGGAGCCGTCGGCCGGCGCGGGTGATGACTCGAACGGTGTCGCGGGTTCGGCCGGAAGCGGTGGTGCCGACGGGATTCCACGGGCGGGATGGGCGACGATCACCCGCATGGTCGACACGGTCTCGTCGAGCTGACGGGCGCCCGCCGCCTTCAGCAGTGCCGCGTAGGTGAGCCCGAGCGTCACCGCGACGACCGCGGCGACCACCGCCGACACCACCGCGACCCGGGTACGCAACGACCACGATCGCGTTCTCACGGCTGCTCCCGCATGACGAATCCGACCCCGCGCACGGTGTGCACCACTCGCTCCACCCCGTCGGCCTCCAATTTCCGGCGTAGATACGACACGAACACATCAACCACATTCGTGTCGGTGCTGAAGTCGTAGCCCCACACGGTGGACAGGATCTGTTCGCGACCGAGCACGATGCCCACATTGCGGGCCAGCATCGCCAGCAGTTCGAACTCGCGTTTGGTCAGGTCGACCGGTCGTCCGGCCGCGTGCACCCGGTGCCCGGCCAGGTCGATCGCCACCGCACCGACACGGATCGTCTCGCCGTTGGACCCGCCGGTGACCGGCCTGCGCCGCAGCAACGCCCGCAACCGGGCCACCAGTTCGCCGAGGTCGAAGGGCTTGGTGAGGTAGTCGTCGGCACCCTTTTCCAGGGCGGCGATGCGGTCGGTCACCGCGCTGCGGGCGCTGAGCACGCAGATGGGGATGTCGTTGCCCAACGCCCGCAACGCCGTGACCACGCCCACGCCGTCGAGCTCGGGCATGTTCACATCGAGCACCATCGCGTCGGGTGCGGCCGAGCGCACCAGGGTGAGGGCAGCGGCGCCGTCGCTCGCGGTGAGCACCTCGAACCCCGACAGTTCCAGCCCGCGCCGCAGCGACGCGAGCACGCGGACCTCGTCGTCGACGACCAAGATCTGCTGTCCGGTCATCTGCTCACCCTAGTGCGATCGATCGTCACAGCAGGTCAGCGCGGGAAAGCCGGACGCGCGGGGCGTGCGCCGTCGGGCAGCTCGACGACGGTCCGCTCCCCGCCCGGTGCGATCCGCACACACTCGACGCCCTCGGGCAGCTCGCCGGGTGCGCCCGGGCCGATGTGGATCGTGCGGTCGTGACCGGGATGTGCCGGGAAACGCTCGAGGTCGATGCGCGGTTCGAGCGGCGGTTCGGGCGGCACGGGCAGGTCGCCGCCGGGGGCGGTACAGATGATCCGGACGTGTTCGCCGCGGTCGGGTGCGCCGGGGTCGGCGAGCGCGGCGCCGCTGAGGGTCGCGGTGAGCAGCGCCACGCCACCGACGGTCGCGGTGACGACGCCGATGCGGCGGCGCAGGGAGGAAGTGGTCATGATCGGTCTCCTGGCTGTGTGGTCGCCGACTCGTCTCGGTCGGCGAAACCGACGCTAGGCAGGCGATCTTCACGCTTCGTTGAGCGATCGTTAGAGTTCTCTTGGGATCTGCGTCCCCCTGGTTCCGACGGCTCGCCGAAAGGCGTTGCTCGCCATAAGGTGGGACCGGCCGTCCTGGTGAAAATGACAGTACAGATCCGGGCAATTAGTGTTGGATGATCTTCACTTCGCCTCGTTCGTGGGTGGGGAGAGTCAGCGATGCGAGTGGTGGAGCAAGAATGACGCGGGAACTGCCTTTCGACGACGATGACGCGCGCGCCGACGGCACCGACACGGCCTACCTGGTGGCCAACGGTGTTGCTCGGGTGGCGCGGGCCGGCGCGTACGTCACCGGTGGCGCGCTGGTCGCCGCCAACGGGACGAGCCCGGAACAGGGCAGCAGCAATGCCGACAGTCGCTACGCCGGCTGGTCGTCGCAGGTGCCGAGCGACCCGGAGCCCGACGCACCGAGCCCGGTCCTCACCTTCCCCGACCTGCCCGCGGAACCGGCGCCGAACCCGTTGCCCTACAGCCCCTTCGGTACGCAGCGCCCCATGGACGGCGATGTCACGCTGACCTCGCAGCCACGCGAAAGCGGTTGGCGCCCCGAGATTCCGGGTTCCGACGGCGACCACGGCATGCGGATTCCCGGCACCGACGACGACGATTCGTCGAACGGCATAGGCATTCCTTCCTACGGGCCCAAACCGGGCTACGGCGACAGCGGCTTCGGCATCCCGGGCACCGACAAGCCGAGCGCCGGCCAGCCCGGCGCCGGGCAGCCGGGCGCCGGATTCCCCGAACTCGACGGCATTCCCGGCATCGGGATCCCGGGATACGACGGCCTCCCCGGCGGTATCCCCGGTTACGACGGCGTCCCCGGTGGCGGCATCGGCATTCCCGGCTACGACGGCCTACCCGGTGCGGGCATCCCCGGCTACGACGGCGGTATCCCCGGCTACGACCACGGCCTGCCCGGTTTCGGTGGGCTGCCCGGCTCCGACGGGCCAAGCCAGGTCGCAGGCCCCGGCGGCGCCTTCGACGGCATCGGTGACCTCGGCGGCCTGTTCGACGGCTTCGGTGCGATGGTGACCTCCGACTGGCAGATCGACATGCACGCCGGGCTCGACGGCGTGTGGTTCACCTCCCAGATGAAGGTCGACGTGCAGGTCGGCAATGTCGGCGACGCACTCGACGACTACAGCCAGTGGCTCGGTGACGGAATTCGCATCCCCGGCGAGCCCGCACCGCTCGACGGTGCGGCGAATGGGGTACCCGGTGCCGCGACCGGCCCGGCACTGCCCGGTTCGGACGTACCCGGTGGATCGACGGGTCCGGCGCTGCCCGGCTCCGAGGTGCCCGGTGCGGCGAGCCCTGGTCTCCCAGGATCCGCGACGGGTGCCGACCTGCCCGCAGCGACTGTTCCCGGCTCGACCGGTGGGCCCCTCGCACCCGGACAGAGCGCACCCGGTCAGCCCGCGCCCGGTCAGACCGATTCCGTCACACCCGGCCCCGGCGGATCGGCCATGCCCGGCGCCACCGCGCCCGGCCCCGGCGGATCGGCAGTGCCCGGCGCCGGCGCGCCGGGTCACACCGGACCGGGTCAGACCGCACCGACGCAAGGCGCGGTCGTGCCGGGTCAGTCCGCGTCGGCCCCCGGCCATGCGGCCCCGGGCGGCGTAGCGCCGGTGACCGGTGTGCCCGCGCCCACCGCCATGGCGCCCGTCGCTCCCGCCCCGGTGGCCCCGGCGCCGATCGCTCCGGCCCCCGCCGCCATCGCACCCGCACCGATCGCCGCGGCACCTGCTCCGGCACCCGTCGCCCCGGTCCCGGCTCCGGTTCCGGTCGTCGCCGCGCCGATCGCACCGAGCCCGGTGGTCAGCACACCCCTGCAGACCACCATCCAGCCCGACGCGGCGACCACCCCCATCGCCAACGTGCTCGGCGGTCCGGCGGGTGCGTCCCCGCTCACCGCGCCCGCGGCGGCTGTACCGGGCCTGCTCGCTCCGACCCCGGTCACCAAAACCGTTGTGGTTCCCGAGCCTTCGATCAGCACGCCGACACCCCTGCCCACCGTCACCCCGCCGTCGACGCCGACGACCGTCGACCTCAGCACGCCCTCGACGGTGAAGCTGCCCGAGGTGCCGACCGTGACAGTCCCGACAACGCGCCCCGACGTGACGGTGCCGACGGTCACCGTGCCGACCACCGGAGTCACCGTCCCGGTGACGCCCACCTACCCCGACGACGACCTCACCACCGGCCCCGGCACGGGCGCGACCACGCCGAGCACCCCCAGCGTCGATACGCCCGCCGATCCCACCGGGCCGACCGCGTCGGTGCCGACGGCGACCGTACCCACACAGCAGCCGACCGCGCCTACCAAGCAACCGACCGTCGACGTCGACCCGCCCGCGGTGGTCACCCCGCCCGCCACGGTGGCGCCGACCGTCGCACCGGTGAAACCGCCGGTCATCGAGACCAAGCCCATCGCCGCCGAGTTCGATCAGCACGACGGCGGCTACTATGGCGCCTCGGCCGGTCTGTTCGAGCCGGGCGTCGGTGCCGCCGACTTGTCGTCGGCGTTTCCCACCGCGCACGCTGGGTACGACTTCGTCTAGTCCCAGAACGAGGACCGGGCCCATGCAACGAGAGTGAGGAACAGGTTGTCTGCCGCGACCGGACTGCAGACCGCGACGGTAAAGCACCCGGACGCGATGGCACCGGTGGTCTCGCTCGTCGACGAATTGCGGGACCTGGTCCGCTCCGGCGGGCGCGACGACCTCGATGCCCGCCTCGGCATGGTGCGGGCACGGCTCACCGATCCCCGGGTGCGCATGGTCGTCGTCGGCGAACCGGGTGCCGGGATGAGCACCCTGGTCAACAGCATGGTCGGCACCCCGGTCAGCGCCACCGACGGCAAGCCGAGCGTGCCGGTGATCGTCGAATACGGCCGGACACCGACCGCGACGCTGGTGAAGTCGGACCCGCGCGGCCGGATCGAGCGCGTGCCGGTCGACCCGCTCGACCCCGGGCCGGCGCTGATCTCGCTCGGCGTCGTGCGCGCCGAATTCGCCGAGCCGAGCCCCCTGCTCGCCGACGGCCTGGTGGTGATGGACGCACCGGGCGCGACCACCCACGACAAAGCGGCCTGGTCGATGATCGCCGCCGCCGACGTGGTCCTCTACGCCACCGACTCGGCCGCCGAACTCACCCCGGCTCAGCTGGACTACCTGCGCCGCGTCGAACGGGTCTGCCCGTCGGTGGTGTGTGTGCTCACCAAGATCGACCGCAACCCGCACTGGTCGCTCACCCAGCGCCGCAACCGGGTCCTGCTCGACGAAGCGGGCCTGAACTTCGCTGTCGCCCCCGTGTCGGCGGTGCTGCACCGCCAGGCGGGCGAGACCCGTGACCCGCAGCGCGATATCGAATCCGGGGTGCCCCAGCTCATCGATCACCTGCGCGAATTCGTGGTCGCCCGCGCCGATTCGGTCGCGGTGACGGCGGCGGCGCGCGATATCGCGCTGGTCACCGACCAGCTCACCGTCACCCTGCGCGCCGAGGCCGACACCCTGCGCGACCCGCGCCGCCGCGCCGAGATCACGCAGCGGCTGGCCGCTGCCCGCACCGAGGCCGATCAGCTGCGTCAGCGCACCGCCACCTGGCAGGTCACCCTGGTCGACGGCAGCGCCGAACTGGGCGCCGATATCGAACACGACCTGCGCCATCGCCTGCGCAGCCTGGTCCGGGAGGCCGAGGCCGAGATCTCGCGGATCGACCCCGCTCGCAAGTGGGCCGATTTCGCCACCGAACTCGACGCGCGGATCTGTGAGGCGGTCGAGGAGAACTTCGTGATGGCGCACTACCGTGCCGTCGAGCTGTCCGAGCAGGTGGCCGCGAAGTTCCCACCCGACAACCGCACCCCGCCGTTGCCGGAACTGCGCCTCACCAATCCGGGCGAGGTGCTCGAACCGGTGCAACCGCTCGAACCGTTGGAGAGCGCCAAAGCCGGTGTGGGACAGCAGTTCCTGTCCGCCCTGCGCGGCTCCTACGGCGGCATCCTGATGGTGGGTCTCGCCACCAGCCTGCTCGGTATGTCGCTGGTGAACTGGTACTCGGCGGGCGCGGGCGTGCTGCTCGGTGTGAACGCGCTGTGGGACGACCGGCGAAATCGCAAGCAGCGCAGGCAGGCCGAGGCCAAGGTGGCCGTCGCCCGGCTCGCCGACGACGTGATCTTCCAGGTGGGCAAGGAGTCCCGCAACCGGCTGCGCACGCTGCAGCGGGTGCTGCGCGACCACTACACCGAGATCGCCGCCGAGGTGTCGCGCACCGCCGAGGAGGCACTGCGCGCCGCCGAGGAGACCGGGCTGCGCTACGGCGACCACCGCGAGCTGCGCCTCACCGAGATCGACGCCGGACTGCGCACGGTGGCCGCGCTGCGCGCCCGGGCCGAGAAACTCGCCTACTGACTCGACTGGTGTACCGGGGTGTGGGCGGGCTGGAACTGACCGGCCTGACGCGAGTCCTCGGCCCGGATCACATGGGTCACCGCGTTGATGAGAGCCAGGTGGGTGAACGCCTGCGGGTAGTTGCCCAGGTGCCTGCCGGTGCGCGGATCGATCTCCTCGGCGTAGAGCCGTAGCGGGCTCGCCAGCCCGAGCAGCCGTTCGCACAGGTGGGTGGCGCGTTCGAGTTCGCCGATCTCCACCAGCGCCGACACCAGCCAGAACGAGCAGATCGTGAAAGTGCCCTCCTCGCCGGACAACCCGTCGTCGGTGGTGTCGGTGTCGTAGCGCAGGACCAGCCCCGACACGGTGAGCCGGTCGGCGATGGCGAGCACCGTGGCCCGCACCCGCGGGTCGTCGGCGGGCAGGAACCGGGTGAGCACGATCAGCAGCAGGGAGGCGTCGAGGGTGGTTCCGCCATAGGTCTGCGTGAACACCCCGTCGGCATCGACGCCGTTGGCCAGGACGTCTTCGCGGATCTCCTCGGCGATCTCGAACCAGCGCGTCGCGTGGGTGTGCTTGCCGTGCAGCTGTGCCAGCCGGGCGCCACGGTCGAGCGCCACCCAGCACATCACCTTCGACGCGGTGAAGTGCTGCGGTTCGCCGCGTACCTCCCAGATGCCGCGATCGGGTTCACGCCAGTGGTCGATCGCCGCGTTCACCGTGCGTTCGAGCATGGGCCACAACGAATCCGGCACCTGCTGGCGCGATTTCATGTGCAGGTACACCGCGTCGAGCATGGTGCCCCAGATGTCGTGCTGGTCCTGGTCGTAGGCGGCGTTACCGATCCGGACCGGCTGGGAGTAGTCGTAGCCCGACAGCTCGGGCAACGTTTCCTCGGTGAGGTGGCGTTCGCCGCCGATACCGTAGAGCACCTGCAGGGGGACGGCGTCGCCGTTGTCGCCGGTGGTCACGTCGTTGAGGAAGTTGAAGAAGTCGTCGGCCTCGTGGTCGAGACCGAGGGTGTACAAGCCCCACAGCGCGAAACTCGAGTCCCGCACCCAGGTGTAGCGGTAGTCCCAATTGCGTTCGCCGCCAGGGGTTTCCGGCAGCGATGTGGTCGGCGCGGCGAGCAGGGCGCCGGTGGGGGCGTAGGTGAGGCCCTTGAGGGTCAGTGCGCTGCGCTGCAGATAGTTGCGCCACGGGTGGTCGGGG
Organism: Nocardia sp. NPDC003979; assembly: GCF_053605015.1. Classification (NCBI taxonomy): domain Bacteria; kingdom Bacillati; phylum Actinomycetota; class Actinomycetes; order Mycobacteriales; family Nocardiaceae; genus Nocardia; species Nocardia sp. NPDC003979. Next base: position 273,136 of record NZ_JBSGIJ010000008.1, read on the forward strand.
AAATCGCCGAGGGTGATCCAGCGCCGCCAGCATTCGGCCGTGGTCCACATCTTGTCGGCCGCTTCGTCGAAGGTGGCGGGCGCGGGCAGTTCCGACCAGGTGAGCGCGACGAATCTGTTGTCGCCCTCGCTCAGCCTGGTCCGGGCCCGCGCCTCGCGGCCCTCCAACCCGAGCCGCAGATCGGTGGTGAGTGTCAGGCTCGGGCAGGAGTCGTCGGCGGCGCACGACGCGGTGGCCTGCTCGTACACCTTGCCGGTGTACTCCCAGCGCGCACCGTCGCGGTGGTAGTCGAACGACGGCTCGCAGCTCATCTCCAGTTCCACCGTGCCGCTCACACACTTCACCGTCCGCAGCAGGATGTGCTCGGCGTCCCAGTCCATCGGGGTGCGGCGGAAGCTGCGCGAACGGGAGGTGGTGTTGTGCCACGGGCCGAGGACCAGCGCGTCGCGCACGATCATCCAGCCGGTCTCGGTCTGCCAGGTCGTCTCCAGGATCATCCCGCCCGGCAGGTAACGCCGCGCGGCGGGCACGTGCACACCGTACGGGCCGATCCGGAAATGGCCGGCGGCACGATCGAGGACGGCGCCGAACACGCTCGGCGAGTCCGGCCGCGGCACACACATCCACTCCACCGAGCCGCTGCTGGCGATCAGGCAGTTGGTCTCACAGTCGGACAGAAAGGCGTAGTCGTCGATCGGTGGGAAGGCGCCTCGTCGACCACTCGAGAGCACCGGCGTCAGAATCGGCAGGCTGTCTTCGGGAGAAGAGGGCATACCCCATGATCTGTGCGATGTCGGCCTGCGTCCACCGCACCGGATAAACCGCCCGGTCGTGAGGGGTGTTCACGACGACCTACTAGGGTGGTGGTCGTGCAACGGATCGCAGGATGGTGGGACGGCTTCGAACTGTGGGTGGCCGGGCTGCCGTTCATCCCCCAATTCCTCGTCGTCCTGGTCGGCATGGTCCCGATCAGCTTCGCCATCGCCTACGGCCTCGACCGCGCCCTGCGCGCGATCTTCCGTGCGCTCGGCCGCGACGACCGCCCCGAGCTCGCACCCGTCCCGGCGCCCGCTCCGGCACGCCCCACCGTCGGCAGCGGTGCCCGCTGATGCCACGTTCGCGCGTTCAGCTCGCCCTCGTCGCCCTGCTCGTCCTGGTCGTCATCGCCTGGTTCTTCACCAGGTGACCGACGCGCGCCGATAGCGCACACCGGTCGGCCGGATCAGTTCCTACGCCAGTCGTCGAAACGTTTGCCCAGGTCGGCGACGGTACGGCCGACTTCCTGGCCGACGGTGTTCACCGCCGATCCCACATCGCGCCCCAGATCGCGCACGGTGCGCACCAGCATGTCCTCGGACTGGTCGAACGACTCGCGGTAGTGGCGGGCCGCCTCCTTCACCTCGTCGCTGATGCGCGCGTTGCGATCCTGCTCACGTCGCGGATAGGTACCCGAAAGGACCCGGTCGTATTCGCCGGACTGGATCCAGCGGCGCAGTTCGGCGGCGCGCAGCACCGAGAACGGATGCGACTGCAACTCCAGGTTGAGCAGCTTGAGCACGCCGTCGCGCAGGTCGCCCGAACGGAGGTAGTCGTCGGCCTGGTCGAGGAAGGCGCCGTGGTTCATCTCCTTCAGCCAGGCGCCGCCCGCCGTCTTCATGTGCACGCGCACCGAGGCGTCCACGTCCTGGCAGCACAGCAGTCCCGCGCGGTCGCCGGACAGTTCGGACTTGCGGCTCCACTCCATCAGCGCCGCGACGATCGCGCGCAGCGCCCAGCCACCCACCGGCATCCAGCCCACCGAGGCCGACAACCGCATCAGATGCATCAGCATCGTGCGGTACACGGCGTGCCCGGACAGCGCGTGCCCGAGTTCGTGCCCGACGACGAACCGCAGCTCCTCGGTGTCCATCAGCTCGAGCAGGCCGGTGGTGAGCACGATGAACGGCTTGTCCATCCCGATGGTGAAGGCGTTCACCGACGGGTCCTGCAGCACGAACATCTCCGGCGTGACCTGCGCGTCGAGCACGCCGACACAGTCGGCGCGCAACTGGTGCAGGGTGCGGAACTGGCGATCGTCGACCCGTACTGCGGTGGCCAGGTAGAGCAACCGGTGCTGGCGTTCCCGCAGCAGGCTCGACAGTGCGCGCAGCACCGTGTCGAACCCACTCAGCGAGCGCAGGGTCACCAGCGCGGTGCGGTCGGCCGGGTGCTCCCAGGTGCGCGTGCTGATCTCCGGAAAACGTGTCCGGACCCGGTCAGGAGCCATGGTCATGGCTGAAATCCCCCCTCGTTGTTGAACTCTCGTCGATTCGAACCATCATGCACAAATCTGCTACAGTTCGCCTGTGTCATCGAGTGTCGCCCCGCAGATCCGCCATGAACTGGCGTTGATCGCTGTCGGCAACCTCGCTGTCGCCGATATTCTCTGTCGTTGATCGGCCACCGGACACTCCTGCGCGTTTCTTCCCAGTAGACTGGCGCGCGCTTCCTTTCGCAGGTGTCGTTCGTCACTCCGGGGCCCCGGGCCCGAGTCGCGCCATCCTTCTCGACATGCGTCAACCCGCCACAACGAAAACCGTTGTCCGGCAGGTCCTTTCCGAAAGGTTCATCCCGATGTCTCGCACCACCCGATTCGGCTCGCGCCGTCGCGTCGCCGCTGTCGCCCTCACCGCTGTCGCCGCCATCACCCTGTCGGCCTGCAGCGGCGGCGCCAGCGACTCCACCGGCGGTGACTCGGCCGCCGACGGCAGCGCGGGCACCATCAACCTCTACGCCTACGCCGTGCCCAAGCCGGGCTTCGACAAGGTCGTGCCCGAGTTCAACAAGACCGAGGCGGGCAAGGGCGTCCAGGTCCAGGCCTCCTACGGTGCGTCGGGTGACCAGTCGCGCAAGGTCAAGGACGGTGCCGAGGCCGACATCGTGAACTTCTCGGTCGAGCCCGACATCACCCGCCTGGTCGACGCGGGTCTGGTCGAGTCGAACTGGAACGCCGACGCGAGCAAGGGCATCCCGTTCGGTTCGGTGGTGACCCTGGTGGTGCGCAAGGGCAACCCCAAGGGCATCAAGGACTGGGACGACCTGGTGAAGCCGGGCGTCGAGGTGGTGACCCCGAATCCGTTCAGCTCCGGTTCGGCGAAGTGGAACCTGCTCGCCCCCTACGCGGCCAAGAGCGACGGCGGCAAGAACCCGCAGGCCGGCCTGGACTACCTGACGCAGCTGATCTCGCCCGAACACGTGAAGGTGCAGCCCAAGTCGGGCCGCGAAGCCACCGAGACCTTCCTGCAGGGCACCGGTGACGTGCTGCTGAGCTACGAGAACGAGGCCATCTTCTCCGAGCGCAAGGGCGACCCGATCGAACACGTCAACCCGCCGGTCACCTTCAAGATCGAAAACCCGGTCGCGGTGCTCAAGAACGCCAAGAACCAGGCCAAGGCGCTGGCCTTCCGCGACTTCCTGTTCACCCCCGCGGGCCAGAAGGCCTGGGCCGAGGCAGGCTTCCGCCCGGTCGACCCGAAGGTCGCGGCCGAGTTCGCCGACGACTTCCCGCAGCCGACCAAGCTCTGGACCATCGACGACCTCGGCGGCTGGAAGACGGTCGACAAGGAGCTGTTCGCCCAGGGCACCGGCAAGGTCGCGGTCATCTACGACCAGGCCACCAAGTAGGCCGTGACCCAGCGCACACGCGATACTGGACAACTGTGACTGACAGCAGTGGGCACGCCGGGACCGGGGTCACCCCCGATCCCGGCGGTGCCGCGAAACCCGAAAAACGCCCGGCGGGCCGCCGCTTGTCGTGGCTGCGCGTGACCGGCTCGGTCGGCCCGGTCGGCATCGGTGTCGCCGTGCTGTGGCTCAGCGTCATCGTGCTGCTGCCGCTCGCGGCGCTCACGGTCAGCTCGTTCGAGGACGGCTGGGCCGGATTCTGGGACGCGGTCACCGCGCCCGCCGCGCTCGACTCGCTGAAGGTGACCATCGGCGTCTCGGTGATCGTCGCCGTCATCAACGTGCTGATGGGCACCCTCATCGCCTGGGTGCTGGTGCGCGACGAATTCCCCGGCAAGGGGATCGTCAACGCGCTGATCGACCTGCCGTTCGCGCTGCCGACCATCGTGGCCTCGATCGTGCTGCTCTCGCTCTACGGCCCGAACAGCCCGATCGACATCCATCTCAACGCCTCCCAGCCGGGCCTCGTTGTCGCGCTCGCCTTCGTGACGCTGCCGTTCGTGGTGCGTTCGGTGCAGCCGGTGCTCATCGAAGTCGACAAGGAGGTCGAGCAGGCGGCGCTGTCGCTCGGCGCGAGCAACTGGATCACCTTCCGGCGGATCGTGCTGCCCACGCTCACCCCCGCGATCATCTCCGGTGGCGGCCTCGCCTTCGCCAGGGCGATCGGGGAGTACGGGTCGGTGGTGCTGATCGGTGGCAACATCCCGCGCGAGACCCAGATGACCTCGCAGTACATCCAGCAGCAGATCGAGGTCGACCGGCCGATCAATGCGGCCGCGGTGTCGGTGGCGCTGCTGGTGATCTCGTTCGTCAGCCTGCTCGTGCTGCGGCTGCTGGCCGAACGGTCCGCGCGCAAGGAAGAGGCGGCCCGATGAGACTGTCCGCGTTCACCCGGCTGTCGTTGCGTACCGTCGCGCTCGGCTACCTGGCCGTGCTGCTGGTGCTGCCGCTGGTCATCATTCTGTGGCGCACGTTCGAGCGGGGGATCGGGGCGTTCCTCGAGTCGATCACCACGCCCGCCGCGCAGTCGGCGTTCCAGCTGTCGATGATCATCGTCGCCATCGTCGTTCCGCTGAACGTGGTGTTCGGTGTGGTCACGGCGCTGGCGCTGGTGCGAAGCAAGTTCCCCGGGCGCAGCCTGGTGCAGGGCATCGTCGACCTGCCGTTCGCGGTGTCGCCGGTGGTCGTCGGTGTGTCGCTGATCCTGCTCTGGGGTGCCGGTGGCTGGTTCGGTGGGCTGGAGACGCTCGGTTTCAAGGTCATCTTCAGCCTGCCGGGCATGGTCATCGCCACCATCTTCGTGACGCTGCCGTTCGTGGTGCGCGAGGTGGAGCCGGTGCTGCACGAGATCGGCGACGACCAAGAACAGGCGGCCGCCACGCTCGGCGCGTCGCGCTGGCAGACGTTCTGGCGCATCACGCTGCCCGCCATCCGCTGGGGTCTGACCTACGGTGTCGTGCTCACCGTCGCCCGCGCGCTCGGCGAATTCGGTGCGGTCATCATGGTCTCCACCGCGCTGCCCGGTGAATCCCAGACGCTCACCCTGCTGGTGCACGGCCGCTACATCAACGACCACAACACCTTCGGCGCCTACAGCGCGGCCACCCTCCTGATGGGCATGGCGCTGGTCGTACTCCTTCTGATGACTCTTCTCGAACGCAAGCGGGGCACCGAATGATCACCGTGACCAACGCGCGCAAGAACTACGGTTCCTTCGCCGCTCTCGACGACGTCAGCATCGACATCCCCTCCGGCGAGCTGACCGCCCTGCTCGGCCCGTCCGGTTCGGGCAAGTCCACCCTGCTGCGCTCGATCGCCGGCCTGGAGAACCTGGATTCCGGCGTCGTGGTCATCGCGGGCAACGACGTCACCCACGTGCCGCCGCAGAAGCGCGACATCGGCTTCGTGTTCCAGCACTACGCCGCGTTCAAGCACATGACCGTGCGCGACAACGTCGCCTTCGGGCTGACCATTCGCAAACGGCCCAAGAAGGAGATCGACAAGCGCGTCGACGAGCTGCTCGGCATCGTCGGCCTCGACGGTTTCCAGCACCGGTACCCGGCGCAGCTCTCGGGTGGTCAGCGTCAGCGCATGGCACTGGCCCGCGCGCTCGCCGTCGACCCACAGGTGCTGCTGCTCGACGAGCCGTTCGGCGCGCTCGATGCCAAGGTGCGTACCGATCTGCGCCAGTGGTTGCGCAGGCTGCACGACGAGGTCCACGTGACAACCGTGCTGGTCACCCACGACCAGGAGGAAGCCCTCGACGTGGCCGACCGGATCGCGGTGATGAACAAGGGCCGCATCGAGCAGGTCGGTTCGCCCGAGGAGGTCTACGACCGGCCGGCCAACGAGTTCGTGATGTCGTTCCTCGGCGCGGTCGCCCGGCTCAACGGTCACCTGGTCCGCCCGCACGACATCCGCATCGGCCGCGATCCGAGCATGGCGCTGGCCGAGCACGAGGGCACCGCCGAGTCGGCCGGGGTCACCCGGGCCACCGTCGAACGCATCGTCCGGTTGGGTTTCGAGGTCCGCCTCGAATTGCGCAATGCCGCCACCGGCGATCAGTTCGCCGCGCAGGTGACGCGCGGTGACGCCGCAGCCCTGCGGCTCAACGAGGGCGAGACGGTCTATGCCCGCGCCACCCGGATTCCGGACCTGCCACAATCCTGACATCGCCTAGGCAAGGCCCCGCGGCAGTCGTCGCGGGGCCTTTGTTTTTGTGCGGATCGCCGCAGGTAGTCGGTACCGCCGGTCCCGCGACGCGCCCGCCACAAAGAATTTTCCTGATCTCACCACGCGGGCCCACAGACTGTGCATGACACGGTGTCACAGGTAGAGGCGTTTTTACTGGTGAGTAGCTTGTCCGGCCGCCGCGTCGACGCGCGCGCGGGCCGGCTTCCAGGGGTTCGCGGAGTTGACGTGACCACCCGTAGGTGTAACTATTGGAAACAGTAAACGTCCCTTGAGGAGAGGCAGTGACGACGATGTCTGCGCCCACCAACCCTGACGTCGATCCTGTAGTCGCGGAGGCTCAGGCGTACGCCGAGAAGTTGCTGATGCTG